>CAZWRV010000024.1:0-68408 GCA_964636325.1 uncultured Victivallaceae bacterium | reverse complement strand
GCCCTCCATCGAGTTTCTGTTCGACAGAACTGCGATATTCGCAGAGCACCACTCCACTCCGAAACTCTAAAATCTTTGTCGGTAACTTTGTCGCGAGCTTTGCCGCCTTCTGGAGGATCGAGCCGTCCTCAACCGCGGCGGAGCACGGCTTCGCCCTCCATCGAGTTTCTGGCCGACAATACTGCGAAGTTCGCAGACGGACACTCCTCTGAAAAACCCGTTCATTGATCGACTTAACTCTAATTTTCCCTCGGCTCAATCGTCATATCTGCTGAAAAGGATCGCTTTCAACCTTCGTTTTGAGGGTTATCTTTATTTTTGGCGGGTTTTGACATTGGCCTGGCGCTTCTTGGTGTCTTGGCGGTGGTTATATAATCATTAACATATCAGGAGGATAATATGAAGAGGAATCTGCGGCTTTCACGCTTGGGGGTTCTGCTGGCCGGTGCCGTCTCGGCGGCCAACGCGATCTCGGGGGAGATCGGCTTCATAGAGGACTACAGCCTATCGGATAACCGTCCCGAGGCGGTGAAGCAGCTCATCCCCGGCACCGAGGACTACTTCTACTACAGGTGCCTGAACCTGCTCAACGCCGGCGACCTCGCCCAGGCCGAGGCCGAAATCAAGAAGTGCATCGACACCTTCGGCAACACGCCGCGGGTGCAGCTCCTCAGGAACAGGCACGCCCTCCTGCTCTACGCGAAGGAACCGCAGAAGTCGCTGGACTACATCAGAAACATCCTCAACCTGCAGTTCAACCACCAGAAGGAGACCAGTGAACGACGGACCGAGAACATCCCGCTCGTCCTCGACCAGAACCTGTTCAGCTTCGAGACGCTGAAGAAAAACGCCTTTTTGCGCTACAAGAATACCGTCGAGGGCTTCGAGCCGGCCGGGCTCGACTTCCTCGCCGCCCAGGACATGTCGCCCGACGTCCGCAGAAGCCTCCTTTCGATGCTCTCACGTCCTGATTTCCCCGGCCTTCCCGCGCTCATCGTCGAAGACCTCAAATACAAGAACAGCGGCGGGTTCGGCTCGCTGAACATACACAACCTGCTGCTCCTAGACCAGCTTGACGAATGCGCGAAGCTCATGCCGGAGCTCAGGAACCAAGGCAACTTCGTCAACGCATACCTCCTCAGGCTCAAGCCCGCCGACGGCGTCGACTTCCTGCTCCAGCCCGACGAGGAGAAGGCCTACTACGACAGGCTCTGGAACTTTGCGAAGACACTCGCCCCCGTCCACAACTCCCTGAAGTCCAACATCATCTTCCAGCAGCTCAGGATCGCGCAGCGCAAGGGCGAGATGGACAGGCAGCTCTTCATTGAATACGTCAAGCTCCCGAAGAACGTCTATTATATAAGGGAGGAATATTCGAAATCCTTCAGCGACAGAAACTGCTTCGCGAACATCCAGTCGAACTTCTCTCAGTGGACGATCCTCCCTCCGATCAACGACGACACAGCCCTGGTGAACGACCACCTCCAGTTCTTCCTTAAGGACGCGGAGAACTGGAACGAGTTCGCCGCCTATGTCCGCGACGACGTCCTCAGGCGCAACTTCGCCCAGGCCAAGATACTCAACGGGATCGGCGACCAGGAGAAGTGGTTCGCCCTGCTCTCGCCCGCCGAATACCAGGCGCTCAAGGACAGGGTCGACCTCGAGTTCTCACCGCGCAACAAGGAATATTTCCGCCCGGACGAGAACGTCTCGCTCACGCTCGGCGTCAAGAACGTCGAGAAGCTCTTCGTGAAAATCTACAGGCTCAACCTCTTCAACTTCTACAAGGACAACATGAAGGAGCCCAGCGTCGACATCAACCTCGACGGCCTCGTCCCCAACGAGGAGATGACCCATGAATACAAGGAATTGAACCTGCGCAGGATCGAGCGCACCTTCGAATTCCCGTCGCTCAAGGAGCGCGGCGTCTACGTCGTCGACTTCATCGGCGGCGGAAAGGTCAGCCGAGCCATCGTCCGCAAGGGACGCCTCAGGGCTGCGCAGCAGGTCACCGCCGCAGGCCATATGTTCACCATATACGGCGAGAACAACTCAAAGATCGACAACGCCAGCATCTGGATGGACGGCCACAAATACGACAGTGAGAAAGAAGGCGTGATCCTCGTTCCGTTCTCCACAAATCCTGCGAAGCAGAACATCATCCTCTGCTCCGGCGACTTCTGCTCCCTCGACAGCTTCGACCACCAGGCCGAAAACTACGTCCTCAAGGCCGGCATCTTCGTCGACCGCGAATCCCTCATCAAGCGTAAGGACGCCAAGGTCGTCGTCCGCCCGGTCCTTTATGTCGGCGACCAGCCCGTCTCCCTCTCCATCTTGGAAAAGGTCAGGCTCGTCATCAACACGCAGGATCTCGACGGCGTCAGCGCCGTCAGGACCGTCGAGGACTTCAAGCTCTTCCCGGACAAGGACTCCGTCGAGACCTTCAACGTCCCTGAAAATACCAGAAGCGTCTCCTTCACGCTCGCCGCCCAGGCGAGATCCCTCAGCCAGGCCAAGGACGTCAACCTGTCCTCCGAAACCGCCGCTTTCGAGATCAACGGCATCGACAGCACCGACAGGATCAACGAGCTTCTGCTGTCGAAGGCCGACGGAAAATATTTTCTGCGCCTGCTCGACAAAAGCGGGTCGCCGCTCGCCGACAGGCCGTTGCAGATTTCCTTGAAGAACAAATATTTCAAGGAGCTCGTCTACGCCCAGCTCAAGACCGACGCCGACGGCTATGCCGAACTCGGCGCTCTAAAGGATGTCGTTTCCTTCAACGCCAATTATTCGGACGGCCAGCAGCGCTCGTTCTGCACGCTGACTTCCGACACCGCGACGTATCCGGCCTCAATGAACATCCCCGCAGGCGAAGCTGTCTCGCTCCCTTATATGGGCTCCAAGCCCGCACCGGATCAAACCGAAATCTCCCTGCTAGAAACGCGCGGCGGAACCTTCGTCAGCAACTGCCTCGGCAAGGCCTCCATAAAAGACGGATTCATCAACATCAACGGCCTGCCTGCCGGCACATATTCCCTCCTCCTCAAGGACATCGGGCACAGCATGACAATAAATGTTGTGGAAGGGGAAAAGGTCGCCGACGCGGTAGTTTCGGATCTGCGAATTTCGCAGATCTCGAAAACCGCTCCTCTGCAGATTGCGAACCTCGCAGTCAAGGACGGCAAGCTTGTTGCGAAAATCGCAAACTCCGACTCGACTACGCGCATACATGTCTTCGCCGACAAATACAGCTACGGCATGACATATTCGCCGTTCACCTGGCTCGCCGCGCACGACTTCCCGGCCGAGGATTCGATATCCCAACCGCCCCTGACATCCGTTTACTGCTCAGGCATCGCCATCGGCTCGGAATACGAATACATCATCAGGCGGCGATTCACGCAGAAGTTCCCGGGCAACATGCTGCAGCGGCCCGGACTCCTACTCAACCCTTTCATCCTGCGAATCACCGAGACGCGCCCGCCGGAAGAAGGGCTCCAGAGGCAGCATTTCAAGGCCTTGGCTGTGCCTGCTGGCGCACTGCCAGGAGCCATTAACGCCTATGGCGGTGCCGCCGGATCGAAAGGGGCGTTACTTGCAGACGCCGAAGGCGGCGAAGGCGGAGGCGCTCCTCAGGACATCGCGATCTTCCCCAACCTTGATTTCTTCTCCGAGCGTTCCCCGGCATTCTTAAACCTCTTACCGGACAAGAATGGCATAATCGAGATCGCCCTCGACAGCCTCGCCGGAAGGCAGGAATTCACCGTCGTCGCCATAGACTCCCGGAGCACCGTCTGCCGCTCAATATCTTCAACTCCCGGCAAGGTCGGCACGGAGGATGTCCGCCTCCCGAACAGCCTCGACGTGCAGAAGCACTTCGTCGAGACAAAGAACATCACCCCCTTGAAGAAGGACGCCAGCTTGGTCATAGCCGACATCACCACAAGCACATACAACATCTATGACAGCATGGGGAAGCTCTACGCCCTCTACAGCGCGCTGAACGGGACGCCGGAGCTTGCCGAATTCTCATTCGTAACGCAGTGGGCATCGCTAGACGACAAGACGAAGCTCGAGAAATATTCGAAGTTCGCATGCCACGAGCTGAACTGGTTCATCTACAGGAAAGACAGGGCGTTCTTCGACAAGAACATCCTCCCGTTTCTGAAGAACAAGAAGGACAAGACGTTCCTAGACCTCTGGTTCGCCGGAGAGAAGCTCGACGACTACATGCAGGCGGGCCTATACAGAAACAAACTGAACACGATGGAGAAGATACTCCTCGGGACTAAGCTCAAGGATCAGAAGGCGACCCAGCGCTTCATCATGGAGGAGTTTGACATGATAGCTCCGGATCCGAACAGGGCCTCCTTCCTCTTCAACACGGCCTTGAAGTCAGGCTCCCTTGACGCCGGAACTGGCAAGGAAAGGGAACTGGCCCTGGGCGAAGCGCCTGCACCTCAGGAAATGGAGGCAGAAAGCGCGGGCATCATTGTCACCGCCCCGGCCGCCCCGCCCCCTGCGGCGGCCGCGGAAAAGGCTAAAAAGTCCGCCGAGGCCAAGATGCTCAAGGAGGAGGCCAGGAAGGACGCCGACGCGCAGAACCGCCGCCGCGAACTGGCCGACGCCAAGCAGGACAAGGCTGCCGAAGAAGAGCAGCTAGGAGCCGCCTTGCGGAAACGCGCCGCAGAGTCTCAGCTCTACAGGAAGCTCGAACAGACAGCCGAACTCGCCGAGAACAACTACTACAAGCTGCCGATCGCCGCCCATGAAGCCCCCCTCGTCAGGGTCAACGCATTCTGGAACGACTTCGCCAAGCAGGATGCCGCCGACAGCTTCCTTTCTGCGAATTTCGCAGAGGCCTCCACATGCTTCACCGAAACGATGCTGGCAATGGCGAGCATCGACATCCCGTTCAAGGCCGAGAAGTCCAAGACCGAGCTGAAGGGCAGGACGCTCACCATCACGGCCGCAGGTCCGATGGTCGTCTTCCACAAGGAGATATCGGAGGCGAAGCCGTCGAAGGAGAAGACTCCTATGCTCGCCGGCCAGAGATACTTCAAGGCGGACGACCGCTACACCTACGACCACAACCAGCAGATCGACAAGTATGTAAGCGGCGACTTCCTCGCCAACGCCGTCTACGGCTGCTTCGTCGCGGTGACGAATCCGACCTCCAGCGCCCGGGACGTCGATGTCCTCCTGCAGATACCGCAGGGCGCGGTTCCGGTGAGCAGCGGCTTCTACACCAAGACGCTGCACTGGAACCTCCAGCCGTTCACGACCCAGAGGTTCGAATACTTCTTCTACTTCCCGAAGACCGGGACTTTCAGCCACTATCCGGCGCAAGTGTCGATCAACGAGGAGCTTGTCGCGTTCTGCGAGGCGTCGACGATTAACGTCGTCGCTAAGCTCAAGGATGTCGACACGTCATCCTGGCAGTATGTCTCGCAGGAGGGAACGCCAGAACAGGTCCTCGAGTTCCTGGGAAAGAACAACATCAACCGGCTCGACCTTGCGAAGATCGCGTTCCGGATGCGCGACAAGGCGTTCTTCGAGAAGGCATACAGGACTCTCGATGCGGCCCACGCCTACAACGACGTCCTCTGGTCATACGGGATATTCCACAACTTCGTCCCAGCCATCCGCGAATATCTGAAGACGACGCAGATAGCCGCAAACTGCGGAAGCTACCTCAAGAGCGAAATCCTCACGGTCGATCCCGTCGTCCGGAGGACATACCAGTTCCTGGAATATAGCCCCTTCGTCAACGCCAGAACATGTCAGTTCGGCGTGAAGCGCACAATCCAGAACGAGGCCATCTTCCAGCAGTATTGCAGGCTCCTCGACATCCTCAGCTTCAAGAAGGAGATGGACAACGACGACCTGATGGCGGTGACTTACTACATGATCCTCCAGGATCGCGTCGCCGACGCGCTCAAGTTCTTCGCGAAGGTCGATTCTGCGAAACTCGCGACGAAAATGCAGCACGATTATTTCGCAGCATACCTGGCCTTCTCGCAGGGGAAACCGGACGACGCGCTGAAGATCGCCGGGAAATACAAGGATTATCCCGCCGTCCACTGGCGGAACAAATTCCTCGAGATCGTCGGCCAGACGGACGAGATCAAGGGCGGCGCCGCTCCGAAGATCCTTGACAAGGACAACCGCGAGACCGCGATGACGGCCATGGCCTCCAAGGAGCCTTCGCTCGACTTCCAGATCGACGGCGGAAAAGCGCAGATGACCTATGCGAACATCAAGGATTGCACGGTCAACTATTATCTCATGGACGTCGAATTCCTATTCTCCAACAGCCCGTTCTCCACGGACTACGGAAAGCAGTTCTCATACATCCGTCCCAACAAGACCGAGGCGAAGCAGCTTCCTGCGGACAAGACGGCGTTCAGCTTCGAGCTTCCCGCCGACCTGCTCTCGTCGAACCTTCTCGTAGAGATCAGCTCCTCGGGAAAGAAGGCGGCGAAGACTTACTACGCAAATACGATGAACATCAGCCTCGAGGAGAACTTCGGCCAGATCAAGGTCGCCGACCGCGGCAACGGCAAAAACCTCCAGGCAGTCTACGTGAAGGTCTACGCAAAAATGGCCGACGGCTCAGTTAAGTTCTACAAGGACGGCTACACCGACCTCCGCGGCCGTTTCGACTACGCCTCCCTCAACACCGACGAAATCAACAGCGTGGAGAAGTTCTCAATACTCGTAATGAGCGACAGCAACGGTGCCGTCGTCAAGGAGGCCGCGCCCCCGAAACGGTGACGCAGTTCAGATTTTCTGTACAATAGATATATGAGCAGGTACGGTAAAAATAAACTGCCGTCCCTTTTTCATTCATCCCCGCCGGAAAATCTGAAATCATAATTCCTCCGGAAAGTAAATTCCGTTGTATAAACCGTTCTTCTACGACCACACCATATCCTCAGCAGTGAAATCTTATCCTCATTTTTCTTTGAACATGTTTTACATCGATGTATTTGTAATTCATATTGGTTCACATACATCATATTCCGATCTTGAACGAGTCGATGAGAAGGATTGGAAATGAAATCGGTCTTTTTCCTGTCGGCCATATGAAGAACTTAAAGGATTGGGGCGTATATACTTCTAGGCCTCCATTGTACCCGCCGGAAGAATTTGAAGGAAGAATGCACAGGCCGCCCGGATGTCTTCCAGTTGTATGTATTGAATCTGAAAAAGGAAGGAGATATCCGGACTTTGAATGCATAGCCTATACGGATTCCGATTCTTATTTCGACGGCGGCCAATGGAATATTCCACGTGAAGGCACTCTCACAAGAGTGTCTAATGCAATACCTGGCCGGACATATGTCGCATCGCCGCTTTCTTATCCAGCCGCCGCATTGTTAACTCCATCTGCTGTAGTTTATGATGTTCTTATAGGAATCCCCTGCGGGACAATTGTATATTTCGCTCTCAAAGACATCGGGAAGATTGGAATGTGGCGGATAGAATCCATTTTTAAAAAACCTAATTTTTCCCTGTGAGAAAAAGGCCCCTGTCGGGGTGATATAACGAAAGTGAAAGCGGCACAGGAGTGCCGCATTCCAAAGACGCCAAAGGCGTCATAAGTTCGATGCGAAGCATCTTTGGAATGCGCAACTCCTGTTGCGCTTTGTAATTTCGGGAAATAAGTTTTTATAAGTTGCGATGAAAAGCGCAAATAGATAATTTTGGAGAGTTGGGCCGTGGTCAACCGGATTTTAAAACTTGCATTCTGCATAAAGCTTGCGGCCGCATCTGCGGTTGCGGTTATTCTGGCGTCAGCCGCCGTCAGCCTGTTCAAAGGAGGCCGTGCGCCGGGCCCTCTGCCGCACGACGCCTACGTATGGCAGCGAAACTGGACTCCGGCGGTGAAGGATGCTGTCCGCGGTCATTCGGCTGCGTTCGGGGAAATCTGTGTCCTCGCCGCTGAAGTCGTCTGGCGGAACGGAAAACCGGAAGTCCACAAGGCGAAGCCCGATTTCGCGACGCTTTCCGGCGCGGCCGCCAGAATCGGCCTCGCCATAAGGATCGGCCCCTTTTCCGGTCCCTTTTCCGAGACAGATGAAGCCTGCAGGACTATCGGAGACCTATGCAAGTCGTCCCTAGCGGCGGCGGAGGCGGACGGCGCCGCCGTGTCGGAAATTCAGCTTGACTTCGACTGTCCAGAGTCGAAGCTCGACGGCTACCGCATCTGGGTTGAAGCGATCCGTGAAAGGATATCGCCGACGCCGCTCGTGATTACCGCCCTGCCCTGCTGGCTGAAGCACAAATCCTTTAAAAGGCTTGCCAAGTCTGCCGGTTCGTATGTCCTTCAGGCCCATTCGCTTGAACGGCCTTCCAGCATGGAATCAAAATCAACGCTCTGCGATGCTCGCGGGGCATGGGAAGCCGTCGAGAAAGCCGGGCGCATCGGCGTCCCCTTCCGAGTCGCGCTTCCGACATACGGCTACACGGCTTATTTTAATCCTGCCGGGAAATTCGCTGGCGTTTCCGCGGAAGCTCCGCCGCAATCCAGAGACGGCAGGTTAAGCTCGCGTGAAATTTCGACCGATCCTGGAGAGATGGCGGAGCTTGTCGCAAAGTGGACAAAAGACAGGCCGAAGGCGTTGAAGGGCATAATCTGGTATCGCCTGCCGGTCGAGGGCGACAAACTGAACTGGCCTTGGGAGACTCTCGCGTGCATAATGGACGGCAAGGTCCCAGAGATCAAGGTTGAGGCTTCAGCGCGCTACCCCGAGCCAGGTCTGGTCGAGGCGGACATCGTCAACCTTGGCAATGCCGACTGCCTCGGGCCGGTGGAGCTTGAAATGCAATGGGGCGGCGCGAAAATCGTCGCCGCCGACACCTTCAACAACGCGGAAATCATCGGGAACGGAGACAATATCCTCAAATTCAGAATTGCATCGTCGGCGATGCGCCTCAGGCCCGAGCAGAAGATGCCGTTCTGCTGGGCCAGGTTTGACAGGGACACAGAGGTTCAGATTAAAATTTTCCCGGATGGAAAATTTTAATTTCACAAGGGAAAAAGGCGAGCTTACAGATAGCAGGTGTTTGAGTATGGCGACTTCGCCGAAGTCGCCAGTGCCGCTTTCGGCGAAAGCGGCATACTACTGCAAAAATATTTCTGAGATTTTTCATAAGGGACTAAGTTTTTCCCTGCTGAAAAAATGCGCCCTTACGGCGCAAAAGTAGCTTGCGGCTTCCAGGCGCAATTGGCGAACACAGCACACGAGTGCTGCCATGTCTTGTTTTGCGCCAGGGATGTCGCAAACTACTTTTCAAAAATATTTTCCAAGTTGCGCCGTAAATGACTAGAGGGGTTAAAGATGCGAAGACTGAAAGCCAAGATACTGGCAGCGGTATACATTTGCTTTGCTAGTATCTTTGACGTCGTCGCCTGCGGGCCGTTCTTCCCGAACTGGATGCTGACCGACACAGATTCGCAGATGCTCGACGCGCCGTGGGCCTCGTTCAGCCGGGAACTCATCCGCATGCAGCCTTCGAATCCGGCCTTCACGGCCAAGCCTCCCAAGTATTGCTTTTGCGAGACGCTTGAAACTCTCGGGGCCGAACTCGACGACCTGCGGGCAGCGCTGAAGATGGCCAAGATGCCCGAGGGAGAAATTGACGCCGTCGTCAGTTCGCACAGGCAGGAAAGGGAAAAGATAGACATCTACCCTTCAGAGAACAATTCCTGCGACTTCGAGCTGCGCCCTTCAGTGTCGGCGCCGTCAAGGTTCCCCGGCGCAGTTCCTGCCGTTTCCGCAGGCCTGCCGAAGGAGTTCGCATATTATTTCCGCGGCTGCATCGCCTGGCACGGCGGCGACTTCGCGGGCGCAAGGAAGATCTGGCTTGAGCTTCTTGAGCTTCCGCCCGAGGAGAGAATTTTCAAATCAACTTGGGCCGCATACATGGTGGCGAAAAGCTTTGAGGAGGATGATCCGAAGCAGGCCATCGCCTATTTCCAGATGGTGAGGGAGCTTGTGAAGAATGGTTTCAAGGACTCCACCGGCCTCGCCGCGGCAAGCCTAGGGTGGGAGGCGCGGCAGCACAAGCATGCAGGCCGCACGTTGGAAGCGCTCAAGCTCTATCTCGGGCAGTGGGCGGCAGGTGATCCGTATGCGCTAGGCTCGCTGAAGTTTACCTGCCAGGATGCTTTTCATGGCAATTACAGGAGCATGCTTCGTTCGTTCGCGTCCGATCCGCTTGCGCTGAAGGTGATGAACGCATACGTCATCTCACACGATCCAGGTGACATAGACGTCGACGATCCTCTCAAGGAGGCGTTTCTGAATCTCATGGAAAAGGCGGCGGCGAAATATCCTCGCGTAGCCCGCGTGTTGCCGGCACACAGCTACAGGCCGGCGATCGAGCTCTGGCTTGAAGCGGTCGAGGCGGCGGACGTGAAGGACGTTCTCGCCGCCGAGCAGATTGCCCTGGCCCAGTACCGCGCCGGCAAACTGGATGCGGCGCGCCGATGGCTGAAATTAGCGCCCTCCACGCCGACCGCAAGATGGCTCAAGGCGAAGCTCCTGCTACATGACGGGAGGCTGGACGAGGCCGCTGAAATCCTATCCAAGCTTTCCGACCGTTTTCCGCCTGCAGCATTGGCAGAAAATCCTACCCCGGTGAAGAGGCTTGGGCTTGAAGGCAGCCTTTACCTCAACGACGGAGACCTTCTGTTTCTCAAAACTCCTTTTGCCAACGAAGTCGGCGCCGAGTTGGGCGTGCTCAAACTCGCCCAAAGCCAGTATGTTGAATCGCTTGATCTGCTTCTCAAATCAGGCAGCTGGGCCGACGCCGCATACGTCGCCGAGGATGTTCTGAGCACCGACGAGCTCAAAGCTTATGTCGACAAGAACTGGCCTGCGGAACTGCTGGCCATGCCGGATAAAGATGAAGAATCCGTTCAGGACGACTACAGGTATTGGGACTCGTACTGGGTGCTCAATACGCACGGCGCATGCGTCAAGATCCGTCATCTCCTGGCGAGACGTCTTGCCCGTTACGGAAGCCTGCAGGAGGCTAGACAGTATTATCCTGAATCACTGCTTAAGGTGTTCGACTCGTATTGCGCAAACATCAGTGCGGCAACGGATTCCGGCACGCCGAAGGAGAGGAAGGCCGAGGCATACTGGGAGGCCGCGAAGATCGCAAGGTTCAATGGTTTGGAACTTTTCGGAACGGAACTGGAGCCGGATTGGTTCTACCATGACGGAAGCTATGAAGAAGGCCCGACATTCTCCGAGCGGAAGAATTCCGGGCTGGCTCCGCCTTCAGCCGACGAACACGAGCGCGCGGCGAAAAGCGTCCCGTCGCCCAACAAGCGCTTGCACTACCGCTACAATGCCGCCGACCTGGCCTGGAAGGCCGCCGAGCTGATGCCCGACAACTCTGATATGAAGGCGGTTGTCCTCTGCAGCGCCGGAACATGGCTCAAGAACCGCGACCCGGAGCAGGCCGACAAGTTCTACAAGGCGCTCGTCAGGCGATGCAGGAAGACCGAGATCGGCGAGGCAGCCGACAAGATGCGCTGGTTCCCGGTTCTGGACGAGAACGGGCAGATCAAGAAGAAGGCTGCCGCCGGGCAGTGAGGCCGCATTGCACTTTCATAAGGCCAGGCCAATACTAATCGTATCGAAATTGCATGGAGGCACCGGCGGGTTCATCCCGGCGGTGTCCATATTATGCTCCTTTAGCGTGAATATTAACATTTTGACGAGCAAGATTTGGGATTGGATTTTTTCGTTCCGACCGAGCGGCGACATGAATGTTGTCCGAGGAAGGGACGGGAAAATACGGCCCAAAGATGCTCGCCGCAAGGCGGTTGCGGTCTTTTGGTTTTACCGAATTGATTTTGCCTCGTTGGAATGTAATTTAAGCGTTTCTTTTCAACCATCAAGCTGCGCTTGGGGTATCAATTGCCTGACGAGAAGCAGAAACGAACCGAACCGGACGGCGGAGCGGACTATCTGGCAAGCCTGCCGGAAGGGGTCCACGGCGTAATCGAGCGCTACATCCGTCACCGCTCGCGCATCACGGCGGCGGGGCGGTTCAGCGGGGCGCTTCTGTCGGCGCTGCTTCTTTTCATCCTGTCGATCACTGTGGACCGTCTTGTGGAGCTTCCCCGCTGCCTCAAGCCGGTTTTGCCCCTGTCCACGGCCACCATTCCTCTTCTGCTCGCGCTTTCGGGGCTCGTCCTTCTTTTCCGGCGGCTCCACCGTGACGCGGTGGCGGGGGAGCTGGACAAGATGGGCAGCGGCAGCCGCGACCGCATCCGGAGCGCATTGAACTTCACTGAGAGGGAGGAGGAAAATCCCGGAGACATACATCCGTTCATGGTGGACGCGGCAATCCGGGGCGCGGAGAAGATCAGCTCTGAAATCCATCCGGAGCGGTCGCTGGGGCCGGGCAAGGCGCCCCGCCGTCTTCTGATGGCCGGCGCATGCCTGCTTCTGATCGGGGTGTTCTCGCTGACTCCGTTCATGAGGATGGGCCTCCTCCTCAAGCGTTTCGTTAATCCTCTCGGCAACCATCCGCGGCCTTCGCTGACCATCATAGAGATCGACGCTCCGCTTAGGCAGACAGTGACGGAAGGGGACGACCTGGATATTTCAGCGAGGCTGAAGGGGCGTGTCCCCGAAGGTGTGCGCTGCGTAGCGCACTACGCCGGCGCCGGAAAGGCGAACAGCATGGTGATGTCGCCCCGTCCGCAGAACCGTTTCGAGCTGGGCCTCAAGTCCGTCAAGGAGCCTTTCACATATTATCTGACGGCGGGCGACGGGCGCAGCGCCATGTATGAGGTTTCAGTCAGGCCGTGCCCGAAGATCACAAGGCTCCGCGCCAGCTACGACTTCCCGCGCTACACGGGTCTCAAGCGGATCGAGGAGGAGTCACCGGGCCGCGAATTCAAGGGCGTCGAGGGGACGAAGGTGAGGATCGACTTCGAGACGTCCATTCCGATAAAGGATTCGCAGGTCGTCCTCCCGGACCGCAAATACAGCATCCGCTGGGACCGTTCCCGGCAGAAGGGCTGGTTTAGCTTCACGATAGAGAAGGACAGCGTCTTCTCGATCAGCCTGTCGGCCGACACGGGCGCGGACAACCACCGGGACCAGCCCTACCGGATACGGGTGATCCCCGACAATCCGCCGACGGTCACACTCCTAGGGGTTCCGGAGCCGCCTACGCTTTTCCGAGAGGATCCCCTTGAGCTGAAGTATGTGGCGGCGGACGACTTCGGCCTGGGCGAGCTGTATCTGCGCTCCTTCGGGAGCAGCGACCGGCGGGAGATCAAGGAGAATTCGATCCCGCTGCAGCAGGGGTCGGCGAAAAAGGCTGAGGGAGTCTTCAGCATCGAGCTGTCCGAGCTGGTGGAAGAGAACCTGCCAACGCTGCAGTTCGAGCTTGTCGCCGTCGACACGAAAGGCCAGGAGACGGCGACGCCGCGCTTCCAGATCGACATCATCGCGGAGACTCCGGACCGCCAGCTCGCGGAGCTGATAGAGATGCTCGACTTCCAGCTCAACAAGCACCACTGGATATACCCGCCGCTGCGGAGCGTTTCGGAGACGCTCAACGCTCAGGCGGGCAGGCTCGGGATACTCCTGGACGGCATGGACGCGTCGACCAAGCTCGAGGGCAAGCGCAAGGAGATATTCGACGAGGCCGCCAGGGCGCTCAGGCAGATAAATGTCCGCTTCGTCAAGCAGATAATGTATTACAGCCAGTATCCATACGTCGAGCAGCGCGGCGCCGAATATGTGATGAGCATGGCCCACGTACTGCTGGAAGGGGCGTTCTACGACATCAAGATAAAGGAGATAGAGGCCGGGGCTGCGCAGCAGCAGCTTCTGACGAAGCTTCAGGCGCTTTTGAAGAGCCAGGCCGCGACAGCGAAGGACATAAGCGACGCGATGGGGGACATCCTGACCTGCGCGAGAGTCCGCCTTATGGGCGTCCTGGCCGAGAAGCTTCTGCAGAACCGGACACTCCTCGCCAGGAAGGATTTTTCGGAGGAGTTCCGCGGGCGCCTGCTCCAGCAGCAGAAGGAACAGCTCGATTCGCTTGCGAAACTCGCGGCGGAGGTGAACGACGCAGCGATCACCGAAAAGCTTAAGGGCCTCTCCAAGGCCGTCCAGCCGGAAGAGGGAGCGGCCTCCGACGCCGAGATCGACAAGGCCGCGCTCAGCCTGCACAAGGCGCTCCTGGAGGGAGTCCTGCTTGACGGCCGCCTCCTGAAGCGTTTGGAAGAAGTCAGGCGCAAGTTTTCAAGCGCCGCATGGATGAAGTCGGTCATCGCGGACGGAGCCGGGAGCCGCCTTTCCCTGGCGCTGTCGGAATATTTGAGGCTGAGGCGCGACAGTCAGACGAACGAGGAGGCCGAACTCCTTTTGTGCTGCATGGTCTACGAGGCGCTCGAGACCGGGAAGCCGGAACGCATCGAAAAGGCGCTCGCCCTATTTGACGCTGACATCCCGTGGTCCCGCCGCTACGGGCTTCTCGAGCGGATCCGCCTCCTTCGCCTTCTGATTCACGAGTTCAGGATAGACATCGACGTCGAGAGGCTTGAGACGGCGAATCCGCGGACGGACCAGCTCTGGCAGGCGGCCCGCGAACAGTTCCTGGCGCTGCTGGAGGACTGCCAGGCCGGCAGCTTCCGCCAGTATGAGCAGTCATTGGCGGACTCGCAGAAGAGACTGGACGAAGTGAAGGCCAAATCCTCCGCCGAGGAGAAGGCGTTGGCGGAGGCCGCAGAAGGAATCAAGGTGCCGTCCGAAGCGCGGTCGAAGCTGGAGCAGGAAATCAAAACCCGGACAGACGCCTGCGACGCGAAGGCCAAAGAGCTGCAGAAGTCCCTGGCGGACCTCGGCGCATCTTCCTCGGCCGCCCTGGCCAAGATCGAGAAGGAAATCGCGGACGAAAAGGAGAAGGAGAAAAAGGCCCTTGAGGAAGCTGCAAAGCAGGCGGCTCTGGCCGCGGCCGCCACACCTCCCGCCGCAACGCCGGCCCCCGTGGCGGCCCCCGCGCCTGCACAAGCACCTGCGCCTTCCCCGGCACCCGCTCCGGCAGCACCTGCGACGCCTCCGGCCCCTGCGGTGACGCCTCCGCCTCCAAGCAGAAACATTGAAAATCTGCAAAAGCGGCTCGAAGACGCGAAGAAGGATTTTGAGAAAAAGGCCATGGATATTGAACAGGCGCTGCAGAACGAGAAGCAGGTTCATGAAAAGTTCCTGTCCGACACAAAGGGGCGGATCGCGGAGCTGGCCCGGACCGAGCAGGAACTCGCCAAGAAGGCCGACGACGTAAAATCCCTCCATGAACAGACTCTCGGCGAACTTCACAAGCAGGAACAGATTGTCGCCATCGTCGCCATGGATGAAGGTCTCGAACAGGGCATCCGCAGGCTGGACGCATTTAAAAGCAGCTTCCTGCCCTGGCACGCGCGCCTCGCATTCGCGCCGGACTCCTTCCTGGGACAGCTCTGCGGAGCAGAAAAAGAACTGGACGCCCTTGCCGCCGCCATGAGGACCGCCGTGCAGAACGAGACGGCGGCTGTCCTTCCCTGCCTCGGAGAGATATGGAAGGACATGCAGGACGTCATCAACAAGGAGCCGGCTAATCTGCGGGCCGAGATCGCGGCGATCCCGGTGGAGGTCGAGAAGGCCAACAGGGAGGCGCCCGGCCCCGACGCCAGCGACGAGGCGAAGAAGCAGTGGAAATGGAAGAAGGCCAGCAGGGAGAGGTATGACTTCTGCGAAAACCTGATCCGCAGGGTCATGATCGAAAACATCGCCTCGACAGCCATGCTCGACCTCAAGGAAGGCGCATGGCTCGCTTCCGGCCCGGCAGTTCCGTCCAAGGAGATTGAGGCTCTTTCCATCCTCGTCGAATACCTCTCCAACTTCGAAGAGGAGGTCTACGACAAAACCTATGCAAGGCACGAGGACAGGTTCTCCGGCAGGCAGTATCCGACATATCTTTCGGTCGTATCGGACAACTGCGAGAAGCTGATTCCGGAATTCCAGGCGCTGGGCTCGTGGGTGGGGGTCATCGCATCAGGGCAGACGCCGGCCCTCCTGGACAATCCCGTCTTCAGCGGAATCCCTGCAAAGATAAACAAGACGCAGAGGCTGAATACATCCCAGAAGGCGCTTGCGGACCACATCGCCTTCCTGAAGGCTTTCGGCGAAGAGCCGGCAATGCGGAGGGAGGCCTTCCTGGGAATGCGCGACAGCGACAGCTCGTCCTCCTACTGGGACCGCGTCTGCCAGGCCACGCGCCGCCTGCTGATCCTCTGCGAAGGAATACATACGGAAATGAGGAAGGATTCCTGGAAGGGCGTGTCGCCAGAGCAGGCGAAGGAGGCTGATACGCTCCTCTCCGCCCTCGACTGGACGCTGCCCAAAGACAGGGACATCATCGAGGAGACCAAGCTTTTCACGGAGCTGATTTCAGGATGCCGGGAAATTTTCAAGAAGATGGAACCCGCACAGGTTCAAAAGCTGGATTCGCAGGGACGGCTCCAGCTCGCGGACACGCTCGAGGACTGGAACGGACGCCTCGGCGCGGCAGTGAAGGGTATCCAGGAGTTCGTAAAGATCCCGCCATACCAGGCCAAGACCCGCAGAAGGTATATAGAGTTGAACAGGACCGACTTCTGGGAGGCCGGGGGCCGCATGATACGAAACGAGGCCCGATGGGCCGAGCGGACCGGTCGCTCCGACCGGCTAGTATGGAGCCAGCGCTCCCAGGCCCTTCTGCCCGGAAGCGCGCCCGGGGCTGTCGAGGACGCGGCATGGGCGCTTTCGCTGGCGCAGCGCGACCGCAGAAAGAGCGCCGCCGCGGTATCCGGCCGCTCATGCAGCCTCGACACCGCGAGCGAGGGTCCGGACGAACGCTTCCTCAAGATGCCGAAGCACCTCTACGAGGAGCTCATGCGCGCGGTCCAGCGCCCCTATCCCACCCAGTTCAAGGAGCCGGGGATATTGTATATCCAGAACCTGGTAAAGGAGTCGAGGTGAAAAGAAGTGGCCATCTGCGAACAGCGCAGTTTTGCCGATCAGAAACTTAAGTAGCGCAGGTATTCCCACCTGCGATGCCGCAGGCAGGAATGCCTGCGCTACTTGAAGCGAGTTTCAGAAGAGGATTACTAGCGTGTTTAAAAAGACTGCAACTTCAATATGCCTTTCGCTGCTCTGCCTTCTGCAGGCCGCCATGGCCCAGGACTATCCGTCCAAGGCGTTGGAGAAGAGCGTCGCCGCGGGGCTGGAATACATGCGCAGGTCGCAGAACGAGGACGGTTCGTTCGGCTCCGTGCAGAGGCATCTTCAGACCGGCCTGGCGATCCTGGCCTTCCTCTCGGCCGGCGCAACGCCCGGCGGCGATCCTGCCTCGCCTCTGCCCAAGGCGGCCGCATGGATCATCGAAAACAGCGGCGAGGACGGCTTCCTCGGCGACAGCGAATATCCTATGGAGAGCCATGCGGTGGCGGCGCTCGCGCTTTCGGAGCTGGTCGGCCAGGCCGGCGACGCCGAGCTCGACCGTAAAATCACCCTACGCGCCGCAGACGCGTTCGAATATTCGCTGCGCATCCAGGACAAGGCCGTCAACCCGGAATTCTACGGAGGGTGGAAGGCGGACTTGAAGACCAAGGTCAACGACAGGAAGGTGACGGCGTGGTTCCTGCTCTTCCTGAGGAGCATGGAGCTGCGGGGCGGGAAGGTTCCGATCAACGCGGCCAAGCGCGCCCTCTCCTTCATGGAGGGCAGCCAGAAGATCCCCGGCCCCGGCAAGCAGTACGAGAAGGAGGACGTCGGCGGCTTCTCATACGACGCCGCCGGCCTTCCGATCATATCGATAACCGGTGCCGGCATCGCATGCATGGGGCTTTATGACCGCCCGGCGAAGCAGCGGGATCTCGCCCTAGACTGGCTCGCGCGCAACCGTCCGATCTGGTACGGCCCGAACTTCTACGACGCGCATTTCTTCGCCTCGCGCGGCTACCTGAGGGAGAAGGGACGGGGCGGGAAACAGGCAGAGCAGGCCGAGGGCTTCTTCAGGGGCATATGGGAAATCCTCCGCGAGCATCAGAATCCGGACGGAAGTTTCCAGATTCCGCCGGGCAACGCCGAAAACACAAAGGTCATGGGCGGAACTTACGCGACGCCCATGGCCATTTTGATACTGGACGCCGAAAGGGGCCTGCTGCCGCTGGACTACAGATGAGCGGGGAGGACGGGGGATGGATGATTGGATGAATGGATGGATGGATGGATGGATGGGGTGATTGCATCACTAAGTTTTGCAGCACAGGTGTCGGGTATCGGATGTCAGTAAATACAGGAAAAGACAAGAGGTAATCGCGATTCTTATAGATCTGAAAGTCAACAGAAATAAAAAACTCGAACCATCGCATCCTTCTGACGTTAGAACGTCATAGGAGATGCCTGATCGATTGGATGAGAACCGCATGAGAATTAATATTATTACAACGGACGAATTGAAAGCTCCGCTTTCACCCCATAGTTTCCCTCACCCATCCATCCAATCATCCATTCACCCAATATTTTCAAAGGGAGGTTTTCATGCATAAGATGCAAATCGTCAGAGGGCTGTTGTGTCTAGCAGGATTCTTACTGGGGGCATCCTACACGCTCCGGGCCGCGGACGCGGCGGCGGCGCCCGCCAGCCCAGCGAAGGAGGCCGTCACATACCAGGCCGACGAACTGGCGTTCCCTAAAGGGGCGGCGGCACCCTGGATGAACCCGAAGCAGACGCGCCTCTTCAAGGTCGTCGAGGACGAAAACGCCGAGGGCAAGAAGGCGCTGCAGGTCCTGGCCGACTCCAGAGTCCTGCAGGAGAACGACATAGAAGCGCTGAAGCTCAGGGTTCCCGATCTGCCCGTCGGCCTCTACCGCGTGACGGCGCGCTTCAAGATTTCGGGCATGCTCAACTGCATCGGCACGGCAATACGTTTCACGGCAAAGCAGTCGCCGGGATACGGCAGCGGCGCCAAGGCCGCCCGCTACTACGAGCCGACGATCCACGGCTACCACTTCAAGGACGAGGACGCCTACCAGGAGTTCACATTCCTGGCGGAAGTCATCCAACCCGACCCGATAACTGCCCGTCCCGAGCGGCCGCCCTTGAAGCATGCGGGCTATACGACGCTGCTTTCGAAGGCGGACCATGAAAAATGGCGCGCCGTCTGGGAGAAGGGCGGCAACATCGCGAAAGTCGAATTTGCGGAGAAGGAGGAGAAGCGCCTCAAGCAGAAGGAGGAGCTTCTCAAGCAGCAGAAATGGGACAAGGGCCCGCTCGACATTGAACTGACTATTCTGAGGACCATCCAGAAGGGCTTCGGCAAGGTGCACAATTCGCTGCGCAGCGTGACTGTCGACTGGCTGCGCGTCGAGCCGGTCGCGGAACCGGACAACATCGTCGTGCGACAGGTCCTGCCCCAGAAGCTCACTTGCAAGACTGGCATGGAGCAGACGTTCCATGTCTGGCTGCACAACCGCAGCGGGAAGGACCAGTCGGGGAAGCTCAGGGTACGCGTCCTACACGGCATCGACGAGGAGATTCAGGCGGGCGAGAAGGACGTCTCGCTGAAGAACGGAGAATACGCGGTAGTGGATCTTGCCTGGAAAGCTCCCGATGACAAGGAGCTCTGGGGCTGCCAGGCGGTCGCGGAACTCATAAAGGACGGCAAAGCCGTGTCAAGCGCGGCAGATGTCTTCACAGTCAACAACAATCCGTGGGCGGTGATGAGCATGGGGGGCACGAACCGCAGCAGAAATCCTTATTATTCCCCGCCGCACTACGTCAACATGATAGACATGTTCGGCATCAGCTACCGGGACGGGCTGGCGCCCTGGCCCGACGACCCGAGCGTCCCCTACATCAGCGGCATGTCGGAAATCGGCACGCAGACCAGCGTCGACATGCAGAGGCGCGCCGTCGAGCTCAACCATGAGATCGGCGCTGCATCCTTCATGTATATCCAGCCCATGTGCGGAACCGGACAGAAGGCGGAGGAAGAATATCTGAAGCATCCGGAATATTTCCCCGGCCCGCCCGTATGGAACGAGCAGATACAGGAGGTATGGGACAAGTGCACCAAGGATATGCTGGACCGCTGGCACGCCGGCAAGGAGCCGGTGTCCTACGCCGAAAAGGGCATGCTCCACATCGAAATGCCGCTGAATCACTCCGTCGACTACGTCTTCAACAAGATGCTCGACGGCGCGATAAAGGCCGTGAAATACGTGGGGTGGGACGGCATCCGCTGGGACGGCGACTTCGGATGCAAGTCCACAAACCATATGAACATCAAGACGGGGACTGGAACCCCGGAGGGCGACCAGGAGCTCTCGGCACAGCGCACAAGAACATTCAAGGAGAAGATGCGCGCAGTCGTCCCGCACTACACCGAGAGCGCCAACATCGGCGAGCCCGCCGCGGTCTACGACCGCAAGCAGGAGTTGCCGGACCCGCAGAAGTCCAAGTTCCATGCCGCGTTCCTGTCCGACGGCTCGGCGGTGATGGACGAAGGATGGATGAACGCCTACATATTCATCGATCCGCGCAGCATCATAAAGGACTATTTCTGGGGCGCGCGGCGCTGCGTGGACTGGTGCAGGAAGCTCAACGGCTACTGGTACGGGTTCAGCCCCGCACGCGACGGAACTCCATATTTCTGCCAGAGCATCATATACTACCATCTGCTGGTGCCGCTGGCAGGCGGCCTCAACAACACCGCCGGACACATCTGCACGCCCTACAGCGAGACCGGCGAGGCGGCCTTCTTCATGCGATTCAGCCAGTTCTTCTTCGACAGGGAGCTAAAGCCGCTCGAGGGCGCCGAGGATGCAATCCAGATCGACACCGACCGCGAGCTCTGGTATGCGGACTCCGCAGTCTGGAAGGATCTACCCGGCGGAAAGCGCAGGTATGTGGTGCCGCTAGTCAATCCGCCGACGATAGAGCGCTTCCTTACCGACAGGTTCTCCGAGCTGCCGGAGCCGTTCAGGGAGCCGTTCGCGATGAAGGTGAGGACGCCGGAGGGCTTCGGCGCCGCGAAGGCCTGGATGCTCTCCGCCGAGCCCATCAGCGAGATAAGGCCGCTCAAGGCCGAACCCGACGGAGACCAGATATCCATAGAAGTGCCGGAGCTCATGCTCTACCGCGTCATACTCGTCGAATTCGAAAAGGGGGAGGAAGGCCGATGAAAAAGCATCTTAAGACAATTCTTGCGGCCTTCGCGGCCTGCTCCTTGATCCAGCCCGCCCTCATCTCCGCGGACAATGCCAGGGAGGGATGCCACGTCGAGGAGGTCACCGACATAGACGGGGACATGCAGATCCTCATGGAGTCGGAATGGATAAGCATGTATCTGATGCCATCACTCCAGTCGACCATCGTGCGTTTCACCTTCCGGCCCACGGGCAACGACATAGTCGAGCCGACGGTCCCCAAGATCACGATGGCAGGCGGCGGCCTGCTGCAGGACAACTTCTGGGGCCAGGACTGGCGCTACAGCGAGTTCAGGGGCCGCTTCTACGAATACAAGATCGAGAAGAACACCCCCGAGGAGGTGGCGGTCTCGTTCGAGACCAAGAGCGAGGGATGGCTGCAGGCCGACAAGTCCGGCGTCGTCTCCAAGCTCTGGAGCAACATACGCCTGCGCAGGACAGTGAGGCTCAAGAGCGGCTCGCCATACTTCCTCTTCGACCTCGAACTCATCAACGAGGACAAGAACAGCAAGCTGCCCTTCATGTGGGTACACAACAGCTCGCTCTGCGACCGACTCCAGGGCGACTTCGTCTACCGCCCCAGCACCCTCGGCGTCCGGGAGATCGGAGAGATCGGAAACTTGTGTCCGACCAACGGCGACAACTACATCTACGACTTCAACGAGGGCTGGTCCGCCGTAGTCTCGCCCGTGCGCAAGGAGGGCGTCGTCTACCTGATGGACTACGACTACCTCAGCTTCCTATACAACTGCAGCACCAACACCACCGAATGGGTCTACGACAACGTCCTCATCTCGCCGAAGAGGCCGTGGAAGGGCCGCACATACATCCTCCCGGTGATCGGGCTCTCCAGGGTCGACTTCGCCAGCGAGAACTTCATCTTCGCGATCCATCCGGAGCGCGAAAAGGGGAGGCTCGACCTCAACTACAAGGTCACTGCCTCGTACGAGCCGGTGAAGAGGATCACGTTCAACACCGACCTGGTCTGGGGGCACTACCGGGGCGAAGGTCATCCCGACGATCCCCAGACCGTCAAGCTGGAGCCGGTGGAAGTCCAGGGCCTCGGGATATCGCCCGTCGACGCGCACGTCATCCTCGACAATCCCCCGCCGGATCCGCTGCTGCTCAACATCAAGGCGCACATCGAGATGCCCGACGGCACGGTGAAGACGCGCAGGTTCCAGGCCTTCCACGCCGGAGAATACAAGTTCCAGAAGAACGTCCGCATGGACATGTCCACGCCCGTCGTCAAGCTCGACCGCCCCGACCTCAAGCCCTGGCTCCCCGTCCCCGAGGAGGGCCTCAAGGTCAGCAAGGGCGAGTTCAAGGTCTTCGCCATGCTCGGAAACCACTCGCACGTCCTCGGCATCCGTAAGATAATACGGGACATGGGAGTCAAGCTTGAGGAGGACGGCGACATCGGATACACGCCCGGATTCTACTGCTACGACAACGGCCTGACCGACTATCCGTACGACTACGACAGGCTGTTCGGATACCGCGTCTTCCTCTGGTCCAACTCGAACGTCAACGTGGCGAGGATGGTCGGCGCCTCGGTGCTCGCGAACTACCTGAAGGCCGGCGGCTCCCTCGTCATGACCGGCGGCGACAACGCCTTCCAGACGGAATACACCCAGCCGGAGAACGATCTCAACGGGTTCATCCCGATCAAGCCGAGGGAGAACAACATCTTCAAGGGGGCGCTCCAGCTCAACTCGCCGGCGAAGGATCACCCTGTATTCAAGGGGATAGACCTTTCGAACATGCCTTTCGCGTTCTATACTCACGACGTGGAGCTCAAGGACGGCATGGACGCCAAGGTGCTCCTGAAGGTCGGCGAGAGGCCGTTCATCGTCGAGAGCGGTAAGAACGGCCAGCGCACCCTCGTCGTCCTCTCGGCGCCGTTCGGCGACGAGACCGAATTCCCGGGCAAGACTCCGTTCTGGAAATGGTCCGAATGGTCCAAGCTTTTCGCGAACATATTGAAATACGCGGGGCACGAGATGTGAACGCAAAGACCCGCGGCCATCCGTCTCCGGCAGCAGCCGGCAGGCATAGCCAGGTTTCGATTTTCCAATAACTTTCATCTTAAACAAACCGGAGGCCATCATGCCCTCAAACGAAAAGGATTCCCCGCTGGACATCGACCGGCGGCAGTTCGACGAGCTGAAGCTGAAAATACAGAAGGTCCGCGAGGAGATCGGAAAGGTGATCGTCGGCCAGCAGGACGTAATCGACCAGCTCCTCATGTCGATATTCGCGCGCGGACACTGCCTCATGGAGGGCGTGCCCGGCCTGGCCAAGACGCTGATGGTCAGCACATTGAGCAAGGTCCTGCACCTCACGTTCAAGAGGATACAGTTCACCCCCGACCTCATGCCCGGCGACATCACCGGCAGCGACATCATCCAGGAGCAGCCCGACGGATCGCGCAAGTTCATCTTCGTCGAGGGCCCGCTCTTCGCCAACATGATCCTGGCGGACGAGATCAACCGCACGCCGCCCAAGACCCAGGCCGCCCTCCTCGAGGCCATGCAGGAATACCACGTGACCGTCGGCAGGAAGACATACGCCCTGCCCCTGCCCTTCTTCGTCCTCGCGACACAGAACCCGGTCGAACAGGAGGGGACATACCGCCTCCCCGAGGCCCAGCAGGACCGCTTCATGTTCTACGTCTCAGTCGAATACCCTGAGCGAGACGAGGAGATCGAGGTCATGATGCGCACCACCGGCAACAGGAAGGTGGAGCTGCAGCAGGTCCTACACGGCGACGACATCATCCGCATACAGGATATCGTAAGGGCGATACCCATAGCGGAGCACCTGGTGAAGTTCGCCGTGGAGATGGTCCGCATGAGCAGGACGGTCCGCGGCAAGGAGGGCGACGCCGTGATCCCCGACTTCATCAGGAAGTACCAGCAGTGGGGCGCCGGGCCGCGCGCCGCGCAGTATCTGATCCTCGGCGCCAAGGCCAGGGCATTCATCCTCGGCCACACCAACGTGGCCAGGGAGGACATCGAGGCCGTCTCATATCCCGTGCTGCGGCACCGCATCATCGTAAACTTCGCCGCCGAGGCCGAGGGCGTCACATCGCGCGACATCATCGCCAAAATACTCGCGGAGGCCGCCAAGTGCCAGTAGCCCGGAACAGCGCGCCCGCCGGGGATCCGGTGGCGTCCCTCCTCGACGGCGACATGGTGGACCGCCTGCGCAGGCTCGAGCTATTCAGCTCGCGCCGCGTCGAGGGCGGCCGCACCGGCGACAACCCGTCGCCGCTCAAGGGCTTCAGCTCCGACTTCCTCCAGCACAGGCAGTATTTCCACGGGGACAGTCTCCGCCACCTCGACTGGCGCGTGCTCGCGAAGAGCGACCGCCTCATGGTCAAGCAGTACGAGGAGATCACCAACGCGGAGATGACGCTGGTCATAGATGCCTCCGGTTCGATGGGATACGCTGGACAATCGATGAGCAAGCTCGAATTCGCGGTCCGATGCTCGTCCATCCTCTTCTACATCATGCACCTCCAGCAGGACGTATTCTCGCTCTTCGTCTTCAACGAGAAGGTCGCCGACAGGATACCTCCTGGCGGCAGCCGCAGGCAGCTCCGCCGGGTATTCGAGAAGCTCGTGTCCCTCGAGGCCGCAGGCCTGACCGCCTTCGACGCATGCGTCCGGGAGATGGAGTCCCGCGTCCGGAGGAAGGGCATCGTGGTCGTCTTCTCGGACTTCATGGATGATCCCGCGCAGATCGCAAAAAGCTTCGGAAGGCTCCGCCTCAGGGGCCACGACGTCCTCGCGTTCCAGGTGGCGGATCCGTCCGAAAAGGATCTCGAGTTCAACAGCTTCACCCGCTTCAAGGACATGGAGGACGGCGAGACCATCGGAGTCGATCCGCTCCTGATCAGGAGCGAATACAAGAGGCAGTTCGAAATCCACCAGAAGCGCCTCAAGGAATGCTTCCTCTCGCATGCCGTGGACTTCACGATCCTCCCGGTCTCCGACGAATATGAGAAGCTCATCGGCGACTACCTGAGGCACAGGATGAGCATTATGAGATGAAATAGTGTGAATGGTTATTCGTTATTCGTGGTTGACCGACTGGTATCGAAAGGTATCGGGAGGCATCGGGAGGAAACGGAAGGCATAGCCTTCCAGCGGCCCGGCATTTTCGAGTGGCGGAAACAGGTATCTCTATGAATTTTCTCAGCCCCGACAATCTGTGGTTCCTCCTGCTGGCGCTGATTCCGGCGATCCTCTTCCTGCTTTTCCGACGCCGCCGGACCGAAGTGCTGTGGGGTTCTACATACATACTCCGCCTCGCGCTTGCCAGCGGGCGGAGGCAGAGCATCTGGAGGCAGCTGACGGTGGTGGCGGTCAGGACCGCCTTCCTGGCGCTGCTGGCGCTTGCGTTCGCCCGGCCGTTCATGCCGTACAGCGCGGACGAGGACGGAACTGGTTTTCCGCACGGTAACGGAACCTTGCACCGCATCGTCCTAATCGACAACAGCATGAGCATGGACGCGCGGCACAAGGTGGGAAGTCGCTTCGACGTGGCACGGGAGACATTGGCGGGCCTCGCCGCCTCGATGCGTCCCGGGGACACGTTCCAGTTCATCGGGCTGTGCCCTGCCGCCCCGGGTGCTCGTCCGGCGCCGACGCCGGTCAGGCCCGGGACATCGGAAAGGAAGATTCGAGAGACCGCCTCCTCGCTGAAGACACAGTCGACTCCGATGGACTTTCCGGGCGCCATGCGCGCCGCCGTCGAGGAGTTCAGGAATTCCGCCGCCCAGACAAGGCAGCTTGTCATAATCACCGACCTGGCAAGGATCGACCATCCTTCGGTCGAGGACTACGACATCTTCGGCGAGATGCTGTCCGAGCTGAAGGTGCGCGCCGCCACCTTGAACCTCGGCTCCAGGGAGACGGTGAACATCGCGTTCAAGGGAGTGTCCGCGGGGACCGAGCTCTTCCTCGACGGGCAGCCGACCAACGTCTACGTGGACGCCGTGAACTATTCCGACACCGCCGGCCCCGACGCAAGGCTGCAGTTCTTCGTGGACGGGCAGAAGTCAGGCGAGAAGCCATGCGTCCTTCCTGCTGGCCACGAGCGGACCTTCGTGTTTCCGGTCTCGCTCGGCGAAGGCCAGCACCGCCTTGAGGCGAGACTGAACGAGGACGCATACACGCCCGACAACCAGCTCAACCACTTCGTCTCGGCGACGAAGAAGCTCGCGTTACTCCTCGTCGTTCCGGGCGAGGAGAAGGCCGAACAGTTCCAGCAGGAGGAGGTATTCCTCAAGAAGGCCCTGGCCGCATGCGGGAAGACCGCCTTCTCCTTCGACGTGGAAACAGTCAAGGACGCGCAGGCGCTCCCCTCCTCCTTGACTGGAAGGGACATGGCCTTCCTATCGGGCGGGTCGAAGCTCTCCCAGCCTTTCCTTGACGAGCTTTCCCGCTTCGTCCAGAAGGGCGGCGGGATCATCGTCTCCGCGGATTCGGCGACCGATCCCGGAGAGTTCAACAAGGGGCTTGGCCAGCTCCTTCCGGTCCTCCTCGACGCCCCGGCGCGTCCCGCGTTCGACCCCGAACGCTACTCTCCGATACAGAACAGCGACATCGGGCTCAAGATACTCAAGGAGTTCGAGGAGTCCGACAACGGGGATATCTCCAAGGCCCGCATCTACAACTACTTCAAGCTGAAGATCGCGCCCGGTGCTCGGCCGCCGACAGCCGTCCTCCGCCTGGCGAACGGCGACCCCCTGCTCCTCGCTCACCCGCTCGGAAAGGGATGCGTTCTCCTGTGGACTAGCACGCTGGGCGGCGCCTGGAGCTCCCTGCCGGTCAGGCAGGCATACCTGCCGCTCGTCTACCGCCTGTGCAACTACGCCTCCTCGATGCGGGCGCCGCCGCGCAACGTCGCCCCGGGCGCCCCGCTCATATTCGAGACCGCGGACGGCGCCGACAAGCTCTTCATGACGACCCCGGACTCACAGCTAGTCGAATGCCCCGTCGTCAAGGCCGGCGGCAGATCGTTCGTCCGATTTGAAAAGGCTTCAATACCCGGGACTTACGACCTCCAGGACAAGGACGGGAAGAAGCTCTGCTCGTTCTCCGTCTCTATGCCGCTGCAGGAGTCGGACCTGCGCTGCCTTGAGGATTCCGAGATGGACAAGTTCAAGTCGGTGATGCACACGGCCATCACATCGGAGCCCGCCGGGCTCGGCAAGGCACTCTGGCGCGAAGGCGACGGATGGGAGCGCGCAGGCATCTTTTTCGCGATCGCGATACTGCTGCTCATGATCGACTCGACACTTACTAGGATCTGGTTCGCATGAGGGAAACAATCACATACAATCTCGTCTCGACCGGCATGCTGCCGGCATGGGCTGCCGTGCTAGTATGGATCGCGGCGACGGCGCTCGTGCTGCTCATGCTGCGCGGGGAGCTCG
The DNA here is from genome assembly GCA_964636325.1 of uncultured Victivallaceae bacterium. GTDB lineage: Bacteria > Verrucomicrobiota > Lentisphaeria > Victivallales > GWF2-50-93 > CAZWRV01. Next base: position 40,682 of record CAZWRV010000024.1, on the reverse strand, counting down.
GGAAGCGCTCGGGCAAGGCCAGGACGCCATGGCTCTATGTGATACGCTCCGCAATGGCCGTCCTGCTGGGAATCCTGCTTCTCCAGCCGGTCCTCCTTGTAAGGAAGCAGATTGAGCATCCGGCCGCCCTGCCGGTCATCGCCGACCGCTCCAGAAGCATGCTGAGGTCCGATTCTTACTCGACCAGGGAGCTCCTGGATCTCGCGGCACTCATCCACCCGGAGATGCTCTCAGGCAGGCAGGTGGCGGCCAGCGGATGCGCAGCCACCCTCCAGAGGGAGCTTCCCGCCCAGGAGAAAGGCCGCCTCTCAATAGAGGCCATCTCCAATCAGCTGGCCCAGGGACTGCCATGGGGGAACTCCTTCGACGAAACGGTCGGCGGGGAATTTGCCAGGATCAAGGAGCTGAATCAGAAACTGCGCGGCCATGCCGACAGGCTTTCGTCCGTCGAAGCCGAGATGCGGAAGGCGGATTCAGCATCGAGGGGTGGGCAGAAGGAAAATCCAGGGCAGGCGGCCGAAGGCCAGGACGCTTCAGCCCCGCATCCGGAAAAGCCCTTCCGGACAATAGAAGGACTGCTCAAGGCCGTCGCCCAGCTCGAAGATTCGCTAAAAAGCTCCGCGGGCCGGATCGGCAACGGCGACGAAATAGCGGCAGTCCTCCAGAACTACAGGGCCGTATCTTCCGCATGGCCAGAGGCGCAGGCCGCCGCGAACCAGATACAGGACCGCTGCGACGCGGCCTTCTGGGAGAACTTGCAGCAGGAGGCGCGAGAGCGCCTCTCCTCGGTCTCCGCCATGAACAGGTTCTCCATGGCCGAAAGCTTCGCGAAGAGCCTGCTCAAGGACGCGGAAATCACAGGCAGGCACGAGGTAAGGATGATCGGATGGGAGGCACTTGACGATTCCAACGCCCTCTCTGAAACCGACCTCTTCGCCCCGCTTTCCGACGCGGTCGCCGCGACAGTGAAGGAGGCGGTCGGCGGAATCGTGCTGGTCTCCGACGGATGCCAGAACCTCCCCGAAGACCCAGGAGTCCTCCGGCGGATGAAAGCCAGGGGGATACCGCTGGTCGCGGCCGGCGTGGGGCAGCGCAGCCGCCAGGAGGACGTCGCCGTCCTGGACTTCAGGATCAAGAGGATAATGCTCGTCGGCGCCAAGGAGACGGCAAGGATCACGCTCAAGACAAGCGTCCCGAAGGACACCCCGGTAAACGTCTCCATCGACGCGCCTTCAGGCAACATCGCACGGAAAAGCTTCCCGGCCGACGGCACGGAAAAGCTCTCCGCGGAAATCGAATTCAAGGTTCCGGAATCGTCCTCGGGCGTTTGGAGGATTTCCGCCGAGCCTGAAAACGTCAAGGACGCCGCCCCGGAGAACAACTCCGCATCCTTCGGTGCGGCCGTAGTGCCGCATTCGCTGAACGTCCTGATCGTCGCTCCCTCGCCCAGGTGGGACATCGTCCAGATCATGGACGCGCTGAAGGGGCTACCCTGCAGAACCGACACAGTCTTCTGGCGCGCGCTGGACAAGGAGAAGCCCGTGCCGCGCGGCACCGGGCAGGGCAAGATTCCTTCCAGCCTGGACCAGCTCAGGAAATACAGCCTCGTCATCCTAGACGCCGAACCGTTCAGGGGTATGCAGCCGGCCGACGCCGCCCTCTTCCAGGACTACGTCCGGAACCTCGGAGGAACCATACTCATGACATCCGGCGAGAACGGCGCCTCGTACATGCGCGAATTCCATTCTATGACGCTGCCGCAGGGCGCGCCCGCTCCTTCCGAAGGCGGCCAGCCACTGAAGGCCTCCGCCATCCCGGACGCGCAGGAGCGGACGGACGGCGCCAGGATCGAGCCGTCGCCTTCCGCAAGGCTGTACCACGCCGTATCGCTCAGCGCCGACGGTACAGAGACACTGGGCCTCTGGAAGTCTTTCCATGCGTTGTCACGCGTCTATCCTGTTCCTCCACAGGATATTACGTTGCTGCAGTCCGGAACGTCCTCATGCCTGTCCCTCGGATTCCAAGGGCGCGGCAAGCTCTATCTGATGGGCGTAGGCGAACTCTTCCGCCTCCGCGAATGGGAGGCGCAGGAGATTGTTGACCGATTCATGTCCTCATTCATGGAAGACTGTCTCACCCCCCTGTTCAGCGGGGAGAAGGACACCGTTGCGACATACCCCGACGTCCCCGTCGCCGGAGCACCCGTCCATGTGGTCTCGCTCTCGGCTCCAGGGAAGGGAATCGTTTCAGGCGGCGCCCAGGACCTGCCGTTGGATTTCGCCGAAATCAAGGCCGGAGGCGGCTCATCCGCGTCCTTCCATATCCCGCAGACTCCAGGAAGCTTCACCGCATCCGATCCGGCCGGACAGAAAAAGGCCTTCGCCTCGGTCGCCCCCATCTCAAGGGAATCAACCTACTTCAGCCTGGACTCGGACTTCCTCGAGGACCTCGCCCGGCGCGGCGACGGCGCATACGTCCCGCTGGTCAGCCTCGCGGACGCAGTCAAGGCGCTCAAGCCGATCACCGCAAAGGACGTCTCCTTCAACGAAATACGCCTCTGGAGCTGGCCGCTCATCCTGATCCTCATCGCCATCCTCTTCACCGTCGACTGGATACTCAGGCGCAAATACGGTCTTGTCATGTGACAGCCCCACGAAATTCCCATTGCCGTAAAAAGAATCTGAATCTGCGGATGCGCGAAATTAGAACATCGAAATTCTAATCTCAAACAAATCGAATCAGCCGACTCTGTCGATTAAATCGATTCAATCGAGTGAAGCCAATTTTAAAATACGGTTTAGCACGGCTCAACCCTCCACAATTTTCGACCGTTTCGGGCGTGGAGGGCGAAGCCGAACTGAGCCACCTACTGAGTTTTTAAATTGGCTCGCGGGGGCCAAAATGGGAAAAGACATAAATTTTTTCCAGCGGAAAAAGGCATTTAGAACCGCCTTGATACTGTTCTTCATATTCTTTGTCGTGGATATAATACCGATCAAGGGGCCTCCTGCTTTTAGATATCCTGGTTCGTCTCCCCAAAAAGAAGTCGTTAATACCGGGATATGCCCATTATTCATTTCTGACAATGGATTAATTGAGAGCCCTTTTATTTATTCTACCATTCTTTTCCAGATCGCGGTTATTTTCTCGGCTGCATATTTCGTTTGTCTGGTGAAGTGATGCACACAAATCTCGACAATGCTGTTCATCTGATCGACAACCTACCGTTCCGGCCGCCGGAGCGCGAGATTCTGCGGCGCCTCGGCTACGACAGGGCGAAGACGCGCCGTTCCCCGTCGGACATGAAAATGTTCCGCGAGGTCGTCTCGCGGACCGCGGCGCTCTGCCGCTGCAGGGGCGCATACAGGCTGGCGGAAATCAGCCGCATCAGCGGTGACGGCGCATCCCTTAAGTGCGGAGGAACTCTTCCAGGCGCAAGCATTTCGAAATTCCTTTCCGGCGCGAAATTCGCAGTCGTCATGGGAGTCACGGCAGGTGGCGAAGTCGCCGAGGAAATCTCTTCGCTGTTTTCAGGAGGGGAGGCGCGTAAGGCCGAGGCTGTAATCATGGACGCCGCAGCCTCCGAGATCGCCGACGCCGCGATGGACGGACTGAACGATATTCTGCGCAAGATGCTTGAACGCGAAGGGCTTGCGATGGGGAAGACAAGATTCAGTCCCGGATTCGGCGACTTCCCGCTCGGCGCGCAGAAGTTCATCTTCACCTTCCTCGAACTGATAAATCTGGAGCTGCGCCTCACGGAATCATGCCAGATGGTCCCGGAAAAGTCCGTCACCGCCGTCGCCGCGGCAACCGTAAAAACCAGAAAGTAAATATCTCACACGAAGACACAAAGGCCCAGAGCAAATAACTCAAAACAGAACAAACTTGAAATACGAGATCCGATTCCGCGGACGGATGACAAGCCTGGGAGCGCGGAGCACCAGTTCGGCATTGATGCCGTGCCGTGTCCGGTGTCAGTTTCCAAGTGAATTACGGCTGCGGTCGATTGCGGTCGGCAGCAATCGATCGCAGTCGGAAGATTCAGATGAGCCAATTTCAAGTTGCGGTTGAGCACGGCTCAACCCTCCGCAGTTTGAGCTCATTCCGTCCGCGGAGGGCGAAGCCGGGCTGAGCCGCCTACTGAGTTTTGAAATTGGCTCAACCGACAACGGAAACAGAGTTCACGCCTTTATGGCGACTTCCTTTCCGCCCTTGGCGGCGGACTCGTAGATGGAGTCGAGCATCTTCTGGACCATGAGGCCGTCCTCCGCGGGCGACATCGAGGGCTTGTTGTATAGGCAGTGCTCGACGAAGTTGCGCATCTTCTGCGGCCAGATGTTGCCCCAGCCGTTGTCAGGTATGAAGTTGGGGGAGATGTTGGACATGTAGTTGTTGAGGTCGGTGAAGATCATCGGAGGATCCCACTGGCCGCCGGCCTTGGAGCCCATTATGCTGAAGTTCCAGACGTCCTTCTCGATGTGGGCGGCGAAAGAGGCCTCGATGTTGAGCATGGCGCCGTTCTCGAAGCGGATCATCCCGACCGCGAGATCCTCTACGGTATAAGTCTTGTGGTCCCAGTTTGGCCACATGCACTTGACGGTGCTTGGCTTGTTGCCGATGTATGTGAAGCAGTTGCCGACGGCGGCTACCGGCTTGGGGGAACCTATGACGAAGTGGCACATTTCGAGGGCGTGGACGCCGATGTCGATCATGGGGCCGCCGCCCTGGAGCTCCTTGCGGCCGAAGACGCCCCAGTTCGGGATGCCGCGGCGGCGCAGGGCCTGGACCCTGGCGTATAGTATGCTGCCGAAGTCGCCTCTGGCCACGGCCTCGCGGAGGAAGGTGCTTCGTCCGTCGTATCTCTGCTGGAATCCGATGACGAGCTTGCGCTTCGCCTTCTTCGCGGCGTTGATCATCTGCTGCGCCTCGGCGGCGTTCATGGCCATCGGCTTTTCGACGATGACGTGCGCGCCTGCCTCAAGCGCTGCGATGGTGTTTGCCGCGTGCGCGCCGTTGGGCGAGCATACGCTCACGGCGTCGGGCTTGATCTTGGCGAGCATCTCGTTGTAGCATGTGAAGCAGTTGTCAAGCGGGATCTTGAACTGCTCGGCCTTCTTGATCATGCAGTCCATGATCGGGTCGGCGAGGCCGACGATCTCGACGTCGTTCATCTTTGCGAATTCCGCAAGGTGCGCGCCCGCGATTCCGCCCGCGCCGATGCATGCGACGCGAAGTTTCCTAACTGCTTCCTTCTCGTTCTTCTTCGTCATTGGATAGCTCTTTCGATTTAAATTGGAGAACCCGTTTTTCATGCGAAGCCCATAAGATAGCCAGCGAAATAGCACTGTCAACATTCATAATTCTTAAAGGAATGCGGCAACTTTTCTTGCATACAAAATATTTCAGCAGTCCGCTCATGCAGGCATATCGTGAGCTTGGATGTCCTGGACACTTCCTGCGGGAAAAACTTAACCCCGCCCATAATATTTCTTCAGGTGTTCGCAGTTCAAGACTTTCTCGCGCAGGTCGTTTGAGGTGTATGCGTAGTGGTTGGTCGCCACCATGAGGTGTTGAGCCGGACTTTCGCGACGGTTTTAAGACCTTTCTTCTTCGCGTGCTTCCAAAGATTGAGATGTTTCACGCTCGGACCGACTTGGAATATAGTTCAGGCGGCGTATCCCCGATGATGGAATGTGTCCCGACGACTATTCCGCCATCCTTTGCAGCTATGTGGGGATGCGGTCTGGAATCCGATATTCTAGCGAGGCCATGACTCCTTCCTGTGATGTCATAAAGCAATTCCCTTCATGGTGTTAACTTCCGCAGGCGCTTTAATAAATTTTGGGTGTGGCGGATCTTGGCGGCGATAAGATTTTCCGAGAACGAGAAATAATACAGCTCGGATTGAAAGCCCAGCGTAGGGTCGTGTCTCAGAAGTTTGATCATCTGGCTGCCCAGGGATATTTCATCGATCGCGATGGCCCGCATCCTGGCCCTTTGAGACTTCCCTTTTGTCTTTTCGCGCCATGCGCTGAGGTTGCGAATGGTGTAGAATTCGATTACATTGGCGCATGATCTGAACTGTATCCATACGGCCTTGGCCACGCCGAGCTGGCGCAGCGCCGTTTCCTCCCGGCTCCGCTCTGCGGCATGCTTCAAAAGCCTAAGCCCTTTTCCCCATTCTTCCGCCATTGAACGGAAGCATGAGATCAGCTCTTTCTCCGTGAATATGCCCAGCCAGCGCGTGGGATTGTCTTCGAAAGGCTGGATATCCCGGTCGGCTGTGATTCCGAAGTTGTAGGGAGTCGCCCTCCTGTTTTCGGTATCCAACCGCAGATGATACGCGGGGCACCTTGTGATCGGTCCGTAGTAGAAGACATCGTTCATCGCCGGATAAAGGCTGTATGCTTTGAAGAAATGCCTCCATGCCGCAGCAACCGGCGCGGAGACTTCCTCGCCCCATTCAATTGCGGCAAGGCGCCGTATGAAATCGGCCTCACTTCCCACCGGACAGAAAGAGGCAAGTCCTGCCGCCTTCAACATCAAGCTCGGGAACCCGCCTATTATCCAGCTCAACATGGCCCCATCAACCCCAAGGCGTCTCATCGAATGGAATTTTCTAAAGACGCCGGATGGGACTGGGATGTATGGAAGCGATGACTGCTCATATGTCGTACCGATCTGAAGTTTCGCATATATTCGCCTTCTGCTTTTTCGCGCACCGGCAGCTAGTGCCTTGAACGGCTCTGAAGGACCGGCATATGAGAGCGAATATTCATCCATTACGAACTTCTTCCCGCAGCGGCTTGTCCTGCCGCCGTGCTCGAAACATCCAAGCCATACGATGTCGGGGCTGGCATTCTCCATGATCCTGAGCTTCACGTCGGTTGAGATGCTTGAGTAATCCCATGCTAGGAATTCCGCGTCCGGACTGACCGACTTCATGCCTTCGTTCAGGCAGCCAATAAGCTGGGACAGGACTTCCCACTGCGTTTTTTGGGAACAGCGAGGACAGCCCTTGACAATCTCCTCGTCAAACCAGCAGTTGGTGGCGCGTTCGCCTGCGAATATGTCTATGATTCCGGCAAGTCCCGGCGCGGAGCGGAAGAGTTCGGCGGATGCCTCTCGGAGGTATGACTGCACCCTCGGCGCCGACGTGCAGAGCGCAGTTTCACCCAACGAGCATGAGAGGGGGAACTGAGCCCCGCGTATGTCAGGATACTTTTCAAATATCTTCCGGTTCCGGATTATGCGCGGCTCCATGCAGAAAAAATATACCTTTATCCCATAAAGAGCGGCCTTTTCGACAAGGCTGCGGAGCTTGCCGAGTCGCGTTTTCTTCGGTCCAAGCTCCGGGATGCTTTTCGTGGCTATCAGGTTCTGGAAAAAACCTGCGACCCATATGGCGTTGATACCGGCATGAGCCAATCGGTTCAGGTATTCGTCCGGATAAAAGTCCCCGTCGTTTTCAAGCTCCCAGCCGGTTCCGAACCTATATGTCGCATATGGCGAGCGTGAAATTCGAACTTTTACGCGACATTCCCTCGTGACAGTTCCTTCTGGCAGGAACGGCCCCCGACGCGACGACATTTCATCTTCGAGGTGAATCAGCGCCCTTCTGATTCCTTCAACTCCAACACCAACAATCTTGCAGCGGTCCTTTTTAACTTCGACCTGATATGATTCGTCATCTTCTATTCCTTTGATTGCGGCCGTTCTTAAAGCCACAGGATAAGAACCGGGGCGTGAGCCAAGCCCCATTGAGAAGGACATGAAACGCATGAAGTCCTTTATCGATCTATCCAGCGCCTTTCGGATCGGCTCTCCCACCTCAATCCGGACACCCGCCGAAAGATCGGCTTCACCATTCCGGCAGCCACGCTGTTTGTTGCGGATACAGCGTGCATGAACCGGGGCAGATAATTCTGCAAGGAAGGGAAGAGAAGCAGGTTGATTCTTTGAGATATATCTTTCTCCCATAATAATCCTCACGTATTATTACATTCGTCCACATACGGGTTTCCGTTCTGACGTAGTTTGCATTCTAACACCGGGCCATCTCCATAAGTTTATCCATATAATAGCGATGGTTTTCAAGGGAAATGTCGGACGGGATATTGTGGTCAAGGCCCGCGGCGTATCCTCCGCGCTTCTTCATCGCGGGGATTACGCGTTTTAGTTCTGCGTCGATGGCAGCAGGCCCCATGGCGAGCGCCCTCTTGTCGATGCCTCCCCATATTTGAAGTTCCGGATACTCCTTCCCGATCTTCACAACGTCCATGCCGGCGGCCACTTCAAAAGGATGTATCGCCGTCACGCCGACCTCTAGCAATAGAGGGATCAATTCTGTCACATTCCCGTCGCTGTCGACGCTGATGATGTCAATCCCCTGCCGGTTGAAGAATTCAACAAGTCGGCGGTAATGCGGCGCCATAAACTTCTTGAAGATATCCGGAGAGTGGAGCATTCCATGATTATAACAGTTGTCCTCCCATATTAAGGCGTAGTCGAATTCCATTGCACGGATGCCTTTCTCCAGGCGCCTAATGGTGTAGTCCTCCCAGAACTCGTTCATCTCGGCGATGAGGTTCGGATCATCATAATACATGTATGAAAGATTTTCCGGACCGAACATCTCCCTGAGAAATCCGTAGTATCCCCAGGCGGCCAGGCCGCGGATCTCGCAAGCCGCTTCGGATATGCGTTTCTGAACCTGGATATCCCAGTCAGCAGGATAACGTCCCGGGCTCGACGGATTGAATCGGCGCTTGTATTCCTCCCAGTCCTTTCTGCAGGCAACAGGATATTTCTGGAAATGCGGCATCGATGTCTGCTCCTTGAAGCGCCTTTCGACCTGCCCTATATAGTTCTGGAAGTCCTGATATTGGTTGGTTTCCTCCAGGAGAATCTCATCGAACTGCGGGATAGGGCCCTGGAACTTTCCATATAGCCAGCAACTCTGCATAGGTCCGTCGAAGAGGGAAAACTCCTCCTCGACATTTTTCATGCCCTCCTTCAACCAGCGCTGCTCCGTCTCCTTCCATAATCCCCATGTGAGGATCGGCAAGCGGTCAACGGCCTTGAAACGCATGGCATTATGAAAGCGACACCTCGGCGATATAGCAGAATTAACCATACCTTTCTCCTGATTTTCTGACAAGATCCCGGAAATAGCGATAATTGTCCAATGAAACATCGGGTGGTATGCCGTGGTCGCATGCAGGTATGAAGCCGCCTTCACCGAGGCAGGCTTCAAGTTTTGGAAAGACCTCCCTCCTGATGTCCTCCCTCGTCCCGGCCAGAGCCCGTTTGTCTATCCCGCCGAAAAAACCTATGTGTTTCCCATATTCTCTCCGGAGCCGGACGACGTCCATTCCGCTTGCGACTTCAAGCGGGTGCATGACGGTTATGCCCAATTCCAGCCACATCGGGATCAGTTCGTCGATGCATCCGTCGGAGTCGAGCATCACAACAGGGACTCCGGCATTGCGGATTTTTTCCATCATCACTTGATAGAAGCGTAGGCAGAACTTGCGGTAGAGTCCGGGAGAAATCAGCGGCCCGGTCTTGTAGGCCATGTCCTCCCAGAACATCACCCAGTCCAGCTTGACGCCGGTCCCCGCCACCTTGTCGAAGAGCCCGCCGTAAAGATGTATCAGCGTCTCGACCATCTCCTCGACTAGCGCCGGATTGTCGTAGAAGAGCAATGAGATGTTTTCAACGCCCCACCAGTTCCTCATAAGTCCGTAAGTTCCCCCGGCCCAGATGCCGAGCGGGTAATCCCGGCTGTTCAAGGCTGCAGGCTCTGAGAGCTGTTCTTCCGGCAGACGTCCAGGCGACGAAGGATCAAGCCTGCGCTTGAAATCCTTCCAGTCGTCTTCCGACGAAAGCGGATGCGAAATGAATTGCGGCATGGCCGGCGGGAGAACGTTCTTCAGGATTTTCACTACGTCGCCAGAGACTGTCCTCTTGACCGTGAAATCCGAGGTTTCCTCCAATATTTTCTCTTCGAAGGCGGGTATTATGTCGGCCGACACAGGGATTCGCCACGGGTTTCCGAAGGGATAGAAATCCATGCCGAAATATCTGTTCAGATCGGCGCCTTTCGGGAGCCCTTCCCGCTCCCACCGGTCGCGCGTGGACTGATATGCGAAGTAGTCGCCCTCGGCCGGCCTGTCCGGTCGGCCGAATGTCATTGTCTCAAGAAATCGCTCCCGTGAGTTCATAGATTTTATATGTCATGCCAATCCTATATTCACCATCCCCCTCAACATATATAATATCGCTATCAGCTCAATGTTAACCGTAATCCACGATCATTGTCATCTTCTCCTTTCATGGGAAGATATCGAGAAGCCGGAAATCCCTCGCCGGAACCAGAAGCCTGACGACGATTGAATCCCCTTCGGCCGTTGTCGTGATTCCCCGCTGCGCCGGCGTCGACTGTTCGTTTTCGGCATCAAGCGCAGCTTTCAATCCATCAACATGGTTGCTTGCAGAAACATCATTTCATCCCTGATTGACAGTAATCAGGATCAGTTTTCCGTTCTTTTTATCGTTGGATGTCCCATAACGCGGTAACCGGTACGTTTATCCTGGAAAGCGAGCCGACATGCCCGTCAAGGTATACGAGATTGAAACTTCTCCCATGGATGTCGCGGTATATCCATGCGTTCGGCGGATTCCAACGCGAGACGTGATAACCGTATATGGCGTCAGTGCTAGTCGGGGACGGAGGTCCGTCCACCCAGAAAGGATGGGCTTCCGGGGATTTCATCCTGAAGACAGGGCCCGTGAAAGTTTGGCCGTCGGTATACTTGAAGTATGAGGGCAGGTAATTGAAGAAAAGCCCTCCCAGCGGAGAATAGACTTCGTTGGGGCGTGCCGGACATCTTAGCCATTCCACGCGGCCAGGCAAATTAAATAGGAACAGCCCTTTGAAGCATGTCGTGTCGTTGGCAAGCCACCTACACCATTCCCCCCCCTTCGAAGCATCCCAGACATAAAAGAGCATCCCTTCGCTTTCATCGAGGTATGCGAGAGTGGCCTGGCCATATTGCTTAAGCTGGCTCTGGCAGGAAATTGACTTAGCCTGATTCCGCGCCCCATTTAGGGCGGGGAGGAGCATCGCCATAAGAATGGAAATTATGGCGATCACGATCAGAAGTTCTATAAGAGTGAAAATAGTCGTTTCGGGTTTGCGTTCTGAAGGATCCAAGCAGGTGAAAGCCCTATGGGCAGGCAGGAGCAGATCCTTCAAATACTCCGTCGCTCTGCGGCTATATATCGAAGCCGTGCTCATATTATTCCCTTTCGGTGCAAAATTATATATCGAGATCACCCGCATCGCGTATATACTGCCTCGTCCATTCGACGGCCTCCAGTTCAAGGTCGCATATGCAGCTTGCCAGAAATACTATCCCCTCGATCTTTCCGGCCTTGAAAGGCTCACATAGAAATCGCACTGGCGCCGCATCGTTTTTATATCTATGCAGTGGTGGTCGCCGTAGTCCCACATGTAGCAGCCCATCGCTATCCTTTTGCCGTCCGCGACCTTGCTCAGCTTCTCCCAGTTTTTTTCGAGGTTCGCTAGATCCTTCGAGCGCCATGTCCAGAAGTTTACGACGTCGGTGCGTTGCAAGTAGTCGGAAATCGGGAAGTCGAGCTGGTAGTCGTAGAGGACTGTCCACAGGTCCAAATGTCCCAGCTTTGACTTGAAATCTCTGATCTGCTCTACCGAATATCTCGCGCATTCGCCTGGGGCATACTTGACGCTGAAGAAGTCGTCTATCATTCCGCCGCAGATATTGGGGAATTTCCGCGAGAGCCGCAGGACCTCTTCAATGTAAAGGTTGCTGTTGCCTCCAGCGCCGACGATGGACCAGACTAGTTTTTTCAGCGTAGACATGGACAATGCAAGCTGGTCGAAGGGAGGTTTCGAGCTGCCGGAGAACATGACCATGACGACATTACTGATGCCCATGTAGCAGGCCGCCTCCATCGGCGTCATCCGCGACTTGGCGCCGAGCTTCTCGTAGACGTCGTGCGAGCCGGCCTCGTGGCCCCACAGCCAGAATCTATCCTTTGCCTTTTCCATCGCCTATGCCTTTCAAGTGTTTTGTTTACGAATGGTAGAAAACCTGCTCCATGAAATATTCCTTCCGGCCTGTCGTCGGATCGATTGCAACGACATCCTCCATGTGCTTGCGCTATTTCTGGAAGATCGCGCTGGAGTCCATGATCTGCTGCGCCTTTTTAAAGTCCTCGGTTTCGAAATATGCGAAAAGCATTTCGTCGTGGTTCCATATCGAGTAGTTGTGAATTCCAGCCTGCGAAAGGACGTCCCTCACTTCCGGCCAGACTTGGTCATGCCGCCTTTTATATTCATCCTTGGCGCCAGTTTTCAATCTGAAATAGATTCCTATTCTTTCCATATTAATTATCTCCTGCGCCGTTTACGTATAGTCCACCGCGAACATCAGGAACGTTTTCAACCTAGGGGCCGTGAATGTTAGAATGTTTCCGTCGAAACTGTAGTCCAAGCCCTCCTCGTCCGGAAGCTTGAGCAGTTGCTTGATTTTCCTGCCTGGCAGTGAAAGACGGATCCGTATCCCGTCCACCGGTATGTTGGGCAGCTCCTGCTGGAAGTTTAGAAGGTTGATTATGAAGCGGTTGTGGGCGGCCTGGTGGAATACGGTGGCCTCGACAGATTTCGGGGCGTCGAGTAGTTCGTAGACGGGCGGTCTGCTCATCAGCATTCTGATCAGTCCGACAAAGATGCTTCGGTGCGACTCATGCTCCATCATTTCAATGCCGGCGGAGGAATAGATGGTTTTCCCGCTTCCGCAGCTTTTCATGACCAGGGATGGGAATTCAGTTTCTATGCCGGGAGGGTTGCTTATGGCCGCCGAGAAACGGACTGTATCTCCGGGGCGGCTGAAAGGCAGCGTGAGCGTCGCCAGAGTGGAAGTGCCTGCGCCCGCCCTGACCTTGGCCTGGCGGTCGGAAATCATCAGCGGATACTTGCGGCAGTGGCCCCAGAACAACGCTTCCGCGCCTGCGGACGGGGCGAGATAGGTGACGGTCTCGTCGGTCTCCCCGAGATAGTCTACTCCGAGCAGTTCCGCCAGCAGGAAGTTGGGACGGCGGACTCCGTCCTTGCCGATCAGCGAAGTCCTGCGGCTGACGTACAGGGCGCCGCCCGACCGGACGAATCCTTCGAATGCGCGGGCCTCTCGTTCGTCCATCATTATCATATCGGGCACGATTATCACCTGGAACCTGCCGAGGGAACCGATGTCCTTGTCTGTAATGATGCCGCACGGGACATGTGCGTCGAGCAACGATTTCACGATGTTCTCCAAGACTCCGACCAGCGGGACGGACGGCGAGGCGTCTTCAACCTTGGTTCCATTGAGCCGCGTGTCTATAAGCGATTCGAAGTTGAAGTAGACGCCCACGTCAGTGCATTCCGGCGCGGAAGCGTCAATATGTCTTTCATATCTCCTGATTTCCTTGTAAAGCTCGCCCATCTCCTCATATACCTGGCGGTTGATTGTGCCGGCCGGATCAATTGCGTCGATAAAGACGAAGCTGGCGGCATGGGTCAATGCGGAGTAGACCTGCGCCTCGAGAAACGGCTTCGCCTTTTTAGTGGTATGGTCTTCCAGGCTCGCATGGCACGAGGTCATGAACTCGATGGGGCGGTTGCGCGTCAGGCTGTTGAGCCCCATGCAGTTGAAAGCATGATGGATCAGCCAATGGCCGTAGAAATCTCCCGCCAGATAATCGCTTTGGGCAAGATATTCTGACGTGCATCCCCTTGACCAGGCGGCCGCCCATATGCCGCTTTGTATTGCCACGGAGGCATCGGGCTTCAGCCGTTTGACGGCGCCGGCGATCTGGCCGCCGAGCTCCGACAGCCATGCTTCGCGGCGGCGCTGGAAGCCGACCCATTCCGGATCCTCCCAGTTGACGACCGCCGGGAAATCCCTGCCTGCCTCGTGAAGATAACGTTTCCGGCAATGCGCGCAGTGGCAGACTCCCGCGAACCAGCCGACCATGTCGACCCAGACCCCGTCGAATTCATAATCCCTGCAAAGCTCCTCGATATGAGACAGGAAGAATTCCCGGTAAGGGGAGTTCGGGCAGCATACGCCGTAGCGTCCTGGATTCCAAAGGTATTCGAGTGTGGCGCGCCCTTTGGCATCGCGCATCTGCCAGTCGGGATGGTCCAGACATGCCCGGCGCGACCAATAGTTGACGTAGGCAACTGTATGTATGTTTTTCCTCTTCAGGAGACCAATCGTTTCGCCGAAAATATCCCGTCCCTTCAGCCCTTGGTGCATGTGCCCGACCTTGGTGGGCCAGTAGCAGTTGCCCAGGCAGGATGACGCATAGACGATTGCGGTGTCGACCTGCGCGAGCTCCATCATGTCCGCATAGGTCTTCGGATCGAATTCGGACATGAATCGTTCGTCCGAGTCGGCGATGTGCATGTCGATCAGATTACGGCGGAAGCTGTTCCTGTACCACATGGTTTTCAATTTCCTTTCAGTTCGCGCGCCTCTCCGGACGCTTGACGGAACCGGAAAAGACGGTAGTCGTGGCGGCGGACGGCGCAGCGGAGTTCGCCCTTGGCCCAGGAGTAGGCATAGTCCGGATGCTTCTTCTTTCCGTCCTCAGTCTCCGCCTCGGCAGTTTCCGGCTCTTCGAGCTGCATTTCGTCGGATTTATCGTCCATGACCTCATGAATGCCGGACGCTTTCACGTCGGATGTGGCAGTAGTCGTAGGATCGTCCCCATACTGCACTGGATCCAGCAGGAGCGGATCAACGTCGTCCGCGGCGACCGCGTCCGGGTTGTCGCCGAGCCCCATCATGCTTGTGTCGAAGCGGACAACGGCAGGTTCAAGCCTTTTGTCGCCGCGGTTCACCAGTATGACTGTGCAGATCGCATTCTTTCCGTCGCGCGCCGGAGCCTTCCATGCGCTGACGAGCAGATTTTCTCCGTATTCATGCTTTGCAGGATTCCGTTCCGTCCAGTAGCCGACGAATTCAGTTTCAGGTTCGCGGATGCGGAGTTCCTGCGCATCCTTCAGCCCGCTGTATCGTCCCCAGAAGAGCCAGTCTATGTCATGCACTCCGAGATTGGCAAAGTAGGCGCGGTCATGCCGGTATGTCCACGCCTTCAGGTTCGGCGGGTTCACAGTCCAACCCAGCCACTTGGGCATGACGTTCCATTTCCCGATGTGGCTAATTCTCATCCTCGCCGGTGGCCACACGTCGAGGAAGTCGCGCTGGTCAGGCGGGCTTTGGTATTCCCATTCGCCGTCGAGCATGACGTCCACGAACGACTCGATCGGCGCGAACGGGGAGTTGGTCATGTGGTTGCAGATGTGCGGTACGATGTTGTGATCCCATAGGATTTGGCGCATGCGTTTTTGGTGCTCGCGGACATGTCGCCATCCGAAGCCGGGCTGGACATGGCCATCAGGTAGGGCATAGGCCAGGTTGCCGCGGTCGGCTATTTCGACTCCCATGAAATCGCCGTCCACATAGAATCCCTCGACCACGCCGGTTTCGACCCAGTTGTGCCAGCACCAGGCGCTGAAGTCCACGAAGCAGCTGTCCGGCACGGCGCCCTTGACGTTGCCAGACCACCAGATTTCGTGGAATTCCCTAGTGTGCTCCGGAACCCAGCCGGGGTATGGCAGGACGGTATATACGCCGGGGACGCTTTTCTCGTAGGGAGACGGATCCCTCCCGAAATCCTTGCGGAATGCGGCCCAGCCTTCCTCGAGCAGGCTTCGCGGCCGCGCGCACTTCGGATCGCTTTTCCAGCGTTCGGCGACCTTGCTCCAGTCGGCGTTCAGCGGGAGCAGCGAATTCCAGATGGATTCATCGCCCTTCAGGCCGCAGTCCATGGGGACGCCCCAGCCGGGCCAGGCGCGCCAGTCGGGACGCAGCTTGCGCAACGGCAGCGGATGCAGGCCGAACTCGATCACACGCGGTTCGCTCAGGTTCACCGGCTCGGAAATGAGGTTGAGCACCAGATCGACAGAGCTTTCCGTCCGTTCGACCGCCAGCGCGGGCGTCTTCATAGTCGGCGTCCAGCCCCGGTCGTTCTCTCCGAAGAAAGCCATGCCGCGTTCCATCCCCATCAGGCAGAGGTAGGGAATGAAGCTGCCGCGCTGCTGCTCCAGAAGCGCGACAGTCTTCGTGTCGTTGCTGCTGAAAACCACTCCTTTGCCCGCAGGGGTCGCATCAAGGAAAACATTGGACGGGAACTTGCGGTATGGCGGATAAATGGGGTTGCCGGAATACCAGTGCAGCAGCTCCGCGTCGCGAGGATTGAAGGGGATACGAATGGTCAGGGAGCTAAGAACTGGTTTCAGGGGTCGGGTTTCAGGATTTGATGTCCCCTTGTCTTCCTGAACCTTGAACTCCGAACCATCTTTCCCCACTGTGATGGCAAACCACATCATCCCGTCGAATTCCATATACGCCTTAGTCTTGAGTTCGATGCCTCCTCCACTCAGTCGTCCTTCCCAGTCTGCGCGGACATCGTTGGCAGAGCCGAAGAGGACTTCCTGTTTCACGGAGGTAAGTGCGATCGGCGAACCGCCAGCCGCA
Source organism: uncultured Victivallaceae bacterium (assembly GCA_964636325.1). GTDB lineage: Bacteria > Verrucomicrobiota > Lentisphaeria > Victivallales > GWF2-50-93 > CAZWRV01. The sequence continues at coordinate 24,045 of CAZWRV010000024.1, read as the reverse complement.
GCCTCGACGGAGATCGGCTTCACAAGCATGTCTTCGCCCTTGCTCACGATACGCGCCGGGAATCCGGATGCTCCGAGATGGATGTCGCGGAGGGCGACGGAAACTGTGCTCCCGGAAACTTTCATGGGATCCCACTCCGGCATCACCTTGTCGGACAATCCGTGTCTGTTCCCCCACCATGGCGGCTTCTGCCGGACAATCTCGCGCGAGACCTTGCCGACTATGGCGCCGGAAGCGTCCTGGAAGTCCGCGGTGAGATCGTATGTGGCGAAATCGAGCGGCTTGCAGTTAAGATGTACGTAAGGATATTCCATCGGATCGAAGGCGACGGTCTTCTCCGCCGCCGCCTTCTCCTGCCCGCGGAGCCGCAAGGAAAAACACGCGCTTTTAATCTTCATGTAGTCCTGCATGAAAGGAAAGGCTTCTGCGTCCAGGGAGGCCAACTGGCCGTTCAGCTTGTATTCCATGTCGGCAACCGGCAGCGCCTTGGTTTCCGACTCCGGCCGGCACATCGCGAACAGGTTGGCGATCTCCGCCGGGGCAAGTGCGCGGCGGTAGACGCGGAAGTCGTCGATCAGAGTGTGCGGATCCTTCGCGCGCAGATACCAGTAGGGATGCCAAAGGCTGCCGCGGAATCCGCTGAACACGATTGACTGCGCATTGGTACGCCAGAGGTATGTCTTGCCTGAAGGCCGCCCGGGCGGCCCCCAGATCCAGTAGTCGTTATCGGGTGTCACAATCGTGAAAGGGGAGACCGGCCCGCCGCCTTGGACCTGCCTGCCGTCGACATAGTAACGGACATTGTCCTTGTCCCAGGTGACGGTCATGTGGATCCATCTGGCGGGGGATATTTCCGGCGGATCCACGACGTCCTGCTGCATGTTCTGGAAGACGACGAAGCGCAGGATCGGCGCAGAGCCTTTCTTCCAACGCTCCGGGCCGTCGTCTTCGGGAAAGTCACCAACCACATGGAACAAGTTTATGAAAGACGGCTGGCCGACCTTGTCGAAGGGGCTGAAGCGAGTGAGGTTGTCCCAGTCGAGAGGACGCATCCAGAAGGCGATCGAGCCGTGGGCCATGTCGATGTTGCCTTCGCCCTGGTAGGTCGGCGCCAGGCCGCCTTCTCCAAGGATCATTCCCTGCTTCGCCACGGCCGGGAGGAAATAGTCGCTTTCATCCTGGACTCCCTCGGGCTCGAATGATCGCACGACCTTCGTCCCCGGCGCGGACCGTGCCGCCTGGAGTGCGCCGTCGAAGGGCAGATGCATGATGAGATCCGCGTCGTCGCGCAGGAATGGGTGCTTGTGGACGGGCTTGAGAGGCCGCTCCGGATCCGTCCAGGCGGTCTCATCCTTGAAATATTCCTGGACTGATTCCGAAAAGCGCAGCTCGTCAATGGTGCCATGGAAACCGCGCTTCCCCGTGCTGTCATTGCCTATCCAGTAGACCACATCCTGCGGCGTGGCGCTGAAATTACTGACGTCAGGCGTGATCGGGGCGGAAAGCGCATCCTCGCCGTTGATAAGGATCTGCGCCTGCATCGGTTTCCCGAGCGGTGCCCACTTGCCCCATTTGCCGGCGTAGCGGAAGGCGACATGGGCCCATTCGCCGGCCTTGAGCTTCTTCTCCGTTGCCTGCGACGGCTTGTCCAACCATATGAAGCGCAGCGAACCGTCCGACATAAGTTCCAATGTCGCCGGCCGACCTTCAGGGTGTTTGGTACGAAGAGCCTGGAAGAGGACTGCGGAGCCCCTGGGAAGTTCCGTCGGCTTGACCCAGAATTCAACGGTGCGGTCGACATTCCATTTCTGACCTGCCAGCTGGAGGGCGCCGTCCCCTCCTGGAAAACAAAGTCCGCCGCCGAAACGTCCGTCTTCGCAAAGCGCCGCGTCTCCGATCAGCAGGCCGGGAGCGGCCATGGGTTTGGCGTTGGCGGCGGTCCGCGGAGCGCCGTCTTTAGGGACTTGATCTCTTTCAAGCAACTGGCTGTCTGCGTTCGCCGCGGCAATCTCCCTCCGCTTCAAGAACAGCGATTCCGGATCGCCGTAGGGCTTGATCTCGTCGAAATGCAGCAGGAACGCCGCCTCCGTAGACCAGCGGTAGGGCTTCCACCAGACGCTTTTCGCCAGCCACGGATACTCGTCCTTCGCGGCGACGACCTCGGCGACGGCAAGAAGCGTCAGGAGAACGATTGCCGGAGATGTAAGACTCCGTATCACAGGCACTTGCAGGATATTACTCATTGCTGCAATCAACCACCCACTATGTCGCACTCACCATTGACCATCCACTTTTCATCCCCCTGCCTACTCCATGATCACGGCCCTGTAGTCCTTCGAGCGGACATTGACGGGCGGCCAGAAATTCCGCATGTCTCCCTTTTCAGGAGCAGTGCCTCCGACGAGGAAAGTCGGCGGCAGATGAGGCTTGAAGCTGTCGCCGTCGTCGAAGTTAGTGCACTGGGAAATCTGCTCCTTGCCGAGAAGCTTTTTAGAATCCAACCAGAACCCGATGTTGACGTCCTCCGGCGTGGCGTTGACAAACCATAGAACCGCACGCCTCGGCTCGGCCATGGAACGGTAGATTGAGACGTAGACGCCGTTCGGCTGCGTAAAATTGAAGGACAAGTTCTTGCCGTCGCTGGACCAGCGGCCCAGGCGGATGAACTCCTGGTTCCTGAAATACGGGAGGAATTCGGCCTGCTTTTCTGGATCCATGAACCCGACGGTTTCGTTGAGCTTCCTAAGGCGCTTCTCCCAGAACTGCTGGTCCATGCTGCTCACGGCGAAATCATGCAGAAGCGCGAGCGCGAAAAGGCTTCGATACTGCTTGTCGGCGAAGAACGGCTTCGCGGCGCCGAAGCTCCATGCGGAATCGATGCGGACAGGTATGCGGCCGGCGCCCCATTCCGTCCTGAACGGCGCAAGATCCGTGGGGAACTGGTCGAAGAAGGATCCGTTCTCGGAATAGATGTAGGCCGGGCCCTCGACCATCCAGCCCATGTCCGAGAAAGGCTCCTCGTCGATGCCTTTGAAAAAGTAAAGCGGCGGCTTGCCGACCATCCAGCCCATTGTGTAAAGCCGTTTCAGAAGCTGGCGGCGCACGAGGATGTTGTTCGTCGGCTGGACGTGGCCGTCGTCGCGCACATATGCGAATTCGCCGGTGTCGTTCATCGAGTGCCAGGTAATGTTTATGTTGTCCCACATGGTTCCGTTGGTGTCGGCCAGTTCGACCAGTTTTCTGTGGAACCAGAGATAGTTGTCAACGAGATCCTGGTCGTATATCTGCGGCCTCGTCTCGCAGTAGCATTCTGACTTGTCCCACAAGATCGTCCCCTGCATATTGCGGCCTTTCCCGACGCGCGAGTCGCCGCTTATGAACTTCACGTCGCTGTCGCCGAACCACTGCCCCTTGAATGAGTCCGCGTCCGGAAGCGGCGCGCCGACTGCCGGCTCCGACGAATACATGAGGATCGGGCCGTTCTGCGCGACCGTGTTCTCCTTCATCCCCTGCCAGGCGAGGCAGCGGTCGGGATATTTCCCGGGGTGTAGCAGCGCATCGCCAAGCGTCCTGTAGTCCTCGTCCGTAGGCAGATACCAGTTGTCCGCGCCGGTTCCGTATAGCCGCCATCCGTACGCGGAATGGAAATAATGGCCGGGTTCCCACACCTTGCTGCGCCAGTTGGGTATCGTAGGCTTCGCAGGCAGCGGCATCAGCACGAATGTGATTGTCCGCGGCCTGTCTATCGCCGCGGGCGAATTGACCAGCAGCAGGCGGAGCGTCAGCTTCCCGTCCTTCCGTTCGACGATCTGGCAGGACTTGCCGTCGTCAAGCAGCCAGCCCTGATCGCTCGCGGCGCGGAACTGGAACGCATGGAATCCGTCGCTGAAAGAAAGCGTCGGGACGAACGTCCCCTTGAAGCCGATGGGCTTGGGCGGATAATTCCTGCTCTCCCAGACAATCCCGTCATTGCCGTCCAGCACGAAGGAGGGATCGCCGCCGTTCCTCAGGATGGAAAGATCCCTGGCCTTTTCCCAGAGGTCGAACGAAAGCTCCAGCTTGTCAAGCTTGACTTTGCCGCCCTTCGGATCGAGCGTCAGGTTGACAAGATAATGCCCGTCGTAGTCCAACGTCGCGGAGGTCTTGACGTCCAGTCCCGCGAGGGAACCCTCAGCGCTGATCAGGGCCTCGTAGCCGTCGGTCTCGGGAAGCTCCTCGAGCTTCTTTCTCGGGCAGCTCTTAGTCATGAAGCTGTATTGGTCGTATTCAGGCGGAAAGGCGCGACCCTTGCCCTTTTCGATTTTCGGGGGAGAGGACTTCAACGCTTCAGTCTTGCCGTCCACGGTGGCGCTGAGCCGGACGGGGCTGCGCAGCAGATCGGTTCCCAGGACTGATAGCTTGTCAAAGAGGCCGCCGTCGCCGATCGTGATCTCCGCGCAGCGGGTCTTCAGCGTGCTGCCGTTGAATTCTATCGCCCGGAAGGGCGGGATGACGACACGCTCCCTGCCGATATCGTTGCCCTCCCATACGTGCTTTTTCCGGACGAAGTCGACTTTCCGCGAAGAGACAATCTTGCCGCCGTCGTCGGCCAGCTCGAGATGCGCGGTGAACTCGCCGTCAAGCGGGCCCACGTCCACGAGCCCGCCGGCCGCCTTGTCCTTGATGGGCAGTTCCGTCCTGAAGACGTCCTTTCCGCCGGCGCGAGGCGCGATGCGGAGGATCAGCGTTTTCGCGTCCAGGACTTCCTTGGGCAGCTCCGCGATCACATCGAGATCCAGGCTGACGCGCGCCTTCCCGTTGCGCGGATAATATGCGAAGTTCGCCGAGTAGTCCCCTTTCGGCCTTGAGCTGAGATATTCGTTGTAGGTCTGCTTGGTGAACTCGTCGGTATGCCCCGCGAATAGGCCGCTGTAGCTGTATACGGTCTTGCCGGCCGACGTTATGTTCAGGTTGAGGGCGTTGCGGCCCGCCTTGCTGAAGCCTGTCGCCTCCTTGTTGTAGGTTATCGGAATATCCTTCGCCTTGAAGGATAGGTCGGCACGCCCCTTCACCGCCTCCGTCTTGCGGAAGACCTCCTTACCGTCCGAATCGGTCACGCTCATGGCGACTTCCATCGGCGCGGCCGCGCCGACGGCTATGCGGGCGTCAAGCTGGCCGTGGATGATGTCCCCTATCTTGGTGAACTGGAAGACCGGCGCCTCCGGATCGAGTGTTACCTTGTAGAAAGTGTTGAATTCCATCCAGGTCGTCGGCACCCATCCGGCATATCCGTAGCCGGAGCATGAGCCCGAGACCACCAACTGCATGATGAACTCCTGGCCGTCGGCCTTGTCTATGGGGCCGGACATGTCCTTCTTCTTCATTGAGGACAGGGGCCATGCTATCTCCAGCCACCATTCGTTCTTCTTGAAGCTGGACTTAAGCTGGCATCCGGAGCTCCAGTCGGCCTCGAAGCCTGGCATGCCGTTGTTATACCATGTGTCGGAGAATATCCCGTATACGTTGGCCATTATCTTGTAGAACCCGAATCCGCCCGCGTTGGCCTTCTCCGCGCTGTGCGGCGTGACCTCTATCTCGACATGGTCGCCGAAAAGCACCGAACGCTCGCTGTCGTTCGACTCCGGCTTCTTGAAGTCCGCCTTGAACTGTATCTCTTCCGGGATCCTCTTGTACATCGCAAGATACAGGTTCTTGTCGTCGTAGCCGAGATACCACACCGCATGCATCGTCTCGGGATACAGGTCGTGCATGTAGTAGTCGACCAGGCCTGTCACGGCGCTGGCCCCATCCCACTCGCCGGGGCTCAGCGTCCCGTCGATCACCGGCGGGGTCTTCATCTTCGGGATTCTCATCTCGTAAGCCCCCTGCAATATCTGGCAGGCTCCGAGGATGACCAAGGCAGCGGCGGCCGTAAGGAAAGGTTTCTTCATCATGCAGGCTCCTTTTATAAAATTATAACAGCAGACTTAAAAGCACATTCGCATGCGGTTGTCAGGCGGATGCATGAATTCTGTCCATCTTTGCGCTGAAGGGAACCGCGCCTTTGCCTGTGATCCTGTAGCCGGTCTCGATCCTGACTCCGTTGAATTCCGGGTGCCCGAAGAAGCTGACGTCGATGCATACCGCCATGTCCGGCTTGAGCACGTCGTCGCTGTGAGGGCCGAAGAAGGGAGACTCCGCTTCGTGCAGTCCGATCGTATGCACAAAGGGGCAGACAAGATATTTGGAGAATCCGTGCCTCTTAAAGTAAGCGCGGGCAGGAGCGTCGATCTCCCTTCCGACCTTTCCGGGCACGAGCATCTCCTTTGTGAGAATGAACGCTTCGCGCAGATGCTTAATGCATTCCTTCTGCTTCTTGGAATATGAGCCGGAAACCGGCAGGACATCGCCTACGACGCCGGCATAGCCGCGGATCTTGGGCGCGATACCGATCATCACCATCTCTCCTGCCGCGAGCTTCTTGGAGCTTGCCGTGGGAACCACTGCGTTCGAGCGCTTTCCGCTGCCGACGATGGCGCTGAAGCCGAATCCGCTCGCGCCCCGGCTCCGTGCGGCGAATTCGCCGGCGGCGGCGACCTCTATCTCGGACACTCCCGGCGCGATCTTCCTCTTCATCGCGTCATAACATGCGTCTGCAAGCTTGAACGCCGCCGCAATCTGCTCGAGCTCCCACTTCGACTTGATGTAGCGCAGCGAGACGTATTCCTGTGTTATGTCGACAACCTGCACATCCTTGAAGCCCTCTAGTATCTGCCTGTGGCAGTCGGCAGGCATCCTGCCGGCACCTACAAGCCCTATCCGTTTAACGTGGCCGATTTTAGAACTGAGCTCCTTGAAGAGCTTCTCGAAATCAATGATTTCCGCGTTCGGGTACTCCTCGTCGGGGACCATGAACACCGGGAAGTTGCGCGTATCGGCGATTGCGCTGTCCAGCTTCGCGAAAGGCTCGCTCTCCGGCCCGCCGAGCAGCATCGGCGCGCCTTTCCTGGGAACAAGCACCGCGCCGCTCTCGAACTGCGGGCACCATCCTGTGAGATACCATCCGTTGCCGATGTTGAACTCGTCGTAATAGACAAGCGCAAGATCCAGTTCCTTCTCTTCAAGAATTTCCCTGACCCGCCCGAGCCTCTTCGCGCTTTCGCCTTTTTCCAGGTAGCCCATAATGCCTCCTCTATGATTGTTGGTTCAACCATGCTCAACCGCGGCTCCGCCCTGCGCGGATTCATTTGAACAAAGCTGTCCAAACCGGCTTCACGCGCTTTCCCTAATCTCGAGCTCCGGCAGGAGCTTGATCCTGCACGGGCCGCAGTTTCCGGATTTCGCCTTGAGCATATGTTCGACGGCCATGGTTCCGAGCCTGTAGTAGTCAAGCTTGACGGTCGTCAACCTAGGGATGATCTGCCTGCCGACCGGCAGCCCGTCGCAGCCGCAGACCGCCACGTCGCCGGGTATTTTCAAGCCGATCTCGAGAACAGCGCGGTAGACGCCGCAGGCCATTTCGTCATTGGTGAAGACTCCGTCGAAGCGGACGCCGTCGTCCAAGGCCTCCTTCACCTTCTCGTATGCCTGGTCGCTGGTGAAGTCCGTCTCAAGCATGAGGCGGCCGTCAAGCCCGATTCCGGCGCCTTCGAGCGCCTCCCTGTATCCGACGGATATCTCCCTGGAGAAATAGTGTCCCGGAAATCCGTTCACCAGAAGTATCCTCTTCCTGCCCGACTTGAGGAGGTGGCGGACAGCGATCCTCGCTGCCGCGGTATTGTCGAAGCTTATGGAGCTGTAGGGCAGGTCGATTTCCGGATCTCCGGGGTTGTCAAGAAGGAGCGCCTTCGGCGCAACGTCAAGAATGGCGCAGAGCTGTTCTGTGTCGAAATGCCCGAGAACAAAGGTTCCGGCGGCGTCAGAGGTCCGGAGCGTTTCCTTCAGCGCCATGAACTGCTTGTATCCGTCAAGGCATGTCCTCACCACGCAGTCATGCCCGTTGGCGGCGAGATTCTGCTCGAGCGAAGTCAGTATTTCCGTGTAGAACAGCGCGACATTCCGGTCGAAGAGGCCAATGACGAGTTCAGCCTGCGAGCGTCCGAATCCGGATGGCGACGGCGGCCGACCTGTCTTGAGCGGACGGTGATAGCCTATCTTCTCCGCGGCCTTGAGTATCTGCTCCCTGGTCTCGCTTCTGACCGACGGGCTGTTCCTTAGCGCGCGGCTCACCGTCATGAGGCTCACGCCGCATTCCTGCGCGATCGCCGCTATCGACTTCGCCCCTGCCTGTTTAGTCCCTTTCATGCGGATCACTTTAACAGTCCAAATGTTAAAGTCAAGGCGAAACCGTTAAAAAAACAGGAAAAAAACTCCCGGCGGCAAATGCCTCGGCCTTTGCCGACGCCAAGTTCATGCCGGCAATTTTAAAAAGCCATATTGCCACACTTGATACAACGATCTTTCTTGCCCCCGGCGCCACACGAGTTGCAAAGCTGAGCCATTGTTGACATGATGACCTCCAACAGCTTATAATTAATACGCTATCGTCCCGTTAATCCAAGTTTCCATCCATCCACCAACTATCCCGTAGCTGGCAGCGGCCAAGCCTTTATTGGTTACAAGGAGTTTCCAATTGACGGCTCAGCGTCCCCGCGCTGACGAACCTTGCGCCGCGCTTTTCCAGTTCCGAGAGCATCAGGTCGAATTCGCGTGCGGCTACCGCGCCGCAGTTCTTGGTTATGAACCTGAAGGGCGCCACAGTCCCTTCGCCGTATGTGTAGCTCGCCTTCATCTCATGGAACTCCCACGGATGGAAGTAGAAGCAGAGGACGGCGGGAAGTTTTTTCTTTGCGAGCAGGCCGAGGAAGTTGTCGATGTGCTTGAGCAGCGGCCTGTGCCCTTTTGTGCGGAACAGCGGCCACTGGTCGCGGTCGCGCCCGTAGGGATCCTTGCTTTCGATCGTCATGTCGGCGAAGTTGGGGATCTCGAGGATCTTGAGTTTTCCCTTCTCGGTCCAGTCTTTTTTCGAGGGATGGTAAGGCACAAGCTGTTTCTCGAAGAAATACATCGGATACGACGCGTCGGTGCCGTATCCGAGCTTTTCGAGCGAGTTGATCATGGTTGTGCTTCCGAAGAGGCGCGGCGCACGGAACGAAGTCGGGGCGCGGCCTACGGCGTCGGCCACGATCTCATGGCATCTTTTCAGCCTGAGCGGGACCTCCTCGCAGAGAAGCGGTTTCACGCCGGGGATGTCGAAAAGCTGATCGCCGACGGTCTCATGGTAGATCGAATGAGCGCCGACCTCATGGCCTTCCTCCGCAACTGTTTTCACGGTGCGCGGAAACTTATTTGCGGACTCGCCGGTGAAGTAGAACGTCGCCTGCGCGCCGTGCTTCGCAAGAAGCTTCAAGATCACTGGAGTTCCCTTCTTGAATCCCTCGTAGAACGGAGTCCAGCTACCCACATCCGTCTCCATGTCGAAGCCGAGGACTACAAGCGGACCGTCATTCATTTGAAAACCTCCATGTTGAATTCTGCCCGCATAAGAGAATGCTTTTTGCTGCGGTTTCAATCCTTCCCCGGCTTCTTGCCGTCGTCCGGGAGGAGCGCCCTTTTCCTGACGAGCTCTTCCATCTCCTCCTGCGTTATCTCCTCGATCTTGACGTTGTCGAAGAAATATATGCCGGGCGGCCAGTATGCGTAAATTCTGACCTTCATCTTCTCGACCTTGGGCGACCTTGCCGTGGGGTTGAACCCGATCGAGTAGCTTTTCCACGCCTTGGGGTCGGGATTGTCCGGGACGAGCCGTGTCTGGTATCCGTCGGAGTATTCCTTGCGCCTCGGATTCATCAGGAACCCCTTGATCCATACGATCGGCGCCCCCGAGCCTTTGTATTCCACGGAAAGCTTGTAGTTCTGTCCAGGCTTGACGTCTATCAGGTCGGAGTCCAGCCAGGCGCCTTCCTCCGCGGCGACGGTGGCGAGCTCGTTCTCGGGAAATTCAGGCGCCGGCGGCGGCGCGGCCGGGTTCTCCTTGAACTTCTTCATCCAGTCCACGGCCTGATCCCTGCCGACGCGGGTGTCCAGCTTCACGACGCGCCCGTGCCCTTCCTCGTCCACGTAGAACGATGTGAGCCCGTTCGCCTTCTCCCAGTTGTCAGGAGTCTTCACACCCTTCTCGAACGAGCCGTTGGCGATGAGGTTCTCGCCGGCCGTAGCGCCCGAGAAGAAGAGCAGTGATATAGCCGTAAAAATAAAAAGTCTGGCCGGCATATATGTAAGTCTCTCCTGAAACTCGCCTCAAGTAACGCAGACATTCCTGTCTGCGGCATCGCAGGTAGGAATACCTGCGCTACTTTAAGTTTCACACCGACAAAACTGCGAGCATCGCAGATGGACACTCCTCTGAAATTCGCCTCAAGCAACGCAGACATTCCTGTCTGCGACTCCGCAGGTAAGAATACCTGCGCTACTTCAAGTTTCTTCCCGACAGAACTGGCGGATTTACTCGCCAGAGCACCATTCTTCTGAAACTCGATTATCGCTTTCCTATCCGCCGCTGCGCCGCATTCGTCAGTCTTCGTTCTCGGCTAGAGACTTGAAATAAGCCTCGACGGCGTCCTCGTAGCCGGGCGGCGTGCTTTCGCTTCCGCTGTATTTGAAGATGCTGTCCTTCCTTTTCCTTGTATTCGCCTTGTCGGTGTCGGACTTGACGGCCTCGTTGACCGCGGCCTTGGCGTCCATGAGCGATGAGAGGAGGTCGTCCCTTATCTGCCTGAATTCGATGCCCTTGCCCTTTGCGCCGTATTTTGAGAGCTTATCCATCTTTTCGATGGCCTCCTCGAGGTCGCCGGTGGGGAGGTTCTGGACGGTGAGCTTGCGGAGGAGGGCTTCGGCCTTCTGCTTCATTTCGGGCCGGCCTGCGATGCGCTGCTCGAGGTCCCTGTTGTTGTCGGGCGTCTTTCCGCGAAGCCCTTCGTGGCCGACGCCGGACTGCTTTCCGCCGCCGGTCGCGCCGCCCTGGGCCTCCTTGGAAGTGTCCTTGATTGTTCCCTGTTCGAAAGGGGATTCCGTGAGGCGTGTGGGAGTCTTGCGGCCGCCCTTGCCGATGGCGTTGTCGCCGACGAACTGGCCGGATGACTTGCCTGAGCGGCCTTCGCCGGAGCGGCCCGCCACTTCGTTGTTGTTCGGCAGGACGTTTCCGGTGATGCCCTTGGCCTGCATGCTGTTGATGTTGCCGTCGCTGACGCCCCAGCCGAGGCCCCTGTCCGTATCGACGGCGGTGGAGTTGGTGGAGTCCTGGCTCTCCTCGTCCATGTCCGATTCGGACTCGATGAGGTCGCCGATGATGTCGGTGAGCTCCTCGGGCAGGTCGGTCATCTTAAGGTCGGGGGAGCCTTCGCCCTGTTCGGCGTTCCACTTGATGTTGTCCTGCATGTCGGCGAGCCAGCGTTCGAGGTTCTGCTCTACGTTGTCGGCGGCGGTGGCGGCGGCCTCCTCGTTGAGGGTGGCGATCTCGATGTTCTCCTTCTTCTTGAGGGCGTCGCCTGCCTTCTGCAGCTCCTCGTACATCCCGATGATGTCCTCGGCCATCCGGGAGTTGGAGAAGTCCTGCCTGCCCAGCTTCGAGAGGTCGTTGAAGGCGGCCTTGAAGAACTTCGAGAGGTCGGCCTCCTTCGCCGAAAGGTCGCCGAGCAGCTCCTCCTCCGCCTTTGTCCAGTCCTCCGGATTCTTCTTGTCGAGCTCCTCCGTCTTTTCTATGATCTTGCGCTGGTCCTCCTTGAACTTGTCGATGTCCTTCTTCAGCGCCTTGAGCTTTTCGAGGAGCGCCAGGTCCTGGGCGTCCTCGCGGTCTTCGTCCTTCTTAGCCTCTGCCTCCTTCCTGCCGAGGGAGAGCATGTTGAGGAGCTCCTCGAGGCTTGCGATGAGCTGGCGCTGCAGCAGTATGATCCTGTTGAGCGCGAGCTTGATCTCTGGCTGCCACTTCTCGTCCTGCGCCTCCTTGAAGGCCGTCAGCGTCTGGCTGGAAATTCCGTCCCTGATCGCGCGGATTCCGGCGTTCATGGGCTCAGTTATCGTGTTGGTCTTCCTGAGCTCGGCCGCGGCGTCGCATGCGGATGAGATGAGGGCGTGGATCTCCTTCTGCGCGTTATCGAATTCGGGAATCTGCTTCCTCGCGCTGATGTGCTTGACCTGTCCTCCTAGCGTGTTCTGGAGCGACTTCTGCTTTTCCAATGCCTTGATTATCAGTGAGTAGAACTTGGCCTCCGCGCCGCCCTTGCAGGCCTCGGAGAGCATCTTGACGTTGTCCAGGATGTGTATGTTTATTGGAGACTTGGCGACGGTGGAATGGCCGCCGGGGAACCTGTCCGAGGCGCGCGCCCATATCGTATATGAGGCGTTCGGAGCGAAGACGGCCTTGTCCGCGGTGAGCACCCAGACCTCGCGGAGGCTCTTCCTGTTCTGGGAATAGGCGAACGTCTTCAGCGTCTTCTCGCCGGAGGCGGACTCCATGAAAACCTCGATTGAGCTGACGGCGACGTCGTCCTCGGCGAGCATCTGCAGAGGCAGCTTTTCGCCTGAAAGCAGCTCGACGTTGGTGTCGGCGTTGAGGAATCTTATCTCCGGCGGGCGGTCTTCGACGGCCGTGAGCCTGGCGATCCAGGCGTCCTTGTTGACCAGCCCCTTGGCGTCCTCGACCGAGGCGCTCAGGACGGCGGACGAGGTGAGCTTGTGCTCGAATCTTCCGTCCTTGGCCTGAGCCGGCTTTCCATCATTGAAGAAGCTTGCGCTCGAACCGGCGGGGAGCGTGAACGCGACTTTGACCGCGGAGTCCTTCAGGATGCCGCCGTCCTTCTCGGCGCGCTCGAGCGGATATTCCTTTTCACCTGTATATTCAGGAGGCACGACCGAAGCTGAAAGGCTCTCGAACCTGGGCTTCCGGGAGACGCTGATCCTGAACCACCTGCTGGAGTCGCGCCTGTGCTTGACGCAGTAGAGCAGCGGTGCGCCGATGTCCTTCAGGTCAGCGAAGAAGCGGTCGCCTTCGCGGCGCATTTCGAAGGATTCCGCCGAATCCTGCCTCTTCACGACGATGGCGAGCTCCCGGGCGGGGGCGCCGTCCCTGGCCGCCGACGCCGTTATCCTGCACGCGCCGCCTTCGGCGACTTCTGCGTCCCCGGGCGCCACATCGAACTGCGTGAAATTAAGGGAGGCGAGCTGCGAAAAGGGGTTGATGAAGCGCAGCATGGCGTTCTGAGCATGCCTGTAGAAGAGGGCGGAATACAGGCCGAGGATTATGAGCGCGGCCATCAGGATTCGGGACGCCTTGGCGAAGCCTGCAGTCCTGAAGACGGACGAGATATGGAAGCTGACCATCCTGCAGCCCTCGGCCGCCGCGCCGGCGAAGAGACTCTTCAACGCCGCCGGAAATTCCTTTTCCTCGTCAAAGCAGACCGCGTTGATCACGGAGTTGTCGGGGATGCCTTGCTCCTTCTCCAAGTCTACCGCCAGCCTGCGGAAGCTCTCCTTTCTGAAGGCGAAAAGATGCACCAGCCATCCGAGGAACAACAGGTTGATGACTGCGACCGCCGAGACTGAGACGAACCTGGCGGCGGAATTGAAGTTCAGGAGGTTGTCCAAGGAGAAGAGCAGGAAGAGCAGGATGGCGTCCGCGGCCAGGACGGCCGCGAGCGCCGCCGCGGACTTCCGGAGCTTGGCGAAAATCCCGAAGCTAGTCAAGGTTGCGTATAAATCCTTTGCCGCCATCGACGGCCTCCTTGCCGATTTTCAAGTCAGTCCCGGGCTTCACTGCGCCGAGCCCGGGGACTGCGAAGAGCTTCCTCGGCTTGTCCGAGTCCTGCTGCTTGTGCCTTATGAGTATGAATCTCCTGTCGAGCTGCCACTCGCTTTCCGGTAGGTGCCAGGTCATCAGCTCCAGATGCCAGATGCGCACGCCTTTGACCGGATTGCCCATGTCGTCCACGTAGTCCGCCCTGCGTTTGTACGCGAGGGTCTTGGCGTAGTTGCGCGACCCTGAAATGCACATCAGCCATCTCTCCTTGAAGAAGTCGTCGGTCAGCGGGAAGACTTTTTTCAGATTGTCCAGGTCTTCTTCCTGGAGCGGATTGTCCTTGACGTTCGACGGCACGGCCTGCGAGAACCCGGTGAGGGCATGCGAGTCCGTAAGGATTGTGACGTCGTAGTATCCTGGGAGGAGGTTGCCGAAGTCGAACTTACCGTCCTCCGAGATTTTCCCCGCTACGACGTTCTCCCTCTCGATGTCGAAGGCGGTGGCCTTCTCAAGCTTGCCAAGCCCTTCGACTACGCCCATGAGCGGCATGGCGTCCTTGGCCTTGCTTCCGGGGAAGCGGATCGATGATGGGAAGACTGCCTCCTCCATCGCCTGGCCCTTTTCGCCCTTGATCTGGCGCTGCAGGAAAAGCTTATGTTTGCCGGCGGAGTCCCTTATGTTGAAGGCGGCCGACACGATGTGCCCGGTCACGACCGACCCGTCGACAAGGGTGATTTTCGTCAGGAAGTTCACGAAAGGATATTCCTTCTCGTCGAAGTAGAACTTCTCGATGCTTCCGGCCTCCTTGTAGACCCACGGCCTCTTCATGTTCGCGGACTCGATGCCGTGCTCTATCGAAAGCATGTCCCTCAGATAAAACTGCCTCTGGCGGCTTTCCCCGTTCGGCGAGATGGTCAAGGGATTCGACCCGATGATCGACAGCGTTCCGGAAATCGTCGACCCGTCGCTCATCGTGACGACAGCCTCGGCGCTCTCCGCATCCTTCTCGGCCGCCGCCATTGGAAAGGGCGAAATCAACATCAGTGCCGCAACCGTCCGGACTCCCGAACGGGAAAGCCATCTGCAAAGAAATATCTCTAAGGATTTCATTCGGCAATCTACAGCCATTCCCAGCCGAAAGCCAGCCTGTTTTTGCGGCCGGCCCGTCAGATCACGTCCAGCAGCGCGCTGCGGAAATCGGCGGCCTTCTTGAACGCGAGATCGCCCTTGTCGTAGAGCGCGCTGTCGAGGAGTTCGGCCAGCTTGGAGGGGATTTCCGGGTTCCTGTGCAGGACCGGCACCGGATCCTTTTCGAGGAGGGACTTGATGGGGTTGTTCATGTCTATCTGCTTCGGAGGGTAGCCGGTGAGGAGGTAGTAGAGCGTCGCGGCGACGGCCCAGACGTCCACCTCGATGCCCGCGAACTTGAAGTTGACGATCTGCTGGCGGGGCGCGAAATACGGGGTGCCGAGCGCGACGCCCTGCTGGGTGTGCCCTGAGAGCCCGGACATGTCGAAGGCCTTGGCGATGCCGAAGTCGCCGATCTTCACGACCTGCTTGCCGTCCACGACCTGGATAAAAAGGTTTTCGGGCTTCAGGTCGCGGTGGACGATTCCGGTCGCCGTCACCTCCCGCCCGTCGGCGAGCTTAACGCCTGGTATCTCGACGCTCTGCGCATAAATCAGGCCGTCCAGGACCTGCATGATGATCAGGAGCGCGTCCTCCAGGTCGAAGGGGCCGCCCTTCTCGTCGCAGAGCTTCTCCACGCTGCCTCCGCCGCAGTATTCGAGGGCGCAGTAGTAAAGCCCCTTCTTGCAGCCGTAGTCGTAGAGCCGGACGATGTTCGGATGGTTGAGGCGCGCGCAAATCCTGACCTCCCTGAGGAATCGGTCTACGGATGCGTTGTTGGCGGCGCTCTCGGAAAGCATGACCTTCAGGGCCATGGGAACGCCGGTATAGACGTTCTCTATGAGGTAGACCATGCCCATTCCGCCCCTGCCCAGCGGCTTTATTATCCTGTGCCAGGGGACAGGGCACTGCTGGCGGGTGCCCTGGACGTCCATGGACTCGGGGTTGACAGGCGTCTCCGGGGTTTCGCCTCCGCTCTTGAGGCAGTCTGGGCACCAGAGCTTGCCCTGCAGGGTCGAAGCCTCCTCCATCTCGATGTATCTGCCGCATGAGAGGCATACCCTGAGGCCGGTGGCCTTGCCGTCGTCCGGCTTTTCGATGTTGATCTGGAAGATGGTGTCGCTTATCTGTACGATGTCGCCGTCCTGCAGTGCTACCGGTCTGGTCTCGAGTCCGCCGGCCCCGGAGACGCCTCCGGAGAGCGCGATGTTCTGCTGGTTGACGTATGTCCCGTTCTTGCTGCCCAGGTCGCGCACGGTGATGTTCGGAGGGGACACGTCGAAGAGGCAGTGGTATCGGGAGACGCCGCCGTCGGCCTCCTTCGGTATGCAGATGAGGCAGTCCTTTGCGCGCCCGACCGTGCATATCATGCGCTCGTCAACGGCGAACTTCGTCCCGGACAACGGGCCGGTGTTCACCCCTATCATTATTCTACCCGGCATAAACGGCCTTGACCTTACATACCTTGATTTATGGTCGCTCCTGCATTTTCCGCAGTAACGGCCATGGAGGGCGACGCTCGTCGGAGCCGAGCGTGGTTTTGACAAGCAAAACCCTCCACAATTTGCGCGACAACAGGACTCCGCCCGTCTCAAAAGAGGTCGGGCGTATAATACTCCACCTTCGGAGGCTCCTTCTTGCCTTCCTGCTGGAAGAGATCGCCCGTGTCCGCGGCGGAACGGCTCTTCGCTAGAGAAGAAATATCCTTCATGAGGCTCTTCATTTCAAGCTCGGAAGCGATTGTTTCAAGCTCGTTCCAGTCCGGTCCGGCCTTTTTCAGGGCCGAGATGTCCTCCCAGGCGCTTTCGGGGAGCGCGGTTACAAAGGCAATCATTTTTTTGTTCTTAATGAGAAATTCGGACGATGCCTGTATCTTGTCCCTGAGCTTTTCATTGTCTATCTCGGCCGTCCTTGCCAGCATGGCCTCGACGGAGCCGAACTTGTGCAGCAGCTTCGCGGCGGTCTTCGGGCCCACGCCCTCGACGCCGGGGATGTTGTCTGAGCTGTCGCCGGTCATCGAGAGGTAGTCGATTATCTGTTCCGGAGCGACGTCGAACTTCTCGAGCACCTGGTCCCTCTTCCAGAGCATGAAGCCGCCGGACTTCTTGTCGGGCACGAGCATGTTCACCCTTTCGTCGACGATCTGGGCGAGATCCTTGTCCGAGCTCACGATGCGGACCTGCAGGTCTGCGAACTTCGCGGCGAACCCGGCGATCAGGTCGTCGGCCTCCCAGCCGTCCTTCTCCATGATCGGCCATCCGAACGCGGCCACAAGGCGCCTGATTCCGGGAAGCTGCGCCTTGAGGTCCTCGGGCATCGGCGGCCGCGTCGCCTTGTACTGGGGAGCAATCTCCAGCCTGTGCGCCGGACGCCCGAGATCATATACGAAGGCGCCGAACTCGGCCGGGAAGTCCTTCTCCAGGGAGATCAGCAGCTTGGCGACCGCGAAGACTGCGTTGGTCGGTTCGCCCTTGGAATTCGCCAGTCCGGGGATGGCGTAGAACCCCCTGTATATCTGCGAATATGCGTCCACCAGGATCAGAGGCTGCGGCATGGTGCTCTCCTCATTAAGTATGAATTCAGCAAAAGGGCGCAGTTTGCTGAATTCATACCCTAAATACATAATAAACCGGAATTGGACTCGCGACCCGCGAATTCCGACATCATCAAATCTCTATAACTTCCGCCGCCAGAAGAGTCCGCTCCAATATCCGTTCCGTAAGATTAAGCCAGCGGCGGCATCTGTCAAGGATCCAGCTGTCGGAACTTGCCACAATGTTGTCCGACGCGGCAAGGAGCTTGTCGGGATTAGCCTCGAGCCGGACGTCGAAGAATCCCGATATTCCTGCGAACTGCCCGTTGATGAAGCTCTTGAGGCGGCCGCTGTTCGAGACCGGCGAGTCGAGGAGTATCCGCGCATGGGATGCCCCGCAATCCATGAGCTCGGAGAAGACGAGCTCGAGTGCCCGCCGGGTCTCCTCGACGCACCTGTATGTCCCGTGGATGCTGGCGATGTCGCGTATGGTGCCGTCCCTGCACCTCAGGAGCACGCCTCCGGAAAGGGCCGCCTCGACCGTGATGAGCATGTTGAAGCCGTCAACAAGGATTTCCTCGCCCCTGACTGAATCGGACGGGACGCATTTCCTCCGCCTGGCTTCCGCCTCGCCCTGCGAGCACGAGGACCGTTCGACCGCGGCAAGCTGCCTCGCGGAGAGCCGGTAACGGTCGCCGCAGAGCTTCAAGGCCGCCTTTGACGGATACCCCTTGGAAAGCAGCCAGCAGTAGTCCGATACGCAGTCCCTCAGCCGCAGAAGCGCCTCGTCCGAGAAATATCTTCCGTCCTTGGGGTTTCTGCCCCGGTGGTGCATCACGCATGGCATAAGCCGCACCTGTTTTCATTGATTAAAAAAAGCACGAAATCCGATAAAAACATATTTTCCCAACCGCCTCAAGAAAATGGTGCAGTTTGGCGGGGCCACGTCTTTCATAAGGTTTAAAAGGAATATATATTCAGCTCCGCTAATTTCGAACTTGGATGCTGTGAACCTATGGAATGGACTGACAATTCAAACAGGGTGCCCGTGCTCTCCTGGTGCAAGGAGGTGGAGCCAGAGGCGCTAAAACAGGCTGCGAATCTCGCAAACCATCCTGCGGTCTTTGGCCACGTGGCGCTGATGCCGGACTGCCATGTCGGATACGGCATGCCCATCGGCGGAGTAGTCGCCTGCGCGGACGCGGTCATCCCCAACGCGGTGGGGGTGGACATCGGCTGCGGCATGGTCTCGGTGAGGACGGATCTTCCGGCGGATAGGCTCGGAGGGATGAAGGACATCCGCAGAATCCTTGAACGTGTCAAGGCGCGGATACCCGTCGGAGAGGGGAACTCGCACAGTTCCGGGCAGGACTGGGAAGGCTTCGAAAGGTTCAAAGGGCTTCTGCGCTCGGTTCCTGGATGGCTCGACAGCCGGACCTGGGAGCTTGCACTAAAGAACCTCGGAACACTCGGAGGAGGCAACCACTTCATCGAAATCCAGCGCGGCGAGGACGGCTCGGCATGGCTGATGCTACATTCCGGCTCGCGCAACCTCGGATATAGGATCGCGTCCTTCCACCACAGGCGCGCCGTGGACTTCGACGGCAGAAAGAAACTTTTTGTGCCATCCAAGGATCTCGCCTACTTCCCTGCCGACTCAGATGAAGGGCGGGAATACGTCCGCGACATGGAGTTCGCCCTCGAATACGCACTTGAAAACAGGCGCAGGATGATGCATGTCCTGAAGGAGGAGTTCTCCGCAGCCTTCCCGGAGGCCGCATTCCTCGGAGAGATCAACATCCACCACAACTATGCGGCGCTCGAAAGGCATCTCGGCCTCGACCTCTGGGTCCACAGGAAGGGCGCGACCTCGGCGAAGGAGGGCGAAACCGGCATAATCCCCGGAAGCATGGGAACTGCGTCATACATCGTCAAGGGCCTCGGCAACCCCATGTCCTTCACGTCTTGCTCGCACGGCGCAGGAAGGGCACTCGGCCGCAGCGAGGCCTGCCGCAGGCTTTCAATCGAAGCATGCGACAGGGCCATGGAAGGGATCGTCTACGACAGATGGGGAAGAACCGGCCGGGGAAAGAAGGGCGGCATGGCCGACCTCAGCGAGGCTCCGGCCGCATACAAGGACATCGACACCGTCATACGGGCCGAACTCGACCTCGTAGCGCCCGAAGTCAGACTGACGCCGATAGGAGTCATAAAAGGATGAAAATGGATTTCAAGAGCATAGGGCTCACGGAGGCCGAGGCCCAGCTCAAGCTGAAGACCGACGGCTACAACGAGCTGCCCTCCGCGAAAAGGAAGAGCGCCTTCTCCATCGCGGCCGACGTAATCAGGGAGCCGATGTTCATCCTGCTTGTGGCCTGCGGCGCCATCTACCTGGCGCTCGGCAGCACCGAGGAGGCGATGATGCTCATCGGATTCGTCTTCGTGGTCATGGGCATCACCTTCTACCAGGAGAGGAAGACGGAAAGGGCGCTGGAGGCCCTGCGCGACATGTCGAGCCCGCGCGCGCTTGTGATACGTGACGGGGAGGAGAGGAGGATCGCCGGCCGCGAGGTGGTGGTCGGCGACATAATCGTCGTCCACGAGGGTGACCGCATCCCCGCCGACGCCGAACTGCTCGACTCCACCAACCTCCTCGTGAACGAATCGCTCCTCACAGGCGAGTCGGTCCCCGTGCGCAAGATGGCCGGGGACGGCGGGGAATTCATCAGGGCGCCCGGCGGCGACGACATGCCGTTCATCTATTCCGGAACCGTGGCCGTCCAGGGCAACGGCGTGGCGAAGGTTATTAAGACCGGAATAGGCACCGAACTCGGCCGCATCGGCAAGTCGCTGCAGTCCATAGATGACGAGAAGACGCGCCTCCAGGCTGAGACAGGGGAAATGGTCAAAAAACTGGCGGTCGTCGGCCTGACCCTCTGCGCCGCCGTCGCCGTAACCTACGGACTCACCCGCTCGAACTGGCTGGACGGATTCCTCGCGGGCATCACCCTCGCGATGGCCACGCTCCCGGAGGAGTTCCCCGTCGTCCTAACAATCTTCCTCGCCATGGGCGCATGGAGGATATCGAAGAGCCGCGTCCTCACCAGGAAGATGCCGGCGGTCGAGACGCTCGGCGCCGCCACGGTCCTATGCGTCGACAAGACGGGCACTCTGACGCAGAACATCATGACCGTATCGAAGCTGTTCGCCCACGGCGAATTCCACGACATCGGAAAGGATTCCAAGAAGGACAGCCTGCCCGAGGCTTTCCACTGCCTCGTGGAGTTCAGCATCCTGTCCAGCCAGCGCGACCCGTTCGACCCGATGGAGAAGGCCATACACCGCCTCGGCGAGCTCTGCCTGGCCAGCACCGAGCACATCCACGGCAACTGGTCGCTGGTCAAGGAATACCCCCTTTCCAGGGAGCTCCTCTCGCTTTCGAACGTCTGGAAGTCAATGGACGGCATCGACTACACCATCGCCGCCAAGGGCGCTCCCGAGGCGATAGCCGACCTCTGCCACTTCACGCCCGCGGAACTGGACGCCCTGCGCCCCAGGATCGCGGAGATGGCCGGACAGGGGCTGCGGGTACTGGGAGTCGCCAGGGCCAACTTCAAGATCGACGAGAAGCTGCCCGGGAAGCAGCACGACTTCCCGTTCGAGTTCATGGGACTCATCGGCCTCGAGGATCCCGTCCGCCCGTCCGTATCGGCGGCCATGAAGGAATGCTACAACGCCGGCGTCAGGGTCATAATGATAACCGGCGACTATCCCGCCACCGCACAGAACATCGCAAGGCAGATAGGCCTGATACCCAACGAATTATACATCACCGGCCCCGAGCTCGAAAAGATGTCCGACGCCGATCTCAAGGAAAGGATCAAGGTGGTCAACATATTCGCCAGGGCGGTCCCCGAGCACAAGCACCGGATCGTCAACGCCCTCAAGGCTAACCATGAGATAGTCGCCATGACCGGCGACGGAGTCAACGACGCCCCCGCCCTCAAGGCCGCGCACATCGGAATCGCGATGGGCGCGCACGGAACCGACGTCGCGCGGGAATCGGCGTCGCTGGTCCTCCTGGACGACGATTTCACCTCCATCGTGCGGGCCGTCAGGCTCGGCAGGCGCATCTACGACAACATAAAGAAGGCGATCGCATACATAATCGCCGTGCACGTGCCTATCGCGGGGATGTCCTTCATCCCAGTCCTTCTCGGCTGGCCCCTGGTCCTCATGCCCGTCCACATCCTCTTCCTGGAGCTGATAATAGATCCCGCATGCTCGACCGTCTTCGAGGCCGAACCCGATGAGGACGATGTCATGACCCGGCCCCCGAGGAACCCGAAGGAGTCGCTCTTCGGCATGCACATGTTCCTCCTCAGCGTGCTCCAGGGGCTGAGCGTGCTCCTCATCGTCCTCGCAGTCTACTGGCTGTCCCTGGAGTTCCTCGGCAAGGAGAAGGGCGCCTCCCCCGAGGCCCGGGCCCTGGGATTCACCACGCTCATCTTCGCGAACCTCGCCCTGATCCTGACCAACCGCTCATGGAACAGGACCATCTTCGGCATAATGAAGGTCGCCAACGCCGCGCAGTGGTGGGTGATCATTGGGGCCACAGGCTTTCTCGCCATCGTCCTCAACAGCAGCTTCCTGCGCGCCATGTTCAAGTTCAAGCCGCTGCACTTGAACGACGTGGCGATCTGCGTGGCCGCCGGCCTGTTCAGCATATTCTGGTTCGAGATCGTCAAATACGTCAACAGCAGGAGGAGGCACATCGCCGCCCTCTTCGAATCCACCCTCGACGGGTGAGTCTCAGATTTCCTGACCCGCCCCATGAAGTGGCCTGAAGCCATGTGAAATGCGCTTGTATCTTTTCAGCGAGTGGCGCCGGAAATCTGAACTGAAATACCTTCCGGGGTCGGCATTTCACCACATCTCTTCCTCCCACGGATCAGGATGCCTGAAATTCCGACTCGCAAATTCCAAATGACGCGATTCAAAGCTTGGATGTTGAAGTTTGGAATTGAGATTTATTGTGAATTTGGTGCTTGGGATTTTGGAATTTAATAACGCTAAACTTCTTACTCTGCCGAATTGCCGGCGCCGCCGTTCTTCGGGACGAAGAGCTTCTCCCCGCCGAGCATCCTGTCGAGATCCTTTCTGAGCTTGTCCGCGAGATTCGAGACAAAGCCGGCATGAATTGCCTGTATTGTGCCGTCGCCGGAGATAAGAAAGGTGCGCGGGATCGAGTCGACCGCATACAGGTCGCTTATCTTGGAGTCGGCGTCGATGACGACGTCGAAGTCCAGCTTCTGCTTTTCGAGGAAGGCCTTGACCTTCTCCTTGTCCTCGCCCTGGTTTACCGTCATGAAGACCACGCCCTTGGACTTGTATGGCTCCAACGCCTTGATAATGACTGGCAGTGACTTCTTGCAGGGCGGGCACCAGGTCGCCCAGAAGTCGAGGACGACGATCTTCCCCTTGCAGTCGGAGAGCTTGAACTGGGCCCCGCCCAGCTTTTCCAACGTGAAGTCCGGGGCGGCCTTGCCGAGCATGTCCTGCATCTCCCCCTTGCCGCCGCCCTTGTCCGCCTCGAAGAACGATTCGGACTTCTGCGCGCCCGCCGGAGGGGAGAACTTGAAAGTGCCCTCGGGGAGATCCTCGTCGGTCTTCCAGTTCTTAAGTTCGATGGATGCGTCGTATTTCATCTTCTTGAACATGCCTCCGTCGCCGGAGCCGCCGAGCGTGTCCTTGAGGCTGTCCATCATCTTGCCCAGGTCTGGAACCACCTTGACGATGAGCGGCTTCGTGCCGCTGTCCACCCACATCTCCCAGTTGATGTCGAGCTGCTCGAACTTCAGGTGGTGGCAGTCCAGGGCGCCTATCCTTTCAATTCCAGCGTATGACGCGGCGACGACGCCCTCCATCATCTCCTTCGCGGGATCGGATGATGCGATGCACTTGACGATCGGGATTCCCTCGTTGCCCATGCCGAGCGGCAGGCTTTCTATGCTCTCGGGCGCCTTCTCCTCAGTGTATTTACCCAGCGACGGAAGGTATGTGAACACCCTCTCCCCGTCGCAGACGATGCTTGCGCCCATCATCCCGCTCTTGAGCACCATGGAGACCTTCCGCGGCCTTTCCACCGCCAGCGCCGTGTCCGAGACGAACTCCTGCTTCATCCCCTCCGCGGTCATCCTCATTACGCTGGATATGTCGACGCTGAACTTCCTGAGCCCGATCAGGTAGTCGGAGACGGCCTTGACCAGTTCGGCCACCTTTGGATCGACACCCTTACGAGAGATATCCGCTCCCTCGTCCGCCGAACGCGCGGCGGAAGCCGAGAAGGCAAGGACTGCGGCAAGCGGCAGTATTCGGACAAAAGAACGTATTTTCATGCGAGCCCTCCATATCTGTTGTCTGCTTTCGTGGACGGGAACTTAAGCTTCTGCGGAGAAGAATTCAAGAAAACACTCCTCTGAAACTTGCCTCAAGTAACGCAGACATTCCTGTCTGCGGCATCGCAGGTAGGAATACCTGCGCTACTTCAAGTTTCTGACCGACAGAACTGGCGGATTTCCTCGCCAGAGCGGCACTCCTATGAAACTCGCCC
>CAZWRV010000023.1:0-69645 GCA_964636325.1 uncultured Victivallaceae bacterium | reverse complement strand
CGCGCAAACTGCTTTGGGAAAAAACGTTTTCCAAGTCGCACCGTAAGGGACTAAATGTCCTCGCGCACTTGATCGAATCTGGCGCCGCCTTGCGGACAAAGAGGACATGGAGGAAAATATTAAGATGAGGACAGGCGGTAAAAAATGAATTGTTGCACAAAGCCATGAGGCTGGCAAGGCAGCTTTACTCGCCGCGGAACCGCAGGGCGGTCCTGCAGCTTGAGCACTGCCGGCCTTCAGCATAGAACAATATGAAGCCTCACCTGAAACTCGAGCAAACTACTTTTTCCCGATCGGACGAACTGCAAAATCCGGAGTTCGGTTCTCCTCTGAAACTCGATTCCTTTCGATGGAGGGTTGAGCCGTGCTCAACCGCTTCCCAGGGCTCAGTGTTCCGGGGGCGGCTCAGCATGGCTTCGCCCTCCATCGAGTTCCTATTCGATAAAACCCCGTGCGTTTCCCGCTCGGGGACATCCACCCCCTTGAAACTCGAGCTGAGTAGCTTGCGCGCGCCGCGCGCAAATGGCAAACTCCGCAAACGAGGAATGCCATGGTCTGTTTTTTGCGCTCGGAGATCGCAAACTGCTTGTTTTACATCGCCAGATTTGCGATCTTCGCAGACGGGCGCTCTACTGAAACCCTGCTTCTCTTCATTCCTAGCGAAATTTATTCTCCTTTCCTTCGCCTTTCTCCTCTCCCTCTCCGCCGCGTCCGACGACTTCGGCGGGCAATGGTACCTGAAGACTGCGGCAGGTCCGCCACAGATGATCGTCCCGGACGAGGCGGGCGCCGTTGGCGCGGAGCTTTCATTCCCCGGCTCCGCGATGCTCTACATCGAAAGGGACAGGAAGACGTTTAGGGCGTCGAAGGACGAGTTCAGGAAGAAGCTTATTTCCATGGAGGCGAGGATGGAGGGCGGGCGCGAGAACTTCCTCAAGGCCGTCCTCTTCGTCAAGGACAAGGACGGCGCGCTCTTCCAGTCGCAGCAGATATGCCTTTTGCAGCCCGGTAAATGGATCAGGCTCAAGGCGGGCCTGGACACCGTCTCCGACGAACTCGTCCCCGTGAACGGCGAAGGCCTGTGGAACGCCAACCATGCCGCGAACATCTTCTGCGCCGGTGCAAGCTTCTTCTCCGATCAGGCCGGCACCTGCAAGATACAGATAAGAAACGTCAGGCTGGATGGGGACAGGCCGCTCCTGCCGCTTGGAATCCTAGACTGGGAGATGCCGGGTCGCTGCGGAACCTTCGAGATGATCGAGAGCACATTCAAGCTGTCAAGGGAATACTTCAACCCGTTCGACCAGGACGAGATAAAGGTCGATGTCAGGGCTGTCGGCCCGGACGGGGCCGAGATCGTATGGCCGGCCTTCTATTCTCAGGATCATTCCAGGCAGCTTGTCCACAACCGCGAGATTGTCGCACCCCACGGGCCGCCGGAGTGGGCCTTCCGGTTCACCCCCTGGACAACCGGGGAATATTCCATCGGAATCTCCGTCATAGACAACTCAGCCGGCAACGAAAACCCCGAAACCCTGAAAAGTCCTACCAGGAAGCTCATGGTCGAGAGGTCGGACCGGAAAGGCTTCATAAGGATATGCGCGGCGGACACTAGGTATTTCGAATTCGCGACCGGAGAATTCTTCTTCCCCATCGGATTCAATGTCCACACTCCCAAGGATTTCAGGGCCGAACAATGCCTCGACCTCGGCAGCATCCCCGACAAGGGGTCGTTCTCATACGACGAATATTTCGCGGAGATGCAAAAGAACGGCGTCAACTCCTTCGAAATATGGATGGCGGCATGGTCCGCGGCCCTAGAATGGACCAGCGCCCAGAGGAACTACTGGGGGCTCGGACGCTACAACCTGGCTAACGCATGGAAGCTGGACCGCATCCTTGCCTCCGCCGCTGAGAACGGCATCTACGTCCATCTCGTACTCGACAACCATGGCAAGCTTTCCGACAGCGTCGACCCGGAGTGGGACGACAGCCCCCACAACAAGGCCAGGCCTTTCGCCTCGGCGGACGGCGCCGTCCTCGACAAGACCTGGGAATTCTTCTCCAGCGCCGAGGCAACGCGGCACAACCGCAACCGCAACAGGTATGTCGCCGCCCGCTGGGGCGCGTTCACCAACGTCTTCGGCATCGAGCTCTGGAGCGAGATAAACCTCCTCTCCGGCCATGACAAGGCATACGCCGACGGATCGAGCGTGAAGTGGCACCGCGAGGAGGGCGAATACCTCTCCGGCCTCGACATCGGCAGGCATCCGCTCACCACCCACTTCTGCTCCGACTACAACCTACAGCTGCAGCACAGGCTGCTGTACGAACTGCCCCAGATCTCATATGTCGTCGCCGACGCATACAGGGACGACAAGACGCCCTTCCTCGACCTGATGAAGAAGCATTCCGAGGCCCTCAAGGTCTTTAAAAAGCCGGTCCTGATAACGGAATACGGCGGAAGCCCCCACGCCGGCTCGCTCCAGAAGATCGAGGCGGACCTCCATGCCGGCCTCTGGTCCTCATTCTTCGAAGAGCAGGCCGGAACCCCGTTCATATGGTGGCACGAATTCGTCCACACCATGAAGCGCTACCACCACTACAAGGGATTTTCGATGTTCATGCAGGGGATAGATCCGAGGGGCAAGGACTTCGTCTTCAAGGATTTCGACGTACAGGAAGGCGTCCCTGTCGAAATGAAGACCGACGAATCCAAGGACGCCGAACCGGCCGTCTCGCTCAAGCCCGATCCCGAAAACGCCTGTTATGTCGCAGGCAACAAGGACGAGATTTACGGCTGGGTCTGCAACAAGAAGTTCATGATCGAATATCCCGATGCCAAGGCTGAGCTGAAGCCGATAGCCGGACGCTTCGTCCTCCTCGACATCCCCGCGGCCGGCGGCAGCTACAAGCTCTCCTTCCTCGACACCATCACGGGCGCGGAACTCTCCGCCTCGGTCGTCAACGCCAAGTCCGTCCCGCTGCAAATCCCCATCCCGGAATTCACCATAGACGTCGCATTCAAGATGTTCCGCCTGCCCGGCGCGGACAGCGTCGAGTGAGCGGCCGGCTTATGTGCAATAGCCTGTAGCAAGCATTTTACTCGAGGCAACATATCATAGCATCCTGTATTATAGACAGTAATAGATAGAAAAAAAGGGGCAGACCCCGTTATTGACCAATAACAAATAACGAACAGCAAGGTGTCGATAGCATGAACAGGCAGATTTCATTGGACGGAAAATGGAAGCTCAGGTGGCACGACAGCGAACGCGGAGACAGGATCGCCAGGGTCTTGGCCGGCAACGCCGACATGAAAAGGGCCTGGACGGCAAATGTTCCCGGCTCGGTTCACCAGGATCTGATCGAACAGGGAGTCATAGCCGATCCGAACCTTGGAACGAACGTGCTTTCCTGCCGCTGGGTCGAGGAGACCATCTGGTATTATCTGCGCAGCTTCGAGGCGCCGCGCCTTGTGAAGGGCGAGCGTGCCTGGCTCTTTTTCGAATGCCTGGACCTTGCGGCCGCCGTTTATCTCAACGGCAAGGAAGTAGGACGTCATGCGAACGCATTCCATCCATGCCGCCTTGAGATCACGGATTTCCTGAGCAAGGGGCAGAACAGCCTGGCGGTCTCGGTCGAGAGCGGCCTTCTGCACGCGATGGAGAAGCCTTGCGCCGGGATGGGGACGCACGCGCATTCGCAGCTTACGAAGCGCCCCTGGCTGCGTAAGACGCAGAGCGAGCACGGCTGGGACTGGTCGCCGCGCCTCTTAAACGTCGGAATTCCAGGCCATGTCCGTATTGAAGTCGCGAAGGATGTCCGCTGGGACGGATGCGCAGTAATCGCGACGCTCTCGGACGACTTGAGGACCGGAACCGTGACGGCGAGGGCGAAGGTCGAAGGGTTGGTGGGGAAGGAGATTAATAGGAAGCTGTCAGTCAAGGTGGGCGGCCAGAAGGTCGCCGTCCCGGTTGCGATAAAGCCCGGAGCTAACAGGCTTGAGGCGTCATTGAAGATTTCGGATCCCGAGCTCTGGTGGCCCGTAGGGCACGGTGCCCAGCCGCGCTACAAGGTTGAAGTCGAACTGGAAGGAGCAGGAAGCGCGGAGCGCAAGGTCGGCTTCCGCAAGGTGCGCGTCAACCAGGAGCCGCATCCGGAGCGCGGCCGCTACTTCATCGTCGAAGTCAACGGCAAGCCCATCTTCTGCAAGGGCGGCAACTTCGTCCCTGCGGAAATCATACTTTCGCGGATCGACCGCCGCCGCTACGAGACGCTGGTGGACCGGGCTCTGGAGGCCAACTGCAATCTCTTAAGAGTCTGGGGAGGAGGTCTTTATGAGAGTGACGACCTGTATGATCTCTGCGACGAACGCGGCGTGCTGGTCTGGCAGGAGTTCATATTCGCCTGCGCGAAGTATCCTGTGACCGACGAGGCATACCTTGCCGACCTGAAGCTTGAAGTGGCGCACCAGGTCCGCCGCCTTGCTCACCATCCGAGCCTTGTAGTCTGGTGCGGGAACAACGAGATGGAGTGGGGCAACTACCACTGGGGCTACGAGCGCGGCGTCGCACATCCGGACTACGCGCTCTTCCACATGGTGATCCCGCGGATATTGAACGAGGAGGACGGGAGCCGCTACTACCAGCCGAGCTCCCCGTATTCTCCGAACCTGCAGCCGCCCAACGACGACTATTCCGGCGACCAGCATCCGTGGTCCGTCGGCTTCGGCGACACCGACTTCCGCAAGTATCGCGCGATGCCGTGCCGTTTCCCCAACGAGGGCGGCATACTCGG
This sequence comes from uncultured Victivallaceae bacterium, assembly GCA_964636325.1. GTDB lineage: Bacteria > Verrucomicrobiota > Lentisphaeria > Victivallales > GWF2-50-93 > CAZWRV01. The sequence goes on along the minus strand of CAZWRV010000023.1, from coordinate 64,845 downwards.
GCCGGGATCGCTGAAGACTGTCCGCGGCTGCACGGACCGGGTCGGCTCTTTTGAATGGGAACTGCACGACAACAGCGTGGCATACTGGGACAGCAAGGAATATTCTCCGGACGCGATGATTGCCAACTGGCTCGGCCGCAAGGTCGGCGACATGAGCATCGAGGACTATGTCTTCTGGGGCGGCCTGGTGCAGGGCTGCGGGCTGGCGGAATACATCAAGAATTTCCGCAGGCGTATGTTCCACAGTTCCTCGGCGGTCTTCTGGATGTACAACGACGTATGGCCGTGCGTCCGAAGCTGGACTATCGTCGACTACTATCTGCGCCGCACACCGGCGTTCTGGCCGGTGCGCCGCGCATTCGCTCCTGTAATCGTCGTCGTGACCAGGCAGGAGAACAAGGTCCGCATCTACGGTGTCAACGAAGGACCTGCATGCAGCGGCGAGCTTCGTTTCGGAGTGATGGCCCTGGCGGGAGCGTATCCGATCGACAAGACTGCCAGCGTCGAACTGCCGGCAAATGCCAGCACAATGATCGCCGAGTTCGACGCCAAAGGATGGGACCGTCTTGGTGTCGAAAAGCATGTGGCCTTCGCTGTCCTTTCTTCAGATTGCCGTGAAGTGGCGCGCGACGCGCTCTTCCTCCCGCTGTTCCGCGAAATGCACTGGCCGAAGGCGAAGGTCGAGATGAGGCGCGCCGCCGGCAAGGCGGTCTTCACAAGCAAGACGTTCGCATGGCGCGTCTGCATCGACCTTGATGGCGAAAAAACTCTGCCGGACAACTTCTTCGACGTATATCCGGGAATTCCGACAGTCCTCGAATGGCCGGACAAGCTCGGCGCGCCCAAGATGCTTCGAATAGGCAACGGCTGAGCACGCCTTTTCTGATTTGTCTGAATCCCCCTGCCCCTGAAGCGGCGGAGCAGGCGGCCACCGATTGGGCAAATGATATGGAACGTATGCCCTTTATCGGACAAATTCATGGAAAACTAAGAAAATCTTCCCCGGATTGCTTGACAGCATCTCTATTCTAATATAATATAAAACTAGAGATGATTATAATTAAACTAGAGAAGAGGCGGCGTAGCCATGGCGCACAGCAGCAGGTCGGAGATTCTCAGGGAGCTGAAGGCGGACATCATCGGAGGCAGGATGCCTCCCGGCTCTCCCGTCCCTCCCCGTGAGGAGCTGCTCGTCCGCTTCGGGACGAGCTGGCAGACACTGCAGTCCGCCATGAACACCTTGATAAAGGACGGCTTCATAAAGGCGAAGAGGTTCAGCGGCACGGTTGTCGCAGAGCGGCCCCCTCACCTTTTCAACTACGGGCTGGTCTCCTATGTCCCGTTCTCCGCCTCGCTCTTCAATGTGGCCCTGCGGCAGGCGGCCTCCGAGATCGAGCAGGAAAGGCATTGCCGGTTCACCTCGTATTACTACGGCGAGGGACGGGCGCAGTCGGAAGGCTTCCGCGCCCTTGTCGCCGACGTCTCGGCACGCAGGCTGGCGGGTCTGATCTTCATCAATCCTCCGAACGACTTGGAAGGCACTCCGGTCCTTTCCCAGCCGGATCTGCCGCTGGTGCTCAACAGCGGACCGGACATGGACGGACGCCTTCACAGCATATACTTCCCCCACGACAAGTTCATGGAGCGCGCGGTTGATCACCTTGTGGGGCTCGGTCGCCACAGGATCGCCGTGATAGGCGCCTTTCTCGGGCACCCGAAGATCGACGAGGACGTGGCATATCTGGCAAAACGCAAGGTTGGCAGGCCGGATCTTGTCCAGTCGTGCTCGCTGAGGTCCGGATCGGCCCACCAGATCGCGCTTCTCCTGTGCAGGCTTTCGAAGAAGGACAGGCCTGACGGCCTTATAATAAGCGACGACAACCTTGTCGAAGAAGCCACAGCGGGACTTGCGAAGTCAGGCCTGCGCATCCCGCAGGACATTCATGTCGTGGCCCACTGCAATTTCCCTGCCAGGGCTCCCAGCTGCGTGCCGGTGACGCGCCTCGGCCTCGACTGCCGCGATCTTCTTCTCCGCGACCTGGAATGCATGGATGCCCAGCGCCAGGGCCGCAGAACTGCCCTGCTGGCGGAGATGCCTGTCGTTTTCGAGTCGGAGCTGGCGCGAGGGAATCTTGGACGGGCCGACCGCCCAATGGCGGATGCAGTTCGCATGCGGCGGCCGGCGGCGCGGGCATGACGGAAATGTTTTCACGGCAATCGATAACTATAAATGACAGGGACAACTTATTATTACGGGTTTGAATCGCCGGGACTGGTGGACATGCGCGATTTCAATGATCTGAAGGGGTTTGTCAGTCCGACCGCTACGGAGGCATATCGCTACACCCGCATGTTCTTCAGATCTCCTGTGAGGGCGGGTGGCAAGACCTACGACCCGACAAATGTCTGCATCGCCGGAGACTCCGAGGTCTATTGGTACTTGAACGGAACCTGGAACGCAAGATACCGGCACTTCAAGAAGATGAACGCGCTGAGGTTGGACCTAAGCGTAAGATCCGCCAAAAGGGTCAGCGACTACGGGTGGGAGGTCTTGCTAGAATAGCATGGTTTGTAATGATTTGCAGATAACCCGACGGGGCACAAACTTGTAGGTTTTAAAGATGAAAAGTATCCGCAGACCATTCCTTTCAAGCGAAAATTCTCCTGCCGTAAAAATTTTCACGCTCATCGAGCTCCTCGTCGTGATCGCGATCATCGCGATTCTGGCGGCGATGCTGCTGCCTTCGCTGTCCAAGGCGCGTGACTCGGCCAAGAACACATTGTGCATAGGCAACCACAGGCAGCTCTACCAGGTCATCTACCATTATGCCGGCGACTGCGACATGTGGCTGCCCGGCGGACTGCCCAACAATACGCTGGTCGCCAGCGGCCTTACGCATACGAACTTTTCCCCTCACGGGTGGTCCGTCCAATACCGCGACAACTGGTATGTCGGCGGCAACATGTTCTACGGCTGGAACTCCCCCGGCCATGTCCATAACATGCTCAATAATTATCTGGATCCACGGAACGGAGTATGGATGTGCCCTGGATGGTCATCCGACGATGTTCTTGTTCCAGGAGGCAGCGTGCTCGGTTCGCCGGACAATCCCGGCGGAGGGCCCATGCCATTCACCATGGGCAACATCGGCTTCGGATACAACTACAGGCCCTGGATACGCAAGCTCTACGGATGGGGCGGTTGGGACACATGGGTTCTCAGGCTTGGCAAGCAGGGCAAGCCGGGCGCGGCCGACCTCTTCGCATGCATGATGTTCGACAGCCAGACCAATCCGAACGCGATAAAGGCTCCTCACAACAACCGCCGGACTTGGAACGTCCAGTACGTCGATGGAGGCATCCGCCCGACAAAGGGGCTCCGCGAAGGCACCTGGCACATGCTCGGCAACTACCCGCCAGACGCCAACTGGGCGAATTGGAACCCCTGAAAAACAGGATGGGACATCCAACATCGAACAACGCACAATGATAAATTTTCAAAATTAGAATGTCATAATTTTTCGTAAGCGCCTAGGTTTTTCCCTATGGGGAAAATGCGCCCTTGCGGCGCGTCGGAGTAGCTTGTGCGCGCCGCGCGCAAAGGGCGAAACCCGCATACGAGGAACGCCGTGTTCCGTTAATTGCGCGCGGCGCACGCATAATACTTTATCGGCAAAAATATTTCGCATAATTATTTAAGGATGCAGAAGATGGATATTAAGATTGATGCCGCCTCCGCCGGAACTCCGGTGACCCCCTATTGGAAGAGGATGTTGTGCGCGGACAGGGCCGGGCTTTCCTTGCGCGCCGAAGTCCGTGAGCACCTTGCCCTCGCCGTCCGCGAATGCGGATTCCAGAACCTTCGCCAGCACGGGATATTCCACGACGACATGTTCATCTGGCCCGATCCGGAGAAGGGATTCAATTTTCAGTACCTCTTCTCCAACTACGACTACTACATTGCGACAGGCATTCGTCCGTTTGTCGAACTGAGCTTCATCCCGCGCTGGATGGCAAGCGACGACAAGACCGTCTTCACATGCAAGTGCCCCGCGTGCCCGCCCAAGAATCTCAAGGACTGGCGCATGCTGGTCAACACCACGGTCAGGAGCCTGGTAGGGCGCTACGGCCTGGACGAGGTGAGGAGATGGCGCTTTGAAGTCTGGAATGAGCCCAACATCCCGTTCTGGTCCGGAACTCAGGCGCAGTATTTCGAGCTTTACCGTCATGCTGCGGACGCTTTGAAGTCGGTGGACTCCAGCCTCCGCATAGGCGGTCCTGCGACCGCTAACTTCGTCCCCGACAATCATGGCGGATACAGGCCGGTCTGGATCGAGGACTTCATGGAGTTCTGTTCGCGCGAGAAGCTGCCTGCGGACTTCATCTCGACCCATCCATATCCAACCGATTTTCCCTTCGACGACCAGACCAAGACCTGCAGGCGGGTCGCAAGGGGCCGGGATTCCACGTTCGAAGACCTGACGCTCCTAAGGAAGATCGTCCGTTCCGGACCTTTCCCGGACGCGGAGATCCATTGCAACGAGTGGGGGAGCTCGCCCAGCTGCCGCGACCGCAACCATGATCATGTCTTCAGCGGAACATTCCACCTTGAGAATCTCCTCCGCTGCGTCGGACTTGTCGATTCGCTCGCAAGGTGGTGCCTCTCGGACATCAGCGAGGAGATGCCGCCCGGCCCCGAGGAGTTCCACGGAGGCTGGGGGATAGTCTCGGCGCACGGGCTGAAGAAGCCGTCCTTCCATGCGTTTTCATTCCTGAACCGCTGCGGGGGGACTCTTCTCTACAACGATTGGCGCGAAGGGACCGCAGTGTTCCGTAAGGATGCGACACATTGGCAGATAATACTTTATAATCATCATCATTATGCGAAGTCCGAATCTCCATGGGAGACGCCGGAAGGCGTCGAGGAGATGATTGGTCCCGGACAGCCCCGCGACTTCAAGATTGCGCTTTCCGGCCTGCCAAACCGTGTGAAGATCGTACGACGTCGTGTCGACAGGGAGCACGGGTGGGCCGAAAGAGAATGGCGTGCGATGGGGGCACCGACCTGGCCGGACATCCGACAGCTCAAGATCCTGCGCGAAAGCCAGGAGCCGGCGCGGAGCGGAGAGACTGTCGACACAAGATCGGGCGAACTGGTGCTCGACGAGCGCCTGCAGGATCTGGGCATGCTGCTGATTGAGATCGATGGCGCCTGACGGAGGTGGGGAGCGATGAAAGACGTTAAATACTGCAGCGAAGTCTTAGGCAAGGTCTCCGGCGGCCTGGGCCGCGGAGCGGAATTTGATTGGCGCTTTTCCAACCGTGCTTCGAGGAATCCCTTGGAAGCGGGTTCGAGGGCCGACTGGAAGAAATGGGATCCAAGCAATCCCGCGCCGCTCCGGAAGAACGCCAGGAACTGGTTCTATGCGGAAGTCGTTTTTCCGGAAAAAATGTGCGGCCTGGATATGGCCGGGGTGCCCGCGCACCTTTATTTCAACGGATACTGCCCCTTCACTCTTTGGGTTGACGGAGAGGAGAAGCACCGCGAGGAGCATGTCTGGTATGCAAGCGGACCGCTTGCGGATCCTCTTCTGTTCACGATATCTCCAGGCCGCAGGAACAGGCTGGATATCTGCCTCGAGCCGACGGAACTGCCTTTCAAATTCAATCCTCTCCAGATGACGATAGTCCCTGAGCCGGTGTTGAAAATGCAGTGGAGGACTGCCGCGGCATGGGCCGAACTGCTCATGGCCGACGCTTTGGCGTCGGACGAGAATGAGCGCCGCCTTGTTTCGAAAGCCTGCGGAATTATCGACCTTGCCGCCCTCGAATCCTTCCGCTGGGCGGATTTCCTGAAGTCCGTTTCCAAGATGGAGTCCATGCTTGCTCCGCTCGCGCCGCGGTGCAAGGCTCATACCGTCCATCTCATCGGTCACACCCACATCGACATGGACTGGTGCTGGACATGGAAGGACACATTGAACTGCATCCGCCGAGATTTCCATTCGGTCCTCAATCTGATGGACGATTATCCCGACGTGAAGTTTTCTCTGAGTCAGATTCCGAGCTACGCCGCGGTGAAGGAGCACGATCCTGCGAATTTCGCACGGACGCTTGAATACATTAAAAAGGGCCGTTGGGAGAACTTGGCCTCGACATGGGTCGAGGGGGATCTGAACATGGCCGACGGGGAGAGCATTGCGCGCCATCTGCTGTATGCCGCCGACTGGTCCGAGAAAAATCTCGGGCGCAGGGCCGAGTGCTTCTGGGCGCCCGACACCTTCGGCCATCCCGGCAACATGCCTCAGATTGCGAAACTGGGCGGTTGCACAAGCTATTTCCACTGGCGCTGCAATCCCGGCGGCTGGAAGAACCAGCCCGCGCGCATATGGACGGGCGTCGACGGGACAAGAATGACAACGGTATCCTCCGCATATGGCGGCACGCTGCTGTTCGGCCCGTCCATGTTCATGTCGTTGTGCAATACCCTTGATAATATCCGCCTGGGGCTGAATGTGTCGCACTATGTATGGGGGCTGGGAGATCATGGCGGAGGCCTGTCCCGCCAGCAGCTTAAGTTCTTCGAGGAAGTCAGGAACAGACCGCTTCTCCCGACGTATGAGTTCAGCACGATGGCCGAATATCTAAATGCCTTGCGCAGGGATACTTCGAAGCTGCCGAAGAATTGCGGCGAGACGCATACTCTCTTCGAGGGATGCTACACTTCCCATGCTGGCATAAAGAAGTACAACAGGCGCTGCGAGTCGGCTCTGCTTGACGCTGAGGCCGCTTTAGCAATGGCCGGTCTAGACCGCAACGATATCATCCGCGACGCGTGGACTCCGGTATTGTTCAGCCAGTTCCACGACATATTCTGCGGATGCGCCGTCCATGATTCATATAAGGACGCATACCGCAGGGCGCAGTCGTCTCTTAGGACGGCAGGGAAAATTGTTTCCGAGGCCGCCTCGCGAATCGCCGGAGACGGGCGGAACGGCGCAGGAATATCGATCATAAACCAGCTGGGCTTTGCAAGGTCCGAACCGGTGGAGGTGGACCTTCCTGAAAAGTTCACGGCCATCGTGCTACCCGACGAAGAAGAACTTCCTGTTCAGAATCTTGGAAAAGGCCGTGGGCTCTTGATCCCCCCGGAAGTTCCAGCTTTTGGAACCGCCTTCATGGGCCGTCCTGCCAGGAGGGCAGATTCAAGCCGTTCCTACGACGTGAAGGATGACGGCTACTATTTCAACTTCGAGACGAATCACGCGTCATGCAGGATCGCGAAAAATTCAGGCGCGGTCTGCTCATGGTTCGACAAGAGGCTGGGGCGCGAGCTTGTACCATACGGTACTCCGAAGCCACTTCAGCATGTCCAGAATTCCAGGGCGGACATGGCGCTCAACGTATTTCAGGTGATTGACGAGGACGAGAGCAGGATGCCGGCGTGGCTGATGAACGACATCCTGCGCGAGGAAAGCCTTCTCCGTGGCGCTGAAGTGTCTCTGCTTGACTCGGGGCCGGTATGCGTAAGGTTCAAGGTCGCCCACAGATTCCGCAGCTCCTCGATCGATGAGGAGATAAGATTCTACAGGTATCTTCCGCGAGCGGACTTCAATATCCGGGTGGACTGGCGTGAAAAGGGCCGCCCCGGCAAGGGGATTCCCCACCTCAAGCTTTCATTTGCCGCGGCCATGAGTGCGGCGCGGCTCCGGTCCGAAGGGCCTTATACTGTCAGGGAAGCTGCTGCAGACGGCATGGAGAATGTCACGCAGAAATGGGCCGACCTCACCGGAGACGAGTTCGGCTTCGCTCTTCTGAACGATTCGAGATACGGCTTCGACGCGCTCGGAGGGCGTATGCGCGTTTCATTGCTGCGAAGCAGCTACAGTCCTGATCCCGGCAGCGACAACGGGCTCCATGAGTTCCGAGTGGCCTTTGTTCCGCATGGCCCGGCAATCAGCAATGCCGAGATCTGGAGGATGGGGATGAGCTTCAACCGGCCTCCAATCATAGTGCGTTCTAACAAAATATTAAAGGAGATTGCGGTTCCATCGCTTGAGGGGGCAAGTTCAGTGGTATGCACGGCGCTTCGCCGTGCCGAACACGATCCGGATGCGATACTGCTCCGCCTCTTTGAAACGTCGGGACGGCCTTCGTTCGCGAAAATCGCAGTCCCCGAACAATATGAAGCCGTCGCCGAAGTGGATTTTCTTGAGAGACCGGCCGGCGACAAGATCAAAAAGGACAAGGGGGCAGGGATTCTATTGCGCTTCCATCCTTACGAAATAAGGACTTTAAAGTTCAATTGTAAAAAGAAGAAGTATATATAGGAGGTCTCATGAAGATCGGAGCGGTTGTGTTTGCCGTGGTGATGGCGTCGTCGGTGTTTGCTGCGGAGCTTGTTCTTCCGCAGGGGAGGAATGCTTTCTATTCGAAGGAGCCTGTTGAGCTTGCGGTCTCGGGGCTCGAAAAAGGTGGGGCCGCGAACATCGAGCTGGTACCATCAGTGAAGGGTCTGGCGCCGGTTGCCATTCCGGTCGTCGGCGACGGTTCCACTGTTGTTGTCACTCTTCCCGGGAACAGCCTGGCGCCTTCCGAGTATGCGGTCAAGCTTGACGGGAAGGACGCCGCCAAGCTGACCGTCTCCTCTGGCCTCCAGCAGTCCCCCATGCTTCTCTCTCAGACTGGGCCTTTGCGCGAGGGCGGCGCCAACTTCATCCTCGGCAACTTCTTCAGCAGCACCATATTGACACGGGACGGCCAGCCGGATCCTGAGCCGAGGGGCAAGCGTTCCATGGGGCTTAATGCGTTCGAGAACGCGATCACCAAGGATCTGCCGACGGTCGTATACATGTACTGGACCGGCTACGTGACACACAAGCCGTGGGGCTCGCAAAGGAGCTGGGCTGCGCCCGAGATGACCGAGGCGATGAGGCTCTTCAATTTCCGGACTGCGCAGAGCCTGCGGCGCTACGCCCTCAACATTCCCGCCCTCGGCACGCTCGACGAGCCGGGTCTCTCATGGGGAAAGACTCCCGCGGGCGGAATGGCCAGCGGATTCCCGAACTGGGACGAGAAGGCCTGGTATGAGGCGCGCGGCTGGAAATATACGCAGGACATAGCGGCTCAGTCCGACGCCGACTGGATGAAATACATGACAGTCCGCTGCGCCATCATGAAGGAGCAGAACGCGCAGGCCTGCAAGGACTTGAAGACGGTATGGCCCTCGCTCGTATTTTCCACCGACCTCTATGCGCCGCATGCCATCATGGACGGCACCGACCCGCTGAACCAGGAAATGAACGACATTCCCACGACGCATGTGTTCATGGACTGGGGGATCGGGAAGCTGGGTGCGCTCAGCGGACTTTACCTGGACAAGTGCGACGACCCGACCCGCAAGGTCGCCCATGCGATGAACGGGCAGCTTTTCGCGGAATGCGTTCCTCAGCCGAACCAGGGCGACAGCTACCGTGTGATGCTGAACGCGATGATAATGGCCGGCCTGCACAGCAACTGGTGGTTGAACATGCTCGGCATGAAGGCGGAGGATCTAAAGGCTGTAAACGAGCCGGCCGCACGGCTTGGCGGTCTTTTTGCAGGCGCCGAAGTCATCGGCCATGACATCGCGGTGCTATGGAGCTTCACAGAATGCGCGATGAGGCAGAAGGATATTGCGGCCCGCGAATCGAAGAAGAAGACGGGCGAGCAGATCAAGCTGATGATCGCCTCCCTTCCGGAGGATACGAAAGTCAAGGACGGACAGGTCGAAGCAAGCGCATACAGCGTCGGGCAGGACTACAAGGACAACATCCTCCAGACGCATCAGGCGATAGCCCGCGCCGGATATCCGGCCCACATACTGCACGAGAAACGCGTCCCGCAGGGCTGGCTCAAGAAATACAAGGTGCTCGTCGTCATCGGCCAGACCTTTGAGTTTCCTGCCGATGTCAAAGCCGCGATATCGGATTTCCAGAAGGCCGGAGGCGTCGTTGTCGTCGACAAGGGCACGACGGTGAAAATCGAAGGAGCAATTGTCACCGACGCGATTGTCAAGGATTTAGGCTGGCGCTGGGGGGCATACTATGCGCTGGCGGAAAAGAAGGATAACGGCCTGAGCAAGAAACAGTCGAGCCTCTACCATACCAATTATTTCATGGATGAGCCTGCGCGCGCCGCGACACCGCTTTTCAAGGCGACGCTCTCGAAGACGCCTGCGCGTCAGGCATTTGTCACGGACTCGGTCCATCTTGCCGCGGAACGGCATGTGGCGGGGGAGGGGGAGCTGATCTTCGTCCTCAACGCGTGCGAGAAGCTTCCTGAAATTCCGGACGACAAGGCCTACTGGATCTACAATTATGCGGCCCATGATGCGATATTCTCGCTTCAGAATCTGCCGAAAGATTCGCTCGTATACTGCGTCGAAGGCCCCGACTGGCAGAAGGCAGGCCGGGTTGCCGCTCCTAACGGGCCGATCAAGGGCAGTTTCGCACCGGGAGAAATGAAGATATACGTCGTCGCTCCGCGCGCTCCGGAGGGGATTGATCTTGCCGCTTCGCTCAAGGACGGCGCGGTGGAGGTAAAGGTGGGCTTGAAGGGGCTCAAGATGCCATGGCCTTTCACTCTCAGCATCGTAGCTCCCGATGGAAATGTCCGGAATTCCTGCTTCAGAGGTACCGACAAGAACGGGCAGTTTGCAGAAACGATTTCGCTCGGGCAGAACAGTCCTGCCGGAGAATATTCGATCAAGATCGAAAGTCCGTTAGCCGCATTGAAGGCTGAGACGAAAGTCAAGCTTGACTCCGCGAAACCGACGGCTGCTGTCATTGCCGACAAGGTCCGCGTCTTTGACCAGCAGGCGCTCGGCGCGTTCCTGTCCGCAAAGCCGGCGTTGGTTGTCGCATTTGGGAACGAGGGGCAGAAGGCGTTCGCGGAAAAATTGGCGGGCATCATGTCCGCGAAAGGTATCAAGGCGGAAGCCAAGCCTGAAGGAGCGGCGCTGCGCAAGGTGGCGTATCCCCGCGTCTGGAATCCGACCGCCAAGCTTTGCTCGGCCACCGGAGACGAGAAGTCGCCGCCCGGAACGGTCAGGCAGGAAATCAAGCTGGGGTTCGACGCGCAGGGCAACGTCACCAGCCATACTGCCGAAGGGAAGGCCGCAGCATGGAAGACCCCCGAAAGCGTTGTGACAATCGTGGGCGACGGATTCGTGGACTTTGACAACACCGACATGGAAACATGCTACGAGCCGGGCGTGAAGCTCTACGTCGACGCGAAAAATCAAGTCTCTGTGCTTAAAGGCGAGACAAAGGCCGTGGACACGACGCCGGAGTTCCGTGCGAGATGGGCTCGTCCTTGGACACGCCTGCATTCATATGTCGGGGGCAACCAGCTGCCGCCCCAGCTCCCGGAGGCCTACACTACCGAATCGCATCTTGTCCTGATTGGTGATTCGAAGTCCGGAAGCGCCGTCGCAGCATTGCAGGCGAGCGAAATCCTCCTTCAGGTCGCGGACGCGAAATATCCAGGGCCAGGCAAGGCGCTGCTTGAGTTCGCATGGTCGCCCTTCGCCGTCGAGAAGAACGTCATCTTCATCGGCGCAAGCGACGAAGCCGGCCTCAATGCCGGAGCGGACGCGCTGGCCGGAATGCTGAAGTAAAACACTCGTCGGGTGGATGGTCGGATGAATGGATGCTTGGAAGGGGGATTGGATGGCCCGGGTTGCATTACATATTTCGGGTGCCAGGTTTCAGGTATGAATCCAGCAAACTGCGTCCATCTGCTGAATTCATAACTTATATGAAAATGCAAAATCATTTGCAAGGCGGAGAAGATAGCGGAGTTTCAGGAAAGTGGTGCTCTGCGGGATTCGCAGTCCTGTCGATCAGAAACTCGATGGAGGGTGAAGCCGTGCTGAGCCGCAGTTTAGCTTGGCTCAACCCTACAGAAGACGACAAAGCTCACGACAAAGTTACCGACAAAGATTGCCGAGTATCAGGAGGATTAAGCATGAAACGGGACAAGAAGATTCTCCCGGGTAAAAATTTTCTGTCCCGGAAAATTTTTACGCTCATCGAGCTGCTCGTAGTCATCGCTATAATCGCGATCCTTGCCTCGATGCTGCTGCCGGCGCTCCAGAACGCCAGGCGCACCGCTAAGGACATCACCTGCAAGTCGAACATGCGCCAGTGCCTGACGGCCATACTCAATTATGCCTGCGACTACGAGAAAGGGCTGGGTAACTACAGCCCGACATGCCCTTATTACGGAAAAGGCTGGGTCGGCGGAACCGCCAGCGCCCACTACAACTACAACGGCGGCGCCGGAGACGCAGGGAATTTCGATCACATCTTCAACGAAGGCCGTTCTATGCGCACCTACTGGCGCGCGTGCCTGCTCAACAGCGGGATGGGCAATGTGAAGTTCATGGGGTGCACAGTAATGGACTTTAGCGACAAGACTCCATATCAGACCTTCTGGGGCCCATACAACCTTTGGGGCATGGACGGAGTGGTGGAAACCGATATGACGGCGATGACACAGCGCACATATCCGTCCTTCGTGTGGTATGGACCGGGAGCATGGGACTGGTACCAGGTCGGGGTCTACGGCACCGGAACCGCGATTTATGATCCCTCGCCGAACCGTCCTCTCGGCGGGGAGGACAGCTATGTCAAACGCCGCCTTTTGATGGTCTGCCCAAAGGTGTGGCTGACCTATAACGGCTCCAGCAAGACCTTCATCCTGCCGCACCGGCCGAAGATGTATGCCAACGTCGACGGATGCGGCACCAATTATCCATATGCGGCCAACGCCGGCTTCTCAGACGGGTCGGTCACGTGGATCGAATCGAAGACCGGCGCGCCGATCTACACCAACCAGTGATCCTGCCGTATGGCCGACTTCTTCAATAAAATTAGAAATCATTTAGGAATAGGGCAGCTGTAACCGTCACAGGATTTATCATCTTATCAATTTTATTGCTATGCCCGCATAAATGTTTTTGCCATAGATGCAAAACTGAACTTATTGCATATGGGATATTCTGCCTTTATCCGCGTAATTCATCAACAAGTTTGAGTGACCATATACGAATACAAATCTCAGGAGCTTATAACGGTATGTGGTGTCCATTACCACCGGAAGGTATTGACTTAAAAGGTGAACAAATATTTTACCAATCCTTTCAATCCTGTTATCCTGTCAAAATTCTTTCCGGGAGATTGTTATTCGAAAATCAGTTCTCCCCATTTGGACGGCTGCATCCTGAGTTCCTCGACTTCGTCGGCGACGATACCTGCGGCCTGGTTGCTCCAGTAGACTCTGAGATTTGTGTCCTTTCCGGCGGGGTCGCTGAATGTGGCGCCGATGTCTCCGGAGAGTTTAACTCCTGAAGCAGCGCTCATTCCAAGATCCTTTAGCGGGATTGCCGCTTCGACAACATAGGATTTTCCGTCCTGCGCCGGCTTGACGCCTATCTTCACGCCTTCTGCCATCTTCGCATATTCCATGGTGTATCCGTCCTTGCATGTTCCGGAGTAGAAGGTCTTCGGCGCCTTCTCGTCCGAGACCTTGCGATAGACTACGGCCACGTTCTTGCCTTGGAGTGATCCAATTGACAGGCGGAGATCCCCTTTGACCGCCTCGTTGCGTATTTTGTCCGCAGATGCGTCGGTTCCGATCTGGAAATCAACAGTGTCGCCGCATGCATATAGATTTTCGAATCCTGTGGCGCCGTTTATCCAGGGGCTCTGATCGTTCACCTGCCAAGCGGCGTAAAGATTTGCGTCGTCATGGGCAAGCCAAGCTTTTATCTTTGCGTTGTCCGGGCCGAATTCAGTCGCTTCTGCACCGAAGTCAGCGGACGGATTGCCTGTGAATGCAACTGTCTTCTTGGCCACTTTGAAGTTTTTAACGGCGGCCGCGACGTTCAGGTATTTCTCCTTGAAGCCGAGGGCGGTCTCCGTGTCTTCCGCGGATATCCTGATGTTTCCGCCACTGAGCGGTTTTACAGTGTCAATGCCGGTGAGCTTGCAGTCGATGAAGGCGGTTTTGCCGCATTGCACATAGACGTTTTCGTCGTTCGCCTTGATGACCGAGCCGCCGAAGTCCTCTGCTCCCATTCCCGGAGGGACGCAGTTCATGTTCGCGCCAGGGACAGCTTCGTCAGGCCACTTTATTCTCATCGGATCGCCTTCGAAAAGTTTCGAGACGTAGTATCCCGAAGAGGAAAGGATGTGCCATTCGCCTTTGTCAGTTCCGATGAAGAAGAGGTTCTCGAGCGGGGGAGGGGCCTTGACGGTTCCGGCGATGTCGTATGCTCCGCGGATCAGGCCGGTCTTTGCAGGAGGCGCCAGGTGGCCACCGTGGACGCCGACATAGTTGTTGGGATATGCGAAGACCTTCTTGCCCGACCTGATGTCGAAGCAGGTGAAGTCGCTGTGCTCGGTTCCGTAATGCCCGTTGTATAGGACGTAGTTGCCGTCCTCGGAGGCGAGATCCTTCTGGGCGCCCATTCCCCCGCGCTGGCCGACGTCTTCAGGTGCGGGCATTTTCACCGCCTTTGATATGTCGTATTCCGGGGCACCGCAGGGAGTCCAGCCGGTCACGTCAAGACGGTGTGTTCCTCCGGAGAACGCCATCGCCTGGTTGAAATAAAGATACCATCCGTCGATCCATCCGCCGAGGGCGAGTTCGTATTTCTTAACCTCGTCCGGCTGCTCCTGCTGGTCGTCGTTCCGGTCTGACCAGACTGTGATGTGGACCGGATCCTTCTCCTCTTCGTCTGTGGATACGACAGTCCTCAGCTTCCAGTTTCCTGCGGAGACGCGTTCGAAGATGTTAACTGGCAGGTGCTTAGGCCAGCCGCCTCCGATCGCCGCGTAGACGCGGCCGTCCTTGCCGGTTCCGAAACGGGCGTTGGCCCAGCGGACGCGGCTTATGGCTGCGACGCATTCGGCCCTGCCGGTCTCAGGCGAGAGCTTCCACTCGCATCCCTGTCCGATCATCGTGTATGGATCCGCCGGGCATATGGCACCGCCGCCGGCGCCGTAGTCCGTCGAGCCGAAAAATTCCTTTTCGAAATTGCCGGTGGCCGCATCCCATCTTGATATGCGTTTAGGAGCGTTGTCGCACTCCATCACCCAGAGTTTACCTTTAGGATCGACCTTGATTCCGACGGCGAAGCGGACGCCGTTTTTCTCCCACGGACCCGTCAGGCTGCGTCCTCCCTGTTTGCCGATGGCGCGGATTGGTTTTGCTTGCCCTGAGCCTGTCGAAGGGTCGAAGACTTTTATCTGGTTTTCCGGGTCGGAGATCGAGACATAGATGTTGCCGTCCTTGTCGGCGGCGACGCTTCTGGCGTTCTTGAGTCCGTCGATTACGGGTGTCGATTCGCCAGTCTCCGGATTGACGATGGAGACCTTGGAATCAGCGCCGAGCATATACAGCTTACCGTCGGCCCCGGTCTTGATGTCGCCGGGATTTTCTGTCTTCACGCTCTTGATGAGTTTACCGGTGGTTCCATCGATCATCAGCAGAAGGTCGCCGGAAGCCTGTTTCTTGCCCCATGCGGCATTAATGGAACCGTAGCTTACGAAGAGCTTGCCGCCGGTAGCGGCGAGGCCGCTTGCCGCAGGTTCTTCTTTCGGGTCTGCGCTTGCGGGCTTGAACTGCGCCATGATCTTTCCGAGTTCGAGCGTCGCCTCGCCTGCGTCCTTCCAGTTGGAATATTCGCCCTTCTTCGTGTCGAGACGGTAGATCACGTTACCCTGTCCTGAATCATAGACATAGACGATTCCGTTGTCGACGGCCACGAGCTGCGCCCCGCCGAATCCGCCGCGCTTGTGGCGCCACTTGACGTTTCCGTCGAAGTCCGTGCATACCAGGGCCTGTCCGGCCTCTGAAGCGGCCCATCCCAGGAACATGTTTTCATTGTCCGAGTCGACAGATACCGGAGGGCCTTGGTCGCCGCCCCAGTTGCCGCCGGGAGAGTCGAAAGGCGCCTTGCCTGCGTTGCAGGCCCAGCCTACGAGCGAGAGTCCGATCCCTTTGTGCCAGATCCCCTCCCATTTATATTCACCGGCGGGAACTGGATCTCCTGGCTTCCGGTCGCTCGGTGTGGCAAGACCGTCCCAGAGAATTTCCTGTTTTCCCTTGGTCATGAACTTCGCGTTCGCAAGGTTCCTGACAACCATGCCGTCCGTATTCTTTATGATTATGGAGACGAATCCGTCGTCCGGAATTTCGAACTCCAGCTTGGCAAAACCTTCGAGCTTGTCCTCCTTGTACAGTCCTTTTAAATCTATGACGGGCACTCCATCCTTCATTGCGACCGGGAATTCGCGGCCGTCGGAGAGCCGCATGGGCTGAGGGGAGACCTTTCCTGACGCCTCGAACTTCGCCATCCCCCAGCGGTCATACGAGCAGAATGCGAAGACCCGGTCGGGGGTGACTCCGGCCCTGAAGAGATCCTTTGTCGAAATGCGCAGCTTGGAGCTCGTTCCGAAATTTGGTTCATAGGTCATGATGAAGGTGTCGCCCGGCTTCGGCGCATGCCCGTCCTTGGTGAGGAGTTTCCATGGGATGGCGATTTCCTGGACATAGCCTTTTGCCTGTCCTGAGCCTGTCGAAGGGGCATCCGGAGTTTTCTGGAAGGCCTGCTTTGCACCTTCCTTCTTGGCGTCCTTGACTCCGCCCTCGTCGAACTTCTTGCCGTAGGCCAGGTCGATGATGTCCCTTCCGTCCTTCCCTTTCCATGCGGAGACATGGGTCGTTTTTTGTCCGAGCGCAGCGTCGTCGCCGCGCGAATCGGGAACTTTTCCTGAGGGCCCGGTGATGAAGCGGACCTGGAGGCAGTCGCCCTGGAAGCCCATGTCCGAGCCGCAGATTCCCGGATTGTTCATCGGTGTCGTGTCGATCCAGCGGGAGAGGAGATAGAGGTTTTCGGAGTCATACATGGCGCTCTGCCATGATGCGAACTGGTCGCGGTAGTTCTCGACGTCGGAGCATATGAAGATTGAGCCGGTGAGATCCCAGTCGTCGTATTTGCCGTCGACTACGACCTTGCCCGGCGCCGGAAGGATTCTTAAATCAGTGTGCTCCGTTTCGGTGGCCACTGCCGTCCGGCAGAGCGCCGCCGACGCAAAAAGGATGCCTGTGATGATCGCCATTCTCATTTTTCACCTTTGGATATTGAAGTATCTTGCTTGCAATATTTGTCGGCCTGATGTTCAGGGTTCATGATAGATCGCACTGTAAGAACCGTCATTCTGGTAACCCATGACAAAGCCGTCGCCCGTTTTGCCTGCATAGTTGAAACTTCCCACGTGGCCGTCGAGATAGAGGAAGTTGGTTCCTCTCACATGGGGATTGTGCGGATAGCTGAAAGGGTATCCTTCCATTTCGGAAGTTGTGGGCCATCCGTATCCGTTCCACCATTTGTTGTTGCATGCCAGCAGCACTTTTTTCCCGGACTCCGTATTCTCCATCGGGAAAAGGTCGGAATTGAATCCGGGTGTCGCAGGAAGAGTGCCGTTGAACTGTAGATAGCCGGAAAAGCCGGCACCGTCGTTGTGCTGGCATTCCCACCAGCCCCAGAAATACCACCTGTCGCCGTCCCTGGGCCTTATGACATTCTGCGAGTCAGGACAGAAAAACAGCTCATAATTGGGGACGTAGTTCAATCCGTTGCGGTAGAGCAGGTTCCCGACGCCGACCGACATGCCGGGAAATTCATTGCAGCCGCCGCCGGCGGCGGCCGCAAAGGCGGGACGTCCCTGGAAGCCGTAGAGTGGCATCCACATGTTGAAATCCCCTGAATAATTGAGGAAGCCAAGGCCGAGCTGCCGCATTCCTGAGATACAGACAGTCTTCTTCGAACTCAGCCTGGCCTGCCTGAGAGCCGGAAGCAGCAATGAGGCGAGTATGGATATTATCGCTATCACCACCAGAAGTTCAATCAAGGTGAAAGCATTTCCAATCGCCGATTGCCTGTTTGTGATTTTACTATTCACATGCAGATCGGAAATCGGAAATTGAGAATCGGAATTATGCGCGGAGAACTGCTCGATAAAAGTAAAAGTGCGAGGTTTTCTCATGATGCCCTCTCCATTTCCGGAATCGACGATTTCCTCTCATCCTCGAAGATAAGTTCCACAGTCTCATGGACATCGGCCGCCTTCTCGCCGGACTTCTGCCTCTCCAGGCACTTCATGCAAGCGTCGATTATCTGCCGCGAATCGGGGCCGAGAAGCTTGACCTGGACTGGTGTTGAAAACTGCATCGGGAAGTTGCAGTGCGAGACGATCCTGAGCTTTCCGACGGCCTTTGAGCCCGAATCCAGGAGCCCGTAGATTGCGGGTTCGGCGAGGTTGTCGTCTGAGATAAGGATTGCATCGGGGAGATCCTTTTCTGGAAGGTGAAGCAGAAGGTTTGTAAGATTTCTCACTCCCGATTTCATCTCGATGTCCGAGGAGATGATCCAGTAGGGCCTTGTCTCCATGCCCCTTTCCGCAAGAGCCTTGTAGTATTCCTGCCACCAGTCGTCCTTCCGGTAGTTTGTTATCAATGCAACTTTCCTTCTTCCTTCCCCGGAGAAATAATCAAGCGCCTTTGATATGAAGGATTCACGGAGGGTAACGGTCGCAGTGTTGAATCTTTCATGGCCCTCCCTGCCCATCACAGCCACTCTTGGAATTCCCGGCTTGCATATGAGCGCCGTGCCTTCGTAGGGGAATGGATTGTCGATGAAGATGAGGCCTGCGACGCAATGGCGTTCGACGTCCTTTGACAGCGAGATGAAATCTCCCGACGGTCCCGCTCCTAGGGGGCAGTAATATATTTTAAGCGTCCTGCCGGGCGCATTGTTGAGCTTGGAGAATTCGTCCGTGAGCGCCCTCCAGAACATAGGTGACTTGCTGTTGACCGGATTGGAATCTACGACGACGGCATAATGGCTGAGATGCGGAGGAGCGCTTGAGACGAATGTCCCTTCGACTCCTCTTGATTCGAGAAATCCTTCGCTGAGAAGCTGCGAGATCGCCTGCTGGACGGTCACCATGCTGGCGTTGAACTTCATCTGCAGGGATCTTCTGGTCGGAATCCTGTCGTTGGGCCGAAGCCTGCCGTCGATGATCTTGCCATGGATGGAATCGACTATTTCGTTCCGCCTTAATGCGGGACGCCTGCGGGAAACCTTGTCCATAATCTCATTCATATTGTTTCACTGTAAAGTTTGCTTATACTGTAACAATGTTAACATAATAACGAATCAATGTCAAGACGTCGGAGCTAAAAAATGAAAGTTTTTTCATGTTCCAACATTTGGGTCTATTGGTTCCGCATGTGCCTTGATTCGTCCCCATGGCAATGTAATTTTCTCATCTGCCGGAAAAGACTATGCACGTATTCCTTACATATGATATCACGGAGAGAAGATGATAACACGCAGCCTGGAGAACAAGCGCCTTGTGAGGGCGTCGATATCGAAAATGAGTGTTTCCTTGGAAGGTTCTTCGCACGCCATCTTCGCGGCCGAGGCGGCGGTGGCCGCACCGACTGGAATCTCATCGGCGGACAGCGCGATGCTAGAGCAGGCGAAGCTGGCCCCGGCGGGAACTGTTGTCAAGGGTACGCTACGCATTGATGCGGTCAGCGATCATGTCTTACGTGTCCGCTACTCCGAAGGCGGACGGGTTCCCGAGAACAGGACTCCGATGCTTGCGGAAGGGGCATTCAGGTCGGTACCGTTCAAGGTCAAGAGTGACAAGGAGAAAGTCCAATTAAAGACGAAGTCGCTCTTAATGGAGATTCGGCTGTCCGATGCGCGCATGGAGATCCGCGACGCCAAAGGCGATCTGGCATGCGGCATAGGCGGTCCTGAAAGCAACAACTTCAAAGTATGGGACTCATACAACACCGGGATATGCACTACGGCTCCTGAAAACGCGAAGCTCGCAGTCGAATGTTTCGATCTCAGACCGGACGAGGCGGTCTACGGGCTCGGCGAGAAGTTCATCAAGCTGAACAAGGTCGGCCAGACGATAGACCATGATCTTACCGACGCGCTCGCTGTAGTCACGCCTCGTTCATACAAGTGCGTCCCCTTCCACACTGAGCACGCGCGGCTATGGAGTCTTCTTCAACCATTCGAGCCGCATGACATACTGGATCGGCAGCGGCTGCGCGGCCAAGGTGCAGGTCGCGATGGAGGACGACTTCCTAGACTATTTCGTCATCGTCGGCAACATCAGGGAAATACTTGCGCGGTATCAGGATCTGACCGGCCGCGGCGCCGTTCCGCCAGCCTGGACCTTCGGGTACTGGCAGAGCAAGATCAGCTATAAGGCTGCGGACGAGACGATCGAAATCGTGAAGAAAATGCGCGAGCACAAGGTCCCATGCGACGTGGTCCATCTGGAGACGCACTGGTTCAAGGCTGACTGGTACTGCGACCCCGAATTCGACAAGGAGCGCTTCCCGGATGTGGCGGCCTGGTTCAAGGAAATGAAGAATCTCGGTATAAAATCCAATCCCAAATCTCGCTCGTCAAAATGTCAATTTTCACGCTAAATGAGTATTACGAGGCATGTGCAGGGCTTCAACTTGAAGTTCCAGGCATTCAAGAGTATTTTCTTGGGCAAAACAAACCTAGGAGACTATAGATCATGGCAAAATCCGAATTGCGCGACGTCAGGCATCTGCTTTCAACGGCGGACTACCATCCGATTGAAATCGCACGGTACGTGGACCCCAAGAACCGCTATCCCGCAATCCTCGAATTCGACTCCGAACTCGGCTACCTTCACAAGAACCACTGCATGATCGACGGCATGAACAGGACCAGGACGGAAGGCTCCTATCATCCGAAGTTCAAGCACCGCCGCATGGTCAACTATGCCGACCGGCCCTGCCGGATCAACACCTATGGCGACAGCTACACCCAGTGCGCCCAGGTCAGCGACGGCGAGACCTGGCAGGAGGTGCTGGCAGCCCATTTCCGCGAACCCATCCGCAACTTCGGGGTCGGCGGCTACGGCGTCTACCAGGCATACCGCCGCGCTATGCGAATGGAGGCGGTCAAGGACGTCGCGGCCGAATATATCATCCTCAACATCTGGGACGACGACTACATGCGCAACATCGACGCCGCCAGGTGGATCCGAGTGGCCTGGATGTGCCGCGACCTTCCGCGCGGCCGCGAAGACGGCTATCCGGTCCACGGTTTTCCGTGGATGCATGTCCGGTTCGACCTGGGCAAGGGCAAGTGGATTGAGGAGCCGGGCATCTGCAAAAAGGTGGGCGACCTGCGCAGGCTCGTCGGCCCGGGCAGCTTCTACAACGCCTACAAGGACGACCACGTGGCGCATCTCTATACGCTGCGGGAGGGCGGTGACGCCCCGGTGGATGTGCTAGAGGCTCTGGCCGAGGAATTCCGAGTCAAGGTCGATCTGCGCAGCCCGAAGACACGGCAGAAGGACGCCAGGAAGCTGCACATCGCCTACGGCCTCCGTTCCACAATGTTCACTGTGGACATGTTCCGCAAGTGGTGCAAGGCCAACAAGCGCAAGTTTATGATCCTCCTCAGCTACGACGTGCCGACAGTCGACGGCTATATCAGAAACGGCACCCGCTTCGACGAGGAATTCGTGCAGTTCCTGGACAGGGAGAAATACCTTTACACCGACACTCTTCCGCTCATGTGCGGCCTGTACAAGACCTTCAAGGGCAGCCCCGTGCAGTTCTGCGAGACGCTCTACGTCGAACGCGCCGGCGCCCAGGTCTTCGGACACTACAACCCCTATGGCAACTTCAGGTTCGCCTTTGCCATAAAGAACGCACTTGTCGACTGGCTCAGCCCGAAGCCGCCCGCATACCGCGGGTGAGGCGGCAAAGCCGCAAGCGAAAAGTGCCGGCGTGTCTGCAAATCAGTTAAATATTCAGTGAAAGGGCGTAGTTCACTGAATATTTATTTGCGTAGCGCAGGTATTCCTACCTGCGGAATCGCAGACATGAATGTCTGCGTTACTTCAGGCGAGTTTCAGAGGAGGACATTGAGGGCAAAGAGGACTGCGGTCGTGTGTTATACTCCTTTAGGCTGAAAAATTTACATTTTGATTGCGGAAATTTTGGAAATTGCTTCGCATTCCGGGATACCGCCGATACCGAGGTATCGAAGGCCCTCGAAGGGTGCGGAGCAAAACTAAAAGACCGCAACCGCTTTGCGGCGGGCATCTTTGGGCCGTTTTTTTCCATTCATTCCTCGGACGAAATTCATGCCGCCGCTCGGTCGGAACGAAAAAATCCAATCCCAAATCTTGCTCGTCAAAATGCAAATTATCACGCTAAAGGAGTGTAGCTGTCACATTCATCCCTCCATGCAACAATGACAAAGGAGAGCATGAAAACAGCCAAGAAGAAGGCGCACTACATTTCGGGGACGCACTGGGACAGGGAATGGTACAGGCCGTACCAGGAGTTCAGGATGCTTCTTGTGAAGCTCCTCGACGATCTAATAGAGCTGATGGAGAAGAACAAGGATTTCAGATATTTCCAGCTCGACGGCCAGACCTGCGTCCTTGAGGACTACGTCAGGATACGGCCGGAGATGAAGGGGCGCCTGTCGAGGCTGATCGAGGACGGCCGGATTCTTGTCGGCCCGTGGTACACGATGCCGGATCTTTTCTGCGTCGGCGACGAGGCTTTGATACGCAACCTTCTGATGGGCAGGCGGATAAGTCGCGAATGGAACACAGAGCCGATGCCGGTGGGGTTCATCTGCGACATGTTTGGCCATCCGTCCCAGATGCCGCAGATTTTCGCCGGGTTCGGGATAAGCGACGTCGTCCTCGGGCGCGGCACTAACGAGTCGACCACTCCGATGTTCTTTGAATGGCAGTCTCCCGACGGGACGAAGTCGTTCGTATTCAAGCTCCAGGATTCGCAGGGCTACGGCGCGTTCGCGCTGCCGCGAGCCATCCTCGAGGGCGACACTTTCCTCGACATGGCCGAATTCAAGGCAGACATGAAAGCGGCGGGGGGAGTTCCGAATAAGATTAAGTCTGTCAAGGAAAAGCATTTCCGCAAGGAGCTGGCCGGCTACGTCTCGCACGAGCTGAAAAGGTGCGGCGGTGACACTCTGTGCCTCATGGACTCGATGGACCATATCCCGCCGGCGACGAACGTAGTCGAATACCTCAAGTTCATCCGCGAGGCGTGTCCCGAGGTCGAACCGGAGCATTCGACGCTTCCGATGTTTTTCAATGATGCTCGGAAAGGCGTGAAAAAGCTCGCCGTCAAGCGGGGCGAACTGCGCGAACCGAGCAAGGAGCGCTGCGGCTACCTCTGGCTTATTCCTAACTGCGTCTCTGCACGCGTGCGGATGAAGCAGGCCAACGACGACTGCCAGAATCTTATTCAGAAATGGGCGGAGCCGCTTGTGGCGCTGTCCAACCTCGAAGGTGCGTGTATTCCGGAAAAGTTCCTCGAAGTCGCATGGGAACACATAATCTCGAACCATGCGCATGATTCGATCTGCGGTTGTTCGATCGACCAGGTCCATCGCGACATGATGTTCCGCTTCGACCAGGCGATGGTGATAGGCGAGCAGTTGAAGAATCGGGCGATGGGTCATCTGACGGCCGAGGCCGCCGACCTGGCGGAGAATCCGAACGAGTTCACGCTTGCGGTCTTCAATCCGCTGCCGGTGCCGCGTAAGGAAACGGTCATATTCGACGTCGACCTTCCTGCCGACTGGCCGACGGAATATTCCGAGGGTTTCTTCGGCCAGAGGGTGAGGTCGTTCCAGCTGAGGAGCTCCGAAGGCAGGAACATCCCATACCAGCTTCTTGGATTTATTCCGAGGCACGTCGAACGCTCGCGCCATGCGAAGTTCTGCTATCAGAACGACGGACTCCTTTGGAGATACACCGTCGCCGCGACGCTTGATCTTCCGTCATGTGGCTTCACTTCCTTTGTGGTCGCCCCCTCGACAAGGCCGGTCCGGAGCGTCGGGACGCTGAGGACAGGTCCACTGTCCGGCGAGAACGAATTCATTTCGATCAAGATCGCGTCGAACGGGACGGTCTCGCTGAAGGACAAGAAGAGCGGGCAGGAGTATTCCGATCTTATCATGTTCGAGGATGTAGCGGAGACCGGCGACGGGTGGTTCCATACGGCTTCCGTAAATGATCTAAAGTGCCTGTCTTCGGCATGCGCCGCCCAGGTGTCGGCTGTAAACGATGGTCCCAAGATATTGAGCTTCCGCATAACCGTCGACATGAAGGTTCCGGCTCGCTTCGACTTCGCTTCGGAGAGGCGCCTGGAGCATGATGAGAACCTGCGCATAAGCAGCTTGGTGATGTTGAAGAAAGGGGCGAGGAGCCTGGAGGTAGAGACGACGATAGACAACAATATCGAGGATCATCAGCTCAAGCTTCTCCTTCCGACCGACGCAGTCAAGGCGACGACTTACCTTGCACACCATCCGTTCGACTTTGTGGAAAGGTCTATTGCGCTTGATGCAGGTACTTTCGACTGGCAGGAGATGGAGCGTTCGGAAAAGCCTTTCCTTTCGATACAGTCCGTCGGCGACGGGAAGCGCGGCCTTGCTTTCATATCCCCCTCTGGCCTCCACGAAGGAGGAGTTATCAACGACTCTCGCAGGACGATGCAGGTGACGCTGCTTCGCTCGTTCCGCAAGACGGTCTCGACCAGCGGAGAAAGCGACGGCCTTGAGAAGGGACGTATCGTTCTGCGCTATTCGCTGATGCCGTTTGCCGGCGAGCTGCCGAGGACTGAAGCGCTTGACGCCCTTGCGAAGATGCAGGCAGGCATTTCAACGAGACAGACGGGCAGCAGAGCAAGCGGATTCCCTCCCATGTCGGGGAAGGGGCCTGCGACGCAGTCGTTCATGGAATTCTCGGTCGGCACGCTCGCATTGTCCGCGGTCAAGCCGTCCGAATCCGGCGACGGAATCATAGTCCGCGTCTGGAATCCGGGGGACAAGGAGGGATCCGGGGAGATAAGCTTCAAGAGGAAACCGGAAACTGTCGAGCTTGTTTCTCTTGCGGAGGAGAAAGATTCCGCCGGGAAGATATCTTTCTCAGGGCCCTCGGTGAAAATCAAGGCGCCGGCTCATGGGATTGTGACATTCAAGGCGAAGTGGGGGAAAAGATAGAACCTAAGGCGGGCTTCGCCCGCAACCCAAAATTCAATGAATTCCATAGACACATGCACGCTTTTGCGCTAGAACTTTTTGAGAAAGTATCCTAATTGCCGCAGTTGGCCGCATTCGCCGTAGCTGCAAGGCAGCAAGACGCAGCTGTGGTAACCACTGCAAGTTGAAGCTGA
Organism: uncultured Victivallaceae bacterium; assembly: GCA_964636325.1. Taxonomy (GTDB): domain Bacteria; phylum Verrucomicrobiota; class Lentisphaeria; order Victivallales; family GWF2-50-93; genus CAZWRV01. The sequence goes on along the minus strand of CAZWRV010000023.1, from coordinate 39,495 downwards.
CGAAGCAGATATGGCGAATGCGGCCAACCCAGGCGGGTTGAAAATATGCGGGAAACGGCTTTCACCCATAACGTGAAAGCCTCAAAAGCGGAATATTTCATAGTGCCGCCTTGACATATAGTCTAAAATGATATATAATGAATCTAGATTGATAAATATTCACATGGACGCATTCCCGTGGCGGTTCAGAAATACGGCGGCATACTGAATGATCTCCGGATGGAGATCGTGGGCGGCAGGTTCAAGCCCGGGAGCCGGCTGCCTACGCGCGTGGAGCTGCAGCGGCGCTTCGGCGTCAGCAACCAGACCATACAGGTGGCGATAAACAGCCTCATCAGGGACGGGTTTGTCCATACGAGCGGGATCGGCGGGACGATAGTCTCGGACAATCCGCCGCACCTGTGCCGATACGGCCTTGTCTCATACATTCCGTTTTCCGAGTCGCGCTTTCTTCTGTCGATGCAGCGGGCCGCGATGAGGCTGGCGGAGGAGGGGGGGTGCACGTTCACGTCCTACTGCTATGAGGAGGCCCACATCGAGACGGAAGGCTACAGGCGGCTGATCGAAGACGTCGAGTCGCACCGCGTGGCTGGCCTGATATTTCTAAACCCTCCATACAACTTGGAGGATACTCCAGTTCTCGTACAGAAGGGCCTGCCCCGGGTGGCCCACGGCCGGGCCAGGGAGAGCGACACATTCCCGTGCATCATGTTCGACCATCGTCTTTTCCTCGAGAAGTCGGTCGGCCACCTTGCCGGAATCGGGCGGAGGAGGATAGCAGTAATAGGATCGTATCTTCACCGCGAGGAGATGGAGGAGGACATATCTTATCTGGCCGCAAGGAAGCTGAGCAGCCCCAAGCTGACGCAGAACTGCACCCCCTGGCATCCTTGGTCGGCGCGTCAGGCCGCGCTGCTCCTCATGGGGTTATCCGAAAAGGAGCGTCCGGACGCCCTCATAATACGTGACGACCATCTTGTCGAGGCCGCCACGGAAGGGCTTGCGCGGACGGGCGTGCGCATTCCGGAGGAGATGACGGTCGTGGCCCACTGCAACTTCCCGGACCGGCCGCCGAGCTGTGTGCCGGTGATGCGCCTGGGGCTTGACTGCGACGCGCTGATCCGCCTCGACGTGAAAAGCCTCAGCTGCCAGCGCGAAGGTAAAAGGCGCCAGCCCGACATCCTTGTGCCGGCCGTCTTCGAGCATGAGGCGCTTGCGTCTTGCAAGAATATGCGGCAGGAGGGCAGGGCCATGCACCAGAGGGCTTCCGGGTTGCAGGCGTATCAATGAGATAAAGGATGATAGGGGTGGGGCAATTTCAAAACTGCGGACGCGGCAAGCGCGTCCCACCATTTTTATGCTCGTTTCGAGCATGGACGGCCATGCTTGCCATGACCGCCTTGGGAGTTTTGAAATCACCTCAGGTATAACTCAAGAAATGGAGGGCGCTGCGATGTTCGACGGAGAAGGATTACCCCCGGCAGGCAACAAATCCATTTTCAGCAAGGTTTTCACGCTGATAGAACTTTTGGTGGTCATAGCGATCATCGCGATCCTCGCCGCGATGCTGCTGCCTGCGCTCCGCAACGCAAGGATGCAGGCGAACATCATCTCCTGCACTTCGAACATGCGCCAGTCTCTGCTGCTGATCGCTGCCTACCAGGTCGACTATCAAAGCCTGCCAAGCGTCCTCTCCCATCCCAGCGCCCCAGGAAATACGAACGGGTCTATCGTGCGCGGATACTCGATGATATGGGCCCAGCAGGTCAATCCCGACAACTTCGCAACAGGTCTCGGCCAGTGCTGCACTACGAAGAACAACCCGAGTTCGGGAGCAACCCTGACTTATCCGATAGGCGCAGCTCCGAACGGATGGGAGACGGACCCCCAGATAGGCTGGAGCATCACCCAGAAATCATATTTCAAGGTCCTCGTGCCGGGCATGAGCTTGTGGCATCATGCGACTTGGGAGCCGTGGGGTCCCTTCAACTTCTGGAAAAAAGGAGGGGAGGATATGTATAACAGGGGCGAGACTGTCACTGTCGACTGCACCAACGGACCGCTTGACCGCTGCGTCCCTCCAAATCCGAAGACCAACTACGCCATGATCTCTTGCCGATACTGGTTCTCAACTTCCGACGGCGTGAACTTCACCATGACTACGCCGCACGGCAACCGGCGCTTCGACTGGAACTATCTTGAGGGCGGCCCCTTGGACTGCAACATCGGATGGCTTGACGGCCATGCGAAATTCTTCCGGAAGCAGGGGCCGGAACAATAGATGGAAGTCGCTGAGTGCCTGAGTCGCTTTGCATATATGGATATAAGAGTGAAAGGAAACGCAATGGAGCAGTTCCCTCAAATCCATTCCAACGGTAAAATATTTTCATCCGGAAAATATTTTACGCTCATCGAGTTGCTGGTCGTAATCGCGATCATCGCGATCCTCGCATCTATGCTCCTCCCCGCCCTCAGGAACGCGAAGGAGAAGTCGCGCCGCATCGCCTGCGTTGCCAACCTTAAGCAGACCGGTGCGGCGGCGCACGCCTACGCCGCGGACAACATGGAATTTCCCGCGTCCTGCGACAAGAGCCTGGCGCCGGACTGGTTCACCGCCTACGGCCAGGGGCACTTCTGGAAGCAGCTCATGATCGACGGAAAGTACAATTCGGACGGCGGGACAAGCTGCACCGGGTATTACGGCGGCTACATATGGGAGACTTGGCATGCCGGTGACGACGGGAGTGACGGCCACTACTATTACGGCGGCCCGCTTTCCCAGGGGGACTATACGGTCTATGACTATCCGCAGAACCGCTGGCCTGCGGGATCCGGCTACCAGCCGCAGCAGCAGAGCCTGATCCGCGATGTGAACGTCAAGCTTGTGACAAAAGGCATGCGCACGCTCTTCGTATGTCCTACCCTGATGATCGCCCCCTGGGGCAGCCAGGGCTGGATAATGCGCGAACCGCACGGCAGGAATCCAGGGATCGCATGGTGGACGGGCGGCTCGGCGACGAACTACATGCCCTACGACCGCAACTGCGCGTTCAACGACGGGCATGTCGAGTCGCGCACCCGCGGCGGAGGGCCGGTGGCGGCCCAGACGGATCTGCCGTGCCCTTGGATGAACGGCAGCTACAGCTGGAACACCCAGACCACCCAGGATCCGGCGTTCTGACTTCAGATCAAATTTCAGGAAACGCCGATCTGCGACATATGCGGTTCTGTCGATGGGAAACTCGGTGTAGCGCAGGTATTCCTACCTGCGGAATCGCGGACAGGAATGTCTGCGCCGCTTAGAGGCAAGTTTCAGAGGAGAATCTCCGCTACTTGCGGTAGACCGCCTCGGTTCTTCCGCTTTTCGCGGAGCGGTCCGCGGCGTCGAGGAGCGCCATGACTTCGACGGTGTCTTCCATTGCGACCGGCGGTTCTCCGCCGCCGAAGAATTTTGCGACTTCGTCAAGCTCGAGCTTGTATGCTCTGGACATGTCGACGGAGAATGCGACCGCCTTTGAGCCGTTCCTGAGGCAGCCCCCGTATTGCCATGCTCCTATGGTGAGCTCGACGATGCCTCTCCTTCTGTCGGGATAGTCTATTACGGCGACGACGCCGGAGCCGGCGGCCAGCGAGGTCACGCATGACGCGCCGATCCCCATCGCCCTTTCAAGCATCTCGAAGGCGTGGACTCCATACCACACGACCGAGCTCCCCGCGGGCGCTTCGCCTAGCGGGCCGTAGACCGTCGCATAGGGGGATGCCGGCATTTCCGCACAGGCGCCGAGCAGCTCTGGAACGAAGCGCAAGGACGAAGACGAGAAAATTCTGAGCGCCTTTTCCTTCGCAATCCGCGCTATCTCGGCTCCGCTGCCGATTTTGTCGGCAAGTGGCTTGTCGAGGAATATGGGCTTCTTCAGATTTGCGCACTTCTTGAAGTATTCGAGGTGGAAGGATGGATCGTTGATCTCTATCATGATCGCATCGCAGCCGCTGACGGCCTCGTCGAAGTTGCGCATGACTTTCACGCCCCATCCTTCAAGCTGCTTCTGCCGGGCGTCCTGCCCTTCCTCGCTCTGGAAGGGCGAGGGGAAGCGGAGGCAGCTTGCCGCCCTCAATCCCTCCACCTTCTGGTCCGGCGGGCAGTCCGGCGCCTGCATACGTTTCACGAATTCGACCGTGTGGCTAGTGTCCAGTCCGACAAGCGCGACCTTAGTTTCTTTTCCCATCTGAAAACCCTCGGTTAAATGAATACATATGGGCCAATCGCAAAAGTCTGCAATTGGCGGTGTCCAGGTGTCAGTGTCCAGGTGTCAGCAGGATGAAAAAAACATTATCACTTGTTTTTCCTGAATTTACTGACACCCGACACCAGGGATGCAAAACTTAGTTTTGCAATCACCTCATAATGAATATAGGCCGAATCCGCGGATGATTCAAAGGAGCGGCAATGAATTGTTCGGCGCCCGTGAATAATTCCTGCCGGATGCTATAATTACAGATATGCAAGATGACAGAATGGCGCATGCAAACTCAGACATCCTCATCCGTGGGAAAAAGAGATGGGGGTCAGGAAATCTGCAACTGAGGAGATTTAAGGACATGAACAGCTTTCCAAGGACGACGGTAGGAGGTGTTTCGCTGCCGAGGATGATCATCGGGAGCAACTGGTTCCTCGGGTTCAGCCATGCCACGGTCTCGAAGGACGACTATATAAAGTCCAAGATCGCCAACAGGGAGAAGATCGCGGACATCCTCGAGGTCTACCTGAAAAACGGCGTCGACGCCGTGATGGGGTTTGTCCAGCGCAAGGAGCTCTGGGAGGGGATACAGGAGGCTCAGCAGCGCACAGGGAAGAAGATGATAATCGTCTCCACGCCCGGCATCCCTGTCAGTCCCGACACACCCGCAAAAGGCTTCGGTTCCGAGGCGGAGAAGATTTTCGACGAGGAGAAGAGGCTAGGGGCCACCTTCTGCCTTCCGCACCAGAGCACCGTCGACGCGCTGGTGGACCGCTGCACGCGCAAGGTGCGCTGGATGGACCAGCTTTCCCGCATGATCAGGGAGCGCGGCATGATACCCGGGCTCAGCACGCACATGCCGGAGTCCATTGTCTTCGCGGACGAAAGCGGTCTCGACGTGGAGACATACATATCCATCTACAACGCGATGGGCTTCCTCATGCAGGTCGAGGTGGACTGGATAAACCGCGTGATTCTGAATTCGAAGAAGCCTGTGATGACCATCAAGCCGATGGCCGCCGGCCAGCTCAGGCCCTTCCAGGCATTCAGCTTCGTGTGGAACACGCTCCGTCCGCAGGACATGGTGACCGTCGGTACCATGACTCCGATGGAGGCGCAGGAGTGCATAGACATCTCGCTCGGCATCTTGGAAAAGTCGCACAAGGACATCAAGCTCCAGGAGACCCGCTCAAAGGCGAGCATCAAGAGGAAGGAATGAAGAAAGGCTCATCTTTACATGAGGAAATGCATGATGAAGACAGATTCTAAAGTATCTCTCGCCGGAGCCGCAGTCGTCGTCGGAGCCCGTGCGCATGAGACCGAACGCTACGCTGCGGGCGAACTGGCGCGATACCTCTATCTCCTCACCGGTCGTATCTCCAGGATAACTGCCGCGCTCCCGGCGAAAGGCGCCGCGGTGGTGCTGGACGCGAAGCTGGCCGCGGCGCTCGGTGTGAAGCCCGAGCCGGAAAAGCTGGGGGATCAAGGCTATCGCCTGGCGGCGGTTTCCAAGGGGGGCCGACGGTTCGTCGCAGTCGCGGCCGCCGCGCCGGCCGGAGTCCTCTACGGCGTTTACGGACTGCTCGAGGAGCTCGGCATGGGCTTCTACGCCGGAGGCGACACGTTCCCGGAACTTCCCGCCGACGCCGCACTGCCGGCCGGATTCGACCGCACGGACGTTCCCGTATTCAAGGTCCGCGGCAACATGCTGCACTACAACTTCCTGTGCGGCCCCACGACCTGGGGGCTGGACGACTACAAGTTCTACTTCGACCAGCTTTCGCGGATGCGCTGCAACATGCTGCTGATGCACTGGTATGACGGCGAGCCTGGGGCGGCCTACGACATCGACGGCGAATATCTTGCCGGAGGCGTGACGCCGAACTCGCTGACCAAGCCTTGGGGCGCGCTGGCATCGCTGCGGACCTCGCAGTTCTCGTTCGGCACCGGACGCTGTTTCGACGCGGAGATTTTCTCGAGCCCATGCGGCGAGGACATGCCCGATTTGCTCACGGAAGTGAAGCGGTCGGAGGAGATGTTCAGCGAGGCGACGCGCTATGCCCGCCGGGCGGGAGTCGGCGTCGCGGCCGGCTTCGAGATCCCGCGCCAGGATCCGGCGGATTCCGGCGCGGAAGCCCGTTTCAAGGCGCGCGTGCGCCAGTTCCTGCTGCGTAATCCGCACCTCACCCATTTCGCCCTGTGGCAGCACGAGAGCGGCGGATGCGTCGGCAGCGAGGCGCCCGCGCGCGGCACTGCGGCAGCAGGCCTGATGGAGCGCAGGCGTAAATATTTCTTCCATGTCGGCAACGAGCAGCGCGTGTGGGAGGCGGTCCGCTGCGGACGTTTCGCGGAATTCGCGCTTGAGGTGCTGGAGGAGCTGCGTCCGGGAATGCCCATGGTCTTCGTCGGCTGGGGAGGAGACCGCTGGATGCAGTTCGCCGACTACTGCGTCGGATACGACAAGTTCCTGCCGTCCAATGTGATATTCACGTGCCACGACAACATAGACGCGTCCATGGGCCCCAATGTCAGTTCGCCCTGGGGGATGCTCCCGCCGGAGCGCGAGCGCTGGGCCATGCCGTGGGTCGAAGGAGACATCGAGGCGTGCGACGTGAGGCAGCCGCACGTCGAGTCCCTTGGCCTGCTCGCCCCTGACGCATTGAAGAAGGGGTGTCAGGGCCTGCTCACGCTCCAGTGGCGCACGCGTGACGTCGAGGAGGAGACCGGCTACATCGCCCGTTTCGCCTGGGATTCTTCCTTGACTCCGAACAGTTTCTACCGCCGGCTTGCGCGGCACAGCTTCGGCCCGGACCAGGAGGAGGCGATGGGGCGGCATATCGAAACTCTCCAGAAGCTGGGCGCCCGCTGGGCCGGTGTGCGCGGCACAGCGGAATGCAGCCGCATGCGCTGGACGGGCGCAGTGCCGCACTATCCTTTCGAATGCGACGCGAAGGCCGTGGAATACCTTGTCCCGATGGCGAAGAAGGCCGCCGAGGCGCTGGCGGAAGTTCCGCAGTCCAAGGATTCGGAGGCGGCGTTCCACCTGATCCAGGATGCGGGAGGCAAGGCCGAATCAAGGTACGACTATGAGCGACTCGGGGTGAAAGAGCTGCAGAACGCCGTCGCAGCCCTGGAAAAGCTCGCGTCCGCCGAGAGCCCGGAGCCATGCCTCCGCCGTGCGTTGCGGACCATAGAGGAGGACGTCTATGCGATCCGGCCGCTCCTGGTGGCATTCGGCATGACGAGCCGTTCCTACATGTCCCTCGACAGCTTCCTCATCGCCATCCACCACATCTGGCGCAACGCGGGCGCCGAATCGCGCCGGCGGACTCTGCAGGGGATACGTCGCAGCCTTGAAAGCCTGCGTCGCAAATATCTGAAGGACAAGCGTCTGCAGCGCCTGGAGCGGCTCGACTATCTGGCGGAGACAATCGGCTTCGCGCTGGATTTCAACGCCGCCGTGATGCTTCTCGCGGACGGCGAACTGGTCGAAACCGCCCTGGCCGCGGCCGGAGCCGCGAAGAAGGACGGCGACCACGCGAAGGCCGCGAAACTCGCGGCGGACGCCTATGCGGCCCTGATACCCGCCGGAATGCAGGGGGCCCTGCATGCGTTCGCCCGCAAGCTGACCACGCGCTGCGACTTCGGCACGCTGTGCACGCTGAACGTAAAGCCGCTCCCTCTCTACTGGGAGACCGTCGGTCGCCTCGAGGAATTTATGCCGGCCGCGCCTCCGCGGGAGATCTCCGCCGTCGGAAGAAAGGCCGAGGTCTGGCTTTCATGGAATCCCGGACTTCGTGCCGCCGCCCAGAATCTCTACAGGCGGAATGCCGGCGGCGCCGGCGCTTGGAAGAAGGTTAACAGGGCGCCGCTTTCAGGCTCGTGCCAGATGTTCTGCGACCGCACCGTAAAGCCCGGTGCCTATGAATATGCCGTAACTTCCGTAGCCGCCGACGGATGGGAAAGTCCTCGCTCGCATGCCGCGGCGGCTTGCGCAGGTTCCGCGGCTGAAGCGCCGAGGATCATCGCCTGCAAGCCGTATTCCTGCGTCCGCGCCGGAGCAGCCCTGAACATGAACGTCGTAGCGATGAGCGACCGCGGCATCGCCTCGGTAGCACTGTGCTGGCGCCAGAACGGCGCCAAGGACTGGAACCACGTTCCGATGACAAGGCGCTTCAGGGATTCATGGGGGGCCAGCATCGCGGACGGCCAGATACTGGAGGGCATGCTGGAATTCTATGTCGAAGCGGCCGACTGCGAGGGGCGGCGCGCATGGTGGCCGCTCCAAGGTGCCTCCCTGCCATGGAGCGCGACGGTCGTGCCTTAAGAATTTCCAATATCCAACGCTCAATAAGCAGCCGAAGAAGTGAATAGCTGCTTGGTCATTGGATGTTCCGTGTCAAGCCGTGCGTGATAAATTCAGACATCCTGATACGTGGGTAAAGACGTGGTGAAACACCGAATTCAGGAAGGTATTTCAGTTCAGATTCCCGGCGCCCCGCAATGAAAAGCCACAAGGATATATACATTGTTTTTATCCACATCCGTTTGGGCGGGTCAGGAAATCTGAAATCATTCCCCTTTTCGGTCGGGTATTTAGCGTTGAGCATTGGATATTCTTTCCCGCGCCTCCTGCAGGCGCGCGCAGAGCCTCTGGGCCTCGTCCCGGGTCTTGGCCTGGAAGTCCATTACGACGCGGCAGCCCTTGGGATACCCTTCGAAACGTTTCTCCGCGTCCCCTTCAGGTATCCAGCCCATGTGCCACTGGGCGCATGCGTCCTCGAAGAACGTGTAGGCGTCCCTGCAGTAGTCCGGTGGACGTACGGGCGGGTTGCACAGGTTGAGCAGGCGCAGCCCCTCGACTCGCCGGAGCCCGCCCCATTGGTGCTTCGCGTCGGCGCAGCAGTGTATTCCGATGCCGCCGTAGCGTCTTGACAGCGCATCAAGCTCGGGAAGGAAGAACTCTTTGAACGCCTCCGAGCTGACTATTCCGATCTCGTCTTCCGAAAGCGTCATGCCGCCTGACATGAAGTAGCCCGGGAAATGGGCCACGTATTCGGAGCCGTAGCGGCGGAACCATTCGTCCAGGAATTTGACGAGGAGCTCATGTACCTTTGCGGCCAGCTCCTTCACCGCCTCCGGCGCTTCGAGCATCGCCATGCAGAACGACGACTTCTCCCATATCAGCGCGGCTATGTCCATCGGACTCTGGATGTCCACCAGATGAAATATGGCGTCCGGCCCCGCCCGCCTCTTCAGCTCGTCCGCCATGTCGAATAGATATGCCAGCGACGACGATGCGAGCTCCGGCGTCTTGAGCGACGAGACTTCCCCCGCCTCATGGATAAGCGGCAACGCGAAAGGATTGGTGCCGTCCGGGCGGTGTACCCGGCAGCCGAATGCCTCGGCGAATATTTCCGTGCCGGTCATCATGTCTATTGAGGGAATGCTGTCGTCGTCCAGCCAGGATGACCTCTCAAGCGCTCTCCGGTAGTCGAGCCATTTCCTTTCGACGCGCTCCTTCGCCAGTTTCGGCCAGTGCGGCGGCGGAGGCGGAAGTGGTTCCGTGTTGTCGCCGCCGCCTACAATAAAGCAGAATCCAGGTTTCGAGTTCGGGCAGAGCAGTTCCCTCCAACGCCGTTTGCGTGATTCGATGGAACCTGTTTCGATCGTCCTCTTGAAGCTGGCGTGCATTTGAACCTCCATGAAATATTGGCTGAAATGATTCATGCGCTTACTGGCCGAATATATAATCTGCCGTATAGTTTAGGAATGGCTGAAATGATCAATGATTTGTCATATTTGACTGCAACAGCAGAATGCCATGGGCTATTTTGACGACATAATCTTCATCGGCTGGGCCGTCATGCCGGGCTGTCGCGCCGTAGTGGACCGGCGCTTCACCGGCACCTGGTCGGTCGAGTTCATGCTGGAGGGCCGAATGTCGTTAAGTATCGACGGGGGGCCGCGGACAGTCCTTTCGGAGCCGGCTCTGTTCTGGCATTCGCCCCAGCACCGCTACCGCTACGGAGCAGTTGATGAACGCGGATGGGATCACCACTGGATACTTATGAAAGGCGGCAGGGCACGCCGGCTGGTTGAGGAGGGGTTCGCGCCCTTGGCTCCCGCAGGTTACCTGCCTGTCCGTGACGCCAGGGCGGTGGCAGGAGTCTTCCAGCTGCTTGCGCAGTTACTGGACGGAGGCGGGCCTCAGAACAAGGCCGAGGCCGCGGCCCTCCTGGAACGCCTCCTTTGCATGGCGATGGCGGAGGCGCACGGCAATTCCGTCCCATCTCCATACCATGCCGGCCTGGAATCGCTCGCCCGGCGCATACGCGCCAGGCCCGACTGCGGATATGATTTCAGGAGGGAGGCGATGCGCCTCGGCCTTTCATACAGCCGCTTCCGGCGTCTCTTCTGCGAGCGGCATGGCCGTGCGCCGTACGACTTCCTTCTGCATGCCCGCATGAGCAAGGCGGCCGAGGCCTTGAACGATCTGTTTCGCCCCGTCAAGCAGGTCGCCTCGGAAGCCGGATACGACGACATCTCCCAGTTCTCCAGGCTCTTCAGGAAAAAGATTGGAATTTCGCCAAGGCAGTACCGCGCGATCCTGCCGCTTGGCAGGGCGCGCCAGTCCCTTACGGGATTATTATGACAAATGAATTTGTCAAAAAAACAGTTTGCGACATCCCTGGCGCAAAAAACAAATCCGGACAGAACTCGTGTGCGGTGTTCACCCTTTGCGTCTGGAAGCCGCAAGCTACTTTGGCGCCGCAAGGACGCCTTTTTCCCAAAGGGAAAAATTTGTAAAGGGCCTGTATGCAAGATATACTCCTTCAGCGTGAAAATTTACATTTTGACGAGCAAGATTTGGGATTGGATTTTTTCGTTCCGACCGAGAGGCGACATGAATGTCGTCCGAGGAAGGAACGGAAAAATACGGCCCAAAGATGCTCGCCGCAAGGCGGTTGCGGTCTTTCGGTTTTGCTCCGCACCCTTCGAGAACCTTCGATACCTCGGTATCGGCGGTCTCTCAGAATGCGAAGCTAATTCCAAAATCCCAGCAATCAAAATGTAAATTTTTCAGCCTGAAGGAGTATAAATTTCAAATCACGGAATCTAGGGTGCGGGTTCTCCGCCGCTTCCAGGTCAAGCTTTTTTGAGCCGAATATAGAATAACGCTGAACATATGCGTGCATGGTGAAGATGAATCCGAAAAAGACATCTCCGTTGCTTGCCGCGCTGATCATATTCGTCTTCCTGGCCGCCTCCCTCGGCCTGCTAGGTTGGTATTTCTTCGAATACGAGGAGAGGCAGGTCAGGAAGGACACCGTTGACAAGCTGATGGCGGTGGCCAACCTCAAGGCCTCGCAGATACAGATCTGGCGGAAGAACCTTCTTGCGGACGGGGGCGCCGTGCTCAGCGACAAGGCGCTGGCGGAGAAGGTGAAGGAGTACCTCGGTCGCGAGCCCCAGGACGGGAACGGCGACGTCCACCGCTGGCTGCTGGCATGGATGGAGTCATTCTTCTTCCAGAAGGGCTACTACGATGTCCAGCTGGTGGATACCGATGGCAGGATAAGGGTCTCCCTCCGGGATAAAGGGAGGCGGCTCTGCGAGACCGAGATGGAGGACTTGAAGAAGGCCGTAGAGGCCAGGAAGGAGATCCTTTCGGATCTGCATGTGGACATGGAAGAGGACAGGCAGGGCCGCTTCCTCCACATCGATATGATCGTGCCCGTCATGCAGCCCGGAGTGAAGGACGGCCGTGTGATGGCGGCGCTGGTCTTCAAGGTGAATCCGGATCTCTTCCTTTATCCCCTCATCAACAGCTGGCCGACACAGAGGGAGACGGCGGAGACGCTGCTGGTCAGGCGCGAGGGGGACGAGGTTGTCTTCCTGAATTCCCTTAGATATTTCAGCAACGCGGCGTTGAAGCTGAGGTTTTCCGTTGACATGCCGCTGCTTCCGGCGGCCAGGGCCGCCAGGGGCGAGACCGGCGAGTTCGAAGGGATGGACTACAGGGGCGTGCCGGTGATTTCCTATATCCGCAGAGTGCCCGACACAGGCTGGTTCCTTATTGCGAAAATCGACCGAGACGAGGTCTTCAAGGACTTCCATTCGAAATACATAGCGATATTTTCGGCGACGCTCGGCCTGATCGGCCTCTCTGCCGTGGTCCTCGCATTCATATTTGTGCGGCGCGAGTCGGAGCATTCCAGGAGGCGGCAGGAGGCCGAGATCCAGAGGACCGCGCTTGAGAAGCACTACGACTACCTGACGAAGTTCGCCAACGACATAATTTTCCTCACCGACATTGACGGGAAGATACTGGATGTCAACGAGAGGGCGGTCTCCACGTACGGCTACACTCGCGCGGAATTTTCGAAGATGAACATCCGCCAGATCATGGCCGGGTCGGCGGAGAGCTCCGAGGCCGTCAGGCTCAGGAGGCTCCAGTCCCCGGGCGGCGTGATCTTCGAGAACGTGCATGTCAGGAAGGACGGAGGCTTCTTCCCGGTCGAGGTCAGCGCGCGCTCCATCGAGATCGAGGGGACGCAGTTCGTCCAGGAGATCATAAGGGACATATCGCAGCGCAAGCGCGCGGAAAACCAGATCATCAACATCAACAGGATGTACATACTCCTGAGCCAGGTCAGCAAGGCGGTTGTCCACTTCCACGACATCGAGGAGCTTTTCAGGAACATATGCAGGATATCGGTGGAGCACGGGAAGTTCGTCATGGCGTGGATAGGCATAGTTGACAAGGCCAGCGGACTTGTGCGGCCGAGCGCCTGGGCCGGGGCGGAGGAGGGATTCCTTTCCAGCGTCACCATGAGCGTGAAGGACAGCCCCGAGGGCTACGGCCCGGTCGGAACCGCCTTCCGGGAGAGGCGCTGCAGCTTCACGAACAACATCGAGAAGGACGGCATGATGAGCCTCTGGCGGAACGACGCGCTGAGGAGGGGCTACCAGTCCGCCGCATCGGTGCCGATCATCGTGGACGACGGCCCGATCGGGGTGCTTACGGTCTATTCCACGGACATGGACTTCTTCAACACCGAGGAGGTCGAGCTCCTCGAGGAGATAGGCGAAAGCATATCGTTCGGGCTCAAGCTCTACGACCAGGAGAAGCAGCGCAAGGAGGCGGAGGAGAGCGTGAGGCGCCAGCTCGACGAGCTGATCCGCTGGCAGAACGTCACGATCGACCGCGAATTCCGCATCCTGGAGCTCAAGAAGGAGGTCAACAGCCTCCTTGCGGAACTGGGGCGCGGCCCGAAATATTCTTCCCCGTCCGAAAAGCAGGAAAAGGGCTGAGGAGAACATTGAACATTCAGCATCGAACATTGGGCTGAAGAAGCTTGATGACAATAGATTCCACATAGGCGGAATTATGCCCGTGGTGTTTGGAGCCGGACCGGAATGAATACAGCCATAAAGGAAGAGTTCACGAGGAAGTGGCAGGAGCTGCTGGATGTCGCCGCGGAAATGATGGAAGTACCGTCGGTGCTGCTGGTCAGGCTTGACAATCCGCATCTTGAGATTTTCCTGTCGAGCAGGAACGAGGGCAGCCCGTTCAAGAAGGGGGAGCGCCTGCTAGTGGGCGCCGGGCTTTTCAGCGAGGCTGTGATAGAGAACAAGGCGCCGCTGGAGGTTCCCGACGCGTCCGCCGACGAGAAGTGGAGGAACGAGCCCAGCGCCCGGCAGGGGATGATCTCATACCTCGGCTTCCCGCTCCGCTGGCGGGACGGAAGAGTTTTCGGCGCGCTCTGCGCCATGGACAGGAGGCCGGGGGGCATGGGCGAGAGGCGGAGAAGGTTCCTCTCCTATGCCGCGGCCTTGGTGGAGTTCGACCTGGGAACAATATCCGATGAGGAGAGGAAGATCGAGGCCGATGCGGCCGTGGAGAAGAGGCTGAGGGAGACGTCAAGGAGGGTCGGGAGCCTCTTCGAGACTTCCGAGCGCTCGCGCATCGCCCTGCTGAGCCTGATGGAGGACGAGAAGTCGGCCCGCGAAAGGATACAGAACCTCAACAGGCTCTACTCCGTGCTGAGCAGATGCAACGGGGCCATATACCGCATACAGAAGAAGTTCGAGCTGCTCAAGGAGATATGCAGGATCACCGTGGACGACGGAGGCTTCCGAATGGCCTGGATCGGGGTCGTTGACTCGGCGGGCCTGAGGCCGCTCTGCTCGTCCGGCTACGAGGACGGATTCCTCTCGCTGGCGCGTTTCCCGGAGTTCGGCTCCGGCAAGGGGAGCTTCCCGGTCGGCACAGCCATCGAGGACAGGAAGAGCGTCGTATGCAACGACATAAGGAGCGAGCCTCGGGTGGCCTCATGGCGCGTCGAAGCTGTGAAGAGGAACTACCTGTCCACGGCCGTGGTGCCGTTCGTCCACTCCAACAAGGTCTCGGGCGTCCTTTGCGTCTTCGCGTCCACGGCCGGCTTCTTCGGCGACGACGGCGTCCGGCTGCTTGACGAGGTGGGGCAGAGCGTCTCCTACGCCCTGGACATGATAGAGAAGGAGAAGATGAGGAAGGAGCTGGAGGAGCAGTTCCTGCAGGTCCAGAAGATGGAGGCCGTCAGCCGGCTGGCGGGGGGGGTCGCGCACGACTTCAACAACCTGATCCAGGTGATCTCCGGCTACTCGCAGCTCCTCCACGCGCAGATCGAAGAGGGCGACCCCAGGAGGGACGACGTCGCACAGATCAAGGAGGCGGCCAGGAGGGCGGCCGAGCTCACAAGCCAGCTCCTGGCGTTCAGCCGCAGACGAATGATCGAAAGGAAGATGATAGACCTGAACTCGGTCATAACCAATTCCGAGAAAATACTCCAGCGCTTCGCCGGCGCGAACGTCTCGATCTCATACGACCTCGGAAAGATTCCGCCGGTCATGGCCGACTCCACGCAGATGGAGCAGGTCCTCATGAACCTGGTCCTGAACGCGAAGGACGCCATGCCTGAGGGCGGAACGATCAGGATCGGCACCTCCTGCGCCATCTTCAGGGACGAGGATATTGCCGAGAAGAGCGAGATGAGGGCCGGCCGCTTCGCATGCCTGACCGTCTCCGACTCCGGCAGCGGCATGGACGGCGAGACGCTGAAGCACCTGTTCGAGCCGTTTTTCACGACCAAGGGGCCCGGCCGTGGCACCGGCCTTGGCCTGGCAACCGTCTACGGCATCGTCCGCCAGCACGAAGGATGGATAGACGTCCGCAGCGTCCCGGGGGAGGGCACCACGTTCAGGATATGCCTGCCTGTCGTCAAGATCGAGGAACCCCAGCTCAAGCTCGATGAGGGCGCACGGCAGATCGAGGAGACGCCGCCGCCCGGCGGCAGCGAAAGGGTGCTCCTTGTCGAGGACGAGAAGGGCGTCCGAGACTTCGCATCAAAGGTGCTCTCGGCGCGCGGATACGCCGTCACGCCTGCCGCGAACGCGGAGGAGGCGCTCGCCGTCTTCGAGAAGCAGAACGGCGGATTCGACCTGCTTTTTTCCGATATCATCCTCCCCGACATGAACGGATTCAGCATGGCCGAAAGAATACTTGCCATGAAGCCTGCCATCAAGGTCCTCTTCACAAGCGGCTACACCGACGAGCGATCACGCGGCGATGAAATAAGGGCGCGCGGCTTCAGACTCCTTCAGAAGCCATACAAGATCAACGATCTGCTGTCGGAAGTCCGCAAGATCATCGACGCACCGAAGCCGGAGTGACCCCAATTTGCATATTGCCGTTACGGTAGTATATAAATGGCCGGATACAGGATGCCGGATTTGGAAGCTGTGAACATTGGATGCCCGCAGGTTCCAGGTGAATATTCGGTGAAAGGGCGTAGTTCACTGAATATTTACGGTCGCGAGTCAACTGTAGCCGGATAACAGATAACGAATAACAGTCGCCCGCCCGGACTTGGAGAGACGATGAGGTTTGCCTCTTACGCTAAAAAGGAGCTTTCGGTTGCCTGGACCCTGGCGCTGGCCTTGGTGGTCGCCGGAATGCTGGTGGCATATTTCGCCGACATCAGGGCGGGAATCAGCATCACAGCCTTTACTATCCTAGTATGGCTGTCGTTCATCTTGTTCTTCAGGGATCCGGAGAGGAGGATACCGGAGGACACGTCGCTTGTCCTGAGCCCCGCCGACGGTGTTGTCAAGGACATCGAGCTGGTGGCCAACGCGAAGGAGAACGAATATTTCAAGGGGGAGAACGCGGTGAGGATCGGCATATTCCTCTCGGTCTTCGACGTCCACATCAACCGGGCGCCATGCGATCTCACCGTGCTTGAGAAGTCCTACAGGAAGGGTGCGTTCCACGACGCCCGCAATCCGCAGGCCTCCGCCGAAAACGAGGCGGCCACGATAGTCGGCGAGGCTGAAATAGCCGGGCACCGCTGCCCGATCCTGGTCAGGCAGATCTCGGGCGCGGTCGCCAGAAGGATAGTGTGCGATGCCGAACCGGGCGTCCGCCTCGGCAGGGGGCAGCGCTATGGCATGATAAAGTTCGGTTCGAGGACGGAGCTCTACCTGCCGGCGGGGCAGGAGTTCGAGATAACAGTCAAGACAGGCGACAAGGTCCATGCAGGAACAAGCGTCATTGCAAGGTTCAGAGAAAGGCCCGCATAGGGGCTTCAGGGGCAAGTTCAGGCTTTTCCTGAAGAACAACGGATGGCTGAAGAAGGTGCCGACCATCCTCACGATCTGCAATTCGCTCTGCGGATTCGCGGCGATACTCTACACCCTGCACGTCTACAACGACGAGTCGGCCGATCCCGCTCATGTCCTGGCCATAAGCGCCTGGATAATACTCGCGGCCATGATATTCGACGCCCTTGACGGCTTCGCCGCAAGAATTTTCAACGCCGCGAGCATCCACGGCCTGCAGATGGACTCCCTTTCGGACATGGTCACATTCGGAGTGGCGCCCTCGGTGCTCGTAGCCATCATGGCGCACAGGCTTAGGGAGCTGAGGAGCGCGGACTTCTACATAATCTGGTCCTTCTGCGCAATCTACATCGCCTGCGCCGCCAACAGGCTCGCGAAATACAACGTCCATGCCATGCTCGAGAAGAAGAGCTCCGAGAAGTTCACCGGCCTCCCGTCGCCCGGCGCCGCCGCAGGCGTCTGCAGCCTGGTGATCTACTACAGCATAAGCACCAAGGAGCTCAGGCAGATCCTATACATCCTGCCCGTCTACGCTGCCGTCCTAGGCATACTCATGGTGAGCAACATCCGCTACGTCCATTTCGGAAAGTGGCTGCAGTCAGCCCGCAGGAACAGGAGCCGCATGCTGATCATCCTCGCATTCCTGATCCTCCTGTTCTTCCATTTCAGCCTCGTCACCGTGATCGCCATCAACGGCTACATCCTCTCCGGCCCGATAAGCGAATATTTCATCAGGAGAAAGGAGAGGCAGGATCTGGCCGGCGACACGGAGTCCGCGGAGATGAAAACATAGCCCTCGCCATTGCGCCGTTACGGAACGGTCCATGCGTACATCCCGCGAACCTCCTGAATGTGACGCTCATCTATGGAAACTCGCCCTGAAGGGCCTCATCACCCACCGGTCCAAGGTAAATATTCAGTGAAAGGGCGTAGTTCACTGAATATTTTCCGGTTCAGCCCCGGGCAACTAAAGGAGGCCTATGGCACCGCCAACACTTGCAGGCAGAAGACTATTGGTATACTTTTCAAGTGGTAAAAGAAACAAACCATCACTGTGTTATACTCCTTAATGTAAATTTTTCAGCCTAAAGGAGTATGAATATTAAAAGGAGATGAATGCATGAGCAAGATGAAATTCAGCGCGGCGGACTGGAGCTTCACGGGCAAGTCCGGCCTCGCTCCCGAAAAGTTCTACAAGGAGCTCCGCAAGATCGGCTACACCGCCATCGAAATGCCGCCCCCGGCGAGCAGGAACGCCGCGCGCGACGCCGGCCTTGAAATCATCAACATGGCCGGTCCCGGCATGACCAAGGGGCTGAACAGGCTTGAACTCCACAAGGAGATACTGCCGCAGATCAAGGCGTCCATCGTAGAGGCCAAAAAGGACGGCATCCCCAACGTCATCATCTTCAGCGGGAACAGGGAAGGGCAGCCGGACGAGGTCGGAATCAATAACTGCGTGGCCGGCATCAAGAAGCTCATCGGCGACGCCGAAAAGGCAGGCGTCACGCTGATATTCGAGATGTTCAACACCGCGGACCACGCCGACTACCAGGCCGACAGCTCCAAATACGGATTCGAGGTCGCAAAAAAGGTCGCCTCGCCTAACCTCAAGGTCCTGTATGACATATACCACATGGAGAGGATGGGCGAGGACGCCGCCAAGGACATCTGCGCCAACCTGCCGCTCATAGCCCACCTCCACGTCGCGGAAAGCCCGAAGAGGGACTTCCCCCTCGCCGACGGCAATATCAAGTACAGGAACATCGTCAAGAAGGTCGCCGCCGCCGGCTACAATGGCTGGTGGGGGATGGAGTTCTTACCCGGCGAAAACGTCCTCAAGGACCTCGAAAAGGCGCTCAAGGACTTCTCGTCCTACGCTGGATAGCCTTGGAAAAATATTTAAAAACGGCGGAATAGAATTCCGCCCTCGTGCGCCCGAAACGGGCATAGTAGATGGAGGGTTGAATCCTATTCAACCGCTTTTTGAAATTGCCTCGGATGCTGTGGATTTACGCCTATGGAGTATATCCGCCAACGGTGTATATTCACTCCCTGTTAAATTCTTGGGACATGGGATTATCACGTGAAGTCCATCAGCAGACCCTTCAGGAAAATCCGATACATGTTTGAATATGCCGGAGCGATGACGGCATATTGCGCCATACGTCCGCTACCGCATTCCATGCTGTTCACGCTGTCCTCGGCCGCGGGCGCCGTGCTCTTCGCCATCCCAATCATAAGGAGGCTCATCATCGCCAACATAAGGACAGCCTTCCCGGAGAAGGACAGGGCGGAAGTGAGGCGGCTCGCCCGCGAGAACTGTTCGAACATCGTCCTCACCGTCCTCGAATTCCTGTGGTTCTCCGGGAAGTCAAGGGAGATCAGGGATCTTGTCGACTTCCCTGAGGAATGCTGGAATCTCACATGCCGGGCGAGGGAGGCGGGCAGGGGGCTGATATGGGTCACCCCGCACCTCGGCAACTGGGAGCTCGCCGGCTTCAAGTTCAAGCAGTATTCGGAAATCCCATTCGCCGTCGTCTACCGCCCAATCAACAACCCCTACATAGACAGGCTCATCATGCGCTCGCGGATGTCCGAGGGCAACATGGTGATCCCCGACAAGGGGGCTGTGAAGGGGATGATCAAGGCGCTAAAGAGCGGCTGCTTCATCGCCACCCTCATCGACCAGAACACCAGGGCCCGCGACGGCGGAGTCTTCGCGGACCTCTTCGGTCTTCCTGTCTCCACGAGCCGCGCCCCCGCCATGTTCGCACGCAAATTCAACGTCGCCGTCGCCGTCGGCGGCTGCATCCGCAAAGGACGCAGATACAGCATGTATACAAGGGAACTGCCAAAGAAGCCCTCCGAATATGCCAGCGACGAGGAGTTGATACAGGATCTCGTCGGCATCAACGAGTCGCTCATCAGGGAATATCCCGAGCAGTATCTTTGGCTTTATAAAAGATGGCTGTATATTCCACGGGAAGCATCCGAGGAGCTGAAGTCGAAATATCCGTTCTATTCCAAGGTCGCACCCCCGAAATTCTACGACAAGAAGGCGGAAAACAAACAGGAGCGAAAAGCATGAAGAAGATCGCCGGCGTGAAATGCTACGAAACTGCGAAGGAAATCTATGCGTCTTACGGAGTGGACGTCGACAAGGCCCTGGACAAGCTCGGGAAACTGAGCATCTCGCTGCACTGCTGGCAGGGCGACGACGTCGGCGGATTCGAGGGGTCGGGCTCGCTCGACGGCGGCCTCCAGGCCACAGGCAACTATCCCGGCAAGGCCAGGACCGCCGAGCAGCTCCGCTCCGACTTCGAAAAGGCTCTATCCCTCATCCCGGGCAAGCACAGGGTCAACCTCCACGCCATCTACGCGGAGACAGGCGGCAAAAAGGTCGAGCGGAACAAGCTCCTCCCGGAACACTTCTCCAACTGGGCCGCATGGGCGAAGGCGAACGGCCTCGGCCTCGACTTCAATCCCACATGCTTCTCTCATCCCAACGCCTCGGACGGTTTCACGCTGAGCCACAAGGACAAGGCAATCAGGGACTTCTGGATAGAGCACTGCGTCGCATGCAGGGAGATCGGAGCCTCGTTCGGCAGGAAGCTCGGAAAGGCATGCGTCACCAACGTATGGATCCCGGACGGCTGCAAGGACATTCCCGCCGACCGCAGGGCCCCGCGCGAAAGGCTCGAAGATTCCCTGGACAAGGTCTTCAAGAAGAAGATCGATCCGAAGCTCAACCTCGACGCCGTCGAGCCCAAGCTCTTCGGAATCGGCTCGGAGTCATATGTCGTCGGCTCCCACGAGTTCTACATGGGCTACGCCGTCAAGAACAGGAAGCTGCTCACCCTCGACACCGGCCACTTCCATCCCACGGAATCGGTCGCGGACAAGATTTCCGCAGTCATGCTCTTCATGGATGAAATCCTCCTGCACGTCAGCCGCGGAATCCGCTGGGACAGCGACCACGTCGTGATCCTCTCCGACGAACTGAAGTCGCTTTCGGAGGAACTCGTCCGCGGCGACTACCTCTCCCGCGTCCATATCGGCCTCGACTACTTCGACGCCAGCATCAACCGCGTCGCCGCCTGGGTGATCGGCTCGCGGAACACGCTCAAGAGCCTGCTCATCGCCATGCTCGAACCTTCCGGGCTCCTCAAGAAGCTCGAAAGCTCCGGAGACCTCACAGGCCGCCTCGCCATCATGGAAGAGGCCAAGACCCTGCCTTTCCCAGCCGTCTGGAGGCGCTTCTGCGAAATCCATTGCGTCCCCGCCGGAACCGAATGGCTCGATGAAGTCAGGAAATACGAGAAGGATGTCCTGCTGAAGCGCTAGGCGCTTCGGCTCAAATTTCATGCGGGGTATGTCTACGAGCTTTGCGGGATGGGAACTGGCCCCTTCCGCCCTGACAAAATCCTGCGCGATGAAATTTGAAATGATGATGGCGTGAGTCGATTGTGTTCGGCTCAGCCGATTCCATCGAGCAATTCCATTCCTGGGAATGCCGAGCACCAGCTCGGCCGATTCCCGCCCCATACGAGGGCGGACGAAGCGCTCATCTGCGAACTTCGCACTTCTGTCGATCATAAACAAGTAGCTTGCGCGCGCCGCGCGCAATTAGCAGTCTCAGAGCATCCGAGGCCAGTGAAGTCTGTTTTTTTACGCACGGCGTGCGCAAAATACTTGTTTCACAC
This sequence comes from uncultured Victivallaceae bacterium, assembly GCA_964636325.1. Lineage (GTDB taxonomy): Bacteria > Verrucomicrobiota > Lentisphaeria > Victivallales > GWF2-50-93 > CAZWRV01. Next base: position 17,885 of record CAZWRV010000023.1, on the reverse strand, counting down.
GGACAAATGGCTTCGCGAGCATGAACATCCCAATCGGGGAAGCGGACGATGCAGCTTCCAAGCTGGAACTTGTTGACAGGCATTTGGATGCGGAGCTGATCAGCTTCGGCGCTTTTTATCAGATACAGGCGCCGGAAAAAGGTATCTCCTTGGATTTCATAAGAAGCGTCCTTGGAGTCAAGTCGCTTGCCGATCTCATGAGAAGAAGCACCAAGGTTTCTTTCGGCGGCTGCTACAGCTTGAACATCGCATCTCTAGAAGACATTATCAGGAGCAAGAAGCTTGCCGGACAGGACAAGGATTTGGCCGTCCTGCCTGTCCTGGAACGGACGCTCAAGGTGAGGAATGAAAAGGAAAAAAACCGAACCTTGAAGCTCTGCCGGCGATAAACCGAGAATGCGGTTTTGACAATCAAAACCCCCCGCGCCCGGCGGCGGAAATGGTGCAATAATGCTGCGTAGACATATGGAGGGCGAAGCCGTGCTGAGCAGCGGTTGAGCTCCCGTCTTCGTCGGACTGCGACGAGGCAAGCGGCTCAACCCTATATTTTTCAGCCTGAAGGAGTATATGCAGCGATATTCGTTGCGCCTTGTGAGAGATATTTCTCAGGCGAGGTATGCCAGATCGGGCTTGCGCGCGGCGGCGGTCTCGTCGAGGCGGCCGATGGGTGTGGTGGTGGGGCATGAGGTTATCTTCGAGGGATCTTCATCCGCCATTTTCGCGATTTCGATCATGTTCCTGATGAACTCGTCCATCTGCTCCTTGGACTCGGTCTCGGTGGGTTCGATCATGATCGCCTCCTTGACGATGAGGGGGAAGTAGATGGTGGGCGGATGTATGCCTCTGTCTATAAGGGCTTTGGCTATATCTAGCGCATGGACGCCCTTTTCGTTCTGCCGGGAGGCGGAGAAGACGCATTCGTGCATGCAGTGGCGCTTGTGGGGGAGGTCGAAGTGAGGCTCGAGCTTCGCGCGGATGTAGTTCGCGTTGAGGACGGCGTTCTCGCTTATCCTGAGCAGTCCTTCGCGGCCGACGGTGAGCAGGTATGCGTAGGCCCTAACGATGACGCCGAAATTGCCGTAGAACGGCGCGATGTAGCCGATGCTGTCCTTGCAGTTGTATTCGAGCGCGTATGTCCCGTCGGCGCGCTTTGCGACGCGCGATACCGGGAGGAACGGGACTAGCTTCTCGCAGACGCCGACCGGGCCGGAACCTGGGCCGCCCGCGCCGTGCGGGGTTGAAAAGGTCTTGTGCAGGTTTACGTGCATTACGTCGAACCCGAGATCGCCGGGGCGCAGCCTTCCGATGATGGCGTTGAGATTGGCGCCGTCGCAGTAGGTGAGGCCGCCGGCCTCGTGGACGAGCCTGCAAATCTCCTTCACGTTGGGGTCGAAGAGGCCGAGTGTGCTGGGACATGTGAGCATGATCCCCGCGGTGTTCTCGTCCAGCGAATTCCGCAGGGCCTGCATGTCGGTGTTGCCGCTGGCGTCGGTCGGAATGGTCTTAGTCCTGAAGCCTGCCATGGCCGCGCTGGCGGGGTTGGTTCCGTGCGCCGCGTCGGGTATGAGCATTACCTTGCGCTTCGCGTCGTTCGAGGCCTTGTGGTATGCGGCGATAAGCATTACGCCGGTCAGTTCCCCGTGCGCGCCGGCGAGCGGCTGCATCGTGAACTGCGAGAAGCCAAGTATTTCTGAGAGCATCCTTTCGGTCTCGTAGATCACAGCCAGAGCCCCCTGCGTCAGCGCGCCTCCGCGTCTGAGCTGGGGCAGGAGGGGATGCAGGTTCGCGAAGCGCGGCATCGACGCCATCCGCTCGTGGAACTTCGGATTGTATTTCATGGTGCAGGAGCCGAGCGGGTAGAAGTTGGTGTCCACGCCCATGTTCCTGCGGCTGAGCAGGGAGAAGTGCCGGACAGCCTCAAGCTCCGAGACTTCCGGCATCGCGGGCGCCTTTTCGCGCTTCAGGCTGGAAGGCAATCCGTCCCCCGCCGGAACATCCAGCTCCGGGAGGCTCGAACCCTTGCGCCCTGCGCGCCCTTTGTCGAAAATCAGCATAGCCCGATCCTAGTTATGCAAAACCGCTTCCATCGCGTTTGCGAATGCCTTTATTTCCTCGCGCGTGCGCTTCTCGGTGACTGCGACGAGGAGCTGATCCTTGCGGTCGGAATAGTATCTTCCGAGCGGGAATCCGGCGGCGAAGCCCTTGTCGATGAGCTTCCCGACGATTTCCGAAGCGTCGCCCGGCAGCCTGACCACGAATTCATTGAAGAATGGCTGATCGCCCAAAGCATTTATGCCGCGTATCTTGAGCAGCTCGTCCCTTGCGAATTTCGCCTTGGCGGCGCAGAGCTGCGCGACCTGGACCAGCCCGTCCTTGCCGACGCATGTAAGATAGGCGAGGGCGGAGAGGGCGCAGAGGCTTTCATTGGTGCAGATGTTGGACATCGCGTTCTCCCTGCGGATGTGCTGCTCCCTGGCCTGGAGCGTGAGAACGTAGCCCGTCCTGCCGGCGGCGTCTGCGGCGCGCCCGACGATCCTGCCGGGCATCTTCCTCATGTATTTCTCCTTCACGGTCATGAATCCGAGGTACGGGCCGCCGAAAGAAAGCGGGATTCCGAGGCTCTGGCCCTCGCCGGTGACGATGTCGAAGTCCATCTCCCCGGGCGGCCTTATGAGCGCGAGCGCGATCGGGTATGTAGAACAAACCGCGATTGCGCCTTTCGCATGGACGGCCTTCACCGCGGCGGACCAGTCCTCCACGGTGCCGAAGACGTTCGGATACTGGACGAGGACGCATGCGGACTTGCCGGACACCGCGGCGGCCAGCTCCTCCTGCGCCGAACCGGTTCCGTGCGGCGGAACTTCAATCAGCTCGACGTCGAGGTTGCGGCTGTAGCAGCGGATCATCTCGCGGAAGATCGGCGACACTGCGCCTGAGATGACCGCCTGCCTGCGCGAGGTTATCCTGACGGCCATCATCATGGCCTCGAAAAGCGCGGTTCCGCCGTCATAGAGCGACGCGTTGGAAACCTGCATCCCCGTGAGCCTGCACATGGCCGACTGATATTCGTAAATGGCCTGGAGCGTCCCCTGCGAAGCCTCGGGCTGGTAGGGCGTGTATGCGGTATAGAATTCGGAGCGCCCGATGATGGCCTCGACCGCCGCTGGGATTATATGGTCGTAGTAGCCGCTGCCCAGGAAGTTGATGAGGTCGGTGGAATTCTGCGAGGCCAGGCTTCGGAGATGCCTTGCGACTTCGTATTCTGATTTCCCGGCGGGCATTTTTTCAAGTGATGGCGCCGGATCGCCGATGCCGGCCTTGGCCCATAGCTCCTCGAAGTTCCTGCAGCCTGCCGTCTCCAGCATCTCTTGCCTGTCGGCGTCCGTGTTCGGGATGTATGGCACTTTAGGAGGGGTCCGTCGTTTAGGATTGCTCTAAGTTTGTACGGAAGCTGTTTGAATGTCCAATATCGAACAAGGAATATCCAATTTCCAATTTCATCTGCCTCCCTTGGCCGGTTGGGAGCTGAGTGTCGGATGCTGGGTGTTCATCACTTCTCCGAGTCCTTGAGGAACTTGTCGTACTGCTGCTTCGTCATCAGCTCCTCGAGCTCCTCGTCGTCGATGTTCTCCAGCTTGCAGATCCAGCCCTTGCCTTCCGCGGAGCGGTTGACTATGCTGGGATCGTCGTCGAGCTCATGGTTGACCTCTGAAACCGTTCCGCTTATGGGGCTGTAGATGTCGGACGCCGCCTTTACCGACTCTATGACTCCCAGGACGTCCCCGACGATCACGTCGGTGTCCTTCTTGGGCAGCTCGACGTATGTGATGTCGCCGAGCTGCTTGGCGGCGTATTCGGTCACGCCGATTTTGGCCTGGACCCCCTCGATCTCCACCCATTCGTGTTCCTTGGTGTATTTCTTCATCAAAATCCTCCGGATATGCGATGCTACCTTTCAAGAGCCGGCTCTGTAAGCGGCCACGAAATCCAGTATATCTCTACATCTATTATTTAATATGAAAAGCGCTTTTGCAAAATATTTTTTTAAATTTTTCAGATGCTTGCGCGGGTGGTGGCGTTCCTGTAGAACGGAAGTTCCGCGACACGGCCTTTAAGCTCCGCTCTGTCGGTTTTGAGCGTCAGTTCTGTCCCGGGGGCCGTAGGGATTCCGGCATCAAGGTAAACGAGGGCGACTGCCGCGCCGATTGAAGGGCCGAAAGCACCGGAAGTGACCTTGCCCGCGGGTTTTCCGGAGTGGAGGATTTCGGTCCCCTCCCTGGCGGCGCGCCTGCCGTCGAGGACGACGCCGGCCAGATTCTTTTTCGGCCGCGAATTCCGCAGCGCGACGGCGCCGGGGAAATTCCTCCCGGATTCCAGCTTGAGCATCTTCCCGAAGCCGGCCTCGACGGGCGTCGTGGAGAGGTTCAGCTCATGGCCGTAGAGAGGATAAGCCATCTCGAGGCGGAGCGTGTCCCTGGCTCCGAGTCCGGCCGGCTTCACGTCCTTCTGGGCCAGAAGGAGTTCCCATATCTTGGCGGCGTGCCTGGCGTTGAAGTAGATTTCGAACCCCAGTTCCCCCGTGTAGCCAGTGCGGCTTAGCAGGACGGGGATCCCTCCGATTTCAGTCTTGATCCAACCGTAGTAAGGGGGAAGGGCCTTCCTGTCGAGGCCGAGCTGTTCGAGAACGCCCGCCGAGGCGGGGCCCTGCAGATCGATCTTCGCTGTCTCGTCCGATTCGTCGGCGAAGCTGACGCCCTGCGGCAGCAGCGAGCGGATGCGCTCCGCGTCGCCGTCCTTGGTCGAGGCGTTGACCACAATGAAGAACTCTTCCGCGCCAATCCTGTAGACTATCAGATCGTCGATCACCGTGCCTTGGTCGGTCAGCAGGAAGCTGTAGCGGCAGCTTCCCGGCTTCTGGTCGAGGACGGGGCGCGCGAATATCCCGTCGAGGGCCTCGGCCGCCCCTGCGCCCTTCACCCTGAATTCGCCCATGTGGCATATGTCGAACACCGAGGCCAGCTTCCTGGTGTGGCTATGTTCGGCTATGATCCCCTCCGGATACTGGACCGGCATCTCCCATCCGGCGAACGGCACCATCCTGGCGCCTAGACTGGCATGCGAATCGTAAAGCGCTGTTCTTCTCAGTTCCATAGTATTTCCTTTTGCTGTTATTGTCTGGCTTCCTCCAGCGAGTTCCATTCTTTCAGCCTGGCCTTGATGTATTCGATCATCCATTCGTGCTGCTCCTTGCCGTTGCCGGTGATCCGTAAGGGTTCTGCGAACTGGAACCATATCTGTTTCCGCGGATGGACGGGGCCGAACTCCTTTATGATGCGGCTGTTGCCCCAGAAGTCGGTCTTGAGGGCGAGCGGGACGACTGGGACTCCGGCCCTTTTTGCGAGCTTGATCCCGATGGTGTTGAAGTTTTCGGGGATGAATTCTACGCTCCTGGTGGCCTGCGGGAAGATCATGAGCGAGATTCCTTTTTCCAGGAGTTCGACGCCTTTCTCCAGGACTGTGACCAGATCCTCCCTGGGGTTGACGCGGCCGACCGCGATGTTCGGGAGGTTGGAGATCACCGGCCCGAAGACGGGATATGTGAGAAGGGAAGTCTTCACGACATAGCCGACGTTCTTGCGCGGGAGAATGAGCGCCGGAGTAACGAATGTCTCCATGGTGCTCATGTGATTGCCGATGAGGACGACCGGGCCGTCGGCCTTGGCGATGTTTCCGAGCCCCCTGAAGTGCATTTGCCCGCCGCTGTCCTCGACGTTTGAGATCATGTCGAAGGAAAGCTCGTTGAACGTGACGCGGTTCAGCCGGCCTCCGACCGCTATCCTGTTGGCCTTGAAGACCGTCCTCACGATCCGCGAGTAGAGGCAGAACCTGCAGTTGAGCAGGAAGGTGTCGATCATGCGCTTCCTGCCGGCGGGAGTGTCGTAGCTGTCGCCGGGAAAGTAGTTCCTGGTAATCCCGCATGGTGAGGAATTCGAGAGATATTCTTTGTCAGGATTCTTGTCCATGGCGGCCTAAAGTTTCATTTGAATTTCCGTATCGCATCGAGTTTAAGCTTAGGGACATGGAGCCTGTCGTCCTTGTCAAGATAGTATTTCCTATGTCCGTCATGGCCGATGTCTTCCTGGACGGGATCCTCGTCTGGGTATCCTACGGCGACGAGGAAATGAAGCGCGCTGTCCTGGCCCAGCCCGACAATCGGAGCGACCTTCTCGGGCTTGAAGGCGCCGATCCAGCAGGTGCCGAGCCCGAGATCCCTGGCCCGCAGCAGGATGTTCTGGACGGCCGCGCCGGCGTCGGCGTGGACATGTCTGGCCGACTCGGCGCTGGTGAAGACCGCGATGAACGCGAGTGGCGCGTCCTTCCCCCACACGGGATTTCTCGCCGGCCTCACATGCGCGCCCCAGGCGGTGTGCTCGAAGACCTGTTTTACCATCTCGGGAGTTCTAACGATCAGATATCGGAGATGCTGCATGTTGCCGCCCGAGGGTGCGAACCTGGCTGCGTCTACCAGCTGGTCGAGCGTGGAATCCGGCACGGGGATCTGCTTGAAGCGCCGTATGCTGCGCCTGGTCCTGATTGCTTCGAGAAGTTGCATGGCGAAAACTCCTAAATAATCCGATTGGGGCTGGCCGCAGCCGAATGCGGTCGACCGCGGTCGATAAATTCGATGCCTGCCGATGCCTGCCGACGCCTCACGAATCCTGCCGACGGGCTCGTGAGACACGGCTTTCACTTCGGCGCGTTCCGGAAATCTTGCCAGGCCTCGTCCCGCAGCTTCTTGTCCGTCAATATTCTGTGGCCAAGAATGGCCAGGGCCTCAGCGGCCTGGAGCATGGCGTCGAGGGCGAATTCCTTGGCTGTGAGCTGTTCGAACCTAGACGAGTGTATAGGGGCGTCCTCCGTGACCGCCTTGAAGTAGAAGTGGATGCCAGGCAGTTCCTGGGAGACGTCGCCGAAGTCGCTCGACCCTCGGCCGTCGTCGGATGAGCGTACGCCCATGCCCAGGGATTCCGCGATCGTTGCAAACTCCCTGTTGAGGACATTGTTTATGACCCCGGCCTTGTATCCCTCCTTCGCCTTCACAAGTTCCAGCTTCGCGCCAGTCATCAGGGCGGCGCCGCGGGCGATGTCTTTGAAGCGCCTCTCCATAACCTTCAGGAACGACATTCTGTCGGATCGGAGGTAGAACCTGCAGGATGCCTTGTCCGGAATTATGTTGGGTGCGTCGCCGCCCTTGGTGATTATGCCGTGCACTCTCGAAGTCTCCGGAAGCTGCTGCCTCCATGCATTGACTCCTTGGAAGAGGAGCAGGACGGCGTCCAGCGCGTTGATCCCCTTTTCAGGGGCGGTCGAGGCGTGCGAGGCCCTACCTCTGAACGTCGCATCGTAGCGCTCGATGGCGAGGCAGCCGTTCCAGCCCGATGTGCGGGTCTCGGGGTGGGCCATCAGCGCCGCATCGACGCCCTTGAAAATTCCGGAGGAGACGAAGTGGAGCTTTCCGCCCTTGCCCTCCTCGGCGGGGGTTCCCGCCACATAGACTGTCCCTTTTGTCCCTTCTTTCTGAAGGATATCCGAAAGTACAATCCCAGCCCCAAGAGCCGCCGCGCAGATAAGGTTGTGCCCGCAGGCGTGGCCGAGTCCGGGAAGCGCGTCATATTCCGACAGGAAGCAGACCGCAGGCCTGCCCGAACCGCTTTTCGCGAGATACGCAGTTTCAAGACCGCGGAACGGATTCTCGATCTCGAATCCGTGCCTCCTCAGGATTTCGACCTGCCAGGCGCAGGCCTTCCGCTCCTCGAAGCCGAGCTCGGGGTTGGCGTGCACGTCCAGCGCGAGCTTCCTCAGCGCGGGAGCGACTGCGGAGATGTCCTTCTTGATGCGGGCTGCAGCATTCATTCTTACAGTTTCATCCTTTGATCACTCTTATTGCGGTGGAGACGTTTCCGAGGGGTGCGCTGACCTGGACGCCGGCGATCCTGTGGCGGATTTTTTCGACGGACTCCACGGCGATCCTGATGCCCTCCTCGCGCTGCTCCTCCTTGGTCCTCATGGCGGCCATGCGCTCCATGATGCTGTCGGGGACTATGACGCCGGGGACCTCGTTGCGCATGAATTCGGCGTTGCGGTAGCTTGCGAGCGGCCATATTCCCGCGATGACGGGCAGCTTGAGGTCCTGTATCTTGTCGAGGAACGAAAGCAGCGGATCGGTCGCGAAAACTGGCTGCGTGATTATGAATTCCGCGCCGGCCTCCGCCTTTTCGCGGATTCTGCGGATTTCGCGGGCCATGTCGATGGCACTGGGGTCGGCGCCGACTCCGATGAACGCCTTTGTCTGCTCGGTGATCGGATGGCCGCCTAGGTCTATTCCGCGGTTCAGATTCGCCTGGATCTTCACCATGCCGATGGAGTCGGCGTCGAAGACGGCCGACGCGAACGGGTAGTCGCCGAGCTTCGGCGGGTCGCCTGTAATGAAGAGAAGATTGACTATGCCAACCGAGGCGCATCCGAGGAGGTCGGACTGCATCCCGATGAGGTTGCGGTCGCGGCAGCAAAAGTGCAGTACAGTCTCTATTCCGGCCTCGTGCTGTATCCTGTAGGCGGTGATCATCGGGGACATCCTGGAGCTGGCGCGCGGGCCGTCGGGGATGTTCATGGCGTCGACGCCGGCCTCCTTGCACTGCTTCGCCTTCTCGATCGTCTGTTCGAGGCTGAATCCGCGCGGAGGCAGTATTTCAACCGTGGCGACCCACTGCTTGTCCGCCAGCTTCGCGGCGAACCCCGACTTCTCGCGCGATGGGACAGGATCCTTGAGGGGGGCCTCCTTGCCCAGTTCCAATGTCTTGACGGAGAAGGCGGACTTCACAAGCGGCTTGATGCTTCTTGCGAGATCCCTGATGTGGTCGGGCGAGGTTCCGCAGCATCCGCCGATGCCGCGGGCGCCCATGTTGACGAACCTTACCGCGTAGGTGGTGAAGTATTCCGGGCTGGTCATGTAGATGAGCCTGCCTTCGACGTCCTTGGGGAGGCCTGCGTTGGGCTTGACGACGACCGGAACCTTGCTCAGGTGCAGGAGCTTTTCGAGGGGGACGAGCGCGCCTTCGGGCCCGGTTCCGCAGTTTATGCCGAGGGCGCTGGGCCTGCGGCCCGGCTGGTCCAGCGGTTTGAGGAGGATGTCAAGCGGTTCGCCCTTGGCCGACTCGCCGTTGCGGTCCACGGAGAAGCTCATGAGGTAGGGGAGCTTCGATCCGGAATTGACCGCCTTGAACGCGAATTCGACGTCGGAGCGGCACGGAAGCGTCTCGAAGACGATGAAGTCGGCGCCTGCCGCCTCCAGCGCGGCAATCTGTTCGACGAGCATGGCGACGATGTCCTTCTCGGCGACGCCCGTGTTATAGGGGATTTTGCCGACGGGGCCGACGGAGGCGGCGACGAGCGTGCCCTCCTTTGCCGCGGCCTTCGCTGCGGCGACCCCGGCCCTGTTGATCTCCGAGGTCTTTTCGCCTAGTCCGAATCGTGACAGCTTGTTGCGGTTGGCGCCGTATGTGTTTGTGGTGAGCACTTCAGCGCCGGCGTTCACATAATCCCGGTGGATGCCTTCGATCACAGACGGCGCGCTCAGGCTCAGTTCGTCGAAGCAGGTATTGATGAAGTAGTTCCGCTTGTATATCTCAGTGCCCATCGCCCCGTCGAAGATCAGCACCTGGGCGCTGAGCCGTTCCAATAAGATGTCGTTCATTGCCGCCGTCCCGCTTGTTGGTGGAGCGGTAATATATTGGCTTCGCCGGTTCTTTCAACCGCTTAGGGCCCGGCTCCGGTCAATGGCATGGATGAGGACTGGACTTTTTTTCTGTAGGCGGCGGGCGTCATGCCTCGGTTCGAGCTTTTGAAGACCCTGTGGAAATATGCGGTGTCGCCGTATCCGCATTCGGCCGCGACGGTCCCGATCTTCAGGAACGACTCCTTGAGCAGGTGCCGCGCATGCTCCATCCTGCGCTCCGTGAGGACGTCCACGAAGCTCTTTTTAAACTGCTCCCTGAATATCTGGACGATCCGCGACTCGGTGAGGCCGAGCAGTCTCGCGACGTCTGAAACGTACAGCCCGTGGCGGAATTCCCTGTCTATGAAGCGGCGGATCCTTTCGGCGTATCCGCCGGCCTCTTCACCGGCCCCGCCGCCGAAGAATGCGGCTTCGATGTTGGCGGCGAGAAGTTCGGCGAAGCCCATGATATCCCGGCAGGAGTCCTCTCCCATCGTGCGCAGGCCCGCCTTCAGCTTTGCTGTTGAAGGAGCCGCCTTGGTGAACACCCGATGCTGGAGGAGGTCACCGCGGAAACTCCGGCCGTATTTCCCCGGGAGGAACGGGCCCGCGAACATCGCGGCCGCAAGCCTGGTTCCGGCGAAGAGCGGAACCACGGCCTCCATCACTCCCATGTGGCATATCTTGAAGAACGGCGCCCTGGCGCAGGCAAGCCGGGAACGAACCTCGTATGCGTCGAACTCCGTGCATGCCTCGCAGAATTCGCGGCTCTTCTTAACCCTGTCGCAGAAGGGGTTGAAGTGCTGCAGCATCACACCGCCGTGAATCTTCCTGATAAGCCCCTCGTAGTCGTGGAAGCAGACGTGGCACTTGAAGACCCGCCCGAAGGCGCCGATGTATTCCGCAGGGCTGTTCATGTATTATATTGAAAATTACATAATAACTGCTTAATAATACACTATGAATCCGGATTTCAAAGCGGATATTTTGTTTTCATAGGCACGGATCATGTAAAAAAAACCGGAGGAGAAAGAATATGCAATCTTATGATGCGATAGTTGTCGGAGGCGGATTTGCAGGGCTTGGTGCGGCGTTCGCGCTTTCTGATGGGGGAGCCAGGGTAATGCTGGTGGAGCCGCGGCCGTCGATCGGCTGGGAGGCCGGCTGGACGTTCAACCTGGAGCTGGCAGGCGGAATATCGAAGCATGCGGACCAGCTCAGGGAAAGGCTGGGCAGGACCGGCGGGATGTGCGGCGACCGCATCGATCCGGTCGTCGCGGAACTCAACCTTCTGAAGATGGCCGAAGGCCGCTTCGACGTCCTGCACTACTGCCATCCGGTCGGCGTGCTTCTCCGCGGCGGGCTGGCGTCGGGCCTGGAGGTCGCCGGAAAGTCGGGCGCCTTCAAGATGCTCTGCCGGGTTCTCGTAGACGCCACAAACGGCCGCCTTCTCGGGCGCTGCGTCGGGGACAAGGTTTCGTCGGAATGGGAGGGGGACTCCGTTTTTTCCTTCTTCATGAACGGAGTGGACGGCGTCGAAAAGCTGCCGAAGAACGCGGAGTGTCCCGCCGGACGGATACTCTTCAAGAGGACCCCATGGAAGGAAGAGGTTGCTGTGGAATATGAATCTTCCCGGGACATTTATTCGGGCCGCCTGCTGATTCCGGAGATGCTGGAGCACCTGAGGAAGGAGTTCGCGCCGCTGAGGAAGGCGCTCATGACGCACGCCTCCGTGGTCGGATTGAGTGTTCCGAGGCGGACGGACGGGATTAGGCCCGTGTCGTCCAAGGCGGCGAACCTATTTTCTACCGCGGCAATGCTCGAGGGGAGTTTCAGTTTTGCCGACAGGGACGGCCTGCTAGCCCGCCTCATGGAGTCGGGTGAAAAGACCGCCCCGGCGGTCCTTGATGCGATTGAAGGAATCAAGATGCCGGGGAAGGGGGCCGCGAAGGACTCCACGGTCCGCGGACTCCCTTCTGCGGCGTTGAAGAAAGATGTAATTGTCTGCGGCGGCGGCACTTCCGGTGCAGTGGCAGCGATCGCGGCCGCCAGGGAGGGCGCGAAGACCCTAGTCGTCGAGTCGTCCACCTGCCTCGGCGGAATCGGAACCGGCGGGACCATCCACGTCTACTACCACGGCGTTGCGGGAGGGCTGCAGGACGAGATCGACAGTAAAGTCCAGGAGCTCACGACTCTCTTTTCCGGCGGGAACGAAGTCACCGGCTTCCATCCCGAAGTGAAGAAGATCGTCCTTCAGCGGATGGCCGTTGATGCCGGAGCGGAAATCATGTTTGAAAACACCGCATATGCCGTGAAGTCCGCTGGCGGGAAAAAGGCCGCGAACAAGCTTGTTTCCGTAAAGTCCGTCGTCCTCGCAGGCCCTGCCCGAACGACTGTATGCTCTGGAAACGTCTTCGTGGACTGCACCGGCGACGGCGACGTCGCCGCGATGGCCGGGGCGGACTGCACGTTCGGCCGGCCGTCGGACTGCGCAGCCCATCCTTACTCGCAGTCCTCCTGCGTCCTGTGGAGGAAGGAGGGCGGCAGGATCGCGCTTTCGCACCACAACTATGACGCAGGCTACTGCGATCCGACCGACCCCTGGGACATGACAAGGGCGAGGACGGCGGGAATCCTTCAGTACTGGAAGGATCGCTTCGACGAGAACGGCAGGCTCCTCTATTTCGCGCCCATACTCGGCCTGAGGAACAGCAGGCAGGTGGCCGGCGACTATTCCCTTAAGTTTTCCGACGAGATTTGCGGCCGCGAGTTCGACGATGTCGTCGCATATTCCTACTCGCACTACGACAACCATGCCTCCGACAGCGAGAGCGAGAGCGTCGAGGCGATGTTCTGGTGCTGGGGCCTTGGCATGTGGGGGACTTTGATAGGATGCGAAATCCCCTACAGGACTATGCTGCCAGCCGGCATCGCCAACATGCTCGTGGCGTGCCGCGCGCTGTCCATGGACTTCGACGCGCACAACCAGATGCGCATGATGCGCGACATGCAGAGGACGGGCGAGGCCGCGGGGATCGCCGCGGCGTTGTCGTCGAAGATGAAGACACGCCCCAGAAACCTAGACGTGAAGCGGCTCCAGGAGCGGCTTGCCGCCACCGGAGCTCTGAAGAAAAGTGGAAGCGGCTACCACAATGACGCATGGAAGCCGGAGAAACTCCATTCATTGAGGTTCAAAGGGAAGATTGATCCTAGCAAGGCTCATACGCTCAGGGATCTTCTCAAGCTGGAAAATCCGCCAGAGAAACTCCGGGCAGCCTTGAAGTCCGCCGACCCGAAGGAACGGGCGAAGGCCGCCCTCTTCCTTGCGTTCATGGAAGATTCCGCAGGCCTTCCCGAACTGATCCGCTGCGTCGATGAGCGCTTGGACTTGACCATGGCGCCGGAAGGCACCTGGTGGTCAGGAAAGGCGGCGCCGATATGGAAGGCCGCAGTCGCGCTCCTCGGGGAAATGAAATGCAGTGATGCGGTTCCGTCCCTCGAGAATATTCTGCAGGATCCGAAAGCGGATCAGGGCGCCCTCGTAGCCGCAGTCAAGGCGCTTGGGAAAATAGGGGACGGAAGTTCGGCGAATGCGATTCGGAGCATGCTCTGCCGCAGCGACCTTCCGTCGCGTTCGAAGCTCCAGGGGGGCAGGGTGGAGCTCGATGTCACATGGCGGCTCGAGCTTGCCGCCGCGGAAAGCCTCCGAAAGCTGGGCGCCGACAGCAAGGATCTGGCGGGGAAATATTTGAAACACCCGTCAGGATGCGTCAGGCGATATGCCCGAAAAATCCTTTCCGAGTGAGTAACCGTTAAGCTGGGTGGGTACCGCACCTATGACAGCACGCCCCAACAACTTCCCGCAGGTGAATCATGCATCGGGCCGGCCTTGCCTGGCGAAGATGACGACGGCGAGGCCGTGCCTCAGTCATCCTCCTCCGAAACCCGCCTCAAGAAACGCAGACATGCCTGTCTGCGGCATCGCAGGTAAGAATACCTGCGCCACTTAAAGTTTCCGACCGGCAAAACTGTCTGGCGCGGCAGGCCAGGCGCGGAGGGTTTTGCCTCTCAAAACCACATTTTCGGTTTCTCGCCGACAGAACTGCGGGCACCGCAGATGGCCACTCTCCTCTGAAACTTCCGGCTCCGATTCACTTCGGCGAATCGTCCCATTTCTCTGCGAAGGCGATCTGCTCGTACTGCAGCCTGGCCTTCGCATCGCGGACCTCGGCGGGATATCCGAGCGTGATCAGCGAGACGACCTTCACGGAGCGAGGTATGCCCAGCAGCTTCTTTATGCTTTTCTCCTTGAACCATCCGATCCAGCACGTCCCAAGGCCCTGCGCCTCCGCGGCCAGGACGAAGTGCTCGCCCGCTATGCCGGCGTCTACGAGCCAGTATTGCACGCCGGAAACCATAGGGGCGGCCTTGTGCGTGACGAAGTCCAGGGCGGCGCAGAGGACGACGATCACCGGCGCCTTGCCCGCCCACTGCATGCCGAGTCCCGGGAGAAGGCAGCCTCCCGCGATTTCCGAGCGCAGGGCGGGATCCTTGACTATTATGAAGCGCCACGGCTGCCTGTTGCATGCCGAGGGCGCAAGACGGGCGGCCTCGATGCAGATGCGTATCTTCTCGTCGGAGACGGGCATGTCCTCCCTGTAGCTCCTCACGCTCCGTCGCCGGGAGATTATTCCCAGAAGTGTTTCAATGCGGTCCATCGTCGTCTCGTCCAATTTCAGATTTCCGGCGCTGCGACAATATCCGTCGGCGCTGCGGTTCAGAGCCTGCGCATCATCGTGCCGTGGGGAGGATGGAAAATTGAAAAAAAAGCCCATCTTCTGACGGATGGGCTCGCTGGCTTCTGTTTGTACGCGGAGTGGCGTGAAGGTTTCAATCCTCCTCGTCCTCGCCCCCCTCGTCGTCGTCCTCGTCGTCCGCCCCGTCCTTGCCGGGCTTGCCGAGCTCCATCGGGAGCGCGCCTTCCTTCGGCGGAGGGAGTAGTATCTTGATCTTGGCCTTCTCCTTGTTCTCCTCGAGCTCCTTCTGCATCTTCTGGCCGACGAGCTGCTTGCGTATATCATCCTTGACCTTTTCAAGCGGAACCGTGCCCGCCTCGTCCTTCGCCGTAGTCTTTATTATGTGGTATCCGAACTGCGTCTCGACGACTTCGCTGACCTCGCCGGGCTTGAGCGCGAACGCGGCGTCCTCGAACTGCTTGACCATCCTCCCCTTGGGGAATTTCCCGAGGCTTCCGCCCTCCTTGCCGCTGGGGCATGCGCTGTTTTCCTTGGCGAGCTTGGAGAAGTCTTCGCCCTGCTTGACCTTGGCGAGGATCTCCTTCGCCTTGGCGAGGGCTTTGGCCTTGGCTTCGTCGACAGCCTTCTTCTTCTGCTCGTCATCCATTTTGTCCAGGGCCTCCTTGGCAGGCTCCTCGATCTTGAGCAGGATGTGGGACGCCTCGACCATCTCGGGATTCTTGAACATGGTCTCCTGGTTCTCCCTGTAGAACTTCTCCACGTCCTCGTCCTTGATCGACGCCTTTATCTTCTTCTCTATGAGATCCTCTATAGTCAGCCCCACCGCGATGCGCTTTCTAAGATCTTTTTCTCCGATGCCCTGCTCCTGGAGGATTTTTTTGTAGTCGTCCTCGGAGTTGAACTGCTTCTTGATTTCGGCGAGCTTGTCGTCCACCTTCTTGTCCTCGGGCGTGAGCAGCGGAACACCCTCCGCCTTGGCCATGTCGATTAGGACGGCCCTGTTGATCATATCGTCCACGGTCTGACGGACCGCGAGATCGAATATCTCCGGCGTGATATCCCGTCCGCCGCGCTTCTTCATCATGTTCGCCATCGGCTGCAGCTCATCGGCGACGTCCTGCCTGGATATCTTGCCGTCCCCTATCGTCGCCACAGGATCGGGCAGGGATGCGAGCATTGACTCGAACGACGGCGCCTTCGCCTCGTCGGCGGCCTTGTCGTCGGTCTTTGGCGCGTCGGCCTTGGGGGCCGCGGCCGGCGCGGCGTCAGGCTTCTGCTCCGGCTTGGCTTCGTCGGCGGCCATAAGCGCCCCCGCATAAGCCATCATCGAAATGACGGCGGTCACTAGCAGCTTCGTTTTCATTTTGTTTCCTTATCTTGTTAATAAATGATGAGGCATTAGAGATAATCGGCCTGATCGCAAGGCCGGGTGGACGTTCATTCCCTCTTCTTGCCCTTCTCGTCCGAAGGCGGGCAGAACCAGCACGGATTCCTGCCGGAGGCGCTAATATAGTCTAGATATTTGCTTATTATAGGCAGTTTCGGATTAAAAATGGCAATATTTGCAAGCACCGTTTCCGCAAGGGGGTCCTTGGCCGCGAGCAGCATATCGTAGTCGGAGAGCAGATCCTCCGCCGTCCTTTCCCTCTCCCAGTCCTGCAGAACCGCGGCCTCCTTCAGCCTGTCTTCCGCAAGAGGCAGGAATATTTGCGCGTCCTTAGACGCCGAGGAGAACTCCTTGAGCCTGGCGGAACATCTGGCAAGCTTCGTGGAGTCATAGTCCCCCGACTCGAACAGCGACAATATTCCGGCAATCTCGGCCGCCTTGTCGAGCTCCGCCTTGGCAGCCGACAGCGATTCCTGCATCCCGAACGACTTCATGCTCTCCCCTATCCTCCGGGCCGCGGAATCATAGTCGCCCTTGTCCAGTAGCTCCTGCGCCTCAGCTATGATCCCGTTGTTTCTCTCCGATATCTCAAGGTTGGCCAGGAATACGTTGGACGGGTCGAGCTTGCGCAGCCTTTCAACCTTCTTGACTGCCGACGCGTGATCCTTGCGCAGAAGGGCCTTGTTGAGCTCGATTACAAGCTCGGCCCTGGAATTCGGGGGATCATAGACCTCGGCCTTTTTGCCGCATCCGGACGCAAGGAGCAGCGACAGGACCGCCGCCGCCAGAAGAGCAGGCTTTTGAAAATGAGCCATGTGATATGTATATTTGCTTGAAATCATGGAGGCAATTGCACAACTAAAGTTTTGCATCCAAGGTGTCGGGTGTCAGGTTTCAGCGAAATCAGCAAAAACTCGACAGAGAATAGCTTTTTCATGCTCCCGACACCTGGACGCTGACACCTGAACACCGCCAATTGCCGCCTTTTGCAATTGGCTTGCCTTGATGAAATGCAAAATCTAAATATATCACAGCCTGGCGCATTTGCACGGGCATGGAGGCAGTATCATGGCGAGGAAAGACGGACGCGGCAGCTGCGAGCTCCGCAAAATGGCAATCGAGCCCGGCTACCTGGAGTTCGCCGCCGGATCGGCGCTTGTCGCATTCGGCAGCACCAGGGTGATATGCTCGGCGAGCGTCGCGGAGGAGGTTCCCCACTGGATGAAGGCGCAGAAGGTGCCGGGCGGATGGCTGACCGCCGAATACCAGATGCTGCCCGGATCCACCGCCGACAGGAACAGGCGGGAGATCGGACACGTCGGAGGAAGGACGCATGAGATCCAACGCCTCATCGGCAGGAGCCTCAGGGCCGCGGTCGACTTGGAAAAGCTTGGTCCAAGAACAATCTTCATCGACTGCGATGTCATCGGCGCCGACGGCGGCACGCGCTGCGCCAGCATCACCGGCGGCATGGTCGCGTTGTCCCTGGCGATTGGAAAACTTCTATCCTCCGGCAAGCTCAAGGAGTCCCCAATCCTGTGCAACGTGGCCGCCGTAAGCGTAGGTGTCCACCAGGGAGAAGTCCTCCTCGACCTCTGCTACGAGGAGGATTCCGCCGCCGAGGTCGACATGAACGTCGTCATGACCGACAAGGGCGGATTCGTCGAGCTCCAGGCCACCGCCGAGGACAGGACCTTCACCCACGCACAGCTCGAAAAGATGATGAAGGCCGCCGGCGCCGGGCTCGAGAAGATATTCAAGATGCAGAAGAAGTTCACGGCAGTCAGATAGCATTTGAACATCCACTGGCCGGTCAAGCAGATCCTGTCCTTATGCATCAGGCTCAGAGGCGCCCACCTGGCGAAGCAGCTCCTCTGAAACTCGCCCATCTTCGTCGCGAACTTTATCGTTATCCGGAGGGTTGAGCCAAGCTCAACCGCGGCTCAGCACGGCTTCGCCCTCCATC
>CAZWRV010000022.1:0-72327 GCA_964636325.1 uncultured Victivallaceae bacterium | reverse complement strand
GGCATCCCGGGCGAAAACAATTTCTAAAAAACCATTTTTGTGGACGGGCTCTATATTATTCGGGCAAAGGTGAATTGATGCTTCCAGATCCGAAAAGGCGCGGAGATATCCATTTTTTCCTGGCGAAATCGATGCCGTACGGGCGGAGGCTCGCAGTGATACTGCTTCTTCTGGCCGCAGGGTTCGCAATGCAAGCCGTATCCGGATTTCTTATCCTGCCGGGCGCCTTCCTGCTCCTTTGCGCCTCTCTTCTGGGGATTGTAAGAGGATACACGAACAAGCCCGAAAAGCTCGGCGCCGACGAGCAATGGCGCGCCGCGGACAAGGCCCAGCTCCAGAAAATTCTTGACATCGCCGAGAGCACCAAGAAATGGGACAGGAGCTTCCTGGACATCACATGCCCCCGCGGACTCTTCGCCTTGTTCGTATTGCTGGGCGGCGCCGGATTTCTTGGGTTCTCCCTAATTGGGCTCGGTTTTATAAATGCCGGTTTCGCGCTCTGCATAGATGTATTTGTCCTTTTTTTACCCCACTGGGTCACGGGAGTCCGGACGATCTTGGTCAACGCGCCTCTGACCGTGAAAATTGAAAATCTCCTTTATGTATGGTCGCTGTGGGAGGCGTCGCGCCGGGAGGGCGAGAACATGAGCGCCCAGATGGCGGTGGTCAAGGCGGAGAATGGCGAATTGCCGGCCGACGCCAAGCTGATCCTGCAGTATCCGGCGCTGGGGGAAAGCTTTTTCGGCCTCCAAGTCCAGGTCGTCCTAAACAACGTCCAGGGCACCGACTATCCGTATCTTTACTGCGTGCTCGTCGCGAAGAAGGAGTTCGGCATGGGAAACAAGCTCAAGTTGATCTACGAGGATGCCGCAAAATTCATAAAGGCGGAGAACAAGGCCGCAGGGTTCTTCTCCGTCAAACCATGCGCCATTGACACCGAAATTAAGGACGAAGGCGGCATGCAGATACTCGTCATCCGCCAGCGGACGACGAAGGATTCCGGCTACTACACCGACCGCAAGGCCATCGAAAGGCTGTTCAGGTTCGCTCGGGAAGCGGCGCAGCGGCTCTCCTGAAGCCAGTTATCCGGCATCTGTCGCGGCTAAGAATAGCCGCGCACAGTAACACCATTCACTCTCTCCCTCTCTCACTCCCGCTCCCGCTCCCCTCCCCTCTTGCCGCGCTCAGGATGATGCCCGCGGAGATCATGGTGGAGAAGAGGGAGCTTCCGCCGTAGCTGACCATCGGGAGGGTGATGCCGGTTGGCGGGATGAGCCCGACGTTGACGCTGATGTGCAGGAAGGCCTGGAATACTATCACGAGGACCAGTGAGCTTATGACCAGGCGTCTTGCAGGATCGGAAACTCTGCCTGAAAGCATGTATGCCGCGAAACCCAACGAGGCGAAGAACACGATCACCGGGAAGCTGCCGGCGAAGCCGACGGCCTCGGCAAGAGCGGCAAAGGACGAGTCGCTGTATGAAAGGGGAAGATATGAGTTCGCCCATACCGACTTCCCCCATCCGGCGCCCCAGAAGCCCCCGCGCGCGATCGCATACTGGAACTGCAGCACGTGCCATCCTGCGCCGAAAGGGTCTCCGGAAGGATCTATGAAGCCCGCAAGCCTTTTGATCATGTATGCCTTGCCGGCCATGGCCCTTAGGACCGCCAGCGCGAAAACCAGCGCCGATCCCGCGAGCATCAGAACCGATCCGCCGCTGCTGAAATAGACCAGCACAAAGCCCGCAAGATAAACAAGGGAAGTCCCCCAGTCAGGCTCCAAGGCCACAGGCGCTATCCATAGACAGGTCAGGACGAACAGATTCAGGAAATGCCTCATCTTCCCGTCCCCCCTCATCGCGGTCTTGCAGAGGAGCAGGACGAAGAACGGCTTGGCTATCTCGCTCGGCTGGAGGGACACATTGCCCCACGAGAACCAGCCGCGCATCCCGTTGACGGACGCTCCGCAGAGAAGCACCAGCAGAAGAAGCGCATATGCAGGCGCCGCCCACAGAACCGCATTCTCGTAGTAAATTCTGAAAGGGATTCTTGACGCCGCATAAAGGCAGCAGATGCTTATGACAAGCCAAAGGAACTGCCTTGCAGCAAAGTTGAACGGCAGACTGCTGTAGACCGTGGCGTTGTAGACCGCCAGGCAGCCCCAGAGGCCCAGCAGGAACATGATCACGTAGACCAGCGCAGGGACAAGGCCGGCATCGCGAGAAACTGTTTTTTCGGGTTGAGGGGGCATGGTTGTTCGTTATCAGTTATTGGTTTCAGGTGTCGGCTGATTAGAACAAATCGGAAATAACGAAGCCTGCCGAAGTCTGGCGAAACCTGGCGCAAACTATCGGTAACCGGACTCGCGACCGGCGACTATTTCCTACTTCATCTCCTCGATGCTTTTGTCGAGCACTACATCCTTTCCCGGCAGCATCTCCTTTTTGACCTTGGAGCTCCCCTTGATGATCCTGCCGTAGCGGTCGAGCATCACCATGTATATGCCGTCTTCCCCTCGGAGTTCGGCATCCCTCTCCTTCTCAATGCCGTCGATGCCGGAGAGGACACCGTCAATGCTGGCAGTCTTTCCGAGCTGCCTCCTGACGTTCTCATAGTCCACATATTTTCTCTCGAGCCTGGGCGAGATCCTTATGCCCGAATATCTTGAGATGTAGTCGCCGAGGGAATCCATTTCCGACGGAGAAAGGCCTTTTGCCCGATACAGGTTTTCCGCGCCTTCGACGCGGCTCAGCGACGGGAACTTCTCCGACAGCGAGGCCATGACCTTCGCGGCGTCCCTGTGCCTGCCCACCAGTTCGCCCTTGTCGACGACTAGGTCGAAGTAGCGCTCAGTCCAGGCGAGGGCCCGGCCGTTCCGGTCCAGTATCCGCCCCCTTCCCGCCGGAATCTTGCCGGTCCTCCACGCAAGCCTGATGCCTTCCTGGAGGAGTGTGTCACGCCTCACAACCCCGTGATAAAAAAGAAGGACGGCCAGGGCGGCCGTCCAAAGGGAGAAAAGGAGGAGGATTATGAAGGTTCTTCTTTTATACTGCTCTATTTTCATCGCAAATATTCAGTGGACTGCGTCCTTTCGCTGAATATTTACATAGGAAAAATGCAAAATCCAGATTGTTTCTGACAAATATTAACGGAGAACCGCGAAGAATCTCAGTTTTGAACACCAAAACTAACGATTTTGCATTTTTCTTTATGTATGAATTCAGCAAAAGGGCGTAGTTTGCTGAATCATACAAAATATTCAACCGTTACGGCTGGTCGTTTACGAACACGCTGATGCAGGCAGTATGGCAACTTCGCCGAAGTCGCCAGTGCCGCTTTCGGCGAAAGCGGCATACTCACCGCATCCCATATAAGGTGGTTATTCCTTTCAACGTTTACGGAAATATTGAGTGCATCATATTTTTGATATTCATCACCGGACGTCCGCGAGCTGCTCCGGAATCCTCAGGTCCACAGTGTTGGCCAGGAGGTAGAAATATGGATCCGCAGACGAGGATTCCCTGTATGACATGGAATTCTCCGCCGGTATTTCAGAGGCAGTCCTTTCGAGTAGACGGGACCAGGCCTGCTTTTCGGCGGCCCTGCTGTTCCTAGCCGTGACGACGCTGCTGTTGATCCTCACCGCGCCGAGGAGCAGGAAGGACAGAAGCAGAAGCACCATGCAGATTAAGAATCTCCGTCCTTTGATCCCGGTGCCCTGCGCCGCCGCCATTTCCATTTTTCCACCTCATTTAAATTATGCGGTTTCAGCCGCCTTTTCACGCCGTCTTCATGAGGCTGCCCTTGCCGCTGAAGAAGAGCGTCTCGATCTTCAGGGCGGCGTCGAGGCACTGCCTGCAGATTGGGCGCCCTGAAAGCTTGTCTATCCCGCCGATCTCAAGCTGGGAATGCTCGTGCTTCCCGTTGTCGTCGGATATGCTCCTGCACCATGAGCATTTGGGAAGTCCGGACTTCAAGAGCTTGCCGGGCCGGCTAAGCCTTTCCGCAAGAATCATGGTTTCCATCTCATGTCCTCCTTATTTTATTTTCATCTATTGAGAATCCGCTGAACGCCTTGTCCTGCGGCGAAAGATCCGCCGCCATCTCCCTGTCTCCCTTCTCCATGGAATGGAGGATTATCCGCTTGAGCTCGGCGTCCCACTTGGCCGCGTTCCATATTTCGACTCCGATTTCTACGCCCACCAGTACCGCCTCGCCGCCCGGCTGAAGTTCGGTAATCTCCCTATACATCGGGGGGATGGTGATGCGCCCCTGTTCCGTTATCTTCTGCGTCTGGCTCAATGCGCCGAACTTTCTGAGGGTCCGCCTGAAGACCATGCTCTCCGCCGCGCGGGCGGCCGGATGCTGCTCTGCGCTGCGCATCTCCTTGTAGACATTCTCGGGATAGAGCGCCAATGTGCCTTCAGGCAGATAATGGAAGACCACGCTCCCCTCATCCTGGCCGAGGAAGTCGCTGATGAAACGCGGGCTGAGCTTGATCCTGCCGTTGGCGTCTATCGAGCATTTATCCTGTCCACAGAAGCGAATCATTTTTCCAATACCTTCCATTATTATCCAATTTATTCCATTTTTTTCCACAAGTCAAGGGGCCCAGACCATTTTTTTCAGTTTTTTTTGGGCGGAGCCCGGGATGCTTAATGCTTAGCGCGCGCGGTTATTCTTGACCGCGACTAATAATGTATGCCGGACGGAGAATGGCGGATATGAGAATGGTAAATGGTGTATGAACGCTGTCGCAGCTTGTGGAGATACCGATTGGACACAGCGGACTGCCGATATATATTTGCAGGATAAAGCAGCAATTATTAAATAATGGACGGCCGATCATGAATACAAACGGGATCACGAGTATAAAAGGCGTAATTCTCGCCGGCGGGACGGCCACCAGGCTGAGGCCGCTCACGAACGTGACCAACAAGCATCTTCTGCCGGTCGGCAGGAAGCCGATGATTTATTATCCGATTGAAAAGCTCACCGGCGCCGGCATAGACGACATTCTGATCGTGACAGGCGTAGATCACATGGGCGACGTGGTAGGGCTTCTCGGCTCGGGTAAGGGTTTCGGGTGCAGGTTCACCTACAAGGTCCAGGACTCGGCCGGCGGCATCGCGCAGGCGCTCGGACTGGCTGAAGGCTTCGCCTCTGGCAGCCGCGTCGCTGTAATCCTGGGCGACAACATCTTCGAGGATCCACTCGGCGGCTACCTGGGCAAATACATGTCATGCAAAAAGGGTGCCCACATAGTCCTCAAACCGGTCGCCGATCCTTGCCGCTTCGGCGTCGCCGATATATCAGGGAACAAGGTCGTTGCCATAGAGGAAAAACCAAAGGTCCCGAAGAGCAGCTACGCCGTGACCGGAATTTACTTCTACGACTCCGACGTCTACGAGATCATCAGGAGTCTCAGGCCGTCAGGCAGGGGCGAGCTGGAGATCACCGACGTCAACAACGAATATATCCGCCGCGGCGTCATGGGCTTCAGCCTGATGGAGGGCTGGTGGAGCGACGCCGGAACCTTCGAGTCACTCGCGCTCGTCCAGAGGCTGGTGGCAGAACACCCGCCTAAATGAGGGGATGGCCGGATGCGCCTCCAGCTTTGCCGGAGCATGAATTCAGCAGACAGACAATGAAGATTTCACGCTGAACGAACATATCCCAAATCTTGCCCGTCAAAATGTAAATTTTCACGCTAAATGAGTATAGCTCTCCCACAATGCTGGAACGGCAAATGGACGTTATTGCGATATTAGGAGCAAAGGGCATGCTCGGCAGGGATCTTGCGGAGGCCGCGGCTGCCGCCGGGTTTGAAGTCCTATCGTATGACCTCCCCGAATTCGACGTGACGGATCCCGGGCATCTCAGGACGGCTGTGAGAAGCTCCGACATCATAGTCAACTGCGCGGCCTACACCAACGTGGACATGGCGGAGATGGAGCGGGACTTGTGCCGCCGCGTGAATTCCGAGGCGCCGGGCGAGCTGGGGGAAATTGCGAAAATCGCAGGTAAATACGTCCTCCACGTCAGCACCGACTTCGTCTTCGGCGACAGGACGGCCGATCCTCTTGACGAGAAGGCCCCCCCCTGCCCTCTCGGATGCTACGGCGCCACAAAGCTCGAAGGCGAAAAGGGACTCGCCGCTTCAGGATGCAGGCACTGCATCATCAGAATCGAATGGACATACGGCAGGCACGGACGGAACTTCGTCAGCAAGATCGCCGAACTGGCGAAGACACAGCCCCGCATCGCGGTCGTCGACGACCAGATAGGCGCCCCCACCTGGACATGCGATGTCTCCAGAGCCGTCCTGCGCCTGGCGGAACGCCGCAGCGAGGGCATATACCATTTCGCCGCAGCAGGTTATGCAAGCAGGCATGACGCCGCCAAGCTGATCCTCCGTACGCTCGGACTCAGAACCGAAGTAACCCCATGCGCCACCGCGGACTTCAAATCGCCGGCGCCGCGGCCTCTCAACTCCAGGTTCGACTGTTCGAAAATCGACGGCGTCCTCGGATACAGACGGCCGGCGTGGGACGAGTCGCTGGTCAAGTTCCTGAAGGAGCAAGGCCCGAGTTTGTACTTGTCCTCCAGCCGACCGCAATCGGCCGCGGCCGGCCGCAGTCGGTAATTACCCCATCCTCCGCCGTATCTCCTCCACGACGCCGTCCAAATCCGCCGGCATTTCGACTGTCTTCAGCTCGGGATGCTTGTTCCGGAACCATGTCTCCTGCCTGCGGGCGAGACGCCAGGTGGCGCCGATGATCCCGGCCCTCATCTCTTCGAAGCTGGTTCCGCATCCGAGATGCCGGCCTATGATGCCGTAACCTATTGCCTGCCAGGCGGTAGGGGAATCAAGAAGCCCCCGCCCTATCATCCGTGCGGCCTCATCGATCCAGCCCGCCGCAAGCATCTGGTCGGTCCGCGCCTCTATGCGCCGGCGCAGTTCGTCCCTTTCCCATTTCAAAAAGACACCGATGGCCGGTTCTTTCAGCTCGCCCTTCCAGGTCTTCTGGAGTTCAAGTATTGACCTGCCGGCCAGGGTCAGGACCTCAAAGGCCCGCATCAGCCGCCGTCGGTTCCCGCGCCACTTTTCGGCGGCGGCAGGATCCTTCTGCATCATCAGCGCAAGAAGCCTTTCAAATCCTTCTTCTCCGCCGAATTCCGCCTGTATTTTCGCCTTCAACCCGTCGTCCGCCGGCAGCGGATCAAGCCCGTAGAGCAGAGACCTTACGAACAGGCCCGTCCCGCCGGCGACTATCGGTGTCTTGTTCCGGCCGCGGATATCGCGGACAGCCGACTCCGCCAAGCCCACATAGCGGTATACGTTCAGAGGCTCGGAAATGTCCAGCAGGTCAACGAGATGGTGCCGGACCTTCGCCCTGTCCTCTGGGGAAGGCTTCGCGGTCCCGATGTCAAGCCCCCTGTATATCTGCATGGAGTCGGCCGAGATTATCTCGCCTGAAAGCAGTTCCGCCGCGCGCATCGCAAGTGTGCTCTTGCCGGAGGCCGTCGGGCCGGCTATGACGACTATGGGACGCTTGTCCAACGGGGCTCCTGAACTATTTCCTGACCAGCGGATGCTCGGAGGGATGCGGGCGGAGATAGGAGGAAATTATATATATTGCGACTCCGACGCAAATGGCGCTGTCCGCCACGTTGAACGCAGGCCAGTGCCGTCCCGCCGCGTGGAAGTCCAGGAAGTCCACCACCGATCCGCGCCAGATCCGGTCTATGGAATTGCCGGCAATTCCCGCAAGGACAAGCGACAGGGCGAAATATCGCTCAGTCCAGCCCTCGGAGAGCTTCCTCATGTAAAAGACGATCAGCGCGAAGGCGGCGAAGGAAATCAGCAGGAGAATCACGCCGCTGCCCGCCATCATGCCCCAGGCGCAGCCCGTATTCCTGACATGCACCAGGTTGAAGAACGGCAGCACCTTCACCGCGCCGGAGGCCAGATGGCTCTCCGCCAGCACCTTGCTGTATTGGTCGATAAGGACTATGAACGCGGCTGAAGCCGTGCAGGCGCAGATGACTTTCTTGTCGGAATTCCTGCCAGGCTCTATCTGGGTGTGGATGTCCAAGTGGAAAAATCCTCATCCGAGGATGTCGTCCCCGGCCTCCTCGCGCCTGGCCTTGCACTTGACGCAGAAGCGGGCGTAAGGCTTGATCTCAAGACGCTCCTCGGGAATATCGCAGCCGCAGTCCAGGCACTTGCCGAAATCGGCGGTCGCGAGGCGGTCGATGGCCTCGTCGATCATCTCCAGGACCTCGCCCTCGTTCGACATCATGTCCAGCTCCATCTCGTGCAGGAAGTTGTCGCTGCCGTAGTCGGCCATGTGGTTGGACATGCTTCCGGCGAGGCCCGACGCCGCGTTGCTGTCCAGCGCCTCCTCCGAGTGGAACTTGAACTGGCCGAGGATTTCATCCCTGACCCGTATGAGGGACTCGTAGAACTTCTTCTTCTTGCCCTTGAGCTGGGAGAAGTCTATCCCGTCATGATCCATCGTGGTCTTGATCTTGTACTTCGGCGCCTTCCCGGAATGGATCTTCGCCGGAGCGGCCTTGCCGGCAGCAGAGTGCTGACTGACGGCGGCTTTCGGAGGCGGCGTCTTCGGCGGAGCCTGCTTCGGCATGGCCTGGACAGCAGGTTTCTTCGCCGGTTGCTTGATTGAAGGCCGGGCCTTCGCCTTGTCCTTCGTCGGTGCTTTCGTCGGTGCCTTCGTCTTGCTTTTGCTCATGGTTGACCTCGCTAAAGTCCTTTGGTCAGGACACGGAGATTTAACAAAACACTACACTGCATCCCATGCCGTTGCAAAGGTGCTTCCGCCCCGGCAGAGACTCCTCCACGACCGCCGCCCTTCTGAGGATTTCCAGGTGGCAGGGGCAGAAAACTAGTATTGAAAATGAAATAGTCAAGAGGCCGCAAGAATTAATTGCCGCATAATTTCAGATTTCCTGGCCCGCCCCCATCAATGTGGATGAAAGAGGGGGGAAATTGCTTTTGCGTCCTGCCATTGCGGGGAGCCGGAAACCTGAACTGAAATACCTTCCCGGGTGGACGGTATTCCTCAATATATGTGTTTTCCTGCGGGGGCCTGAATCTATATCCCAAAGAACTCCTTAGGGCCGGAGTAGCAGATTCTTCTGGCCAATGAGAGCGCCGCCTTTTCAGGCATCTGCCCGCAGCCGACCATGTCGCCGAGGACGTCGCAGAGCACCCTGCGGAACATCTCATGCCTGGATCCGTAGGACAGGAGCTTGCGCGAATCCGAGACCATCCCCGCGAAATTCGCAAGGAGGTCGACGCTGCCGACGTATTCGAGCTGGCGTTTCATGCCCACCGGTGTGTCGCAGAGCCACCATGCGGAGCCGAGCCTGACGTCGGAGCCGAAGGCCCTGGCCAGGGTAGCCAGCGTCGCCTGGTGCCCAGGGTCAAGGCAGTAGAGCACGACCTTCAGGCGTCCGTCGAAGCGGTTGAGGAAGGGGCGCAGGGGGCCGAGGACGTCTATGAAATGGTCCGAGACATCGCCGCCGGTGTCGGGACCCAGCGATTCGAAAAGGCTGTCCCTGACGTCCCGGACCGCTCCGACATGTATCTGGAAGACCCACCCCCTGCGCGAATCGAATTCGGCGATCTCGCCGAAGACATGCCCCATGAAGGCCGCCGTCTCCTCGTCGGAAAGCCTGGCGCCCCGCAGCGCCTTCCTGAACGCCTTCGCCGCCTTCGCGCGGCAGGGCGTTCCGGACAGCGGCGCGCGCACACCGTGGTCGCTTGCGCGGCATCCGCATTCGTGGAAATAGTCGTGGGATATGGAGAGGGCCGACATCAGTTCGTCAAGGCTGCCTATCCTGATCCCGAACCTCTCGCCGAGCCTGCGGACATAGCCCGGCCATCCGGGGGAGAATATGTTCACCGCCTTGTCCGGACGCCACGTGGGCCTCACCAGCGTCCTCCCCGCGGCCGCGTTGACCTTGGAGTGATTCTCAAGCAGGTCCGCAGGATCGTCGGTGGAGCACATTACTTCTACGCCCATCTTCCCGAGGAGCTGGAGCGGACGCATGTCCTTGCGGGCCAGAACCTTGGACGCCTTGTCCCAGATCACGCGCCCAGTTCCGGGGCCGAGTGTCTCACCAATCCCCAGGCTGCGCCTCAGATCAAGATGTATCCATTCGTAGACCGGATTTCCCGCGATTTCGGGGAAGACGGCCGCCAGCTCCAGCCACTTGCGCATGGGCGGAGCGCCGCCGGTGATGAACTCCTCGGGCACAGAACGCTTCCGCATCACCTCCCAAACGTAGTGGTCGGTCTCGGCGAAAAGCCTCCACGGATCCCTGTAGTTCCGGTTCTCCGCAAGCTCCGCGACGTCGGCGTGGTTGTGCGGATCCACAATCGGCAAATCCCGGACCCCCTTGAACAGCCTCAAGGCGGTTCCGGACCTAAGAAGATATTTCTCTCCAATGAATGATGGCATTATATTCTGGCCGGTTATTGGTTATTTGTTATTGGTTATTCGTTATCGGCAGCGGAACTACAAATATAATCTGATAATGGCGCATTCCAACGCCTTTCCTCAAAACCGATTCTAAGTTTTTAAGCCTCTTTGCTCCTGCCGGCATTTGAATGCGGGACAATCCGTGATATTATTGTAGAACGACTCTTAACCTATGCGCAAGGGATCCCGATGAACATAAATCTTTCGAACGTCAAGGGAATAGATGTCATAAGCGTGTCTGGCAGGCTTGACGCCGAGACTTCCGGCGAGCTCGCCAAGAGGCTCTCAGGCCTCATCGACCAGAAGAAGTTCAAGCTGGTGCTCGACCTCTCCGGCCTCGAATACATAAGCAGCGCCGGCCTCAGGGTCGTCCTGGAGATAACCAAGAAGACAAGGGTCTCGGGCGGAAACCTCTATCTCGCGAACATCCAGGAATATGTCGGCAAGGTGCTCGACATCTCAGGCCTTTCATCATTTCTTAAGATATCAAAGTCCATAGATGAAGCGGTCACCGAAATCGCCTCATGACAACCAGCCGCCATCCGCCCACGAGCAGGATTAAGACCGCAGTGATGCGGACCGGGGAGACCGCGCTCCGGAAAATGCGGAAGGCCACACGCACCCAGATACTCACCGGCGCCGCCTCAATGCCGGCCCCCGGCGAAACCGTCGGCAGCTTCAAGATACTCAAGGAAATCAGCACCGGCGGCATGGGCAGCATATTCAAGGCCAGGGGAAGGGACGGCAGATACGCCGCGATCAAACTCATCAAGCCAGAGCACGTCGAAAACCAGATGCTCGTCAAGAGGTTCGAGCGCGAGCTGAAGATAGTCTCCATGCTCCAGCATGAGAACATCGCCAAGCTCCTCGAATGGGGCATGGACGGCGACAGGCAGTTCTTCGCGATGGAATACGTCGAGGGAAGGAACCTCAGGGAGGTCATCGAGGACGACAAGCCCGCCGTCGAACGCACTGTCTCCTACGTCTCCCAGGTCTGCTCCGCCCTCGCCTACGCCCACTCCAAGATGATCGTCCACAGGGACATCAAGCCGGAGAACATCCTGGTCGACCAGCACGGGAAGATAAAGGTCGTCGACTTCGGAATCGCCAGGATCGCTGACGACAGCTCAAGCTCCATGACCTTGACAAGCATCGCCATGGGCTCGCCCATGTATATGAGCCCCGAGCAGAAGTCCGACTTCAAGCACACCGACCACAGGGCCGACATCTACTCCCTCGGCGTTGTCTTCTACGAGATGCTTTCCGGCGAATTCCCCGGCGGCCTCCTCAGGATAGACCTCGTCCCCGAAGGCCTAAGAAGCATCATCCAGAAATGCATCGCATTCCTTCCAGAGGACAGGTACGACAGCGTCCCGGCGCTCCAGAAGGACCTTGCGGAATACCAGGCCGGCGGCCAGATACAGCAGGATCAGTTGGCGCTCCAGGAGATCGGCGGAAACGCCAGGCTCAGGAAGGCCCTCATCGACGCGCTCTACCCCAGGGAGCAGCCCAAGACCGAAGGGTTGGATCTCGCATACTTCTACCTCCCGGCCTGCGGAGTAGGCGGAAACTATTTCGACTTCATCGAAATCGACGCCTCCCACATCGGAATCCTCGTCGGCAACGTATTCGAGAAGCCGGACGTCAAGTCCGCCATACTCCTGGCCATGCTCAGAAGCGCGTTCCGCATGGCTTCCGCCGGCGAACCCAACCCGGCCAAGGTCCTCAAGGCCGTCAACAACTTCATCTCCAAGGAGAATTTCGACAGGTTCGCAGTCTTCTCATACATCGTATGCAACACCGTGAAAAAGACCGTATCCGTTTCCACCGCCGGATACAGGCCCGTCGGCATCCTCAAGGCCTCCGCGGCAAAATTCGACTACCTCCATTCCGAAGGGCTCGGGCTAGGCATCATGGCCGACACAGACTTCGGAATCTCATCCTGCCGCCTCGAAACCGGCGACCTCATCGTCATGTGCTCCGGAGGTGTCCTTGAAACAAGAAACCTCAGGGGCCAGAAGTTCAGGGTCGAGGACATGGAAAAGGTCGTCCTCGACAACCGCGCGAGAACCTCCGCCGAAATCGTCGACAGGATACGGAAGAGCCTCGTCAGCTTCAGCGCCGGCGTCGCCCAGCAGGACGACATAACCGTCCTCGCAGTAAAGGTTAAGTAGACGAGCCAGTTTCAGATTTCCTGACCCGCCCCTCCGATAATGGACAGGGAAGTCTAAATTTCAGATTTCCTGGCGGAAAACACCGAGTCGGCGGCAGAGAACTTCGTCAACGCGCGAAGCCATAACGGGACCCAGGAGAAGGAAATCTGCCCCTAGACCTCGAAGAAGTCCTTGAGTATGCGTATGACGCCGTTGATAGAGAGGAAGAGCCCGATGAAGAATATGAACCCCGCCACCAGATACAGCTTCATGGCGTCCCTCGTGAACAGCGCCGATATGTATTCCGGCAGCGAATAGTTGTGCTGGTAGGCCGGACCGAAGCACTTCACCAGCACAAGAATGCCGAACGCGAAGGAGAATATTATAAGGAACAACCCCAGCGAACAGCCGACCGAGCCTTTGTTCAATACAGGATTTGACATCCCATAAGAATAACGCCAAAACCTTACAAATCAACCCCGGACAGGAGGTGCTAGATGATCAGAAGGAAAGGCCAATACAAAAGGGAGACCAAGGAGAAAATGCGCGGCGGCGAAGGAGTCGTCCACATCGAACGGTTCTGGGAGTCCGAAAAGGAGTTAAAGGCCAAGAACAGGCTCTTCGCAAAACTCATCATCCCGAAGGGCTCCGGCATCGGCTTCCACCAGCACGACAACGAGGAGGAAGTCTTCATCGTCATCTCCGGCGTCGCCCAGGCCGACGACAACGGCCAGATCGTGACACTTTACCCCGGCGACACCATACTTACTGGAGGCGGCGCCGGCCATGCAATCAAGTCCGTCGGCGACGAGGATCTCGAACTCATCGCAGTCATAAACTGCTACTGAAATACGGCAAATATGGCAAATCCGCTAAATTTCATCGCCGGAGTGTTGAAATAGTGGAAGCTGGATATATATTCCTTGCGGATTAAAAAAAGCGTCCATCTGCGGGAACCACAGATTTCTCGGATCAAAGCTTGAGGAATGGTGCAAGCCTGGGAACGCCGAGCACCAGCTCGGCCTTAATGGTTGGAATTCAACCCACCATCCGCCGGCCGGCGGGATCCTTTGTCATCAAATCACACAAAACAATATTAACAAGGAGGAACACATCATGAAATCGTCGACGATGAAAACACTTGCCGTCACTTTCGCCTTGGCGGCGGTCTCAGCAACGCTTTCCCTTGGCGCTGAAGAGCCGCTTATCGCGGTGGGCGGCTCAAGCCAGATCAACGAATCGCTGAAGCGTGAGGCGCTCGCCTCGATACAGCGCGGCGTCAACTTCCTCACCGACAGCCAGAAGCAGGACGGCTCCTGGTGCGGCCACCCCGCCATCACTGGCCTCGTCTGCATGGCCCTCCACAACAGCGGGACCAAGGAGAACTCCGAAATCCGGAAGAAGGCCGTGGAAAGGGGCCGCGAATTCATACTCAAGTTCGTCCAGAAGGACGGCTCAATCTGGATGGCCGGTGCCGAAAAGGAATACCCCAACTACACCACCGCCATCGCACTCGCGGCTCTCGCTATAATCAACAATCCCTCCGACGAAAACGTCATGCGCGCGGCCAGGAAATACCTGCTCTCCTCGCAGGACAGCAGCGGCGGTATCGGCTACGGCAGCGCCGGCCCCGGCAAACCGGATCTGTCGAACACCCAATGGGCACTCGAAGCGCTCTACCTCACGGAATGGCTCGACAAGGAGCCCGCCGCCAAAAGCCCGGACGACGCCAAGAAGGCCGAACTCGCATGGTCCAATGCGGTCAAATTCCTCAGCAGCTGCCAGCACGTCCCCGAGTCCAACGACCAAGTATGGGTCGTGAAGGACAAAAGCGACCCCAACTACGGCGGCTTCGTATACAAGCCCGACGAAAGCAAGGCCAGTCTGAAGTTCGACGACAAGCAGTCCCTCCGCTCATACGGCAGCATGACCTATGCCGGCCTCAAGAGCATGATCTACGCCAAGCTCTCCAAGGACGACCAGCGCGTCAAGGCCGCCGTAGAATGGGCCGGCAAGAACTACAACCTCGACGAAAATCCCGGCATGGGCCCCGAAGGCCACTACTACTACCTTCAGACATTCAGCAAGGCGCTCTCAGTCCTCGGTACAGACACAATGAAGACCGACGACGGCAAGGAGCACCCCTGGAAGGCCGACCTCGTCAAAAAGATACTGTCCCTTCAGAAGGGCAACGGCTCCTGGTTCAACGAGAAGAGCGGACGCTGGATGGAGACCATCCCGGAACTCGTGACGTCATACGCGCTGATGTCCCTCGAATCGGCAATGGGCCCGGAACTCACCAAATAGGCCAACATGTCTTTCATAGCAGGCAGGGGCGGGGTTGATTTCGTAATCGGCAGGGCCGAGAAGGAGTCCATCCTCCGCGAGGCGGTCGGCAAGATCGGCGGCAGGCAGAAGAAAATTCTCCTGCTTCCTCCCGACCTGACGCGGTTCAACTCCAACGCCGGAGAGATCTCGGCGATACTTTACAAGATGCTTTCGCCGTCCGCGCAGATCGACATCATGCCCGCGCTAGGTACGCATGCGCCGATGACGGAGCATGAGATCCGGACCATGTTCGGGAACGAGATCCCACTCGACCGATTCAAGATCCACGACTGGCGCAGAAGCCTGATCCATCTCGGCGACGTCCCCGGCAATCTCGTCAAGGAATGGTCTGAAGGGAAGCTCGACTACTCGGTCAGGATCGAGGTCAACAAGATACTCTTCGACGGCTACGACCTCATCCTCTCCATCGGGCAGGTTGTGCCGCATGAAGTCGTAGGAATGGCCAACTTCACGAAGAACCTCTGCGTCGGCGTCGGCGGCGAGGACACTATCAACAAGTCGCACTTCCTCGGGGCGGTCCACGGCATGGAGAGGATCATGGGCCGCATCGACACCCCTGTCAGGAAGCTCTTCAACTACGGTGCCTGCGAGTTCATGCACAAGCTGCCGATCCAATATGTCCTTACGGTGATGCAGAAGAATCAGGCCTCCGGCGCGATGGAGATGCGCGGACTATACGTGGGCAACGACATGGAGACCTTCACCATCGCCGCGAAGCTCAGCCAGAAGACGAACCTGACCTTGCTTGACAAGCCCCTGAAAAAGGTCGTCGTCCACCTCGACCCCGAGGAGTTCAAGAGCACCTGGCTCGGCAACAAGTCCGTCTACCGCACCCGCATGGCCGTCGCAGACGGCGGCGAACTCATAGTCTTAGCGCCCGGCCTCAAGGAATTCGGCGAGGACAAGGAGATCGACCGCCTCATCCGTAAATACGGCTACCGCGGAACCCCCGCCACCCTCGCAGCCGTGAATGAAAACGACGAACTCCGCAAAAACCTCAGCGCCGCCGCGCACCTCATACACGGCTCGAGCGAAGGCCGCTTCAAGATCACATACTGCCCCGGGCAGAAAATGCCACTCGAAAACGTCCGCGCCGCAGGCTTTGAGGCCGAACCATTCGAGAAGATGTCAAAGACTTATGATCCTGTAACGTTAAAGGACGGATTCAACTCCGTCGGCGGCGAAGAGGTCTTCTTCATCAGCAATCCCGGCCTAGGCCTCTGGGCGCTCAAGGACAAGTTCAAATAATCAGAGCGGTTGGAGGCTGAAGGACGACATAGGTTACACCACGGAAGTAGTGATTCCGGCCACCGTGGCGTGCGGTTTCGACGCATTTGAGACGGCCAGCCCCGTCTTCTTGTCGAAGATGGATTTTATGCCGTAAGGATCTAGGTTTTTCCCTGCGGGAAAAAGGCGCCCTTGCGGCGCGCAGGAGCTTGAGCATGGCGACTTCACCGAAGTCGCCAGTGCCGCTTTCGGCGAAAGCGGCATACTTTGATTAAAACGTTTTCCAAGTTGCACCGTAAGGGACTACTTGGATTTTCAGCCTTTCGTTTTCGACGGTCTTGAAGTTGTTCAGGCCGCTGACGAAAGATACGGCTCCTCCGGCGAAGAAAGGCGGGGCGACCCCTTCCTTGCCGGGAATCTTAAGCTTGAACTTCATGGAATCCACGCCGTTTCCCGGCGCTGTGGCCGCCCTGGAGGCAGAGGGAGCTGGCCAGTTCCGCCTCCATCACGATGTCCTCCGCGCCGTCCTGGGCGAAAGTCCCTGCGAACCTCGCACCTTATAATGTAAATTTTCACGCTAAATGAGTATAAAGCCGAGCTGGTGCTCGGCGCTCCCAGGCCTAGGCCGATTGCAGTCGATTAAGATTTGTCTATTTCCGCCTCCATCGCGGCGATTTTCGCCCGGATAAGAGCGCCGTTGTACTTGTAGCCGTTGATGTCCTGGTGCCAGCCTAGGCGCGGATCGGCGTCGACCAACGGCAGTGCGCGCGTCACGTTCTCGATCTCATCGCGCATGATCGCGAGCAGTTTGGGATCGCGAGGCAGCGTGCAGGGCGGGGTGAGTCCGTTCTCCCTGATGACGCGCCTTTGCTCGGAGTAGAAACGGAAGACGTTGACGATCGAGCGGAACTGGACAGCAAGCATCCTTGCCGCGCTGAGCTCCTCCTGCCGATGACGGCTCTGCGCCTCCGCCACATCTTTTTTATCCGAACCTATTTCAAAATGCGGTTGAGCACGGCTCAACCCTCCATAATCTCCGACCTGTCCGGACGTGGAGGGCGAAGCCGTGCTGAGCCGTTTATTTATTTTTGAGATTGGCTCATCTGCGAAATTCGCAAGCGCTTTTTCGTAGTCCGGTAGCGCCGAGTCCCAGCCGTCGCGTATCCGTACGAAGCCGGAGATCACATCTTCAAGAGTGAAACTTGAGATGTCGGAGAATAACGGGCCGAGGGCGTTGGCGAGATCGTCGCCGGGATCGTCGGCGCACCAGGAACGTCCGATCGGTTTGCCTTCGAACCGGAGCGAAAGCCTTCTCGCCGGAGCATCGTTGTGGGGCCCGTAGTAGAGGACGGAGACGGTGAAAGGATAGTTGTTGAACGCGGCCGAGAAGCCGCGCCAGGCGCTGATGACGCTTGAAGTAGCTGTCAATCCAAAATATCGGCGTGCGAGTTCGTCCAGAAAAACGTCTTCATCTGCGAAACGCTCCGGATCTCCCATGAAGAGGCGCATCGCAGCAGTGTTCAGCGTGAGACGGCTGCCCATCGTCCAGACACCGAGGAAACCTGCGGTCTCCAGTCTCGACATCGCCACGAAACGGGAATGAAGGGTCGATAGGACCGGCAGATTCGGGACTGAACATAGTTCGTGGGTGCTGTTGATTTCGATCTTTGCATGAACCGGGATACCCAGCGGACGGACCGCTTCCCGTGTCGTTATAAACTGTTTTCCCGGTCCGGCGTAGCTCAGCGAATATTCGCCGACGGGGATTGTCCTTCCCTGCCAGACTGTTTCCCCGCCCATCTCGAAACCGAGAAGAAGCTCCACTCCTTCGGGGAGGCGCGTCACGATTTCCGCCTGCGGATCTGGATAGTAGTAGGACCACTCCCAGTTCCAGGCCAGGATGCGGAACGGCGTCGGATGCGCGTCGCGGACATCAGACCATGTCTTCAGCAGTTCGAGAATAATGTCCGCAGGCTCGCGCCCTTTGCAGCGCGGGCAGTCGGGCGGCGGGGCGCCCTTGCGGACGGCGGACTTCGACCAGCAGTGCGTCAGATCCTCGCAGGCGGTGATTAGGATGACTCCGCCCAGATTCCGCAAGGGATTCATGGCGCTGGCAACGGCGTCGCGGAAGAACTCCTGCACTTCCGTAGTCGAAGTGCACAGCGCATACTTGCGCCATTTCTCCACGCCGCGAAGTCCCATGTGCGTCTTCCAGAACGGATGATCAATGGCCACGGCGCCGGGATCGTTGAAGTATAGATAAACTCCAAGCCCGTGCCTTGCCGCGCGGCCGACGAGCGCCTGGATTTTCCGCAGGCGCTCCGCCGCGCCAGGCCGGTTCAATTCGGGGAATACGCGGCTTTGCATCAGGTCGGGCAGCATGCAGAAGAGCCATATTCCGGTGAAACCCTCGGCAGCAATCTCCGAAAGTGCCTCCTCGTTATAGCTCTCCGCGGTTCCACCGACACCGCGCCAGATCCGCAAAGCCCCTTGATCTGTCCAAAGCATTGGACGCATACATGTATCTTATATAGAAGTATTTCCCAAGCCTTTCGGGAATGATGACAGGCGGGACATGGCGTCGTAGCCGCAGGATGTGTTGGACAGTTCTGTCGAGCCGTTCTTGAGGGACATGGTAGTCCTCCTGCCGAGGGAGTCATAGCCGTATCCTATACCGTGATTTACAATATACGGGATTGTCTCGGATGCAAGCGTGGAGTCGTTGTTTCAAGTTAAGGATTTTGCGCGAAAAAAAAAATTTCGGCTTGACACTTGGAGTTCCGCATGAACAGATTACAGATTTGCTTAAACAAAGGAAGGCAGAAACTGCCGGAACAGAATTTCGGAGGGTACATGAACAAGTTTGCGCCGTTTTCGCTGATCGCGCTGCTGCTGCTTGCGGGGTGCGTGATACAGTCGCTGAACTGCTTCTATACGAACGAGGCGAGGCACCCGATGCCGGGCGTCGCCGGCAAGTGGTCCCTCAAGGCGCAGGGCGGCAGCGAGGTCAAGGGCAAGGTCAGGGACTGGGAGTTCTCCGAGGACTGCGTCCTGGCTTACGACGACAAGGGGGTGAGGTCGAAGCTTGAGACCGTTTACTTCAAGGCCGGCGAGAACATATTCGTGGACTGCACGGCCGGAAGCGCGGATGAGGGGACGGTCAACGCCTACTGGCTCGTGAACGTGATGCCGGTGCACACGCTCTGCAAGGTCGCGCTGGACGGCGACACGCTCAAGTTCATCCCCCTCGACGTCAAGGGGACGGTGAAGCTCTACAAGGAGGGCCAGAGCGGCCTTAAGGCTGTGGAGGCGCAGGGCGAGGCCGACAAGGTCATCTTCACGTCGACCGCCGAGGAATGGATTGTTTTTTTAAGGAAGAACGGGTCTAGCGCGGAGCTTTTCCCGGAAAAGTCTGCATATGTGTTCAAGAAAACAAGCGGATCGGAGAAATAGATGGAAAGCGATGCCAAGGGCAGGAGCCTAGTGATAGTGGAGTCGCCGGCTAAGGCCAGGACCATAACCCGGCTTCTCGGCGCGGAATACAGCGTCACGGCCTCGATGGGCCACGTGAGGGATCTGCCTGAGCGGACGCTCGGGGTCGACATAGAGCACGGGTTCAAGCCCGTCTACCAGGTGCAGAAGGGCAACGTGATCAGGACACTGAAGGACGCGGCAGCGGGGGCGGGTCAGATATATCTGGCGTCGGATCCGGACCGGGAAGGCGAGGCGATCGCCTGGCATATAATGGAGATACTCAAGACGTCGTGCAAGGTGCCCTTCAGGCGCGTCACCTTCCACGAGATCACGCCCGGCGCGGTGCGCAAGGCCTTCGAGACTCCCGGCGAGATAAACATGAACCTGGTGAACGCCCAGCAGGCGAGGCGCATCCTCGACAGGCTCGTGGGCTACAAGATAAGCGAGTTCCTCTGGTCCAGGATCGAGAAGGGGATAAGCGCGGGCCGTGTGCAGTCGGTGGCGCTCAGGATAATCTGCGCCAGGGAGCGCGAGATCGAAAAGTTCAAGCCCCAGGAATACTGGAACATCAACTTCGAATTCGAGGCCGACCCGGACGGCAGCGGGCTCAAATACAAGGCCCGCCTGGCGCTGGTGGACGGCCAGAAGGCATCGGTCCCGGACGAGGCCGAGGCTCTCAAGGTCGTCAAGGCCGTGGAGGAGGGCAGAAGCCGGTCGATAGCTTCCGTCGAGACCAAGCAGAAGAAGAAATACGCTCCGCCGCCCTTCATCACGAGCACGATGCAGCAGGCGGCGGCCTCGTACCTGAGGTTCACGGCTAACCATACGATGATAGTGGCCCAGCAGCTCTACGAGGGAATAGATATAGGTACGTCTGGGCCGGTCGGCCTCATAACCTACATGCGTACGGACTCCGTGTCGGTGGCGAAGGACGCCGTGGAGGCGTGCAGGAAGTTCATCTCCGAGGGCATCGGTGCGGCCTTCCTGCCGGAGGTGCCGAACAAATACCGGAGCTCGTCGCGGGCGCAGGAGGCGCACGAGGCGATCAGGCCGACGGACGTCAGGCTGAAGCCGCAGGACGCTGCCAAGTTCCTCTCCCACGACCAGCTCAAGCTCTACTCCCTGATCTGGAAGCGCTTCGTCGCCAGCCAGATGAGGCCGGCCGACCTGGAGACTACTACGGTGGAGACTAAGGTCGACGGCTCCGACGGCAGGAACTACAGGTTCAGGACCCAGAGCACCGTGACCGTCTTCGCCGGCTATACAAAGATCTACGACATGGAGGACGTCCCGTCCGGTGCCGACGATAACGGCGACGCACCGAAGGAGCCCTCCCATGAGGAGATACTCCGGAGGCTGGCGAAGGGTATGCCGGTGCACATCCTCGGCAGCGCCAAGGAGCAGAAGTTCACGGAGCCGCCGCCGCGCTTCAACGAGGCGATGCTTATCAGGGAGCTTGAGACGAACGGAATAGGCAGGCCCTCGACATACGCCACCATCATCAACACCATATTAAAGAGGAAGTATGTGATCCGCGCCAAGGGCCGCCTGCAGCCGACGGAGCTGGGCTTCAAGGTCAACGACGTGCTCGTGGCGCTCATGCCCGAGCTCTTCGACATCGGTTTCACGGCCAAGATGGAGAACGAGCTCGACGACATCGAGGAGGGCAAGAACGAATGGACGGCGATGCTGGAGGAGTTCTACCGCAAGTTCTCGGAGTGGCTCGGCGCCGCCCGTGGCGCCGGCGCCCCCGAGAAAGGGCCGGCCGAGGCGGTTATGAGGCTCTTCGACTCCGTCGTCGAGTGGAAGAAGCCGGAGAAGAAGGGAAGGCGCTTCTTCAACGACAAGCGGTTCGTGGACTCCATAAAGGCGCAGTTCGCCAAGAACGGGAAGCTTTCCGAGAAGCAGTGGAAGTCGCTGATAATGCTGGCGCTGCAGTACAAGGAGCAGATTCCCCAGCTTGAGAAGGCCGCCGCGGACTCGGGCTTCTCCAAGGAGCTGGCCGAGGCCGCGAGCATCAGCGAGGAGCGCAGCAGAACTGCGCCGTCGGAGCCGGCGTCGCAGGAGACGCTCGAAGCGCACCTCAGGCTCATCGGGGAGGTGAAGCTGCCCGACGAGCCTCCGAAAAGGCAGTGGTCCGGCAAGGGCAGGCCGTTCAATCCCGCGCAGTTCATGGATTCGCTCAGGAAGCAGGTCGAAGGCGGCAGGGCGCTCACGGAAAAACAGCTAAGGGCGGTCGAGTCGATAAGGAGGCGCCATTCAGGGGACGGAGCCGCCGTCGGCGCGCAGCCTCCGGCCGCGGACGGTTCCCAGGCGCCTTCCAACGGGGCGGCCCCGCAGCAGCAGGCACCCGCCGATTCCGAAGCGGCGAAGGAAATATCGCGGATGCTTGAGTCTCTTGCCGTCGTGACCGCATGGGAGGAGCCGGCCAAGAAGGGCCGCAGGTTCTTCAACGACAAGTCGTTCTACAATTCGCTCAGGGAGCAGTTCACTCAGAAGGGCGCGCTCTCGCCCAAGCAGGTCGCGGCGCTGGCCAAGCTGGCGGGGAAGTATGCTGGCGGCGCATCCGCTGAAAATACGCAATCCATTGATAACTAGAATATTATGCCAGCAATAACATGGGGGGAAATGCGATGAAGGCAGCTCTGGGCGCGCCGGACGCAAAAAAAAACGTATTTTTTTCCGTGACGTGCTGGACAGACCGTTTTTCGCTGGTTATCTTTTATGCCCTGTTTGCCGCAGTTGAATTTTCTTGCGTGTCTTCCGCCGAAGCTCAGGACAGTTCCGCCGGGCCTGCGCGCCAGAGCCAGGGGGCGGTCCGCGAGGACGAGCTGGACGTCGCCAGGAGCGAGTTCGGCCTTCTGCGCAGGGAATTGTCGGAAGTTCTTTCTAATTCGGAGAAGTTGAACGGCCGGTATCTACGGCTGAAGCTCGGAGTCGCGTCCGCGGTCGGCGGGTCGGAGCCGGAGCTGGACGCCGAGACCTGCCTGCTCGCCGTCGACGCATACAGGAGCCTGTGCAGGTCTGCGAGGGAGCTCACTTCGAAGATAGTCGCGCTCGACGTCTTCGTCAGGGAGCTTATCGAGAAGGACCGCATCGAGGATCTCGACAAGGTCCGGCTCAAGTGCCGCCTCGACGACCTTAGGGGGGAGGCGGAGAAGTTCAACATGCTCGCGAAGCCCCCCGGCGAAGTCAAGATGCCGGATTCATGCAGGATCCTTGCGGTCAGCGACAAGCTGCAGGCGGCGGTCCTCGACGTGGGGACGGCCAACAGCGTGAGCTGCGGCCTGCTCTGCAGGGCGGTCAACGGGAAGACCGGCAAGGCGGTCGTGATGAAGATTGTGGCGCTCAGGCCGTTCATTTCGGCGGCGGTCGCCGTCGAAGGGGAGATGGGAGGCCTGGCGCCCGGGATGAAAGTAACATTAGGTAACCAGAATTGAAACATGGAAATCTGTTCACTGACAAGATATGCTAGGGTTTCGCCGCTCAAGTCCCACGACGTCGCAAGGCTGCTCAGGGGCAAGCCGGTCACTGAGGCGCTCACAATGATCGCCCTCATGCCCAAGAAGTCCGCCGCGCTGCTGGCCAAGACCCTGCGCTCGGCCGTCGCCAACGCGGAGAACAACCTGGACATCAAGCGCGACAGGCTCTTCGTCAAGTCCGCGGAGGTGATGCCGGGGCCCATCTACAGGAGGTTCAGGCCCAAGGCCAGGGGCAGCGCCGGCAGGATCAGGAAGAGGACGAGCCACTTCAGGATAGTTCTAACCGACGAAAAAATCTAAGGAAAGGAATCGCAAGTGGGGCAGAAAGTAAATCCTATCGGATTCAGGGTTACGTTGAACAAGAACTGGGACTCCCGCTGGTATGCCAGGAAGAGCAGCTTCGGCGACTGGCTCAACGAGGACATCAGGATAAGGGAGTTCATCCGGAAGAACTACCAGTCTGCCGCCATATCAAGGATTCTAATAGAGCGCTCCGCCAACCGCATCCGCGTAACGATCTTCACGGCCCGCCCGGGCGTGCTAGTCGGCCGCAAGGGCGAGGAGACCGACAAGATG
The DNA here is from genome assembly GCA_964636325.1 of uncultured Victivallaceae bacterium. Classification (GTDB taxonomy): domain Bacteria; phylum Verrucomicrobiota; class Lentisphaeria; order Victivallales; family GWF2-50-93; genus CAZWRV01. Next base: position 48,556 of record CAZWRV010000022.1, on the reverse strand, counting down.
CGCAGCCAGATAAGCTCCTTCGTCCGGTCCAAGGACATACTCCTCGACGTGGTTGACATCAAGGACGCGGAGACGAACGCGCAGCTCGTCGCGGAGAACATCGCATTCCAGCTTGAGAGGCGCGTAGGCTTCAGGAGGGCGATGAAGAAGGCGATCCAGACAGCCATGGAGAAGGGGGTCGAAGGCATAAAGGTGGCCATAGCCGGACGTCTGGGCGGTGCGGAGCTCGCCCGCTCGGAGCAGTACAAGGAGGGCAAGATTCCGCTTCACACGCTGAAGGCTAACATAGATTACGGATTTACAGAGGCAAGGACCGTCGCCGGCAAGATAGGCGTCAAGGTCTGGATATGCCACAAGGAACCAGTGGAAGGTATGAATTATGCCGTTAATGCCAAAAAGGGTAAAGTACAGGAAGGCCCAGCGAGGTAACAGGGGCGGCCTGGCAAGGAAGTGCAACAAGCTCGACTTCGGGAACTTCGGGCTCCAGTCCCTCGACAGGGCCTGGATCTCCAACAACCAGATAGAGGCGGCCAGGGTGGCGATAAACCGCCATCTGAACCGGAGGGGCAAGGTCTGGATCAGGATCTTCCCCGACAAGCCGTTCACGAAGAAGCCGCTCGAGACCAGGATGGGGAAGGGCAAGGGCAACCTCGAGTCCTGGGTTGCGGTGATCAAGCCCGGAAGGGTGCTCTTCGAGGTCAGCGGATGCACCGAGTCCGTCGCGAAGGAGGCCCTTAACCTGGCGGCGGGTAAGCTCGGCATAAGGTGCAAGTTCCTGGTAAGGCATTTCGCTTGACGAACGACTATCAGTCCCACGGAGAAACAAAATGGCCGATGCAAACAAGTACAAGATGAAGGATGTGAGGCAGCTCACAGATCCGGAGCTGGCAAACCTCGAGAAGGAGCTTTTGCGCGAGAAGTTCAACCTTTCAGTCCAGTCCAAGACGGGGCAGATACAGAACAGCGCGAGGGTGGGGCAGATACGCAGGATCATCGCGAGGATCAAGACCGAGTGGAAGCAGCGCAGCCTCAATAAGGCGGCGGCCAAATAAGAAAACAAACCTAAGCCTGGGATCAAAATGAGCGGAGAAACAGACAAGGCCGCCGAGAAACGCGGCAGCCGCAAGGTGCGGACGGGCGTAGTGACGAGCGACCGCCAGACCAAGACGATCGTCGTCGAGGTCATGAGGCGTAGCCCCCATCCACTCTACATGAAGGTCGTCAAGTCCCGCAAGAAATACTATGCCCACGACGAGAAGGAGGAGGCGGGGATCGGAGACACGGTCAGGATCATGGAGTCAAGGCCCTACAGCAAGCTTAAGCGCTGGAGGCTGGTGGAAGTCGTCAGGAAGGCGGAGCAAATAGAAAAGGTGGAAGCGCAAAATGATACAGATGCAGTCAAGACTTGACGTCGCCGACAACTCGGGGGCGAAGCAGCTTATGACGATCACCGTGCTCGGGCAGAAGAAGCGCTATGCGCATCTCGGCGACATCGTGACGGCCTCTGTCAAGGAGGCGATCCCGGGCGGCGCGGTGAAGAAGGGCGAGGTCGTCAAGGCGGTGATAGTCAGGACCAGGGCGAAGATCAGGAGGGAGGACGGCTCCTACCTGAGCTTCGACAGGAACGCCGCGGTGATCATCGACGAGCAGAGCAACCCCCGGGGCACCCGCATCTTCGGGCCCGTGGCGCGCGAGCTCCGCGAAAAGAACTTCATGAAGATAATCTCTCTTGCGCCGGAGGTGCTCTGATGTCCAGGAAGAAGAGGAAAAGTGCCGGCGGCGCCGCCGCCTTCCATGTGAGGAAGAACGACCCGGTCTACGTGATAAGCGGCAAGTGGCGTGGCGAGAAGGGCAAGATCATAGGCGTCCTCAAGGATACTGCCCGGGTGGTGCTCGAACTGCAGAACCTCTCCCCCGAGAAGCAGCAGGAGATCGGCAGGAAGACGGTCAAGAAGACGCCTGACAGCCCGAAGGGCGGCCTCATAGAGAGGTCGATTTCCGTCCATGTCTCGAACGTCGCCAAGCTCGTCGAGAAGAAGGAAAAGAAGGATAAAGAAATAAATTAGCGGGATTGCAGCCATGCCTGACATGAAAAAAATCTATTTAGAGAAGACTGTGCCCGAGATGATGGCGGCGCGGGGCTACGTGAACAAGCTCGAGGTTCCCAGGCTCAGGAAGATCGTGCTGAACTGCGGAATCAACACCAAGTCCGAGAAGGAGGTCTTCAACGAGGCCAAGGAGCATCTCGCATCCATTTCCGGCCAGGTTCCTGTGGTGACCAAGTCGAGGAAGAACATAGCGAACTTCAAGCTCCGGCGCGGCATGCCGGTCGGGGTGATGGTGACGCTTAGGGGCGGGAGGATGTTCGAGTTCTACGACAGGCTCGTGCACAACACGCTGCCGCGCGTCAGGGACTTCCGCGGCGTGCCGAAGAAGGGCTTCGACAAGGCGGGCAACTACAACCTCGGGATCAAGGATCTTTCCGTGTTCCCCGAGGTGGATCTTGACAAGCTGAAGCATCCGCTCGGCCTCAATGTGACAATAGTGACGTCGGCGAAGACGGACGGGGAGGCGCTCGACCTGCTCACCCGTCTCGGCATGCCTTTCGCCGCCCAGTGAACAATATCAGGAGCTAGACCAGATGGCCAAGAAAAGTCAGATCGCCAAAGCCGGCCGCAAGCCGAAGTTCAAGGTCCGCAAATACAACCGCTGCGCCCGCTGCGGGCGCAGAAGGGCCTTCATCAACAAATTCAAGCTCTGCCGTATCTGCTTCAGGGAGTTCGCCATAAGCGGCCAGATTCCGGGCGTTACGAAGGCGAGCTGGTAAACTGGTAAAAACGAGGAGCTATAATGAGTCTTCAGGATGGGATTTCCGACATGCTCACCAGGATGAGGAACGCCATCATGGCGTCGGCCAAGGAGGTTTCGATGCCTACCTCGGCAATGAAAAGCGCCGTCGCATCCGTGCTGAAGGAAGAGGGCTACATCAGCGACTTCTACGAGACCGGCAAGGCGCCGCGGAAGGTCCTCACCGTCAAGCTGAAGTATTTCAGGAAGAAGCCCGTGATCGAGGGGATGAGGCGCGTCAGCAGGCCCTCGTGCAGGATATACTGCGGATGCTCCGAAATACCCAAGGTCCGCAACGGGCTCGGGACGGTCGTGATGTCGACTCCCGCAGGGATAATCAGCGGCAGGAAGGCCGCGAAGGCGAAGGTCGGCGGCGAAATAGTCTGCACGGTCTGGTAATCTTTGACTTAAGGAAAACGCAACATGTCCCGCATAGGCAGAATACCTGTTAAAATCCCGGACAAGGTGAAGGTGACTCCGGCAGGAAGCACGGTCACCGTCGAAGGCCCCAAGGGCAAGCTCTCGAAGGAGATGCCCCCCCTGGTCAGCGTCAAGGTGGACAAGGACAACGTGGTGGTCGCCGCGCTTGATGAGACCAGGCAGGCCAGGATGATGCACGGCCTGGCGAGGAGCCTCATAGACGGCATGGTGGAGGGCGTCACGAAGGGCTTCCGCAAGGATTTGGAGATCGTCGGAGTCGGCTACAAGGCGCAGTTCAGCCCCCCCAAGCTGACCGTCTCGCTCGGCTACTCGCATCCCGTCGTCTACAACGTCCCCGCCGGAATCAAGCTCACGGTCGCGGAGAACACGAAGATAAGCATCGAAGGGATCGACAAGCAGCTTGTCGGAGAGGTCGCCGCCACCATCAGGCGCTTCAAGAAGCCGGAACCCTACAAGGGCAAGGGCGTCAGGTATGCGGGCGAGCACATCACCATGAAGGAAGGCAAGACGGTTACGTAATTGCAAATATCCAGCGAGCCATGTTCTTTCGCTGAAGATTCGCACGTAATCCCGCAGTCAAACTATTTTTTAAGGACAGGAGCAAATGAGCACCCGGTATACTACAAGGAAGGAATGCCGCGACAGGCGGCATATGAGGAAGAGGAAGGATCTTTCCGGCACCTCCGGGCGGCCGAGGCTTTCGATATGCTTCACGGGGAAGCACGCCTACGCCCAGTTCATAGACGACATCGCAGGGAAGACCCTGGCTTCGGTTTCCACGGCCGCGAAGGACTTTCCCGGCAGCAAGATGAAGTGCGTCGAGAAGGCCGCGCTGCTCGGGGGGATCGCGGCCCAGAAGGCGCAGTCCGCTGGGATCAAGGCGGTCGTCTTCGACAGGGGCGGCTTCAAATACCACGGGAAAGTCAAATCCTTCGCGGACGCCGCGAGGAAGGCCGGCCTTCAATTCTAAGCATCCACACAGGGGACAACATGACTACTGAGAAGAACGAAGAGAAAGATCTGCCGTCGAACCTGGCCGAACTGCCGGCGTTCGAGGACAAGATGTCAGAAGGCGGGCTGGACGAGAGGGTCATAAGCGTCAACCGCTGCGCCAAGGTCGTCAAGGGCGGCAGGAACTTCAGCTTCAGCGCGCTTGTCGTCGTCGGCGACCGGAGGGGCCATGTAGGCGTCGGATTCGGCAAGGCCAACGAAGTCGCCGACGCCATTAGGAAGGCCGGCGAGAGCGCGAAGAAGAATCTGATCTCGATTCCAATGAACGGTTCGACGATAACCCATGAGGTGCATGCGAAGTTCAGGGCCGCCAAGATAATCATGAAGCCCGCGTCAAGGGGCACGGGCATCATCGCCGGCGGCTCCATGAGGGCCGTCCTGGAGCTTGCTGGCGTCCATGACGTCCTTGCCAAGTCGCTCGGATCGAATAATCCCTCCAACGTAGTTAAGGCCACAATGCACGCCATCAATATGTTGAAGAACAAAGAAGACATCTTCGCGAAGCGCGGAATAACAATCAAACCCGGGAACAAAAATGAAGCTGCATGACCTGCATAACAATCCCGGCGCCAGGAAGAGGCGCAAGACTGTCGGACGTGGCGACGGCTCCGGTCATGGCGGCACCTCCGGCAAGGGCCACAAGGGGCAGAGGGCGCGCACAGGCGCCAACATGCGCCCCTTCTTCGAGGGCGGCCAGATACCCCTTTTCCGCCGCCTCCCGAAATTCGGTTTCAACCATCCCCGCAAGGAGTTCAACATCGTCAACATATCGGTTCTGGACAAGCTCTTCACGGCAGAAGACAGGATCGACGAGAAGCTGCTCCAGGAAAAGGGCGTCATCGGCAACAGGAACTCCGGGCTAAAGGTGCTTGGAAACGGCGAGGTCACCAAGGCGCTCAAGATCAAGGCGGACAAGTTCTCCGCCTCGGCCAAGGCCAAGATCGAGGCCGCCGGCGGCACCTGCGAGCTGGCATGACATGCGGATCCGTGCGCGGCCCGCCGGGGGCCTGCGGAATCGCCCAGGTAAAACTTAACTGCGTTTCGGAAAGCGCCCGTCCAGATGTTTTCAGCGTTTGTAAATACGTTCAAGATCAAGGAGCTGAGGAACAAGATTCTCATTGTCCTCGGCCTCGTTGCGATCGCCAGGCTGGCATGCAATCTTCCGTGTCCGGGCGTCGACCCCCAGGCCCTCAAACTTTACTTCGACAAGTACGACCATGCCTCCGCCTCGGGCATGTTCATGGGGATGTTCGACCTCTTCACCGGAGGCGCGCTCCATTCATTCGCCGTCGCGACGCTGGGTATCATGCCGTATATCTCCGCCTCCATCATCATGCAGCTGCTCACGCCTGTGATCCCCTCGCTGGAGAAGATGATACGCGAAGGCGACGTGGGCAGGCAGAAGATAAACCAGTACACACGCTACCTGACGGTCATCATATGTCTCATTCAGGGCACCATGGCCGCCCTGGCAATGATCAATCCGCAGAGGCTCGGGCTTCCTCCCCCCGAGAGGGATCTGATACTCAACCCCGGGCCGGGTTTCATAATAATGACCGTCATCATACTTACGTGCGGCACTATCCTTCTCATGTGGCTCGGCGAGCAGATCACCCGCTACGGCATCGGCAACGGAGCATCCATGATAATAACCATCGGTATAGTCGCCCGCATGCCCCAGGCATTCTACAGCCTCTTCGAGATGGCAGCTACCGGCCAGTCCATGTCCGGCGGGCGCTTCAAGCCGGTGCAGGCGCTGATACTGCTGCTGCTCTTCGTGGTGGTGACGGCCGCAACCATCCTGCTCACTCAGGCCCAGCGCAGAATCCCAATCCAGATGGCCAAGCGCATCGTCGGCTTCAACAAGATGAAGGGCGGAAGCACATACATGCCGCTGAAAGTCAACTTTTCCGGAGTCATGCCCATCATCTTCTCCAGCGCAATCCTGATGTTCCCGCAAATGATCCTTGCATACATTCCCACGGAACCCACAAGGTGGCTGTCAAGATTCTTTGTGCATGGGACGGCCAGCTACATGATAATAGACGGCATAATGATCATCCTTTTCGCATATTTCTGGGTGGCGAACCAGTTCAATCCGATCCAGATATCCGAGAATCTCAAGAAGGAGGGTGCCTACATCCCCGGCATCAGGCCAGGCAAGCCGACGGCAGAATTCCTCGACTCAACCATGACCCGGATAACCTTGGCCGGATCCCTGTTCCTGGCGGCCCTGGCTCTCTTCCCGTCTATCCTCGCATCGGGCCTCAATATCAGCTATGTGGTGGCCTCCTTCTTCGGCGGCACCAGCCTCCTCATCATTGTCGGCGTCATGCTCGACACCCTGAGCCAGGTGGAGTCGCATCTCACCATGAGGAACTACGAGGGCTTCCTCAAGCGCGGAAAGCTACGCGGCCGCAGACGCTGAAAGCATCCCTCATCTGAAACTTGACTTTAAGTGGCGCAGACATTCCTGTCTGCGATTCCGCTGGTAAGAATACCTGCACTACTTCAAGTTTCGAACTGGCGGATTTCCCCGCCGGAGCGGCGCTCTCATGAAACTCGATTGTCCTTTTCATATCCGCCTTCGCACGGTTATGGCGCGACATGCCGAGTGCGATCTTATACTCCTTTAGGCTGAACAATTTACATTTTCTTTGCGGGGATTTCGGGAATCCAATCCCAAAGATTGACGATAAAAAATCCCGCTGGCGCAGGGCGGAAGTTCGAATCCGCCTGAAAATTTTTTAAATCCCCCCGGTGGTTTTCAGCTTGAAAACTTGTATGGAAGGAATATATTCGAAATTTATTTGCAGCACAGCAGACTAAGACTAAGTGCTTTTACTGATTATTTACGCATTGCATTGGGACGGAAGCGGATGCCTGCCATAAAGATACGAAGTTCGAAGCGCTGCGAGTTCGTCGGCATCACTTCCGAGATAGAAAGGCTTGTTCCCGCCGACATGAAGACGGGCCTCTGCCATGTCTTTTGCGTTCATACCACGGCGGGACTGACGATTAACGAGAACGCAGATCCGGACGTTGTCAGGGATATAATCGGGTCGCTAGAGAAAGTGTTCCCCTGGGAAAGCCCCTTATACAGGCATGCCGAAGGCAACAGCGCAGCCCACGTAAAGGCCTCCTTGATGGGGTTTTCCCAGACGATACCGGTGGAAGACGGCCGCCTCCGCCTAGGAAGATGGCAGGACGTCTATTTCTGCGAGTTCGACGGACCAAGAGAAAGAACCGTCCATGTGACACTGATAAATGGATGATGACTTAAATATTAAATTACAGGAATCATTATGCGACATCTGAAGCCCTTCCTCATCGCTGCCGGCCTGGCATTCGCGCTGGCTCTGCTTCCGCAGAAATCCTCTTCCGCCGAGAGGAGCGAGACCGACACCATCTGCCTCCTCTGCGACGAGCTCAACAAGATGCAGATGACGGACTACAGCGAATACCTCCTCCTCCAGGAGATAGCTAAAAATACTCCCGACAAGGATCTCCTATGCATCCAGCTCGCGAAGACATATTTCATAAAGAACCAGGCGGACAAGGCAGACGAGATCATAGGCAAGATACAGCCCGGCAGCAAGTTCTACGCCGACTCGCGCCACGTCCTCGGCATGGAAGCCGCCAAGAAGGGCAAGTTCGAACTGGCCGCCAAGGCATTCGAGGAATATTTCAAGGTCTATGCGGCGAATCCACCCACCACTGAAAGCGGGAAAAAGGACTTTGAAAACGCGATCGCATATTCCGCGCACTCCTACAAGCAGCTCGGCCAGCCGGAGAAGGCCGCAAAGATCATGGAATTGATAAACAAGGTCCGCGAAGGCGGCATGGACGAGAACTCGAAGAAGCTGATCTCCATCCAGGCGAAGCTCGACGCGGTAGAAAAACAGATCGGCAAGGGGGAGAAAGGATGGGAGACCATCGTCAACGACACGTCCAAGATATGCGACGATCTCCTCTATCTCCAGGACAGCGTCGGCGCGTTCGGCTTCGTCGAGAAGGCCCGCTGCCTCTTTTTCCTGGGAAGGCACGACGACGCCCTCAAGCTGATCGCCACGCCCGAGCGCGTCGCCTTCTTCAGGGCTTTCGACGAGCCCTACGAGCAGGAGAAGAACATCAGCGGCTCACCCGGCGCCGCCAGGGCGTTCTGGGCGGGTAAAATCTGCATTGACAAGGCCGAAAAGGCCGCGGACGACGCCGGCAAGATCGAGAGCTATTCCCAGGCTCTTCAAAGTTTCTACGAGGTTGTCGACAAGTATGACCAATTTCCGCGATTCGAAGAGGTCAAGTCGGGCTTCATGGGCGCATTGGAGAAATTGAAGGGCTTCGGCAAGAACGTCAAAATACCCAAGAGGATAATGGACAAGCTGGCGCAGGGCTCCTCCCTTAGCGTGGAGGCCAAGCAGGCATTCGAAGACGGAAAGTATGAAAAGGCCATCCCACTCATTCTCGAAGGCATACACAAGTCCAGGACCGCAAAGGACATGCCGGAAGTCCTCTCCATGCTGGCATTTTCATATCTGAAGACCGAACAGATACTCGAAGCCCTTTCCGTCGCAGGCTATCTTGCCGAATACTACTCCAAGTCTCCGAATACGGCGCTTTCGCTCGCCCAGGTCGGCGAGGCCCTATGGAAAAAGGCCGAGAAGGCGGCGGACAAGGATCAGAAGAAGGCCCAGATTGACGAGGCTATAGTCGTCTATGAACTGTATCTGGACAAGTGCAAGGCCGACCAGTATGCCGGCCCCATCGCCTCCAGGGTCGCAAAAGTCTACTTCGATCGCGCCGAGGAGCTGGGGAAACTCGGCAAGGAGCTGCCCCAGGGCAAGGAAAAGGCCGAAATGGTTCAGAAGGCAAGGGACGCATACAAGGAGGCCATCCCAAAATACCAGAGGATTGTCGAGAACTACGCCCAGTCCGACATAGGCATCAACGCCTTCTACCTGCTCGCCTTCTGCTATTCCAACGCCAAGGATCATCTCAAGGCCGCCGAAACCTTCCTGGAATACGTCGACAGGGAACGGCAGAAGGACAAGAACATAGACATCGCAAGCGTCGCGGACGCCAAGTTCAGGGCAGGGGAAAGCTACTTTCAGCAGGCGCTCTTCCTGAGCAAGGAGGCAGAAGCCTTGAGGGACAAGGCGGATGCCGCGCCAGGCGCCGCCGCCGCTCCGGAAGAGGAGAAGCCGGCCGCTCCGCCGCCACCTGCGGGCGAGATCAAGGATGAGAAAAAGGAAGAAAAAAAGGCCGAGAAGAAAGAAGACAAGAAGGCCGCCGACAAGAAGGATGAGAAGAAGAAGGAAGAGCCCAAGAAGGACGAAAAGGCCGCGCCCGCCGAAGATGCGGACGCAGCCAAGCCCGCCGACGCTTCGGGGCCGAAAGCGCTGAATGCGAAGGCCGACGAATACGACAAGCTCACCAAGCAATACGCCCTCGAGGCAGTAAAGAACTTCGAGGAGCTCACCGGCCCCTGGTGCGCAAAGGGCGGCCCGCTCGAGAATGAAAAGTCCCCCAAGATCGCCCTCACTATTGAAAACGCGGCGGCGATGACCGGCTGGGGCTACGACACCGCCGGCGAAAAGGAGAAGGCGTGCAAGGCGTTCTCCGACTTCCTCTCGAAATATACCGAACTGAAGTCAAAGCATGTCCCCTCATGCATGCTGAGGCTCGGAACGCTCTACGTCGAACTTAAGAAGCCAGACATCGCCGCGCAGATACTCGAAAAGCTCGCCGCTTCGTTCCCGGAAACCAGCGAAGGCAAGCAGGCTTTGACAAGCCTCGGTAAGAGCATGTACGAGATTGGCAACTACGACAAGTCCATAGATGCCTTCGGAAAAGTATTCGAGCAGAAGATCGAGGTCCCCATACAGTCCATGCAATGGATAACTGCCAACCTCTACAACTGCGGCGGCACCCACCCCAAGAAGGGCGCACAGCTCTCCGTTCAGGCAGGAAGCGCGCTCCTTGAACTCCTGAAGAATCCCAAGCCGGAAGACTGGGTAAGCAAGGACAGGATGAAGGAATATGCCGACAAGCCCGATGAAATAAACAGGTTGATCGGCGCGGTCAAGGACAGAATCCTTTTCGAAACCGCCTCGGGCGCATTCTGGTCCGAGGACTATCAAGGATGCGTCAAGCTCCTCGACGAATGCCTGAACAGCAAGACGACAAGATATCTCTTCGACGGCAAATTCCTGAGGGCCCAGGCATACAAGGCGCTGAAAAGGACCGACGACGTCGTCAAGAACTATGTTGAAATCATCACCGATTCAAGTTTCGGCCCGAGAAAGAGCGACACGGTCTATTTCAAGGCCCAGTGCATGCTCGGCGAGCTCTATATCGAGATGAACGACTTCAACAAGGCCTACAACTCCTTCGCCATACTCTCCCTCACCGATCCGACGGAGGAGACCGCGACGACCAAGTCCGCCTCCCCGGAGGAGCTCAAGGAGCAGAAGGAGTATCTCGAGACCGCTTTCTACAAGACCGCCTTCTGCCTCGCAAAGCTCGGGAGGAAGGACGAGGCCGAGAAGTTCGTCGAAAAATATAAGAAATACTTCCCGACCGGCAAGTACCTCAAGGACATCCAGAACCTCCCCGAGGCGGCTCCCGCTCCGGCCCCCGAGCAGGAGCCCAAGCCGCCAAAGGAAGGCAAGCAGGAGAAGGAAGAGAAGCCTCCGGCAAAGGACAAGGACAATAAGGACGCGAAGAAGTGAAATGGATTTTAACAGTAAAACTTTATAAATAAGGTGGCTCGCTATGAAAGGTAAAATCATTCTGACAACAGGTCTGGTCGCGCTGGGATTTTCGCTGTTCGCAGCAATGCCTGCGGTCATCAACAAGAAAGGCTCCAAGCCCATCAACGCCGACGACATAAAGGAAGTCGACGCCGCGGGCACCATCACCTATGTCGAAGGCAAGTTCACAGGTAAGCTCAAGAGGGATGAATACACCAGCGTCAAGCTCCAAAAGACTCCGGACGAGGTCACCGAGGCCGAGAAGAAGATGGCCGCCGCAAAATACGAGGAGGCGCTGGGCGACTTCAAGAAGATCTTCGGCTCGAAATACAAGTATCTCGGATATGAGCTGCCATCGGTCTACGGCCAGGCCTTCTGCCTCGCCAAGCTCAACAGGAAGGGCGAGGCCGTCGACCTCCTCAAGAAGTATGACAACTACGAGGCCGCCGACGAAAAGCTCCAGCAGTGCTTCTACAACTGCAAAAGGCTCCTCGCCAGCATATATATCGAACAGAACCAGTTCGACGACGCATATCCCGTCCTCACGGCGCTCGGCAATTCCGACGACGACAGCCTCTCCGCATTCAGCTTCAACGCCCGCGGCGAAATCCTCAAGAAGCAGAACAAGAAGAAGGACGCCGTTCTTATGTATATGAGGACCGCTCTCCTCTTCCCTAAGAAGATCAACGAAAGGGCCGACAGCCTCGTCAACATCGTCAACCTCCTCAAGGAGATGAACGACAACAGATACACCAAGTTTGAAGATATGCTGAAAAAGGATTATCCCGAAAAGGCGGGCGAAGTAAAATAAGACTTAATGAAGTTCAAATGCCCGTATTGCGGTAAGGCTTCCGACTGGGGCGGGAAGAACGCCTGCCCGGAATGCGGCAAGGCCGCCGTCAAGCCCGGCTTTTACAAACCTTCAAAGAAGATGGCGCCGAGAAGGAAAAGGGATTTCGGAATACCCAGCCCTTGGATGCTCAATACCGGCTTGACGAATGTCTTCGCGGCCTGGAGCCGTCTTCCCAGGTGGCTCATATGGGTCGGAGGCATCTGCATTATCGGCGCCTATTTCTATTCTCCGCGCAACACCGACATCATCAACAGCGAATCCTCGCGCATTGCCAGGCGGGCTATTTCCGTGCTGTATGTCGCCCTGGACATCTTCTACGACGACTGCGGGCGCTATCCTTCCCCCTCCGAAGGCCTCGAGTCGCTCGTTTCCGGAGAGGGCATCCAGGGCTGGAAAGGGCCTTACATACTAAGGCTGATGCCTGACCCCTGGAAAACACCTTATATATATTCGGGATCAAGCGGTGGGAGGCCCTCCGTCTTCTCATGCGGGCCGGATGGAAAACCTGGAAACGGAGACGACATCTCCGAAGGCGGAGAACCATTCGGAGATGAGAGGCCTGCCGAGGGAGTCAACGTGAACATAGCCACAAAGGATGCGCTCGCCCCCGCTCCACCCGCGGTGAATACGCCAGCGTCCGCTCCGGACAAAACATCCGGCGGCCCAGCGGACGGCGAAAGGTGATTCACTTCCTCTCAAGCGTCAGCGTGACGGTCTTCTGGTCGCATACTTCGGCGGGGCCGAAATACTGGATGGGCCCGGGGTAGACGTAGCTGGTCTCGACCGCCCATTTGTCGCGCTGCTCCGCGAACTTTCTGAAGGGAGCCCCTTCGAGTTCGACGAGCGCCTTCTTGATCACGGGCTTCTCCTCGCCGTGGCGCCGCTCGATGTTCATGAGCATCGTCAGCGGAACGCCTCCGCATGTCCATTTGTCAGCGGGCTTGGTGAGGTTCCTGATGGACGAGATGTAGCCTGTCGCGCCCGCGTTGACGAGCGCGGCAGCGTTGTATCCGAGGCTGTAGCAGTAGTCGGCGTCGAAGTTGGAGGGCGGCGCGCAGCGGCCCTCGTATCCGAAGAAGTGGTTCTGCGTGCTGAACTTGCCGGAGAACTTGCCTTCGGCCTTCATCTCCTTCAGCCTCTTGGAGACCATCTCGATGAGCAGTTTTTCAGTCTCGATCAGCGACACCTGCACGTTGCCGTGCGGATCCCGGTCGTTTATGAGCTGGAGCTGTATGTCCTCGGGAAGCGAGCAGTAGATGCCCTGGCCTTCCTTGCCGAGCTTGGACTTTATAAGTGCGAGCTTTTCGCCGCTCGTCTCAAGGTAGCTCAGGGAATGCTCGACCTTGGCCATGAGGTCGTTAAGCTCCTTTAGAAGCGACTTGATTTCGGGAATGAACTCGATAAGGCCTTCCGGAACCAGGGCTATGCCGAAGTTGCAGCCCTTCTCGGAACGCTTCACGACGATGCCGGCGATGTAGTCGACTATCTCGGCCAGGGTCTGCTTCTTTTCCGCGACCTCCTCGCCGATGATCGTTATGTTCGGATGCGTCTGCAGGGCGCATTCGAGCGTGATGTGCGATGCGGAGCGGCCCATCAGCTTTATGAAATGCCAGTATTTCTTCGCGGAGTTCGCGTCCCTGGCAACGTTGCCGATGAGCTCGCTGTAGACCCTGCACGCGGTGTCGAACCCGAACGAAGCTTCGATGTGCTCGTTCTTCAGGTCGCCGTCTATCGTCTTGGGGCAGCCGATTACCTTGATCGGTATCTTGCGGCTCTTGTAGTATTCCGCAAGCAGGCATGCGTTGGTGTTCGAGTCGTCGCCGCCGATCACGACCAGGGCGGAGATCTTGAGCTTGCTGCAGTTCTTGTGGGCCTTGTCGAACTGTTCGGCCTTCTCCAGCTTCGTCCGGCCCGAGCCGATTATGTCGAAGCCTCCGGTGTTCCTGAAGCCGGCCAGCATTTCCGCCGTTATTTCAACATACTTGTTGTCCACCAGGCCCGAGGGGCCGCCCTTGAACCCGTAAAGGCGGCTGTCCTTGTGGAGGGATTTGATCCCGTCGAAAATACCCGCGATGACGTTGTGCCCGCCCGGCGCCTGACCGCCGGAAAGTATGACGCCGACATTGACCGGCTTGTCGGCGGGATATGCCTTGGCCGCCTTGAATTCCAGGGTGGGCTGCCCGAAAAGGTTCGGGAAAATCGCCTTTATGGAATCCTCATGGTCCGCCGCCCCCGTCGCCATCCCCTTCGCCGGATCGACGCCAGCCCCCTTCCTCAGCGCCGGCGGCAGCTTCGGAAGATATTCGGAACGGACCTTCTGGAGGACTGATATCTCTGTCATTTGAACACCTCTCGTCAATTAACAATTATCAATAAACAATTAACAATCATCGGAGGAATCGATTGAATCGGAGAATTCGGACGATTCGATTCTGTAATTATCCAACATCTGGAATCTGGCATCCGGAACCACCCTTCACTTTGCCGCTATGACTTCCGCGATCTGCACGGCGTTAAGCGCCGCGCCTTTCAGGAGCTGGTCGCCGCTTACGAAAATTTCCAGGCCGCGCCTGTCGTCCCTGGAGATGTCCTGGCGTATCCTGCCGACGAGGACGTCGTATTTTTCCGCGGCGTCGATCGGCATGGGGTATTTCTTGCTGGCGGGTTCGTCGCATAGCTCCACGCCTGGCGCCTTCGAGAGAATCTTCCGCGCCTCTTCGGGCGTAATCTCGTTCTCGAACTCGAGGTTCAGCGACTCGGAATGAGCCCTGAGGACGGGCACCCTGACGCAGGTGCAGGTGACCTTGAGCGTCGGGTGGTGCATTATCTTGCGGCCCTCGTGGAGCATCTTGAGCTCCTCCTTGGTATAGCCGTTCTCCAGGAAGACGTCGATGTGCGGGAAAAGGTTGAACGCTATCCTCTGCGGCAGGGCCTCGACGCTTATGCCCTTGCCCGCCAGGATTGCGGACGTCTGCATCTTCAGCTCCTCCATGGCCTTCGCGCCCGCGCCGCTGGCCGCCTGGTATGTGGAGGCCACAAGCCTCACAAGCTTCTTCGCCTTGTGAAGCGGATAGACCGCCACGACCATGATTATCGTCGAGCAGTTGGGATTGGCGATGATGCCCTTGTGCTTCTTCACGTCCTCGGGGTTCACTTCCGGGACGACCAGCGGAACGCCTTCGTCCATCCTGAACGCGCTTGAATTGTCTATCACCACCGCGCCGGCGTCCACTGCGGACTTCGCGAATTCCTTAGACCGGGACGCGCCCGCGCTGAAAAGCGCGATGTCGATCCCCTTGAAGGAGCCGTG
Source organism: uncultured Victivallaceae bacterium (assembly GCA_964636325.1). Taxonomy (GTDB): domain Bacteria; phylum Verrucomicrobiota; class Lentisphaeria; order Victivallales; family GWF2-50-93; genus CAZWRV01. The sequence goes on along the minus strand of CAZWRV010000022.1, from coordinate 33,342 downwards.
GTCCAGCTTCTCGACCTTTATCTTTTCACCCTTGAAGACGAGGGTCCTGCCGACCGACCTTTCCGACGCCAGCAGGCGCAGGCTCTTCACCGGAAAACGCCTTCTTTCAAGAGTGAGCATCATGTCCGCGCCGACCGCGCCGGTCGCGCCGGCGATTGCCACATTGTAAGCGGAACTCATGCTGACCTCCCAGTAAAATATCTTAGTTCAAAATTGCATAGGCTCTTTGCTGCGAGCCGCATATTCTAATTCCTCCGGCGGCATATTCAAGAGGATTTATTGAATCTCATCTAATGTCCTGGACTTCGGACTTGACGCCCGCGCCGATCTTCTTCAGCAGCCATGTCCTTCCTTCCGGAGGGGCTTCCAGCTCCAGGGAGGCCAGGCCGGGGAAAGGCGTAACCGCGAATTTCACAGGATTCGGACCCTGTGTGAAGGCCCTGACCAGGGCTTCGTCCTCCAGCAGAAGCCCCGACCAGATCGCGCCGTCGTCGGTGGCGGCGGGGACCGCCGTGTTCATCACTTCGCCGTCATCCAGGAACCTGCGGAACTCCAGCATCTCGTCGTAGATAAGCACCGCATCCTGTATCTCTTCGATTGCGATTTCAGGATGTTCCTTGCGGGGCTCGTTGAATATCTGCATCGAGTCCGCGCCCCTGAGCCATATGTGGCGCAGTATTTCACGGTAGCGCGTCCTTGAAAGGATCGGGATTTTGGGATCGTTCACGTCGGGACAGTAGCGGCATACCCATGGTATGCACTGGCGGTCCGGCGCGAGCTTCTTCATGTTTTCGGCGTTGTCGGAGACCTCCCACAGCATTATCTGCGTGTAGAGCCTGTCCATGTGCTCCTCGTCCAGCGGCCAGTCCCACTCCTTTTTCCAATGCATCTGATAGTATATGTCGTTCCCGTATGCGACCGGATTCGCAGCCGTGCAGAATCCTATTCCGCGCGGCGGCCAGGGGCCGTGCCCCCAGCATCCGGCGGTAGGGCGTTCGGGGCTGGAATATACGGCGCACCAGTCCGTCACGGAACATGCCGGGTAGAATTCCCTTATCGGCGCAGCGGCGTAGGCGCTGAAAAGATCCTCGCGCTGCGACGCGGCGAAACGGCGGTATCCGTCGAACGTGGCCAGCGCCTTCTTCGGCATGATTTCGTTGCAGCGGACGCAGGATTTCGCCTGCCTGTATGCCTGTTCGTTGCCGCCCCAGGGTTCGACCTCCCAGTCGAGCCAGGCGGCATCGACCTTCACTCCGGCCTCCTTGAACTTCCGCAGCGTCTCGCGGACCATCTCCGCCCGCTTCGCCCAGCCTGCGAGAAGGGCAGGACAGGCGTACCGCGCTTCATTCTTCTCCAGCTTGTAGTCTGCGGAAAGCTTGTGCAGGGGATCCGGGCCGAGCTCGAAGGGGCCGTTGCCGCCGGCGCCTTCGACAAAGACGACCTTCGCTCCAGCAGCCTGAATGGCCTGCGCCATCCGTATGTAGGACGCGTCCATCGGGATCCGCTGGGTGAAGCCCCTCCTGGCAAGCTCCTTGTAGACTTCGGCGGGAAGCGGCTTCTTCTCCTGGTATGACTTGTCGTCGCGGTTCATGACGAAGGCCGGCCAGGTCACCATCGGAAGCCGCCCCGACACGTCGTGCTTGAGCGGTGGAACCTGCTTGAACAGGACGTCCGTCGCCCAGTAGATTTCATCCCCCGAAAGCGTTGTCGCGCCGGTGCAAAGGCCGGCCAGCAGAGCAAGAACCATAAGCTTCCTGTTCATATCATAAGCCCTTATCTTGAATATACATATGGGCTGGCAAAATTGCCGCCATGCGCTATATTAACACGAAACATGCGGAATGATACCTTAGAATGACCCGGGGATTAACTTTTTATCGGCGGTAATGCCATGTGGAAGAAACTGCTTATCCTTCTCCTCGTGCTTCTGTTCATTGGGATGTCGTCCATCCCGATATGGCTGAAGAAGATGGCGGACGACGCGTTCGCCAACCCCCAGCGGCCCATATCGTCCGAGGCCGTCAGCAAGGCTATCAAGGCCCACATGTATATATTCCTCTTCGACGACGCCCGCAGGATTGCCGAAAAGGGGGTCATATACTTCCCCGAGTCGTCGGACGTCCCGTTCTACATGTACAATGCGGCAATCTGCTCGGAGAAGAGCGGCAGCGCGGACGCCGCAATCTACTGGTACAACAGGTTCATCGGGACGTATCCGAACCACGAGTGGAAGAATCAGGCCCAGAGAAACCTGGACCGCCTCAAGCATATGAAGTGAAGCCGATGCCCTGCATAGAAGACGCACTGAAAAAGATCGTCAGGCGCGAAAACCTCTCCTTTTCCGAGGCCGAATCCTCGATGGATGAGATCATGGCCGGCAAGGCCTCGCCCGCGCTCCTCGCGGCATGGCTGACGGCGCTTTCGATGAAGGGCGAGACCGCGGACGAGATTGGCGGATTCGCGTCGGCCATGAGGCGGAACGCGGTAAGGATAGCCTGCGGCGACCCCGACGTCATAGACACATGCGGAACCGGCGGCGACGGCGCCCGGACCTTCAACATCTCCACCGCGGCGGCCTTTGTCGCCGCCGGAGCCGGAGCGACGGTGGCCAAGCATGGAAACCGTTCCGTGTCAAGCAGATCCGGAAGCGCGGACGTCCTTGCGGCGCTGGGCTACAACCTCGAACTGACTGCGCCGGACGTGGAAAACTGCCTGAACGAGAACGGTATCGCGTTCCTCTTCGCGCCGGGCCTCCACCCCGCGATGAGGCACGCGATGCCGGTCAGGAGGGAGCTCGGCATCAGGACAGTCTTCAACATCCTCGGCCCCCTCTGCAACCCGGCCGGCGCCAGGCGCTGCGTCGTCGGAGTCTTCGAGGAAAAGCTGTGCAGGATCGTCGCAGAGGCGCTTGGGAAACTCGGGGCCCTGCACGCCATGGTCGTCCACGGCCGCGACGGCCTCGACGAGATAACGCTCTGCGCAAGGACTAAAATCTGCGAACTCCGCGCAGGGAATATCTCCGAGAGCGACTTCGATCCGGCCGGATACGGATTCCCGGTCGCGGACAGCGCGGCGCTCAAAGGCGGCGACGCCGCGGCGAACGCGGAAATCCTCAGGAAAATCCTCGGCGGCGATGAAAAGGGGCCGATCAGGGATGCGGTCGTCCTGAACGCGGCCGCGGCCCTAATTGTTTCCGGAAAGGCCGCAGCATGGGAAGATGGGATCGCAATGGCGCGCCGCTCAATAGATTCCGGCGCCGCAAAGGCCAAGCTCACCGCCTTGATCAACGCATCAAGGCCGAGGTCTTGATGCGCCGTCTCCCTGAAACTTGAAAATCTTTTACCTCTTCTTGGATTTCGCCGTCATGAGCCAGATTCGGATTTGGTGGGACTGGGGCGGCAATCTGGCAATTTTACGGTGGCGGGGGATATTCGACGAAAGGTCTTGCGGGCGGCGGCGGGTATTCCACGGAGGGCTTCGCGGTGGACATCTGGGGAGGGTGATCCAATATTTCGAGCCTGAGGTCGTCTGCCCACATGGTTCCGGAGCCTATGAGCTTCAGCTCCAGCTTAACATCGCTTATGTCCTCGGAAACGCGAAGTTCGCATGTCTTTTTCTTCCAATCATTCGTCCCCGACAGGAAGCTGAAAGGTATGGCGACGGCGCTTTCCGGCGCCAAGGATTCCGAGAGTATTGCAATACCCGCCTTGCCTTCTACGCTCTGAGTCCTGACATAGGCGCTGAACATCATAGTTCTCCCGGATACGACGGATCGCTTGATCGGCTTGACGATGCTGCAAAACAGGTCTTTTCCGATTTCCGCGCCGGGGGAGGACGATATCCTGCAGGATGCGCCGCCCGAATGTGAAATCGTCCTGTCTACGCTCACCGAATATTCCTTGGAGGGCGAGATGCGCCATCCGCGCGGCGGGCCTTCCCCCGATGATGTCGGGGATTCAAAGCCGAGATCAAGTCCGTCGGAGGCGTCCGGCTCGTCATAAGCCGGGATTTGCCGGCGGGAGTCTTCCTTGTCGTGAATCTTCTCCGTTGCCGGCGCTGAAAGGTGGTGCTTCTCAGGCGGCGCCGCTTTTATGGGGGCGGATTCCTCCGAGGCAGGCTTTTCAGGCGGTTCGTCCCGGTTTTCGAGCTGTGCCATGGGCAGCTTTGATCCGGAAGGCGGCTCTTTTGCCGCCGATCTGCCTTTTCCCATCATGATTTCAAATCCTAGAAAGATTGCTGCCGCCAGCACTATTCCGGCCGCGGCCGCCAAGGATCTTTTCATTGTGCCAGAGCTGCCGACTTCAGACGCAGGCATTTTCATGGATGGCCCATTCCGGCCTGACGCCGTTTCGATGCTTAACGGCCTGCCTCCGGCAAGCGCCTGGAGATGCTCAAGCAGATCCTTCGGCGACTGGTAGCGGTTCCGCCGCTCCTTTTCCATGCATTTGTGGACGACGGCGCAGAGGCCGTCCGGAAGATCCGGGTTGATCCTCTTGAGCGGTTCGGCGATTTCCCCGGCGTGGAGCCGGAGAAGGTCCAGCCTGTCCTCCGACTCGAACGGAGGCCTTCCTGAAAGAAGCTGGTAGAGGGTTATCCCCAGGGCGTAGATGTCGGCGCGTATGTCGCAGTTTTTCGCATCGAGGGCCTGTTCGGGCGGCATGTACAGGGGGGTGCCCATCGAGACCGCCGTCATGGTCAACGACTGATCCTTGCCCTCATGGCCGATGATCTGCTTGGCAAGGCCCAGATCTGCCAGCTTGAATATCCCGTCCGCCGTCCGCATTATGTTCGAGGGCTTGATGTCGCGGTGGATGATGCCGAACTTCTCCGCCTCGACAAGGGCCGCCGCGACGGCGGTCCCGATTTTCAGGGCGATATCGGGCTTGAGGGGGCCTCCGCCGATCCTCAGCATGTCCGCTACCGTGCCCCCGTCGACATATTCCATTATGATATATAAGGTTCCCTTCTCGGAGCCGCAGTCGTATACGCGCACCACGTTCTGATGGTTCATCTTGGCCGCGGTCCTGGCCTCCCTTATGAATCGCTCCGCGAAGTCTGAAAGGCCCGTATATTTGGGAAGCAGGACCTTAAGGGCCACCGGAATGTCGAGGGTCATGTGGTGCGCCATGTAGACCTCGCCCATGCTCCCTGCGCCTAAGAACCTGGAGATGCGGCACTTGCCGATGATTTTCGGCGGCGAGCCGTCGGCATTTGATTCCGCCGCATATGCCGAGCCGCCGCCGGTAATGGTCACCTCGGTCTCCCTGCGGTTCCGGACGATCTCATCCTTCAGGTTCTGGCCGACCGTATTGACCGTCCTGCAGGCCGGGCACATGAAATTTTCGCCGGGAGTCAGGCCTGAAGTGTCGATCCTGCTGCCGCATTTCCTGCAGATCACACGCGAGAAGTCGTAGATGTCTCGGGGATCGCCATCCTGTATCTCTGTCCTGTCGTCCATGAGCTACCCATTGAAAAAAATGTATCAGCCCTGGTTCCTCGGGCACGGCTTGCCTCCGTGCCATCTGAGAGGCGTGCCGGGAGGCACCGAGCCTGGTATCGAATATTTCGCGGCGAGTTCGAGCCACAGCTTCATCAGGGCTTCCTCCTCGGCGTTCGGATCTTCTGACGCCGCCAGGAACTTGTTGTAATCCCTTACGAAGGAAAGTTCAGTCCTCTTGGCCCTTATGTCCCCGAGCTTCCTCGACGTCTCGGCCTCCTGCCCCCTCAATTCGGAGATGCTGAGCGCTATTCCGGACTTGCTTGAGGCAGTGGAGCCGTCTGCCGATGAAGACATCTTCTCAAGCTCGGCCTTTCTCTCCATGATGTCCTCAAGCTCGCTTTCCAGCGCCGAAATGATATTGTCCAGTTGCGACTCGACATTGGGATTGTCCTTCAGCCTCGTAATGATGACCGACTCGTATTGCTTTGAGGGGCGGCCGTCCGGATCCGGCTGCGGCCCTCCGTGGTCGGCGGCATCCTTCCCGGAACATCTCCTGCAGACTTCAGCCTTCCCTTGCGGTATAACCTCCATTATCCGCACCGGATTTTCCGTCTTCTCCCGGTCAATGTCTGCGGATGTCCGCCGGGACTTTGCAGCTTTCGCCGACCGTCTCCGCAGCAGTTCAACCGCAAGCAACGCCATGGCGACGGCCGCAAGTGCCGCTAGCATGCAGCCGCCCAGTCCCAGACCTGCCGACTTCGCTGAAAACATAGAGGCCAGTGCAAGCCCAGCAGCGGCCGCAAATCCCATCCTTATGGAAAAACTGACGGCCTGCGGAGGCGTGTCCGCCCCTGCGGCCGGCTTCAAAGGCGGAACAATCACGTCTGCAAAACAGTAAGGGCATACTGCCTCAAAGCCGATCCATCTCTTCTCCGCGCCGATGTCCTTCAAGCATTTCGGGCACTTGAAAAAGTACTTCATGGATTGCATCGCCAACCTGCTGCATTGAGGCATCTGAGTATGAATTCAGCAAAAGGGCGTAGTCTGCCGAAACCATACGCATCGTAGATTATCCACATTCACATCGCCGTAAAAACATACATCTCAACAAATGGATTTGCAAGCCTCTGCTCTGTGCAGACCGCTGCGCGAACCCATGCTCATTCAGCGTGAAAATTGACATTTAGACGGGCGAGATTTGGGATTGGATTTTTTGTGCCGGCCGAGTGGCCATGAATATCTCAACAGTCAATTTCAATTATCTCCATGAACTTGCCCTTGTTCAGCATCTCGGCCGGGCCGGATTCGGTGACGCGCAGTCCGTTCTCCCACCTGAGGCCGAACTCCTCGGCGGCGAAGAAGGTGTCGGCCTGGAACGTCATGTTCGGCTGGAGGACATACTCGCTTACGCTCTCCATCCATGGCTTCTCGACCTCTATCATGCCGAGCCCGTGGCAGGGGCCGTAGAGATAGTATTTCGCCATGCCTGCGTCCTTCACGAACTTCTCGTATTTCCTGGCCACCTCGGCGGCGACCACTCCGGCGCGCACCCATTCGTATGTCCTGTAGTGCATCTCCTTGCCGAACTCTATAAGGCGCCTCTGCTCCGGCGTCATCTTGCCGAGGCAGATCGGGCGCCCGACCGACGGGGAGTAGCCGTCCACGCGGCCGCCGACGCCAATCTGGACGATTTCGCCCTTCTCCAGCTTCCGGTGAGTCGCCCTGGAAATGGCGTTCGTCGTCTTCCTGCCGCCGAAAGAGTAGACGGTGTGCGCCTCGCTCTCGGCGCCGTTCGAATAGAGGGTGTTTACCGCGATGCCGGTCAGTTCGAGCTCGGTCATGCCCGGCTTGACCGCCTTAAGCATCGCCTCGACCGCGAGCTCTCCGAGCCTCAGCCCCTCGCGCAGGCATGCCAGTTCGGCCGGAGACTTTATGGATCTGAGCCTTGTCATGATATTGTCGGCGTTGACAATCTCCGCCTTCGGATACGCCGACTTGAGACCCTCATACATCGCCATGTTCGTGCAGAGGTAGCCGGCCACCCCGATGCGCCCGGGCTTCTTAACTCCGATAGACTCGAATACGTCGGTGTATTTGCTTACGGGGACGCCCGGATAGGCGGGATCCGCCGTCTCGCGGTATTCCGTCATCTTGTGGACGTTCTCGACCTTGCTCCTGCACCTCGCATACTCCCTTGACTCCGGCCCTATCAGCAGGGCCACCTCGCCGGACGGGGAGATGGCTGCGCCGCCCATCTCGAAGAGAGGCCAGTACGCCGTCAGGTAGCGTACGTTCGCGTAGTCCGCCTCGTTCGAGTTCGCCACCAGGACGTCCAGCCCCGCCTCCGCGGCCAGCGCCGCCGCCCTCTTCACCCTCTCCTGATACTCCTTTTCCGGGATCATCGTCTTCTTGCTCATCTTCTTCTCTCCTATTTTAGGCTTTGCCTGTCGATTCCCTTTCAATAAGCTGCGCGCCGACGACCGTCCTGATGATTCCTTTCCTTTCGCCGCGGAATGCGCATACGAGCGTCTTCACCGACTCAGCTCCGAGCCTCCGCTTGTCGATCCTTACGCTCGTGAGGGAAGGGCTGAGGTATGCGCATGCAGGGATGTCGTCGAATCCTGCAAGCATTACCTGCCCCGGGACATGGATCCCCCTCTCTGAAATAGCCCTCGCCGCTCCCATGCACAGCGTGTCGTTGCCGAAGACCGCGTCAAATCCGTTTCCGCCGTCCATCAGCTCTCCTATCCTGGAATACGCCGAACGCATCGAAAAGTCCGTTCTGACAACCCTGGCCGAAGCGAATTTCCCTCTCAGAGAATTCAATGCGCCCAGCATGGCCCGGGAAAAGTAGTGGTCCGGCGGACCGGCCAGGATGACGGGCTTCCTCGCACCCCTTTCATGGAGGTGCGAGAGGGCCAGGCGGCATCCGCCGGAGTTGTCCGACTCGACCCCGTGCACATTTATCCCCCTTGGCGCCGGACTGTCCACGATGACTATGTTCGGATTGACCTTCAGAATGCTCCTGATGTCGGCTGCGCGGAACTGACCCGCCATGATCACCCCGCAAAGCCCCCTTATGCCAAGAACGGCCTGCATTTTCTTCCAGGATGATTCGGAGTCCTCAAGCCAGTGGACCTGCAGAGCTGAAAGACCATGCACGGCCGCCTCCTTCTCCACCCCGCGTGTCACCTCGCAGAAAAATTCGTCCGCGTTCTGAGTGTCCGCCCCGAAGACGAGCGCGAAGCAGCTCGACTGCGAGGAACGCAGAGCGTCGCGGCTCCGCATCGCCCTTGCAGCCGGCGATGGCACGTAGCTAAGCTCCTTCATGGCGGCCAGTACGCGGCCGCGGGTCTTGCCCTTAACGGGATCGCCGCGCATGACCCTGGTGACGGTCATCCTGCTGACCTTCGCGCGCACCGCGACATCTATTATGGATGCCCCCATCTGCTTCCGCCCCCGCCTGATGCGTAAATATTCAGCGAACTACGCCCTTTCACTGAATATTTGCCTAAGTATTAATTCAGGAATGGGCGCAGTCTGCTGAATTACTAATCGTCTCATAATAATATGGACACCACCGACCTTGCGTCGGCGGTGAACATGACGGGGGAGCAGGTTGGCAATTTCCCTGCCGAATCCCCAGTCATGTTCACCGCCGGGATACACCCGCCGGTGCCTCTATACAATTTCGAGACGATTAGTCATACCCTGCTGCTGCGCCGATCGGATAAAAAGTGAACGTTCACATGCAACGATAGCAGGTCTTCGATCTTTGTCAAGCCCGGCAAATCTTTCGGGGGCTTGGAAGCCTGAATTCGGGAGGCGCTTGCATGTTAGAAGTTTCTAGGTTTTTCCCCGCGGGAAAAAGGCGCCCATGCGTCGCGCAGGTAGCTTGCGCGCGCCGCGCGCAAAGGGCAAACTCTGCATACGAGGAATGCTGTGTTCTGTTTTTTGCGCGCGGCGCGCGCAAACTACTTTTGGAAAAAACGTTTTCCAAGTCGCACCGTAAAGGACTAACGTATTGTAGACGTGGATTCGGCCAATCTGCCGCTGCGGGATCCTATTGCCGATTTGATACTAGATGGAAGATATGAAATCGCGTGGTTGTAGCTCCTGAAAAAGAGGCAAATACATACATGGCCGTGACATTGCACGACATCGCAAGGCGGGCCGGGGTCTCGATGCAGACCGTCGGTTTCACGCTGGGCAGGCAGGCACACCTTCCGAAGAAGGAGACGCGGGAGCGCGTCGCCGCGATCGCCCGCGAGATGGGCTGAAGCAAGAACATGGCGGACGGACTAGGCATAAGCTGCTGGTCCGGACTTCCTCCCGCCTTCACGGAATGGGACATGAGAGGCGCCCCGGCCGTCTTGATAAACACGGATCTTCCATATTGCTCGATCAGACCCGACGACTTCGGCGCAGGTGCCAGGGCGACAGAACTGAACACCTCCTCGAACTTGGCCACCGCAGAATAGCATTTGCGAACCTCGTCGCATCCAGCCATTACAGCGTCGGCGAGAGGATGAACGGCTACCAGAAGGAGATGAGGAGCGCCGGGCTAGCGCCGCGGAAGTTCGTCAGGCGCCCGGAGCAGGGGGCGTTCATAGAGGCCGCGGCGGAACTTCTCTCGTCGCCGGAACGTCCGACCGCCGTCGTCGCATACTGCCACCGAACAGCGTTCCCCCTGCTCTACGCCGCCATACGGCTGGGCATGGACGTTCCGCGCGAGCTCTCGCTAATCACGTTCGAGAAGAATCCCGACACAATATCCGGTGCGCATATAACAAACCTTCTGCATCTCTGCAGGGAGTTCGGGCTTGCCGCCGCCAAAATGCTCAAGGCCCGGATAGGCGATCCCGGATACAGGCCACGCTCCGTGGCAGTTCCCTTCAGGGAGTTCGCCGGCCACACATGCGTCAGGCCGTAAACCTCAGCGCCTGCTTCTTCTCGAGCCTGACCTGCTGCTTGAAGACGGCCTGCCCGTCCTCCATCTCGAAGTCGACGGCCTTCCTCCCGAGATAAATCTTCCGCGGCGCGAACGGCAGGCCGACGGACTTCAGGTCCATGGTGCCGAACGCCAGCTCTATCGAAGCCTTGCCGCCCTTCGCGGCGCTGAAGCGGCCCCATGAGCCGTCGAGGGCCCAGAAGCAGGCGAAGGACTTGCCCTTCTGGATCGGATTGAACGATACGGACTTCCTGGGCATGTCGAACTGGAAGCCGCTGAACGCGTTCAGGAGGGCGTATGCCGCCATGGAACGGGCATAGTTGCTGCCGCATTCGATCTCGTTCCAGGGGTTGCGCTTCTCGCCGTCGTAACGGCTGCGGACCGACTTGACGATCTCCATCCCTTCATCCAACATTCCGGCCTGGATCATGTGGACTGCTGCGGCATATTCGAACCCGTGCATGGCCTCCTGGGAATAGGGGACGGGGATTGCGGGCCTCTCGCGGTTCCTCGGCCAGGCGCAGATGACCGCCCCACCCTCGTCGTTGACGGAGAATATGCGCCAGGGATTGTATTCGTCGCGCATGGACTTCTTGAAGTTGTATTTGTAGTTCGCTCTGAGGGTTCTGGCGGTCCTGGCCTGGTCGAATACGCGGCCGAGGCCGCAGATGTTGGCATGCCACTGCGCGAGCACGGCGTCGAGCGCGATCCCGCCGCCGAGCTGGTATTTTATCTCTCCGAGCTCCTCGCTCCAGTAGGCCTCCATGACGCCGCCGGACATGCTGGCGCCGCCGGCCTCGAATGACTTGAGGAAATCCTTGTCCTTGAGGTTAAGCCTCTGCCCGTAGTATTCACCGTTGAAGAGGTTCTCCTCTGTCCACTTGCTCCCCCTCTCGAAAATGCCGCGAAGTTCGCGGGCAAAGTCCGGTTCGCCGAGGACGTCGGCCATCTCCGCGGCGGCCTTGAGGGCGGCGAGGTAGAAGCCTGTCAGCCAGGAGTTGGGGCCGAAGAGCTCCATGTCCAGCGTGTGGTGCTGCCTCCCGTGGAGGACTCCGGTCTTTTCCGGATCCCACTTGTCCTTGTTCTCCGGGCTCCAAGCGTATTCGATCGTCTTCTTCAGGGATGGCCAGACAGATCTCAGCCAGTCGGTGTCACCGGATATCTTCCAGTCTCGGTAGGTCTTGACCACGTCGCCGAACTGTCCGTCGGCGCAAGGGCGGAAGTCCTCCGGCGCTGCTTTGACGCCGAGGGGGAGCTGTATCCTGAAGTGGCTGCCGCCGTTTTCGTCGACGCAGTATTTGTAGTTCGCGGTCCGCATGGATCTTTCAAGCTTGGGGAATAGAAAAGCGAGCGCCTGCTGGTAGTTCCAGACATGTGTGCAGGAGCCCTCGCAGCATCCGCCCACGCAGCCGGTCCCCTCCCAGCCGTAGAACGTTCCGTCCTCGAGCCTGAGGCATGTCGGGCTCTTCAGCACCGACATCGTAGCGGAGACCGCGTCAACCGCGGCCTTAGGGAGCGAGGATCCGAAGAGCAGTGACTGGAAAAGTTCCGTGTCGAAGGCCATCCTTTTCCAGTTCTGAAGGGCGTATTTTCCGCTGTCCGCGGAGTCGCGCCACTGGGTCGCATACCAGTTTTTCCATATCTTCGGGATACCCGCCTTCTCGGCGCGCTCGTTCGAGCCGTTGTTCCAGTAGTTCCTGCAGTTCGGGACGTTCCAGGTGATCGCGAAGCGGATCCTGGCCTTCGCGCCGGGCTTCACCCTGACGTGGGCGGCGATGTGGCCGGTGTCCCTGCCCTCCCAGCAGCCCTGCCTGCCCTCCTTGTAGCTCCTGTTCTTGAAGCGTCCGGGCCTGAGGAGTTCTTGCCAGTAAGTCTCGAGGCTGTCGCACCAGCCGCCTCTGAACCAGTATTCCTGGAAGCTCACGTCCTTCGCATCCGTGCTTAGGCAGATGTCGCCGTAGTCCGTTGAATCCGAGGGTATCAGCGAGTTGGACATGTAAAGCTGGTGGAGGCCGGCGTCAGACGAATACCTGTTGACCGCGCCGCCCTGACCGAAGGGGTTCGACAGTGCCGCGACGACTGTGTAGTCTATCTGCGACCTGGTGTTGTTCGACAAGCTTATCTCGAAGAGCGCCGCAGGAAGGCTTGAATCCTTGTCGTTGGAAGGGATGAACGGGCTCCATGCGAGAAGACGGGCCTTGCCCGGAAATGACTTCTCCCCGCCGAACGAAAGCCGCGCGAACGGATAGCCCCCCTTGAAGGCGTGCTTCCTGAAGTGCGGCATCCCGCAGAGGTTCTCGCGGCTGGCGCCAAAGCCGAAGCCGCTATACATCTTGACGCCCAGCTGGCCGCTGTACGGCGGATGCAGATCGCCCTGGAGTATCCGGGCGTCGAGCACCTTTCCGTCGCGCTCCGCCTTCACCGCGAAATGGCTCAGCCCGTTGAGGCTCCCCTTGTTCGGCTTGTTGAAAATCTCCCAGTCGATCAACCGGCCGTTGCCCGCAAGCCCGACGCAGCCCGCGCCGATGCCGCCCAGAGGAAACGATATCTCGTTCGTCTTCCTGCCCTTGTAGACAATGCCTTCCATAGCCGTCTCCTAATTTTCAGATTTGCATGATTTCCCGTAAGGCACTAGGTTTTTCCCTGCGGGAAAAAGGCGCCCTTGCGGCGCGCAAGTAGCTTGCGCGCGCCGCGCGCAAAGGGCAAACTCTGCATACGAGTAATGCTGTGTTATCTTGCTTGCGCGCGGCGCGCGCAAACTACTTTTGGTAAAAAGGTTTTCCAAGTCGCGCCGGAAGGGGCTAATCCAACAGGCCAATCCTGCCGGAGCTGTCGAGGCCGAAACGAAGTTTGCCGCCGGTTTTCACGGGCTGATAGTCCATCTGGAAATCGTCCTTGCTGGCGGCCTTCACTGTGATTCTGTGCGTCCCTCCCGAGAGATGCAGGTCGTATGTGCAATAGCCGGCCATCCGCCGCCGAGGCTCGACCTTCTTTCCGTCGATTAATATGCCGAACTCCTTCGGTGCCATGATGCTGAGATTGTGGTCCTCGCCCTTAAGCAGGAAGTAGCCCGCAGCACCGAACCCGGCGACCACCGCGATGGCAAGCAAGAATTTTAAAGGCGTGTCAACGCCTCCCGCATATGCCGAAAACCGGATGAAGCCCATGGTGCCGACCAAAGTTGCTTGAGCCAATTTCAAAGCACCTGAAACGGCTCAGCATGGCTTTGCCCTCCGAGTTCGGAATATCTACAAGAGTCGGAGGGTTGAGCCGTGCTCAACCGCATTTGTGAAATTGGCTCTGTTTGATTTCTATTATTGTTAATATAGCATTACTTGATTTTTAATGCATTATCCCGGAGCATCCCGATGATTTCAAAATCAGCCAGGACAAAGCTGAATGATCCGGAACTTCTATCGTCGAGGAAGAGGCACATGGACCGTCTCTCCTCCCTCTTCAACGGCGCAAGGCCTGGCAGGCCGTTCGTCCTGATGGGCGTCTCCGGAACATCGAAATGCGACATCCGCAGTTCGCCCGAAGCATGGATAGAGGAGGCTCTAGAGGATCTTGCTGAGAAGGCGGACAAGATCCGCGACGCGGAAGTCTTCCGTCCGCTCGGTGTCAATCCGTGGCCCTACGGCGTCCACTTCATCGACAAGCTCTTCGACGCTGACGTCTTCGAGCTGGATGGAGAGGCAGGCAACTGGCAGGTCAGGCCCATGCCCCCGGAATTCGGCCGTCTGCGCATGCCCGGCATCGATTCGCATCCCGCATGGCAGATATGCGCAAGGGCCGCCAAGGCGTTCGTAGAGGCCGACGTTTCAGTCCCGTTCTTCGCGCTGCCCGTGCTTTCAAGCCCAATAAACATCCTGCTCAACCTCTTCGGGCAGGAGGCTCTCATCGCCATGATGACTGAGCCGGAGGCCGTCTCGAAGGATCTGCGGCCCATAACCGCCCTCATCAAGACGCTCCATTCCTGGTTCATCAAAAACATTCCTTCCGAACAGCTGCAGATGGTGGAAATAATCGGAAGGGTCCAGCCGCCAGGCCACGGCCAGATCTGCGGCTGTTCGACCCAGGTGCTGTCGCCGGAACTCTACCGGGATTTCATCGCCCCGCTCGACGAAGAAATATTCTCCCTGTATCCGAGGGGCGGGATGATACACCTCTGCGGAACTCACTCGCATCTGATCCCTGCCTGGATGGAGATGAAAAGCATGACCGCCGTCCAGCTCAACGACCGCGCCGCCGAAGACCTTCAGCTGTATTTCGACGGACTCCGCGACGACCAGATCATCTACGTCAACCCCTGCCCCGGGATGCCCACTCAAAAAATACTGGAAATCACCGGCGGCCGCCGCACAGTCGTCGTCCAGGACAGTCCGGTGTGAATATTCAACGCAATTCTAAGAAATTATCTCGACCCATGAATCGTCAAACTTCAAAGCCTTGAGCACTTCTTCCCGTATGTATTTTCAAGTTTCGGAATTCTTTATGGATTGAGACATCAGTCATCCTCTTAAGTCCTGCGCCTCACTGCCGATGCAAATAACTGATCAACAGAGAATGAACGTTTCTCAGCATGAAGTCGAAATGCCTCGTAGACTATAGACATTGCGCAGGTTACTTTTTCATCCGTACCCTTTTGATCAAGTCTAGCCAGAGCGGCCAAGAGTTTAGCCTGCAAAGTACCGTAACTAGAAATTCGTCTCTTCATATAGTTATCTCCCGATTGACGTTAACCAAGAAACCTGAATGGTTGCTATTTCGCGACGTTCAAATTGCAAATCGGAGCTGAGCGGATTCTGATATATCGTATGAAACGGCTTCTCTGCAAAATTACGCACTACGAAGAGAAAGAAGCGATCGGATAATATTTCTGCTGCCATATACTCTTTGCTTGTCAATTGAATCCCTCCAGTCGCATTAGTCATTCCCTTCACTTCTACGGCAAGGAAAGGAGCTTTCCTTGATAGAATTTTGTAATCAAATCCGCAACCTAAGGCTGTTGTGTTTACCAACTCACATTCCTTAAATGATGGTATAGTTGAATACATTTTTTCAAAATAATTTTCTGCTGCTTGTCCCGTCACCAACCGCTTTGCAAAGGTATTTGACTCGCTTATTTCAATCCGTTCTTTGACTAGAGTAAGATCACCTGCGGTCGAAATCTCCACTTTGATCAGACTTGCGAAATCATCAATATCCAAGTCACCATATTCATCCAAAAGTGCTTTGCAGTATTGTCGGATGGGGCGATTGTGCCATCCTTTCCGTGGATTGGGGAAGTAAGGATCGAATTCATCTCGATAGTTCTTCAAGGAAGCTGGACTTGCTTTTAAACTGATAGCAAGTGTGTTGAATGCTTCCGAAAATCCTCCAAATCCCAGGATCTTCAGTCCCTGTTCGTCAAATTTTGAAAGAAACAATCCTGTAAGGATTAATATTTCCCTTGTGGACAACTTCCTCATCAGTTCATTACTCTCAAATTTTTCGCTGAAAGTTTCCCGGACGATCTTACGGCGATGACTCTTCGGATATACAAACGAATATGTTTCTTTGCAGTCGATTAAAAAAGACCAGCTATCATATCCGATGGGGACAAAATTAATACTAACTATACTATTAAATATAATTATTTTTTTTGCAAGTCAAAGTAAAGAGAAATCTTATATTTCCATTTTCCTTCGTGCTATGATTATAACGGCCTAGAAAAATATATCAGAAATAGTTTTTTGTGGCTCTTGACATGATCGATCATGTATATTAAACTATATGTAACCGTCACTAGAGGTTTTATAGTGACAAATATGAAGGATATAGCATTCCTTACCGGTGTCTCGGTTAACACCGTATCAAGAGCGTTAATGGACAAGCCCGACATCGGCGAGGACACGAAGAGGCGGATACGGCAGGCGGCGGAGCAGCTCAAGTATACGCCTAACTTCATCGCCAGGGGGCTTGCGACCAGGCGCTCGTTCACGATAGGAATGGTCGCGTCCGACATCTCCAATCCCATCCGCGGCGCCCTCATCGACGAGACGAGGAGGCTTGTCGCGGGCAAGGGCTACCAGCTTTTCGTCGGCGGCTACGACTCGGAAGGTGAGCTTGGGGAGCGTATCCGTGAAATGTGCGCGAGATCGGTCGACGGGTTGCTCGTCGGCAACATCGGCGGCATCCTTTCGGAGAAGCCCTACTGGCCGTCGATCGAGGCGGCCGAAGGCGCCGGAATCCCTGTCGTCGCCTTCTACAACGCGGTCACAACCAGGATCGACAACATCTCCGCCGACTATCCGGCGTTCGCGGAGGCCATGACCCGGCACCTGGTAGAAAAGCACGGTCTGAAGAAAATACTTTTCGCAGGGGTCGTGTCGGAGCACGAGCGGATGCGCGGCTACGAAGAGGCGATGCGGAAGTCAGGGCTCTCAGGCGAGATCGGAACTGTTCCTCTTGAGGGCTGGACCCTTCAGTCCGCCCGGCGTGGAATACTGGACTTTTTGGACGCCAATCCGCCGCCGCAGGGCATCGTCTGCCGAAACGATCTGGCCGCCGTCGGGATCATGTCCGGACTCCGGGAGAGAGGCTTGCGAGTGCCGGAGGACGTCGCCGTGGCCGGCATCGACAACATAGAGCTTGCAGACTTCCTGGCGCCGAAGCTGACCACCGCCGGAATTCCGCCCGCGAAAGTCGCGGACGAGCTCTTCAAGCTGCTTCTGGACAGGATGGAGGGAAAATATTCCGGGCCTGCGCGGCAGACATCCCTGCCGTTCGAGCTGTTCATCAGGGAATCGTGCGGCTGCGGCGGGACAGTTACGGGAAAAGCAGGACCGGCAAAGCCCGCCCGGGGACGATCTCGGGACAAGAACCGCAAATAATAAGGATGATATGGCAGCGGAAATGAAAAAGATGATTTCAATCAAGCCGCATCATTTCGTGGATATTATCACGTCGCTCGGAGACGGCTGCGGCACGCCGGAGCCGCACCCCTACGGGCATTCCGCCCACAGCGTTACGAAGGAGATACAGATCGCCGGATTCCTGGGTCGAAAGACAAATTTCACCCTTATCGAGCTGATGGTCGTGATCGCCATCATCGCGATACTCATGGCCATCCTGCTGCCCGCGCTCAAGAAGGCAAGGGATTCCGCCAAGGCGATAATCTGCTCGAACAACGAGCGGCAGATCCATTCCTGCTGGTCAAGCTACGTGAACGACTATGCCGGCGCCCTGCCCGCCTACAGCACCGGAGTCTGGGACGGAGTGTGGAGCAGCGCCTCCGGGGCAAGGCAGTGGCCTGCGCTGATGATCGACCAGCTCGCCCCAGCCGTATACTACAGCGGCCAATATCTCTTCAAGGGCGACTCCGTCCTTTTATGCCCCCTGATGCAGTTTTATTCCGGAAACAGCCATATCTCATACGTCACCTACGGCATGAACACATACGGCATCGGCGGGAGCAGCGTCAATCCCGGTGTCCCTTACCGCAACATCGCACAGGTGAAGATTCCGGACAAATTGGTGGCGTTCGGCGACAGCAACCTCGAGTCTTCCGGCGCGCCGCAGCTCGGATATTATACGATGGACACCAACCTGAACTTCACGACCCGTTTCAGGCACAGCAGGAAGATGAACATAGTCTTGTGCGACGGACATGTCGAATTCCATGGGACGCAGTTCATGAACGTGTCCGCGATACCCGGAACCTGGTATCTCAAGGAGCCCTGGGGGAATCCGTGAACGTCCAATATCCGACAAGGAATCTCCAATGATGAAGTTGAGCTAATTTCAAAATGCGGTTGAGCACGGCTCAACCCTCCGCAGTTTGTGCATATTACGAGCTCGGAGGGCGAAGCCATGCTGAGCCGTTATAGGAGTTATGAAATTGTTCAAAGCTAACAGGAATAGCAAATCGAGGATCTAGTAATGCTCAAGATCAAATCGCAGCTTCTTCCATTTGAACGGATGACCCGCGAGCCGGAGCACAACTTCTTCGGCTACTACGACCTCCAGCCCTGGAGCGGAGACGGACGCTTCCATCTCTGCCACCGGGTCGGCTTCATGGACCGGATGCAGGCGGCGACGGACCGGGCCGAAATAGGGATGATCCGCATGACCGACTGCCGGTTCATCCCCCTCGCCGAAACATACGCCTGGAACTTCCAGCAGGGCACGATGCTCCAGTGGAATCCGCGGAAGCCGGACGAGGAAATCATCTTCAACTCCTTCCTCTCCGGCGCATTCAGATGCGTCGTTAGAAACATTTCGACCGGCGCAACGCGCATCCTTCCACGCGCCGTGGCGAACGTATCCCTCGACGGGAAACGGGCGCTGTCGATAAATTTCTCCAGGCTCTTCGACTTCCGTCCAGGCTACGGGTATGCCGGCCCCGCCGATCCCTTCGCGCAGACCCCCGCGCCCGAGGACGACGGAATATATCTGATGGACATGCAGACCGGCAAGGACAAGCTTATAATTCCGATCTCGGCGATGTCGGAGCTGCTGACCGCGAAGTTCGGCCCGCACATGAAAGGATCTAAACTGCTGGTCAACCATATCACGTTCAACAACGATGGCACGCGCTTCCTCTTCCTGGTGAGGAACATGCCTATGCCGGGCCGGCCGGTCGAAGGCTGGCTTACGCTTGCCGCCACCGCCGACATCTCCGGCGGAGACATCCATGTCCTGGAAGCTTTCGGCGGAGCCTCGCACTACATCTGGCGGGATCCGGAGCATCTTCTCATCTACGCGGACATGCCCGGCCCCGGCAAGATGGCGCTCTGCCTGGCAAAAGACCGGTCTTCGGAATTCAAAGTGCTAGATCCCTCGTTTTTCGCCTTCGACGGCCACTGCAGCTATTCGCCCGACAAGAACTTCATCCTCTACGACAGCTACCCGGACGCCGACGGCTACCGGAGGCTCCTGCTTTACGACCTCCGCAAAGGGAAAGGCTATCTGCTGGCGGAACTCCTCAGCGCCAAGGAACGCGAGCTACCCCACGGCGACGTCCGCTGCGACCTGCACCCCCGCTGGAACCGCGACGGATCTGCTATATCCTTCGATTCAATCCACGAATCGCACCGGCATATTTATTGGATGGCTCTGAAGGATATATTATAATGTAGGATTTGTCCGCAACCCTAAATTACAAGCTCCAAAATCCAAATCACAGATAAAGTTCAATTTACAAAATCCAAACGCAGTATTTCAGAGTTTGGATATTGAAGCTTGAGATTTGAGATTTATTTGGAACTTGGTGCTTGGAGTTTTGGAATTTAAAAACGATTAAAGCATAGAAGTCTGAAACAAAGCCCCTAGGTTTTTCCCTGCGGGAAAAAGGCGCCCTTGAGGCGCGCAGGTAGCTTGCGCGCGCCGCGCGCAAAGGGCAAACTCTGCATACGAGCAATGCTGTGTTATGTTGCTTGCGCGCGGCGCGCGCAAACTACTTTTGGTAAAAACGTTTTCCAAGTCGCACCCTAAGGGACTAAGGCTATGGCCGTCGGCACTAATAATTTTGCGGGATATTTCGAGCTGTTTTCCCTTTTCCTAGCCGTCCCCCTGCTCTACTTCTTCCGCCAGATTCCAATTCCGATGATTCCGTTTCTTCTACTGATGTTTATCGGATGTCTCGCCGTCCTGCTTAGGTGCGGGGACTTCGACAGGAAGAAGCTCTGGATCGGCGGTAAGGCGGTCTCATCCGCCGAGATCAGGCGCATCGCGGTCGAATTCGCCGCGGCGGCAGCCCTGCTCTTTCTCTTCGTATGGTTTTTCCATCCGGAGAAGCTCTTCAGTTTTCCGAGGACGCATTTCAAAATCTGGCTGGCTGTGATAATTCTCTACCCGCTGCTGTCGGCCTATCCGCAGGAGCTCATCTACAGGGCGTACTTCTTCCACAGGTTCTCGGGAATATTCAGAAACACAGGATCTGCGATCTTCGCAAGCGCGCTGGCGTTCTCGTTCATGCACATAGTCTTCGCGAACTGGACCGCGCCCGCGCTGACGCTTGTCGGAGGGTTTCTGTTCTCCAGGACCTACGCCGGAACCGGATCGCTATTCTACCCCTGGCTCGAACATTCCCTATACGGCAACCTTGTCTTCACGCTCGGCCTGGGCTATTATTTCCATGGCGCGACCATGGCAGTCGTGCGCTGATGCAAAATCCCGCAGCTCATAAAGCCGTGGCTACAAAGGTCAGTCCAATTATGGCCTTATCAATATATCAACCGGCATTACCGACGGCATTACCAAGGAGATTCGATGAAGACCGAAATCAGGAAGGGCGATCTGATCCTTCGCTTTGAAGGGACTGCCAAGACATTGTTCAGCTATGAGCGGAAAAGCCTCGGCTGGATTGAAATTCCCGCGCCGACCTTCGAGATCGACGGCAAGACAAAAACGCTTTCCGTGGAAGCTTTCAAGAAACTTTCCGACAGCAAGCCCATGCCGGGAGTGGCGGAGCATGTCCTGAAAGGGGAAATCTCGTCGGACCGCCGCCTGAAGCTACGGCTCGTCCTGCGCATCGCAGACCAAAGCCCGTTTGTCCGATTCCATTACCTTCTGAAGGGGGATGCGAAGCTCACAAAGGCTTCCGGACGCGATTCAGCGCGCTACCTTTCGCTCGACATGAAAGGGGCCGAGGAAGTCAGGGAGGTGAGGCTCAGCGACTTCGACGAGCTGATCCACAGCTATGTCCTCACGGAAGAGACGGTGCCGGCAAGGCACTTCAAGGACAATGCCGCGCTGATGGGGCCGATCATCGCCGCGCGTGGCGCAAACCGCTCCTGGCTGTGCGCCTACGAACACGGCTCGCAGCCGCCGTTCAGGTTCCTCGAATTCGCCCTGAAGCCCGGCATGAAGGCCGAGCTCCGCGCCGTCCGCGGCAACTACTGGGACGGACTCGACCTGCGGGAAGCTTACCGGACCGTATGGTTCGACATCGGAATTGTAAAGGGCGGTTTCGACGAGCTGGCCTGCGAATGGCGCAGATTCGTCCTGGAAGCCATGAGCCCGAACGCCGCGACGCGCAAGCCATACATCTTCTACAACACATGGAACTTCCAGGAACGCCACCAGGCATGGGACAAGGGCAAGTATCTCGACTTCATGAACGAGAAGAGGATGCTCAAGGAGATCGACGTCGCGCACAAGATGGGGGTCGACGTATTCGTCCTGGACACCGGCTGGTACCAGAAGACCGGCGACTGGGAAATCAGCCTCAAGAGGTTCCCCCGCGGCATCAGGCCGATACGCGAAAGGCTCTCGAAATACGGCATGAAGCTCGGTCTCTGGTTCTCGCCGACACATGCGGCTGTCACCAGCAGGCTGACGGCAAAGCATCCGGACTGCCTGATGTCTTGGAACGGCAGGAAAAGCGAGCCGCACATGGTTTGGGAGACCGAGGAGAGCCGCTGCTACTGCCTTTGCAGTCCGTTCTGGGAATCGTTCGCAGACGAGCTCATCCGCTGCAGCAAGGAGTTCGGAGTCACATACTTCAAGTGGGACGCCATCGGCCAGTTCGGCTGCGACGATCCAGGGCACATGCACGGCACGGCCTCGAACACCCCGCAGGAGCGCGCCGACTGCTACGCGTTCGAGCAGGTGAGGTTCATGTCGAAGATAATCGACAAGGTCTGCGCGGCCTGCCCCGAGGCGATCGTGGACTTCGACGTCACCGAGGCGCACAGGTCGGTCGGGCTCGCCTTCCTCGCCTCCGGAAAATATTTCCTAATCAACAACGGCCCGTACTACAGGTCCTTCGACGATCCGCAGTATGCGCCCGGCGGCGGAATGGGAAGCAACGTCTTCGTGTTCCCCGGCCCGGCGCGCGCCCGCCTCTGCCGCAGGCCGCTCGGTTATGACCGCTGGATCCCGTCCGTCCTCTTCCTGACCCACTACCTGCCGGACGATCCGAGAAGTTCGCAGCTCATCAACATCGCCTCTATGATCTTGGGCCAGAACGGGATATGGGGCGACCTCCCCAAGATATCAAAGGAGGGCGTCGAACTCTACGGGAAGCTGCTCGGATACTACAAGAAGGTCCGCGAGGACGTCACCGGAGCATATCCCGTCCGCTCGGGATTCGTCGGATGCAACCCTGAAATCCACGAGAAGATCGGAGAAAGCGGGCGCGGAATCGTCTGCGCCTTCACCGACAACGCCGGCAGCTACAGGTACGTGACATCCAGACGGACCTCCGCGAAGTTCAAGGCCAGCGACGGAGAAATCGCGGTCAAACGTCTGCCGGACGGCCGCTCAGAGCTGCTCTTCAAATTCGAAAAGGGCGGTGCCAAGATCGTATTCTTCGGATCATGAGCTTGGAGTCTTCATAACTATTCCGGGGCCGAAAAGTAATATCCGCTGGTCTTTCTGTATTCATGCGGCGGCCTGCCGTACTGCTTCTTGAATTCTCTGCTCAGATGGAACTGGCTGGAGAAGCCGGTCAGAACGGCGATCTCCTTCAGGGTGGAATTGCCGCCCATGAGCATGTCGCAAGCCTGCGAAAGGCGCATACGCCTGACGTATTCCATCGGCGGGCATCCGAAAAGCCTTCTGAACTCGGCATGGAAGCGCGGCACCGACAGCCCCGCCCGCCTCGCCATTTCCGGCACATCAATGGAACTAGCAAGATTCCTCCTTGCGAAGTCCAGAGCAGGCAGCATCCTGTTAGTCCCCTGTCCGAATTCCGGAGCAATCCCCTTCGATTCGAGGAAGTCGAAGAGAAGGCGGAGGATATTGAAGCCGATCTCGCACAATCTGACCGATTGGGCAAGAGATAAAGTCTCGCCGGCTTTCTTCAGTCCAACAATCTCCGGCGAAATTCTTCCGAACTTGCCGGCCCACCCGCTCTCCATGCGCAGGGGCAGTTCGAAGAACCCGGCCAGGTTCAGCGAATTGAACACGATGAAGTTGAAATGCACCCAGCGGACCTCCATATGGCCCGTCCTCGGATTGCAGTGATGGGTTATCGTAAGCGGCAAGTCCGGCGGAGTCAGAAAAGCCTCGCCCTCCTCCAGAACCGTGGAGCGCCCGTCCCCGCAGACGATGCTGTAGTGACCCTCCACCGCCTGCGCAACTATAATGTGCGGAACGGTCTTCCGATGCACATATCCGTCCTCCGACATCCTGAAATGTCCCCCGTCAAGCAGCGTCATCCTGAGAGAATCCGGCCTTATCTGCATTTCAATACTCCTGTATATTCTTAAGATATTGTCATATATGGCTACTGCAATACTTGAATATATAATATATGCCAGATGACAGATGCCGGTTCGCCAATGACCGATGACTGCGGGGTGAATGGTGCTTACAGTGCGCGGTCATTATTAACCGCATTTGAAATCAGATTCCCCGCTACAGGCTTCGGAAGGCATCGGCAGGTTCCGAAAGGTTTCGAATAACAATCCAATTCATCTCTGGAGATTTCTATGGTTACGAATGTTGCAGTTTGCGAAGATTCTACAGAAGCGGCCAAGGGCGGCAAAGGCCTCATCTCTTGCGAGATTAGGCGGCTTAGCGACGAGACGCGGAGTCTTGCGGAGCGTTATCTTTCCGGCGAGATCGGCCGGACCATGCGGCCTGCGGATTTCGCGATAGAGCCGGATTTCTACCATTCCATGCCGTCGCTGGACAAGCAGTATGCCGAGGCCGTAAGGCTTATCGCGGAAAATGCGCCTCTGCGCATAATCCCTTTCGAGAGGCTTGCCGGCGCGGCGACGCTAAAGGAGGCGACGATGCATCTCGTCCCGCTCCTGACTCATTCATACAGGGCCCGCAGCGTTCCTGACGGAGACTGGATCAGCAAGAATCCGCTCAGCCCGGCACCGTCGCTGCTGAGTTCCGTCAGCCATACTACCATTGACTTCGAGAAGGCGCTGAAGGTCGGCTGCAAGGGCATTCGCGCGGAGATAACTGCCCGTCTGGGCAGGAACGATCTGGACGAGGACGGGAGAGGCCTTCTAGAATCCATGCTCGCCTGCCTCGACGCCGCGGACACGTGGCATTCGCGTTATGTCTCTGAACTGGAACGTCTTGCGGCCGCATCATCCGGCGAGGAACGGAGAAACTACGAGGACGTCCTTTCAGCCCTCCGCAATGTCCCCGCCAATCCTCCGCGTAACTTCCGCGAGGCGGTTCAGGCGCTCTGGATGCTGTGGGATTTCCAGCGCCTCTGCGGGAACTGGAGCGGCATCGGAAGGATTGACAAGATGCTGGGTCCGTCCCTCCGCAAGGATCTGGAGTCCGGTGCAATATCGCTTGACGATGCCAGGGAGCTCCTCGCACACTTCTGGATCAAGGGGTGCGAGTGGATCACTGCCGAGGGCAAAGGCAGCGGCGACGCGCAGTTCTATCAGAACATCGTCCTCGGAGGAATCGATGAAAACGGGGAAGACGTTACGAATGATGTCACTTATCTGGTGCTGGACGTTGTAGAGGAGCTTCACATCAGCGACTTCCCGATAGCGGTTCGGCTGTCCAAGAACACGTCCGAAAGACTCCTGCGCCGCACCGCGGAGGTCCAGCGGATCGGCGGCGGAATCATCGCCGTCTACAACGAGGACCGCATCATCCCGTCCCTGGTCAAGTTCGGATACCCGCTCGAAGAGGCGAGGAACTTCGCCAACGACGGCTGCTGGGAGCTGCTGATCCCCGGCAAGACCTGCTTCAGCTACCAGCCGTTCGACGCGCTGGGTCTTCTCCAGGAGGCGCTGGGCCTGGGCCCCAGCAACAATGAAACGCCGGCCTATCCGGACTTCGAATCGCTGTATGCGGAATTCAAGAACCGCCTCGCCTTCCAGCTCGCCAGCCTGCTGAACTCGAGCAACCGTTCATATCATCCGACGCCCTTGATATCCATGATGGTAGAGGGCTGCATCGAGAAGGCCCGTTCATACTACGACCTCGGCCCCCAATATACTGTTATTTCGCCGCATCCCGGGGGGCTGCCGGACGTAGTGAACAGCCTGCTCGTGATAAAGAAGCTGGTGTTCGAATCCAAGGAAACGTCAATAAAGGGGTTCGCTGAAATCCTCCGCGGCGACTGGCAGGGAAACGAGCCGCTTAGGCGCAGAATCCAGAAGGAGTTCGAGTTCTTCGGCAACGACTCGGCCGAGGCCGACGAGATGATGCGCCGGGTCTTCAACGACTTCACGGAGCTGGTTGCGAAGGTCCCAAGGCGCATGGGCATACTGCGCCCCGCCGGCATAAGCACCTTCGGCCGCGAAGGCTCCGCATATCTCCCGCACCGTGCCGCGACCGCCGCCGGAAACAGGAAGGGCGAGATCCTGGCGCCGAACTTCACCCCGTCCCCCGGCACCGACAGGCGCGGCCCTACGGCCATCATCAAGTCGCACTGCTCCGTGGACTTCTCCAGGCTTCCTTGCGGGACGGCGCTCGACCTCAAGATACTTCCCTCTTCCGCAAAGGGCGAACATGGGATTGCCACACTGGTATCGCTGATGAGGAGCTTCGTGAAGCTCGGAGGAGTATTCATGCAGATCGACGTCGTCGACACGGAACTCCTGCGCGACGCCCAGCTCCATCCGGAGAAATACCCGAACCTTTCTGTGAGGATCTCGGGATGGTCCGCCCGCTTCGCGACGCTCACCAAGGAGTGGCAGGACATGATCATCAGGCGAAGCGTTCAGAAGCTATAAAATGGATTTTGACCTGATCTCAGATTTCCTGGCCCGCCCGCTATGAAGAGTTTTAAAATGACTTGAAAAGGCTCATGTGGCTTTTCAGAGCAGGGCGCCGGAAATCTGAACTGAAATACCTCCCGGGGGCGGTATTTCACCACATTTTTGTTTTCAACGGATCAGGTTGTCTGAATTTCTTTTCAGGAATTCTGCGACGTCGTCGATGATTCTGTCGAGGCTCAGGCGGGGCTTCCATCCGGTGAGCCTGGCTATCGCGGAGATGTCGGGCATCCTTCGGCGCATGTCTTCGAAGCCGGGCTCGTAAGCCTTTTCGTAGGGGATGAACTTGATTTTTGAGCGGCTTCCGAGCCTGGATATGACCTTTTCGGCAAGCTTAACTATTGAAATTTCAGCGGTGCTTCCGACGTTGAAGACCCTTCCTGCCGCGGCGGTCTTTCCGGAGAGCATCCTGAGCGCCCTTACTGTGTCGGCGACATGGCAGAAGCACCGGCTCTGCTCGCCGTCGCCGTAGACATGGAGGTTCTTGCCGGCGATAGCGCTCTTGACGAACCTGGGCAGGACCATTCCGTAGCGGCCGGTCTGCCTGGGGCCGACAGTGTTGAAGAGGCGGACCACTATGACCGGAAGCCTGCTCGCCTTGTAGAAGGCCATGCCCATGAATTCGTCGAGCAGCTTGCTCGAGGCGTATGACCAGCGGGAGTGTGTCGGAGGACCTATGAGCAGGTCGTCCTTCTCGGAAAACTTCTCCATGCATGACTTCCCGTAAACCTCGCTGGTGGAAGCGATTAGAACCTTCGTCCTCTTCCTCTCGGCGCCGTTGAGAACCCTTTCGGTGCCGTGCACGTTTGTCATGATGGTCCTGACGGGGTCGTGCACCACGAGTTCGACGCCGACCGCGGCGGCGAGGTGGAATACCATGTCCGAGCGGGAAATGAGATATTCCAGCTCCGGCAGTTCGAGTATGTCTCCCTCCACGATGTCAATCCTCGGAGACTTCCTCACGGAGTCGAGGTTGTCGAGAGAGCCCGTGGAGTAATCGTCGATCACCGTAACATGGTGGCCGTCGGCTATTAGCGACTCCGCCAGATGGCTTCCGATGAAACCGGCGCCGCCGGTAATCAGGTATTTCATGACCGTCCCCCGTTTGCAGCCTTACTATACAGAACGAAATGCGAAATTCACCGGCAGGGGAAAAAAAACGCGGTGAATAATCACCGCGTAAAGCAGCCGAATGGCATTATCCCCTCACGAGGTCTATGTAGTATTTGACCGGGTCGGAGGCGTTGCCTTCGAAGCGGTCGGCCTCAGGCTGGGGTTCAGCTGGGGTCATTAGGCTGTAGCCCTCGGACGCAAGGGCCTTGACGATATTGACAAGGGAGTTCTTGTCTATCTTCTTTACGACGATCTTCTCCCTGTCGTCCTTGAGCTTGCGCGCCTTTATCCTGTCCTTGGCGACGGCGCCGCCGACGACCTCCCTGAGCTTCTTGTCCGCCTTGTCTATGTCCTTGACCACCCAGACATGCCGTACGATCTTAGGGATAGGGGCTACTTTTTGAGCATTGGGCGTGTCGGCGGGGGATACAAAGGATGACGGCGGCTTTCCGGCGTCGGTGCTGGCGTTCTTCATGTCTGCGATGCCGACAGCGTTTCGTCCGGCGTCCGGTGAGGGATGCACCGGCCTGGAGCCGCCGTCCTTGACAAACTCGACCTCGGCGGAGGTCGTCTTGGACGGCGCCGTGTTGGCGTCTGTTTCAGGTTCAGCGCCTTCTGACGCGACGGGAACCGAGACGCCGGTTTCCGCCGTATATGCTCCGTCGTCCACGAGGCCGACTTTTGCGACGAAATAGACCGTGAAGACCACCATTGCGGCGGCGGCGGCGCGCATGACGAGCAACTGGAAGGGGACGGACGTAGCCTTGTCCTCCGCGAGCCTCCTGCGCAGATCCCGCCTTATTCTGTCAACAAGATCCGCGTCCGCCGAGGATTCAAGGCCTTTGCGGATCATGCGGCCCATCGCCCTGTAGGCTTCAACGCGGGCGAGGCACTCGGGGCACTGCCCGATGTGCCTGTGCTCCTCGGTGTCAGGCCCGAGGATCCCGTCGCAGTAGAGGCTTAGCGCCTCCCTGTCCGGACATGGATTTTTCTTCCCCTCTTCCATCTGCTCACTCCTTCTTGGTCGACCCCGGCCTCAATATTTCCATCACCGACTCCCTCGCCCTGGAAATCCTGGACTTCACGGTGCCCAGGTTGCAGCCGAGCATGTCTGCTATCTCCTCGTAGCTCAAATCCTCTATATGCCTTAGAATCATAACCTCCCTGAGCTTTTCAGGGAGGCTGTTCAGCGCGTCCATGATCTTCTGTTCCGACTCGGAGCCCTCGTAGATGCGGTCTGGCCCCAGCTTGGTGTCCGGCATCGTGTATTCGACGTTCTGCTGCTCGTCGTCCTTCGCCATTTCCACAAGGCTTATCGTCGACTCCGACCCCCTGCGCCTGTTCCACTGGTACTTGTTCCTCGAAAGGTTCACGACTATCCGGTAGACCCAGGTCGAGAAGCTGGAATCGCCTCGGAACTGGCTTAGATGCCTGTGTATCCTGATTAAGGAGTCCTGAACCACCTCCTCGGCGTCCTGCTTGTTTCCTATCAGCCCGTATGCCGTCTGATACATCTTCGAGGCGTATCTGGAAATAAGCTCGTCGAAGGCCGCCTCTGAGCCGGCCTTGAACGCCTCGACCAGCTCCTTGTCCCTCCTGGCCTCTTCTCCCTTTTTAATCTCTTCAACCATATTTGACAGGCGATTCACTGAAAAAGTTCTGCTGCTGCGTGAAAATGTTCAAGTTAATCTTTTTCACAATCGTGAACTCGAACTTACTATATAATGGGTATTCAGTCTAGTCCAGCTTACGGTTTTCCGGCTGGTAAATTGCAGGAGCGCCGAGAATGCATTTTACGCACGGCGCGCTGAAGCAGCTTCGCGCATCATACGCATCTTCCCCGCGGGAAAAGCTATCGCTTACCAGTCAATTGCAAATAGACCGAAATCATCTCTTCGGCCATGCGGCGTGAGCTGAAGTGCCCGTTTGCGGAGTTTAAGGCTTCTCCGCGCAGGGCTCTCAGCCTCGGCTCGTCTGAAAGCAGTTCTCTGAGAGTGGCGCAAAGCTGTTCCGGCGTGTTCGGAGCGTAGCAGACGCCGCCGCCCTCGGCTAGGATTTCAGGGAAGGCGCCGGCCCGCGGCAGGATCGCGGGGACGCCGGACGCGAAGGCTTCGAGGACATGGAGGCCGAACGCCTCCCCCTCCCTGGCCGGGACGGACAATATCGTCAGCCTGGAAAGAAATTCCGCTCTCGACGCTGGATCAAAGTTCCCCTGGAAGAGGACGTCCTTCGAGATTCCGGCCTCCGCCAGAAGGGCCTTGACCTTTTCCAGGAAGGCAGGATCATCCGAAGTTCCTCCGCCGCAGACATGCAATGTGGCGTCAGCAAACCTCGCATCCTTTTTGAGATGGATGAATGCCTCGGCGAGGATATCCAGTCCGAGCTGAGCGCAGCACCGCGAAAGATAACCGACGGCCGGAGGATGAAGCGGCAGCGAACTTTTCGAATACCGGGACGGATTTATTCCGGGATGGACGGTTCTGATCCTGTCCGTGGCTATTCCGGATGCGGCGGAGAACTTGGCGACATAAAATCCGCTTGCCGAAACGAGCATGTCCACATGTTCCGCCTTCTCCCTGATCAGCGCATAGACCTTGGCCTTCGCATCCTCGTCCATGGCGTCGATCCATTGATCCTCGTCCTGGAGGGAGCATATCACGGGGATGCCGGCCGCCTTCCTGAGGCCGGCGCCGATCCCGAGCAGCAGGGCGTTGGAGACATGTATGACGTCCGGCCTCTCGTGCTCCTTCACCCATGCCAGCAGCCGTGCGAATTCGGAGGCATGACGCCCGGCAGCGCCGTGGAGGACGGAAATCGTCAGGTCCTCCAGTCCTTTCGCCTTCGTAGAGGAGCCCATCTTCGCGGCCTGGCCGAGAACGGGCTCCGAATCCAGCAGCTTCCTCAGCGGACGTGGTACGAGGCCGTAGACTGGGAGATATTGCTCGAGATACACGTTGACGGCGCCGTAGAATACCGGCGATGCGGCGTCCTCAAGCTCACTGCCGGCGGCGAGCGGAAGATACAGGGGGGCGACAAACGCGTCGGCACCGGTTCCGCGCAGCGCCTTTGCCAGTTCAAGGTCGCGGGCGCAGTTCTCGCAGTAGAATCCCCGGACGGTTCCGGGAACTATGAGGAGTATCTTCATCGCTTTTCACCGAAGGCGTACACGCAGCCGTCGTCCGAGCCGACGACCACGATGCCCATGGACACGGCCGGAGACGATGCTATTGGTGCTCCAACTTCATAGCTCCATAACATCGAGCCGGACACCAGATCGATGATGTAAAGCCTTCCGTCGTCGGAACCGCACACCAGTTTTTTGCCGCATATCACCGGCGAACTGTCCACGTTCCCCCTGGCCTTGAAAGTCCACAGCGGGGATCCGTCCTCGGCGCGGACGCAGTGCAGCCTTCCGTCGCGCGCTCCCACCGCCACGACCTTGCCGTCTGTAGCGGGGCTGGAGAAGAATGCGCCGCCGTCCTGCGGCGAATACGACCAGGCTATCTTCATGCCGTTTATGTCGACGCGCAGCAGCCTGTTCTCGAACTGGCCCGCGAAGATGCTTCCGGCCTTGACCGCCGGAGACGATGGCAAGTAGGAGCCCGCCTTCACCAGGCCGACCTCCTTGCCGTCCGCAACCGAAAGGACGCGGATATCGCTGTCGCAGCCGCCGAAGACCGCGTTGCCGCCGTATACTGCGGGAGTTCCGTTAATGAAGCTTCCGGTCTTGAAGCGCCAGAACTCCTTTCCTGTCGCTGCTTCCAGGCAGTGGAGCATGGAGTCGTATGCGCCGAAAACGATGTATGCGTTCTTCGTCCCCGGTATTTCCGCGAAGTTCGCGGATCCCGTGATCTTGCCGTCGACCTTCGACTGCCACCTCGGGGTTCCCGCCTCGGCGTCGATCGCATAGAAGTTCCCGTCCTCGTCGCCCAGGTATATGCAACCGCCGTAGCATAGCGGGGGGCATTCGGTCCTGGCGGCGAGAGTGAATTCCCAGATATTCTCGCCGGTCCTCAGGTCCAGGCAGTAGACCTTGTGGTCCGCGGAGGCCGCGAAGACCTGCATCCCCGTTATCACGGGCGAGGACTTCACCTCCGCGGCCGTCTTGAACTTCCAGAGGAGCAGCGGCGTGTCCGGCAGGTCCGAGTTGGAGACGCCCGTCAGCGCATTGTTCCCCCGGAACACGGGCCAGTCCGAGATACTGATCTCGCCGATCCCAGCCGCATCGCCCTCGTACTGGAAATTGTCCTTCGGCAGGAAGAAGAGTATCAGCATCGCCGACGCGAGCAGGACCACGGAAGTCCAGAGTATGATCTTGTCCTTCATTTGGCTCCGATGCAAAAGAGGTTCTTCTGCCCACGGATGAAGATGCGCCCGTCGGCGAACGCCGGAATGGTGAACGACGGCTCGGCCAGCGGGTTCTGCGAGAGCTCCGAGAACTCGCCTTTCGCCGCGACGACATGGGTGACTCCGGCCACGTCGGTGACGTAAACCCGGCCATCCGCCTCGGCCGGGGACGAGTAGAATCCCGTGCCGAAGTCCTGGCTCCATAGCGTCCTGCCGTCGTCCATGGCATGGCACGACATGTTCCCGCTGACGTTCGCAGTGAAGAGGAGGCTGCCCGCCGCGAGAGGGCTGGCGACCTCCGGGACGTTTTCAGAGATCTCCCATGCGAGCTGGCGGTTCGGCATCTTCAGCGCCTGCAGTATCGAATCCTTTCCGGGAACGACGAGGATGCCGTTTGAAAAGGCCGGCGAGATCGTCAGGTCGTTCATAGAACATTCGGCGCTCCAGTTCTCCGCTCCGGTCTGAGGATCGTACGATACGACCCTGGGCGGGGCGTTCAGGACAAGCTCGGCCTTTCCGTCCCCGCGGAGCAGGAAAGGTGTGGCCCAGGAAGGATCCATCTCCCTCGCCTGCCGCCACTTCTCGTCGCCAGAAAACAAGTCGTATGCGCAGAGCAAATCCTCCTTGCCGTGGTCGAACTGGACGAATACCGTGTCGCCGACGATCACCGGAGAGCTGGCGTGCCCGTAAGGGTTTTCCGGAGAGCCGAAGAACTTGAACCACATCTGCCTGCCGGTCATGTCGAACGCCGCCACGAAACCGTCGGGAAAGATCGCGCACAACGCTCTTCCGTCGGTGGCGAGGGTCGACGGTGTGAAGCTGGTATCCTCAAAGACTTCAGGCGGCAGCCCGCTTCCGCACATGATCCTTATCTCGGTCTTCCAGCGGAAAGATCCGGATGCCGCGTCTATGCACCACAGTTCCTTCCTTTCCTTGTCGGCGCCGAGGATGTAGATGCTGCCCTGCCAGAGGACCGGGGAATTGTTTCCGGGAAGCGGCAGTTCCAGCTTCCAGAGGACGCCCTCTCCCTTGCCGGCATCCCATTTTACAGGCAGATTCTTCGCCGCGGATCTGCAGGTTCCGAAGGGTCCGCGGAACTGAGGCCAGTTCCCAAGGATTTCCTCGTCTGAAGGCGGCGGCTTGCGAGAAGGGGGCGGCGGTCTTATTCCGGCCTGAGACCTGTCGCCGCCCTTTTCCGCGGCCAGCGCGCTGAAATCGGGGCGCCAGCCCTTGCCGTAATATTTCAGTATGATATACCAGGCGAACGCAAAAAATAACAGGGCCGCAGCCGCCGGATAAATCCAGGCCCAGCTCCCGCCGCCGTCAGCTGCGCCCCTCCTGGCCGGCACAGGAACCTGCCCGGCTCTCACATAAAGGACATATTTCAGCGAGAACACGAAGAGCGCGATACTCGCCAGAAGAAGCCAGGCCCCCGTCCGCGAAAAAACCAGGCCGCTGTAGTAGGCCTTGCGCACAACGAGATCCAGTTCCCTTATATTCTCCTGAAGCTCCTTGTTCCCGGGGGTCTTCCATAATTCCGAGCGCATCTCGGAAAGCCGCAGAAGGTTCCTGGGATCGGAATCCCTAAGGGCCATGCAGTTCGCCGCCAGATATGAAATGAACAGCAGAGAAAAGAACGCCGAGACGAACGCCAGGTACAAGGCTGCCCGGTAAACGAGACCGTCCCAATTGCTTTCTTTTATTTCCGACATTTCGCTATCCTGAAACTCGATTCAAGTAACGCAGACATTCCTGTCTGCGGCTCGCAGGTAGGAATACCTGCGCTACTTAAAGTTTCT
>CAZWRV010000021.1:0-76582 GCA_964636325.1 uncultured Victivallaceae bacterium | reverse complement strand
CAATCCCAAATCTTGCTCGTCAAAATGCCAATTTGCAGACCTAAATGAGTATAATATCGCCGAGAGGGGCGTTTTTTCAACATGTGTCCGATAGGTTTAGACCGTACAATAATGGATAAAAGTTGCATCTTGTTCTGTAAAATCCTGTTAAATCCGCTAAATTCCGGTTTTCCCTGCCGGGGGCGTAGTTCCCTGAATGTTTACGATGGGCGAGCCTCAGAGGAAGTGGCCGTCTGTCCGCTGCGGACGCAGGTATTCCTACCTGCGGATTGCGCAGACAGGAATGTCTACGCCACTTTGAGACGAGTTTCAGATGAGATACCGAGGAAGAGTGCGAATAAGATGATCGAGTTTCAGGAGGGAGAAGGTAAAACAGATATGAGGCGGACTGATATGTTCCAGGGAGTCTTTTTCTGGTCGCTTGCTTTGATGCTGCTGTGCTGTTCGTCTCTTTCCTGGCGGGGGCTGTATGTCTCGTTCGATCTCCCACGGATGCTTGCATTTCAGGTCTTGTTCGTCGTCGCGGGGATGTCGGGCGGCCTTTTCATGATGAGTGAGCCGGCCTTGTCGGTGAAACGTCTCAGGAGCCCTATATGGCTTGCGGTGCTTCTGCTGGCTTCCTGCCTTGTTCTTTCGACTTGTTTTTCCAAGGACGCCTGGATATCATTTTTCGGCTCTTATTACAGGAGGATTGGGCTCTCCGTCCTGCTTCCTTCGCTGCTTCTTGTGCCGCTGATCGGGGTGTTGTTCGGCAGGACGAAGACGGTTTTCAGTCTGGCGGTGGTGATATCGTGCATAGGACTGCTTAATTCGGGATATGGATTTTTGCAGGCGGCCGGCCATGATTTCCTAGGAGTTACGAAGGCCTTAGAGGGAAGTCCCTACAGCGTCAGGCCGTCCGGTTTTGCGGGGAATCCGGACTTTCTCGGTCCGTTTCTGGTCGTTTCACTGTTCCTATCCCTTTCTTGCGGGACGGCATATCTGCTCCGTGGGAGACGGTTTTTAGGGGCGTTTTTTCTTTTTTCAGGACTTCTTCAGATTGCGACGGTAATAATGTCGCTGACCAGGGCTTCGTGGCTTGGGATGGCATTTGGGCTTGTGCTATGGATATTACTTGTGAGCAGATATGTGTTCAGGCTTTCGCGGACAAGGACAGCCTTTGTGGCTGCCGGATTAGTTTCCGCTGTGTGCGTCTGTGTGCTGCTGATGTGCCTTTTTGTCCCGAACTTTAAGGCGACAGTTTCGTCGAAGGCGAAGTCGCTTTTCACAATGAGCGAGAAATACTTCTATACCGGCGAGGTAGTGCCTGTTGAGAGGCCATACCTGTGGAGGGACACGTTGCGTTGCTGCTGGGCGGAGCTCAAGGGGGGACGTGTGCTCGGGGTGGGCCCGGAGAACTTCCAGAAGAACTTTCTTAAATACAAGGGGTATGAGCTTTCGAGCATATCCTTGAACAAGTTCTATGACAGTCCGCACTGCGTATATCTTTCAGTTCTGGCGACCTGCGGGATACTTGGTTTTCTGGCATATCTTTCGGTGATAGGGGTTTCTTTGATCATGCTGTGCTCCTTTTTCCGCAGGAGTGCCGAGCGGCTGAACCTTGCGGTGATGGCGGGTCTTGGTTCTGGGCTGGCGGCATATCTAGTGAACCAGGTCGGAGCGGTGGAGGTGATCGGGAATTTGGTTCTTTTCAATATCCTGCTGGGGATGATCTGGGCGATGCATGTGAATCTGAGGCTGAAGTTTTCTCCGGTCGCAGCGCACGAGGGAGGAGATGGGCCGAGTCCGCGGCTTGGAACTGCCGCAGGGCTGGTTTTTGCGGCATTTTCAGTACTTTTCTGCCTGCCTTGTCTTTGGACCGGGCTTAAGCAGGCAAGGGCCGACATATATTACAACGAGTCCCTGAAATATTCCGGCGCAGCCCACAAGATGGAGGGCAAGGATATTGATACCGCGTTGGAGCTTCTTAAGAAAGCTTGCGAGGCATGCCCCAAGGAATCGTATTATGCCATAGACCGAGTCCGTCTTCTAGGGGAAAAGGCGTGCAGGCTTGGGAAGGAGATGAAGCAGGAGGAGGCGAACGATGTCTATGACAGCGCGTTGGAGCAGCTGGACATTTACGAGAAAAGGTCTTGGAATCCGCCGATCCTCTACATGGCTGCGGGGGTGGCGTCATATCAGTTCGGCTTTCTGGACAATGCCATCGCCTGCTTTGAGAACGCTGCGGAATGGGACAGGTTCAACACGCATGTCCATACGGTGCTGGGCTCCTTCTATCATTTCCGCTACAATGTCGTCCAGGAGGAGGACAGCCTCTTGAAGGCCTTCAACAACTTCAGCGCCAGCGTCCGGACGCTGAAATATTTTCCGCACAAGGATCCTCTTGCCTTCCAAAGCACGGTATCCCTGGGGAACATGATCTACTCGAAGAAGAAGGAGATGGCATATCTTTCCCGGTCAGTGGAAGCACTTGGGCTTTATGCGCTGTATGCTCCGGCCACGCCTGCAAACCGGAAGCTCTTCGATGAGACGCTGGCGCTTGCCGGGGGGACGACATTGGAGAAGCCTGCGGCGGCGGCGGCGCTTTATTTCAAATATCGTTCCGGAACTTCTTCGGCGGATGCAACATTAAAGGAGTTAAGGGGTCTAAAGCTAGAAGGTTCGGCTGTGACAAGCAGGTATTTTGCCATTTTGGAAGGCAAGGGGCCGGAGAAGAAGGGCGCCAGATGAATTTTCTTGAATATAAGGAATGCATTGTCATAGCCTGGGACTGCGTAAGGAAGGTTCGTTGCCTCAAGCTCAAGTCCGGACGTGAGGGCAGGCTCTTCGTAAAAGGCGGCGTTTCGGCCGACGGCGGCGAGAATCTGACGGCCGCGATGCTGGAGGTGCTCAGGAAAATCAGGCCTCAGGAGCACCAGCTTGTGATTCTTACCGGGCCGATACCGGGCACCGTCTGCGCCGAGTTCATGGTGCCGCAGCTTTCCGAGTCCGACATACTTCCTGCGGCGCAGTATGAGCTTTCGCGCTTCCTGCCCTGCGGCGCGGACGACATTGTGACTGGATTCAGGGTGATCCCCTCGGAGGGGCAGCCCCAGGGCAAGATGCGTGTCAGAACCTGCTCCGTCCTGCTGAAGGAATGGCTTGAGCTGGTCAGCGACATCCGCAACTCCGGGATCAAGGTGGACGCCATTGTTCATCCCTTCATGGCGGTGGATCCGTTGTTCGGCGATCTCGGCGTCCTTTATCTGAAGGATGTTGAGCCGGGCTTTGCCTACAGCCTTGGAGAGGCTGATTCGTCTAGGAGGGTTCTTCGGGCGGAGCTGTTTCCGGAGCTGGACTCCCATGCGGCGTCGCTGAAAACGAAACTTCAGGAGATATATACCTATGATTCGGAGGCGTTCCCGTCCGGGGAGCTTTTCGACGAATATCTGACGCCGTTGCTGGTCGGCGCCTACGGCCTGAGTCATGAATTCGACAAGGACAGGAGCTTTCTTCTTCCGCTGCCTAAGGAGCTTCTGCCTGAAAGGTTCAGGGGGTTGAGGATACTCTTTTTGCTGCTTACGGTTATTGGGGCCGGGCTCCTGCTTGGCATCTGGGGGCGCAACCTCTGGGAGAACCATCAGAGGCTGCTGGCGATCGAAAAGGAGAGGAAGCTGGTGGAACAGCGAATCTTAGAGCTGAAGAAGGACAATATTTCCAACAAGAAGTTCGACGAGATCATAGGGAAGATAAAGGAGGTGGAGCCCGAGCTTGGGAACCACGAGATCATCTACTGCCTGCATGAGCTCAACAGGATTGTACCGATGGACATGTGGATGACGAACTTCAACGCCAGGCGGGACGCGGTCGAGGCTACGTTCTCCGGCGGGGCAGACTCGAAGGAGGAGATCGACTTCAAGCGTTCCAAGATGTTCGCAAAGCCGGAAATTAACAAGAGAAGGAACCCGGACGGATCCGTCAATGTCTATGTCAGACTGCATTACATGTCTCCGGCGGAAAGGTTCGAGGCGCTCAAGGCCGGCGTCAGGGAAGAGCCGGAGGAGGAGGCTGTCCCCGCGGCGAAGAAGGCTGCGGCGGGAGATAATGCGGCGGCGGCGGCGGAGAAGAAGCCTACGGAGGAACAGTCCAAGCAGACTCAGGACGCCAAGCCGAGGCCTGCCGCTGAAAAGCCGCCCGAGTCCAAGCCGAAACCTGTAGAAAAGCCGCCCGAGAAGCCTTCCGCCGAAAAGCCCAAGGATGCGGCCGAACACAAGAAGCCGGAGGAGAAGGACAAGAAGCCTGAGGCCAAGGAGGAAGAAGCGGCGGAAGAAGAGGCCGCCGAAGATGAAGGCGCCGAGGAGGCCGAGGGGGATCAGGGGGAGAACGCCGAAGGAGAGGATGCGGAGTGAAGAGGGAAGACGGAAGAGGAGAAAATGCTTACTGTGCGCGGCGATTGTTTGCCGCGACACCGACACCGACACCGACACCAATAACCAACAACCAAATAAATGTTAGATAGAATCAAAGAGGCGGCAAAGAAAAATCCCAGGATGGCGATTCTGCTTGTCCTGGCGGCGCTTGCCGCAGTGATAGCCGGGTTTGCCTTGTTCGGCATGGTTGAGGAGAACTGGCCGTCGCGGGCGAGGATAGAGGCAGGGATTGTAGCATTGGGGACAAAGCAGAAGGAGTTGCAGAAGGAGCTCAACAGCCACAATATCCTGAAGAGGAACAGAGATTCATATATAGAAAGCAGCCATCTTTTCTGGATCATTCCCAGGGACGGTGATGCCGAAACCAACGCGCAGAAGATCATCGAGGAGGCCGCGAAGGCCGCGGATCTTTCGCTCAACACCATAGGCAGGGTGCAGGTGAACAAGATTTCCGAGGGGCTGGCCTACAACGACATCAGCCTTCAGGCCAGCGCCTCGATCGAGCAGATATCGAAGTTCGTGGACGAAATCGCCAGGAGGAAGCCCCGGTTCTACTGGTCTTCCATTTCCATGGCGCCAGACAATATAAGGAACCCGCAGAAGGTAGTCGTTTCGGGGAGCGTGCGTTTTGTATCCGTGACCGATGATGATATTGTTAAGAAGCTTCTTGGCAACAAACTTGGAGAGAAGAAATGAGAGTCCGGCATCCGATATTCCCAGCGCCCGGCCATGGAGGAAGCGTCCCCGGCTGGCTGGCCGCGCTGTTTCTTGCGGCGGCCCTCCTGCTGCCCACCTCGTGCTCGATGATGAAGAAAGAGGCCAAGGTCAAGGCTGACGACGTGGAGGAGGAGGCGGTGGAGGAGGCAAATGTCAAGGGCGAGGAGAAGGAGAACAGATTCTTCAAGAAGACCTTGAAGGCCGCGGACGTGACCAGCGAGCCGATAGCGCAGGAGGTGGTTACGACGAACGAGCTTCCGCTGGACAGCGTACGTCAGTTCGACAGCTCCGAGGTGGAAGGCAAGGACAAGGGCGGGGCCGCTCCCAAGGCGAAGCCGGAGATTCCGTTCTACGAGAAGTTCCTCCAGGGGCGCGAGGACAAGCCGATCAAGTTCCAGCTCAACACCGACACTCTGTCGCTCTCTGACGTCATCCTTTACTTCTCCAATCCTGAGATTCTCGACTTCAACTACGTCATTGATCCCCGGATCAGCGCCAAGAAGGACGCCGGCCTGGTGGTCATGAACATCGACACGGAGCTGACCCCGAGGGAGATATGGAGGCTTTTCGAGCAGTTCCTGTGGCTTTCCGGGGCCTACTGCTCGCCCGGGCAGGGCAGGGTGCTCAACATCTATCCGACGGCGCTGATGCCCCAGGAGCGGACCGTGCTGAGCCTGCAGGATCCCAAGGCGAACGTCGAAGTAAAGATGATTCCGCTGAAGAACGCCCCCACCAAGGATGTCGTGGACAAGCTGAAGCCTTTCATGACCGAGGGCGCACAGCTTATAGAGGTCCCTTCCCAGAACGGCCTCTTCATCATAGAGTCGCCTGCCAACATGGGGAAGCTGGAGTCGCTCATAGAGATGCTTGACAAGAAGAACAAGTCCGGCTGGCCCGAGATCATATTGACCTGCAGCAACATCAACGCAAGCAACATAAAGGACGAGCTTGCGGCCATCCTTCCCATACTGGGCTTCCCTGTCACCGTGGACAATGTCGTCGGCGAACCGGGGGCGATGCACCTGACGGCGAACGACCGGCTCCAGGTGATTGTCGCCACGGCCGCGAACCAGGAGGCTCTGAACGAGCTGAAGAAGTGGATAAGCATCCTCGACAGGTCCGACATCGGCGAGCAGGAGAGGGTCTTCGTCTACAAGGTCGTAAACGGCAAGGCCTCGGAGCTTTTCGACTCCATTTCGGCGATTTTCAACACCGAGGGCACGTCGAAGGGCGCCAGCACGCCGGTCGGCACGTCAAAGCCCCCCTCGACTTCGGGCACGCCGACCAAGACCGACAGCAAGAATCCGCAGCAGAACCAGCCGCAGCCGGCGCCGCAGCTTCAGCAGCCGAAGACGAGCTCCAAGACGACCGCCGCCAAGGGGAAAGGCGAGGAGAAGTCCACGAGCATCTTCGACGTGCCGATGAAGATCTTCGCGGACGACCAGCACAACAGGCTTGTCGTCAGGACGACCCCGAGGGTCTATGCCATGGTGAAGGCCCTTCTCAACAGACTGGACACAGTCCCGGCGCAGGTCCTGCTGCAGGTCATGATCGCCGAGGTTCTCCTCGACGACAACACGCAGTTCGGCCTGGAGTTTTCAACCCAGGTGAAATATTCGGACGCGCAGAGCATATACGGGACGAACTTCAGGGAGCTCAATCCGGGCGGCAAGGAGGAGCACGGATTCAGATACTGGGTTCAGAACACCAACGATCCCGAGAACAAGTTCGCCTATATCAGGGCCCTGGCGGGAACCGGGAACACCAAGGTGCTGTCAAGCCCGCAGGTGATAGCGGTCAGCCATATCCCGGCATACATATCCGTCGGAGACAAGGTGCCGATCCTCAAGAGCCAGTACACGAACACCTCGTCAGCGGGAGAGTCCCAGAACATGATTGAATATACGGATACCGGAATACAGCTAAACATAACGCCGCACGTCACCGAGGGCGGACTGATAGTGATCGAACTCGACCAGGTGGTTTCGGATGCCGTCAAGACCACGACTTCCAAGATAGACTCCCCGACCATCCAGGAACGCAAGGTCAAAACTTCACTGGCTATAAGGGACGGCGGGACGCTGATCGTGGGCG
Source organism: uncultured Victivallaceae bacterium (assembly GCA_964636325.1). Classification (GTDB taxonomy): domain Bacteria; phylum Verrucomicrobiota; class Lentisphaeria; order Victivallales; family GWF2-50-93; genus CAZWRV01. The sequence goes on along the minus strand of CAZWRV010000021.1, from coordinate 69,362 downwards.
GCATCATATGGGAGAGGCAGCTCATCAACCAGAGCAGCGTCCCGATAATCTCGAAGATTCCAATCCTGGCAGCCCTAGGCTACAACGACATCCAGAAGAAGAGGATCGAACTTCTCGTCATGATAACCGGCACCATAGTGACCGAGAAGACAGACCTCGAAGAGATGACCCGTCGCTACGAGGAGGCGATGCGCGTGCTGAAGGAGCAGAAATAGTGATTGATCTGACAAAGGGCGTGGACATCCCTGTAGGACAGGCCTGCCTGGACAAGATCAGGGACGAGATTACGGCGAGCTATCCGGACTACGCCGAGGCGGCCGCGGCAAGGCCCAGCAGGAAGTATCTGGACCTGGACCTCTGCGGCAGCGGCAAGCTGTCCGAAAAGGATCTGCTCTCCGCATACGCCCATGCCACAGGCCTCATGATCGTGGAGGAGGAGGACCTCGTCAATACGGAGAAGTTCCCCGGCGTGTCCGGGGAGTTCCTCAACAACTGGACATGCCTCCCCTACAACTGGGACGATGAGAAGGTCGAGATCGCCGTATCCGAGCCCTACAGCATCAACGACCTGTACTACCTCTTCAGGAAGATCCAGGGCCGGGCCGCCAAGTTCTCGCTCGGGCGCAGAAGCCATCTCGAAAGGCTTATACAGTCCATCTACCTCAACGAGAGCGCGGACTCCAAGGGCGACATGGACCAGCCCGGCGGCGACCTCGAGAACGAGGAGACGCTGAGGAACCTCGCCAGCGAGGCCAGGATCGTCAGGCTGGTCAACGAGATGTTCTCGCGCGCCGCGGAGATGGACGCCAGCGACATCCACGTCGAGCCCGACGAGAGAAAGCTCGCCATAAGGCTCAGGATCGACGGCATCCTGCACGAGATAATGACGCCTCCGCTCACCCTGTATCCGGCCATCGCCTCCAGGATAAAGCTCCTCGGAGGCCTGAACATAGCCGAGAGGAGGCTGCCGCAGGACGGCAGGACGGACCTCCAGCTCGGGAAAAGCGTCATGGACGTCAGGATAAGCACCGTCCCGAGCATGAACGGGGAGAGCATCGTCCTCAGGATACTGCGCAAGGACAGCATCGCCTTCAACCTGAAGGTCATCGGCATGAACGACGCGATGAGGACGGAGTTTGAACGGCTCATACAGCTCCCCCACGGCATGATACTGGTCGTCGGACCGACCGGGAGCGGCAAGTCCACAACCCTCTACAGCGTCCTCGCCCAGATCAACTCCCCCGATAAGAAGATCATCACGATCGAGGACCCTGTGGAATACCGCACCGAAGGGGTCACCCAGATACAGGTGAACCCCAAGATCGGGCTCGACTTCGCCAACGGCCTCAGGCATATCGTCCGCCAGGATCCGGACGTCATACTTGTCGGAGAGATACGCGACCGCGACACCGCTGAGATCGCGATACATGCGGCGCTCACCGGGCACCTAGTCTTCAGCACCCTGCACACCAACGACGCCCCAGGCTCGATTAGCCGCCTGCTCGACATGGGCGTTGAGGCGTTCCTGATCTCATCCGCCCTTACAGGAGTCCTCTCCCAGCGGCTTGTCAGGAAGATCTGCACCGTCTGCGAGGGCAAAGGCAAGGACGCCCTCGGCGCCAAGTGCAAGAACTGCAACGGCAGCGGTTACAGGGGGAGAATCGGGATATTCGAGCTGATGGTCGTCAACGACGACATAAGGTCATTGATCAACAAGGAGGCCGACAGCAACACCATCGCACAGACGGCCATGAGGCACGGAATGCGCCCGCTCATAGAGGACGGGAAGATGAAGGTTCAGCAGGGCGTGACGACCGAAGCCGAAATCGCCGGCGCGGCGATTACGCTTTAAGGCAATTAACAAATAACAATTAGCAGTGATCTATTACCGACAACGCTTTGCCGCAGTTGATTGATAATTGGAACCATGCCCCTCTTCAAATACAAGGCCGCAGATTCGGAGGGCAGAACCTCCGAGATATTCATCGAAGCGGACAGCAGGAACGAGTCCCTCGGAAAGCTGAGGGTGAAAGGCTTCACTCCCATCAAGTTCCTGGGAGTCGACACTGGCCAGGAGAAGGGCAGTTCGAAGGCGTTCTGGAAGAGGCGGGAGCTCGATCCCTGCGACTTCACGAACCGCATCGTGCCGCTTCTTAACGCCCACATCCCCCTGGAAAGGGCCTTGGGAATCATGGCCGAGGGGACGGAGGAGCCCGGCGCTAAGAACGTGATAAACGACATCCGACGGGGCTTGCACGAGGGCAAGAAGTTCTCCGCGATGATCAGGGCCAGGTCCGACATCTTCGGCGGGATGTTTGCGAACATGATCGAGGCCGGCGAGGAGACAGGCTCCCTAGCGCAGGTCATGAAGGAGCTGCAGCGCTTCCTCAACAACAGCAGGGAGATGAAGGAATACCTCATCACAAGCTCGATCTATCCGGCCTTCGTCCTGACGGCGACGCTTGTCGTGGTCACCTTGCTGTTCACCGTCTTCATCCCCAGGTTTTCGAAGATATTCATGGAGACGGGCAAGAAGCTGCCGCTCCCCACCGAGATAATGCTGGTGATAAGCCAGCTTGTGACGGGATTCTGGTGGGTGTGGGTTCTTCTCCTGGCCGCATTCGTCTATCTCGTATACAGGATCCACCAGGGGGGGGCTGCGAAGGAATGGTGGGACGAGTTCAAGCTGAAGATACCCGTGCTCGGCGGCCTCTTCCACCTGATAGAGATAGCCAGGTTCATAAGGACGCTGGCGGTGCTGATACAGCACCATGTCCACCTGCTCGACACGGTGAGGATATCGGAAAGGGTCTTGCAGAACACGTTCATAGTCAAGACGCTGGCGGGCGTGTCGGCGGAGCTGCGCGGCGGGGCGAAGCTCTCCGCGGCACTCAGCAAGAGCGTGTTCATGCCGAAGACAGCCATCCGCATGCTGAGCATCGGCGAGGAGACCGGCAACATGGGCGAGATGCTCGAGCAGGTGGCCGACCACTACGAGACATACCTGAAGAACCGCATAAGGAAGCTGCTTGCGCTCTTCGAGCCGGTAATCATACTCATGCTGGCCCTGATAGTCCTGAGCGTCGTGCTGTCGATCTTTCTGGCCCTCATGCAGATGAACGAGATGTGAACGCGAAAATCCGGCCTGTCCCGGATTTTCGCCTGGGAAAATAAATAGGCGCACGGATGCGTCCGTGAAACTTTTGACGCCGTAACATGGTCTTATTGTTGGGATGGTTCCGAATGCCGGATGATTTCGTTAGGCATCGGCGGGAACCGGAAGGAATCGGCAGGTTTCGGATTCGAATAATTTTATGAAAAGTTCAAAATGGAGGTGCCATATGTCACGCCGCAAGACGAGAAGACGCAGCTGTTTCACCCTTATGGAGATGGTCATAGTGATCGCCATACTTGGGCTTCTGGGCGGAATCGCCGTCCCGGCCTACTTCCAGAAGCTGGAAAAGGCCAAGAAGCAGACCGCAAAGACGCAGATCGGAATGATCGAGCAGGCGATACTCGACTTCCAGATCGACACCGGCAGGCTGCCAAAGTCCCTCGACGAGCTGATCAAGAACCCGGGCGAGAAGAAGTGGAACGGCCCATACCTGCAGAAGGTCAGCGAGGTGCCGAAGGATCCCTGGGGAAAGGAGTATGTCCTGACCATCCCCGGGGCGCACGGCGAATTCGACATCATATCCTACGGCAAGGACGGGCTGGCCGGCGGCTCGGGCAACGCCGAGGACATCGGAAACTGGGTGCAGGAGTAGATTCAGATTTTCCGGCCGCCCCCGTCGACGTGCCCGGGGCTGTGGAAAATCCTCCCGTGGCTTTTCGGTGACGGACGCCGCAAATCTGAACTGAAATACCATCTTTCAAGGGAGTGTCCATCTGCGAATATCGCATTCTTGTCGGCGTGAAACTTAAAGTAGCGCAGGTATTCCTACCTGCGATGCCGCAGACAGGAATGTCTGCGTTACTTGCGGCGAGTTTCAGGAGTGTTATGATCCGCAGAAGCGGCTTCACGCTGATAGAGCTTATAACCGTGCTGGCCGTCATGGGTGTGGTCGGCGCGGTCGTGATCGTCCATGTCGGCAGGAAGCCGTCTTTCGTAATGCTCGACGATGCGGTCAACCGCGTCCAGGGGGTCCTGCTGGAAGGTTCGACACAGGCACTCGTCCAAGGCAGGAAGGTGACCGTTTCTTTCAATCCCGACAGCAGATCCTTCTCCGTATCGTCCGCCGCAGGTGCGGCCGAGGGGGGATTCGATCATGATTCGATGCTCGGCAGGCAGATAAGCAAGTTCGCGTCCTACGAGGTTCCAGAGGACATCGAAATCAGCTTCGGCCGCGAGGATGAGCTGACGGCCAAGGAGTACTATTTCTATCCAGACGGAAGCGCCTCCGGCCCCGCGTTCACGATGTCATACAAGGGCCACGAGTTCTACGTGGACGTGTCTCCGCTTTCCGGAATGATAAACGCAACGTATACGGAGCCTGAAAAGTGAAAAATGGACGGGCAGTTCTCCGCTTCACCCTCCTCGAGGTCGTCGTGGCCGTAAGCATCTTCGCTCTGGCGCTTACCTCTGTCCTCGCCCTCGCTGGATCGGCGAGCAGGCGGACTGACCGCGCCATCAAGAGGTGGGAGTCGCAGCACTACATGGCTCAGGCGGCCGAGTTCTTCATCATAACCGGCTTCGAGAAGGATACTGTCCCCGATGAGTTCTTCCCAAATGACGTTTACGGCGTGAAGTTCGAGCTGCAGGAGCCGGAAGGTTTGCCGGAGGACATGGAAAGCAACGACTCGGACAAGTGGCAGCTCAAGACCGTGAACATCACCATTTCCGACAAGTCCTCCGGCGAGGAGAAGGATTCGCTCAAATTTGACAGGATCATATACCAGGAGTCGCAATGAGGGGGAAAGGGGGCTTCACTCTGCTTGAGATGGTCGTCGCGACGGCCATCTTTGCGACGCTGATGCTTTCGGTCGGCATGGGGGTTCTTGCGGTCCAGCAGACCTGGAGGAAGATACACATGCATTCCGCGAAGATACGGAGCCTCATGGCTCTGGACCGCGTCATAGACGTATCATTCCGGAACATGATACCGTTCACCTGGCCGGACGAGAAGGATGACAATAAGGAAAAAAGCGTCTTCGTAGGGGACGAGAACAGGATGGTTTTTGCCTCAATGCACCGGATAAACGAGGGGGATCCCAACGCGCTCCGCTTCATCAGCCTCTACCAGGACGGCGACAACCTCTGCGCCGAATACAGGAACACGCCTATCATCGAGTCCGACAAGAACGACGCAGGAATGAGGAAGGACGTTCTCGCCACAGGGGTCGAAAACGTGTCGTTCCTTTACCTGAGCAAAAGCGAGAGCGGCGAGATCGAATGGAAGGGCGACTGGGACGAGGTGATCCTTGGCGACGGGCCACCGCTGCCGCTTGCCGTGCAGATTACGGTGGAATGGAAGAACGGGGACGTATATTCGTGGCTGAGAAGGACGGCAGGCTCCGGAAAGCATGAGTCCTTCGGAAGCAGACAGGCCAAGATCTCGACGGCAAAGTAGAGGAAAAGACTCTTGACTTAATTAATAATCCTAAGGCGGGCTTTGCCCGCAACCCAAAATTCAATGAATTCCATAGACACATGCACGCTTTTGTGATAGAAGTTTTTAAGAAAGTATCCTAATCTTAATCAATATCATCAGAGGTAATTTCAAAACATCCAAGACGATCATGACAAGCGTGTCCATCCATCTTGGTTGATAAAATGGATGAATGCGCTTGCCGCTACCGCGGTTTTGAAATTGGATCATTGAATAATAACCCTGTAGGATAGTTTCCATGCTGGTTGACTTGGTTCGGAGCACGTCGCGCGACCGTGTGCATGAGGAGGAATGTGAATATGGGAAGCAAGAATAGTATGAAGAGGATGAGAGGAGAGGATTAAGATAAAGATAAAGATGAAAAGCGAAAACAATGGCATAAGCGGGGAAACAGCCTATTCTCCGCGCGGTTCGGCCTTGATAGCCGTCCTTTGCTTTGTCATGCTGGTGACGCTGCTCGCCGCGTCCTCCGTGACGCTGTCTCAGATTGTGAATCATATATCCAGGGAGACCAGCAACAGGGGGCTTTCCTCGTATTATGCGGAGGGGGCCGGTGCCAGGGCGATGTGGCTCCTGATGTATGACAAGAGGAAATATCCGGAACGTTCAATGGGGCTGACAGGGGCGGCGGACACCGGAGCCGGGGAGGGGGAAGAAGAAGAGCGTTTCCTGGCCGACGGCACAACCCACAGCTTTGAAAGCGCCGGGATCAAGGTCGAAGTCAGGGTCTATGACATGACCTCCGGAGCCGACATTTCAGGGAAAATCCCGTCCGCCAACCTGAAGCGGAGCAAAGACGAGTTCGAGGACGGAGAGCAGTCGTTCGACGACTATCTGGCCTTCCTGGACTGCCTGGACGACTATGTGGATCCGGATTCGTTTGTCAAGCTCCACGGCGCCGAGAAGGACGAATATCTCAGCCTGGGCCTGCCCCCCCTCCCGAGAAACAGCCAGTTCCAGTTCAGGGAGGAGATAATGTGGATCCCAGGCGCGAACAGCTTTTTCAAACCCGACGAGTTCGGGATGATGAAGGAAATCCAGATCATTCCGCCCAAGGGCATGCCCAAGGTTCTGGGCAAGAAGAATTTCTTCTCGGTCACAAAGAACGAGATCATGTCCGAGCTGGGCATGTCCGCCGTCGAGGCGGACAAGGTCATCGAGGCCCGGAAAATCTGGGAGAAGGAGAAGAAGCCCCTTGAGGAGCTGCTGGATCCTGAAGTGCTTGCAAAGCTAAAGAACAAATATTCCTTCAAGGAGTCGGGCTACTACACCTTCATAGTACGGATAGTGCCCGGAGCCGGGAACAGCGAGAGGATATTCACGTTTTCCCTGAAGCTGGACAGCAGGATAACCGCCAAGGAGCTGAACTACTTCGACTGGAAGATGTTCTAGATAAATATTCAGTGAAAGAGCGTAGTTCACTGAATATTTACGTTCGAGGCTTCAAGGGACGAAGTTCTGGTAGCCGTGGTCGGAGAGATACTGAACCAGCTCCATAACTACTGTATCGACCGTGCTGGTGCTGTTGTCGCGCGTCCATTGCGGGTTCAGGGCGAATTTGAGGCTTGCGGAATAAATCGTCCTTTGCCCCAGGAGCGGAACTGAATATTCGTTCAGCTGGGCACCGTCGAACGCACCGGCATACGACATGTTGGATCCGATTATTCCCGGCTTGAAGCTCTGCATAGGAGGACTGTCGCTGAACTCGTAGTTCTTTGACTCTCCGTCCGTGAAGCATTGCATGAATACCCTTTTGCCCTGTGGAAGAGTCATGAAGTTTACCGTAACTGTTCCCTGGTAGTCGGAGACCAGGTAAAACCTCTGCCCCTTTTCCTTCCAATATTTGATAAGTTTGACCTGAGTAAAAGTCCTTGTGGTTTCATCGTAGTCCATCACCATGTTCATTCTGTATGACTGCATTGTCCTCGTGTTTCCGTTGCTTGACATCTGGTAGGTCTGTGTGCCGATGATGCCTGAATATACGAGGATATTGGCGAAGGAATGGCCGTTCATGAGGAACAGGCCGGCCAGTATGAGGACTATCTTCTTCATGTGTCTGGGCTCCTATTGTTATTGGAAGAGGCCTTTTCTGACCTGAACATAGATGTCGGTGAAATGATCCGTGTCGTCAGCGACTACGTTCGCGGCATCAGACGCATAAGTGATGTAGTTGTAGTTGCCGTCGGTTCCGATGGAGGGATGGAACGAGTCGCCCTTCAGCTTCTCGCCCTTGCTGTTGACCGTTACGCAGAACGTGCCGACCGGAGCGGCAGGAGGGTTCGTGAATATGCGGAGGAAGATGTCCCTGCTCCCGTTGATGTCGTTCTTGACGAGGTTGGATGCGTCGGACTCGAAGACGATATATTTTGCGTCTTCGGATATCTGCGGGTTTAGCGACTGCTGGTTGGCCTGCTGGTTGTCGTTGGTCATGCTGACGCGTGTGGTTATGCCGGTAGTCATGTTGTAAAGGAAAATGTCCGCGACATCGTTGGTGTCGTTGTCCACGAGGTTTGACGCGTATGAGCTGTATACAATCCAGTAGTCGCTGTTGGAGTCGGGGCCGGCGATATAGGCGGAGAAAGAATCTCCGTTGCCTTGGGCGCCGCCGCCGCTCCGCCTGCTGACCAGGCCGGTGATCTGGTTCGTCAGGTCGTAGACGAATATCTGCGACTTCCCGTTAGTGGCGGCGGGATCGAGGTTGGTCGCCTTGGACTCGTATACGATGTAAAGTCCATCGCCGGATATGCAGGGATTGATGGAATCTGCGTTCGCCGGATCCGGGGCGGCACCGGACTGCTTGCTAATAAGGGTTGTGGAACTTGCGGTCACATTCCTGAGGAAGATGTCGTATGTGCCTGTCGCCCCTCCCGCAAGGTTGTTAGCGTTGGAATAAAATACGACCAAATTTCCGTCTCCTGAGAGTATGGCACCGTAGGAGTTGCCGTTGGCGTCCTGGTCGGCCACGCCGTTAGGGACGCTGACCCTGATGGATGAGTTTGTCAAAAAGTCGAAGCGGAATATGTCGGTGAAATTATTTAGATCCACGGTGGAGATGGTGCTTGATCCGGATTCGAAGACGATGTAGTTGCCATTGTCGGAGATGGTCTTGCCGACGGGTGAAAGCGTCTGGCCAGGGTATCCTGCGGCCACTTCTGTTGTGATGCCATGACCGCGGTCATATCGTTCGATTGCATTGCCTCCCTCTTGGACGGATACGAAGGAGAAGAACTGGTTGCTTGATCCGCCGCCGCCGCGGTTGATCGAGGGCAAAATGCATGCGGTGTTGGTCACTGTCAGGTCGCCGCTGACGATATACGTGTCGTAGGTGTAGTTGACCCTGACTATGACATTGGCCGTGGCGGTTCCGCCGTAGTTGTCCGTGACTTTGTAGATGAAGGTGTCGGTTCCGAACCAGTCAGTATTGGGCGCATATGTGATTGTCTTGTCGCCGAGCTGGGTTACGGGATCCCAGTTTACGACGGCGGTTCCGTTTGTCGCGCCGGACACGAGTTCGATGTTTGTGAAGACTCCCAGCGGGTTCGGCTCATAGTCGTTGGCTATGACGCTGACTGTAACCGGTGTGTTCATGTCGGTTTCGACGGAGTCGTCCAGGGCGGTAGGCGGCATGCGGATGTAGCCCTTGGCGGCGACATTGTTCTCCAGGTCGGCAACGACCTGTGCGACAGTCTGCCCGGACGTATTGGCCCTCTGGGTTCTTGCGGCGTTGAACTGGAGATATGTCTTGCCCCTGCCGGAAGAGAGAAGTTCAACCACGACTGCCCTGTCCCATGCGGCGTTGCCCGTGAGGCTCTTGGAGATATTGAGAGGGTTGATGCCCCCGGCCTGGGCGGCGGATACGGTGGAGACGGGGCCGGAATAGATTTCCGCCGAGTTTCTGCTGATGAACCCTGAAATGATGACATAGCTTTTCCCGGAGAAGTCCTTGGTCTCGAAGTTCACTACGCCGTCCCCGCCGAGGAAGTTTTCAGTGTTCATATATTTTTTGTCGGCGTAGTTCCAGTATTTTACGAGCACCGGATTCGTATATGCGCCCGTCGCAGGATTGAAGTTCAGGACGAGGAAGCCTTTCGCGAACAGCGCATATCTGACATAAGTCACTCCGGCGTCGACAGATATGTTTTCGGCTCCCACCAGTTTCCAATTGTATACGACGACTTCGGCCCGGGCCATGGGGGAGAACGCGCATCCGGCAAGCAGCAATATCAGCAGGAATCTGTAAAATGAATTCATGTTGAACCCTTCTTCCCTTTAATTCTTTAACAGAGAGATAAGTTTAGGCCCGTTTTAGAAAAAATCAAATCTCGATCAGAAAGATTTCGAGCAAATTCGACCGCCGTCCGGACTCCTTGCCGCCATATGAATTCAGCAAAAGGGCGTAGTTTTCTGAATTCATACTCATGCGGAGCTTACGGGAATTTGATGCCGTAGATCCCGGTGATATAGGACTCTACCAGTGCCGTATCTGCGGCATCAAGGACGGAGCCGTAGACCAGTATCTCGAATATGTAACCGCCGAGATAGCTGCCGCTCTTGGCAGCGCCGTCATGCAAGAGAGCCGATCCCTTGATTCCGCCTATGGCGGCAGGGGGATGAGCGCAGAGGATCCCAGCCCCTGCGGCGGAACCGGAGTATTTGTTGGTTCCGTCGCTGACTGTAAGCGAAAGCGTGCCGGCGGGCTGGTTGAGGAATATTTCGGCGCAGTAGACGGTGTTTAAATTCAGATTGACGTCCGCAGGCAGGGTCACGTATGATGGCCCCCACACCGATCCGCACTTGCCCTTCAGGTCTCCGGCGCATGCGAAGAGCTTCCCGCCGTAGATATAGAGGCTGAGCCCGGTGTTCTTGTCGCCCTCTGTCCAGACGACCTGCCTTTCAGAGATGTTGACTCCGGTTTTGAAGACTATGAACATTGAGCGCTGCGAATAGCCGAGGCTGCTGGAGTTGATATTGGGACTGCTTGAGGCTGTCATGATGTTGGCGGCGCCGTCGAACAGAATCCCGTTGGAAACGCTGAGTCCGTCGTTCAGGAGGACGGCCTGCTCCCAGCGGGGCATCTTCTTCTTGGACTTCTGGCTGAACTTCATCAGGCTTGAAGACCTGTCAAGCCAGGTCGATACCCATCGCTCCGTGTCCTTGTCAATGCCGTTGTCGGGCTTAATCCACAGGACGAACTGGTTGACCGGCGAGAAGGAGGCGGCGAATGTCGTAGACAGGTATGTGGAAAGGGCGTTTCTCTGGGCGGTGGTGAGAACCGCGTCCCCGTAGTGGACGTAGGACGCGATATGGCCCTTGAAACACTTGCCGCCCTTTTTCATGTCATGGAAAAGTGTCGGTCCGGCCGGGCCGCCGATGCTTGACTTGGCCTTGGAAGGATAGAGTTTTCCGGCGCCGATCGCTGTTCCGAAATTGACTCCGTTCAGATAGCCTTTTATCTCCCTGTTCGCCTGGTCGAAAAGGAAAAAGAGGGTGTAGGTCGTGTCGGGAACTACGGGTGTGCTGACGAAGAGTGGCCCCCAAGGAACGTCTGGGCCGATGCCATCATCGTCCTTCAGATCCCATGCGTTGACATAAAGGTTTCCCGCGTCAAGATAGGCGTTCATTCCCTTTATCTGGTCGCCGATCTTGAAAAGAACCTGCCGTGTGGTGACGTCGGTACCTGTCCTGAAATACATGGCCGTCGTCATCTTGGTGGCCGGTGCGGTGGTCGATGCGGGTAGTATTTCCAGGAGGCTTTTGCCTTTGAAGTATACGACCGGGCCGTATTCATCCTCATGCTTGGGGATCGGAAGGGCCGCGAGGTATATAGGCTGCTTTTCCGTGCTGCCTTGGCGCGCGTCGTTCTGATGGGTGGAGAAGTCGGGCCAGAAGCTCACCCTGTTGTAATTGTCCCTTGTGATCCCTCCGGTGTTGGAGAAGAGTGTCACCTGCAGCTTTGCCTGATCCGGGATGGAACTTTCGTCGGGGCCGACCTGGAGCGTCACCTCGATTGTCTGCGGGGAGTTGATGGCGTCTATGCTTGCGACAGTTATCGTCGCAGTATATGTGCCTATCGGCAGCTCGGAAGTCGCATAGGTGACTGTGATCGTGTCCACGTCGTCCTTGCCGGTTGAAGTCCCTGAGGTGGGAGAACATGTCAGCCAGCTTGCATTGGTGGTGATGTTGTAGTTCAGGACGCTCTCGTCGTTGTCGTTCCTGACGGTGAATTGGTCGAATTTGGCGTTGTTGCCCAAAACGCATGTCGGCTCGAGCTTGTCGGTGCTAAGGGAGATGCTGGGCATGATTATGATTGTCATGGCAAGGGGGATTTTCTGAGGCGAATTGATCGAGTTCGCGTCGCTTATAGTAATTGTTCCGGAATAATCTCCCTTCGGCAGCCCGGCTGTTGAGAAGTCCATCGTTATCCTCTGTGTCGCCCCTTGTTCCAAGGTTCCGGACGCCGGCGAGCATGCCACCCACTGGACATCGTCGGAGATGGAGTAGTGCAGGGTGCCGCCGCCCGTGTTTGTCAGGTCGAAGAATTTGGGCGGGGCGTCGGCGCCCTTTGCAGTTAGTATTGAGAAAGCGGTTGGGAAATAGCCGATCTTAGGCCCCACGACCAGGAGCACGGCGATGGTCTTTGCGGCGCTGGCGCCGCTGGTGTCGGAAACGGTTATTTCCGCCAGATATTCCCCCTTCTTCAACGCCGAGGTTGAGAATGTGGCCATAATGTCGGCCTTGTTGGTTATGCCGGTGGACTGGCCGGACGTAGGAGAGCATGAGAGCCATGTGGCGTCGTCGGAAATTGCGAAGTCGAGCTTGCTGACGCCGGCGTTCCAGACCTGGAAGGTGACAGGAGCAGGGGACTGCCCCTCGGCGCAGGCGACTTTGATTCCGTTGGTGCTGATCCCGATGGATGAGCCTTTCACCTTCAGGTAGACCGTGATCCATTGCGGCGAGTTTGCCGCCTTGGCATCCACTATGGCGATGCCGCCCACATATTCGCCCGCCGCGGCGGTCGAAGTCTCGAAGTATGCGGTGATTTCCTGTTTGTCGGTGGCGCTGGCGGAAGTTCCGGAGGTGGGCCAGCATGCGATCCAGTTCTGGCCGGGAGGATATCCTATTGAGAAGTTCACCTTGTCAAGTCCTTTGTTCCACACATAGAACTTGACCGGAGACGGGGAAGTGCCCTGGGCGCATTCCAGCGTTATAGTGGTCGGAGTGTAGCCTATCTCAGGGCCGCCGCCAACCGTGAAGTTTATGCCCCAGATGTTCCCTACCGTCTGGTTGTCCTTCGAAGTTCCCGTGACAATCGAGATCGGGTTTGGCGCATCCTTGTGGCCGCATGTTATAGTGAAATTGGTGGCCGAGGGCATCTTCTCGAAATAATAAATGCCCCTGTTGTTCGTATATGTCGTATACTGCTTGCCTCCACCTTCCGCAGTCATCTTGACTCCGTTCAGGCCGGAGCCGCTGGCGGTTGCGACGCGGCCGCTGATGATTTCTCCGGAGCCCGACTGATACACATTGTAGACACAGCTTCGGATAACTGAGAAGTCGGGGTTGGAGTCTATGACAGGCAGGGTGTACCATAGATCGTACGCACCCTCCCAGCCCATGTTAAGATGGTGGTATAAAACCTTCTTGTTGGGATCGGTGGGGCTAACATCGTATCCATAGCCGTCGCAGACGACTGAGTGGCCGCCCGCCCACCCGTTGAGTCCTAGCTGGCAGGGGCGCCCGGCATCCAAGTTCGGATTGCACATGTTTGTGAATCCGTTGTTGATCAGTTCGCTGCCGTTCCTGTACCCTTTTATCGCGTTTGAATATTTGAACGTGTTTTTGAGGGCATCGACCGTGCGCAGGGTGTCCGAGCCGGAACCTTCCGCAGTGTAGTCCATGTTTACTGAAAGGCCGCAGTCGTATGTCAGCGTGCCTATCTCCCTGAGATTGATTTCTCCTGTATTGTTGTTGGGCTCCGCCGGCATGTTCGCCCAGGCGAAGGCTCCGTTGGAACCTGTTCCGGCGCGGAGCTCCCTTGAGACCGCGTAGTTGTCGACCGTGATGTTGAATGTGCCTTCGCACTTCTCGTTGGGATATTGATAATATCTCATTATCTGCGCCAGGGCGGTGGCGACGCAGCCGCACGGATAGTTGCTCACGCTGCCTTCAGTCCAGATGATGGTTCCATTGTTGACGCCTGTGGGGGTGAAATAGTTGTAGCAGGCCTTGGCGCCGCCGCTGGCAGTCTGCTGCCCCCATTTCGTCTTCAGCAGAGGATCCACCCAGGGGTTTGTGATTGTCGGCAGTGACGCATTGCGCTGGCCGGCGATGAGTGAGGCCCACTTGGCCTTGCTTTCGCCCAAGGGGCCGGTGTCAAGCGACAACCCCTGCCTTGCGGATGTCTTTTCGATATTCTGCGCCAATTCTGTCCTTTCGGAGAGGTCGAAGAAGAGAAGATCCGCAAGCGGCGTGCCTTTGCCATCGGGAAATATTCCTTCCTGGGAGAAGGCGATCACCGGCTCTACGAGATCGTCGGCTGACATCACGACGAAGCCTCCAGGGCTTAGCGAAACAACATGGCAGATGGTTGTGCCCGAATCGTTCTTCAGCGACTTGAGCGACGAGAACTGCCTGTCCATGTCGGCACCCAGCTTCGTCTTCCCTGCGGCCAGCCAGTTCTTTGCAGCCGTGACGGCTTGATCCTGTCCGACAGGTGCGGCGAATGCGCTGAATGATAGGAACATCAGAACAGCAAATGAAATCCTGGCAAAATTGTTCATGATTGTGATCCTTATATTGATATGTTGCCACAAAAGGTGCATCGCCTGTTTCGGCCATGCACCTTTTCAAGTGTCGATCACGTACTGGAAGCGAGCCCGGACTCAGTTGTTAGGCGGGAAATTGATCCCGTACCTGCTCTTCAGATAGGACTCCAGCTGGCTCACTTCGTCGACAGTCAGGACGCTGTTATACATCAGCATCTCGAGGACATCGCCGGCGTAGAATGCGCTTTTCGCTATAGCGCCGTTAAGGTTCGAAGTGCCCTTTATCCCGCCCATCGCCCCCGGCGCGTGCTTGAATATCTGCCCCACTTTGTTGGAATTGCCGAAAAGGACACCGTTGATGTAACCGTCGAAACTGGTGTTGGCGGGCTGCCCTTGGTCGTAGTTAAGCGAGAACTGAACGCAGTAGAGCGCGTTGCTGGTCACGTTGGTGCTGAGAAACACCGGATCCCAGGCTATCTGATTCTTGGGTGCCTTAGTGCCCCATGCACCGAGGCAGAGGTTGCCGCCCGACAGAAATACGTTCAGGCCGACCTTCTTGTCGCCTTCGGCCCAGAGCACCTGGGGCGAGGTGACTTCAGAACCGGTCTGGAAGACGATGAATATGCTCCTGGCATTGTAGCCCTGCTTGTCGGCGTTTATGCTGCTGTTGTTAGCTCCCTGCATTATCTGGGCGCCGGAGTATCTTATGCCGGGCTGGTTGCTGACGACGCTCGCAACATAGGTCGGTTTCTTCTTGGCGGAGGACTGCTTCAGCGACATCGTCTTCTTCCCGGCCATGTTGGATCTGTCGAGCCAGGTCTTCACGAGGTTGGAGGCGTCCATGTCAACTCCCGAGTCGGGCCTGAGCCAGAGAACGAGGCCGTCCGCAGGGACGGGCGGGACGCTGATGCCGTATTTCCCGACCAGGTTGCTCTCGAGATCCCTCCTCGTGGCGTCGTCGAGTGCGCTGTTGTAGTAAACCATCTCAGCTATGTAGCCGGCGAAGCTGGCCGCTCCGGAAGTCTTTCCGTCATGGAAATAAGAGGAAGGTGTGGAGGCCCCTATGACAAGACCCTGCGTCTGCGGGTAGACCTTGCCGATGAAGCCTGTGGCGGAGGAGACCTCCTCCTTGATGCCGTCGGGGCTGGTCTGGTCGACATACGAGAATATGCCCCTGAGATAGTAGGTCTGGTCGTCAACGTAGTTGTATGATAGAACCGCGCAGTATGACTGGTTCGGAAGAACCTGCATGTTAGCCCATGTCTGCGGCGACCAAGGCGTTCCGAGCCCGTCGCTGGTCAGGTTCCAGGCGCCGAAATAGAGCACCCTGTTGTCGATATACATGTTGAAGCCCCTGTCCTTGTCCCCCTGGGCCAGCAGCATCTGGCGCGTGCCGATGTCGCCGCCGGTCTGGAAGACCAGGCAGATTGTCTTTGCGGTGAACGGGCCTGCGGCGCTCTGGTTTATGCCTTCCGCGCTGAAGAATGTCATCGAGGTGGAACCGCCGAAGAGAACGGCAGGCTTGCTGTTCATCACGCCGTTGGTCCAGACGGGCTGCTTGGCGGAATCCCTCTGTGAAGCGTCGTTGGCGTTGGCGGTCTGGTCGGGCCAGAAAATCATCTTGTTGGCCGCATCCTTGGTTATGCCTTCCTCGTCGGCGGCGATATGCACAGTCGCCCCTGCCGGGACTTCCTTCGTCACGGTGAGTGTCACAAGAATTTCCTGCGGAGTGTTGATCGCGCCGGGGTCGGCTACGGTGATCTTGGCGCTGTAGACTCCGGTGTCCATGTCTTTCGTGGCATAGGTGACGGTTATGGTCTTCTTGTCGTCGGCGTCGATCGAAGTTCCGGCGGCGGGGGCGCACGCGAGCCAAGGCGCGTCGTCGGTGATCGTGAAATTAAGCGTGCCATTGCCTGAGTTCCACACCTGGAACAGTTCAGGATCCGCGTCGGAGCCCATGAGGCAGGTGGGATCAAGTTCTGTGGTGCTGAGCGCGATTTCGGGCTGGCCGACAGCAAGCTTGACCGGCAGCGTGAGCGGGGAGTTCGTGGCACCGGCCGAGGTGACTATGATGGCACCTTCGTATTCCCCCGCCTCAAGTGTCTTCGTGGAGAAGGTGACATTGATGGTCTTATGATCGTTGGGGCCGGTCGACGTCCCGGCGACAGGCGCGCAGGCGATCCATACCGGATCGTCGCCGGTGTCTACAGCAATCGTGAAGTCAAGGTTTCCGCCGCCGGCGTTCCATACTTCGAACGTGGTCGGCGGGGCGTCTTGGCCCGTGGCGCATGCCGCGCTGAGCGAACTGGGCGCGACTCCGATCGTCGGACCGAGGACTTCAAGTGTGACGGTTATCTTCTGCGGGGAGTTTTCAGCCGCGCCGTCGGTAATGATGATGTCGGCCGCGTATGTGCCGACATCCAGGGCGGCGGTGTTGAAGTTCACCGTGATCTCGTCGTGTTCTCCTGTGGATGAGCCGGCGTTAGGGAAAAGGCCGGCGATCCACTGAACTCCGACGTCAGGAACATAGTTGCCCGATGTAAGGACATAGTTCAACGCGCTCCCGTGCTCGGTGTCGTCGTTCCAGACTTCAAATGTCGCGGGATCCGCATTGAAGCCCTTGGCGCACGAGACCGGGAGCTCGTCGGGCTCCATCGCGATTATCGCGCCGCTGTTGACCTTGAGCGTCACATTGATGAAAGACTGGTCGGTTGTGTCGTCGTTGGTTATGACTATCTTGTTCGTGTAGGTGCCGGCAGGCAGATCCCTGGCGCCGGGGAATGAGACGGTATGGGTGATGTTCTGGCCTGTCGATGTCCCGTTCATGGGGTTGATGTTGAGCCATGCTGCGGCCGTCTGCTTCGTTATGGTGTAATGCAGTGTGCCGACACCGCTGTTCTTGACCGTGAACATCTGGTTGCCCGGATCATCGCCGCCTTTGAAGCACTCGGCGGTTATCTCTGTGATGTTAGTCTCGACCCTGGGGCCGATCGAGAGTGTCACGTGGATTTTGACTGGGGAGCCTGTGACCTCCTTGTCGGCATCGTCCTTGCCTGTGACGATTATGTCGGCCTCGTGCACTCCCGGCGGCTGAAGAGCGGCACCAACGAAGGTGACATTGACAACGTCTTGTTCGCCGGTGGAACTGCCGGAATTGGGTGAGATTTGCAGCCAGGGGGTTCCAGCCGGATCGATTGCCGCGGTCCAATTGAGCTTTCCTGTGTTGGGATTCCAGACTTTGAAGGATTGTGCCGGGGGCGTTTGGCCGATGTCAGCCACGGCGTCTATCGCGGTCTTATCGGTCTGCATCATCGGTTTCTGGACAACCAGGTTGATGGAGATGAGCTGGGGGGTGTTGGAGGCGTTGGGATCGCCCACGGTAATTGTGGCTTGATAGGTGTTCGGCGCGAGATCCTTGGTCATGTATGTGACCGTTATCGTGTCCTTGTCGTTGACGTTCTTCGAAGTGCCGCCGGACGGCGAACAGGCCACCCAGGCCTGATCCGTCGAAATCGTATAGTTCAGTGTGGCGTAGCCGCCGTTCCATATCTCGAAGGTCTGCTGGGTTGCGTCGAAGCCCGCCAGGCATGTCGGATTCAATATCGTCGTGCTAAGACCGATCGCCGGTGCCTGTATCTCGAGATGGACTGGGATTAGGACAGGCGAATTTGGCGCCTTGTCGCTCTGGATGGTGATTATTCCATCATACATTCCAGCGGACATGGCCGACGTGCTGTAGGAGAGCGTGATCGTGTTCCTGTCCGCGTCGCCGGTGGAGATGTGGGCTGGGTTGGAGTCTGTCAGAGTAAGCCATTGAACATCGTCTGAGATAGAATAGACCAGCGTTGTGTCAGTATCTCCTGAGTTCCAAACTTGGAATGACTGCGTTCCGGCGTCCGTGCCTATGTCGCACTTCTGATATATTTCGTTTATGCTGGTCGCGATCATCGGCGCTCGGACATTGAGGTTGACCGTGATTATCTTCTCGCTTCCGTTGTCCGAGTTCACAACCTTGATCCCTCCGGTGTATTTTCCGGGCGGCAGGTTGGAGGTCATGTATGTGACCTTGATGAGGTCCTTGTCGGCGACGCCGTTGTTGATGGCGGAGGATGTACCCTTTACGGGATCGCATGATATCCAGTTGAAGCTGCCTTCGTTGACATAGGTGGATATTGAATAGTTGAGGATTGAACCGAGATATCCCGGAGGGACGCCAACCTGGTCGGCGTTCCAAACATAGAACTGCGTGTCGTTGACGGCGTTGTTGCCGACTATGCAGACGGGATACATGTCGTTCTTGTCGGTCGCTATGATCGGGCCGAGCACCCGGAGCGTTATATTTACGACATACGGGGAGTTCGTCGCGTTCTGGTCGGTGTACGTGATGGTCGCCGTATATGCGCCGGTCTTGAGGCCGGAGGCGTTGTATTTCAAGGTGACCGTGTTCTTGTCTGTCTCATTGTCCGAATCCTGGTTCGGGTCGGAATCAATGACTTCCAACCACTTTGTTCCTTGGAACTCGGCGCCTTCCACGTTGACAGAATAGTGCAAGCGGCTCATGCCGTATAGATTCCATATCTTGAATGTCTGGGTGTTTGCGTTCGCGCCCTGTTGGATGGTCTGGCTGAAGGAGTTGTAGTCGGTCGAGATTGTCGGGCCGCGGACCGTCAGGTATATCGGCACGACCGTGCTGTGCTGCATGGTGTCGGGGTAGTATGTGGGAGGCGCGTCGGCCGGGTTCGGCTTGTCGCCGGTTCCGCCGGCGGTGTTGATGTCGTTTTGGTCGGTGGCATAGTTGGCGCCGTTGTTGCCGAAATAGTCGTTCTGGCGGACATATATGTAGCCTTGATAGACCTTTATTCCGGGCTGGTCGGGATCGGTCGGAGGGGTTACCGGCAGGTCGGAAGTGTTGTAGTTGACGGTGATCGAGTTGCCGTCGCCGGGGTTTTCAAGTGTGAATGTCTGGTCGTCCGCAACCGGGGCGCCATTGATGGAGGCCTTGATCCAGGAGCCGCCCATGTCGCCGCCGCGGTTTATTGTGTAGCGCATCATGTTCGAGTTGATACTGGGATCGGCGACAACCTCTTCCGGAGGGAGGCCTTGCACGTCGCGGCTGTTGAGAATGTTGCCGGGGTCGTTCTGAACCGTGAAGAGGTCGGCCGGTTCCTGGTCTTCTCTGGCAAAACCGGCGACGGGGGCGAGTATGGGGCCGCCGGGATGAGCCCAGCCGCCCGTCCTGGGGGGATCCCAGGTGTCGACGAAGGCCTTCGGCCCGACACGCATTATTATTTTTACAGTGTTGTCAACTCCGCTGTCGATGGCGGGCGCCATGTCGTCGTCGTCGTAAGATGCCATCACGATCCAGGCCGTGTATGTGCCCGTTGCAGGAAACCAGTAAGTCGCGGAAGCAGGAGGGCCTGAATAGTTGACGGTGACGAACCCAGTCTCGCCGGCGTTTACGACGATGTAGCCGTCGCCGCTTGGATCCGTTCCGTGAATCATTCTGCCGGAACCCGGGGGCTTTTGATATTTCTCGACCGGCGTATCCTCGGAAATTTCGGTCACATAGACGCGCATTTTCCCGCCTCCGATATTAGTTACGGGTATTACTTGTTTGGCGGGGGGAAACGCAAGGATCGCAGATCCGTTTAGGTGGTCGCCCCTGAACGCGATGAAGTTCTCAAGGCTCGGATACTTGCCCATCTCTTCACCCAAAATAATAGGCAACTTCGGAAGGCCGCATTTGAATTTAGGAACGCCGACCTTCAGGTTGATGATGACTGTTTTGACGTCAGAATAAATTCTCTGGCCGGTGTCAGGGTTGATGGACAGGCTGTCGTTGTTCACTACGTATATGGTCGCCATGTAGTTTCCGGCGGGCAGGCCGGCGGTGTTGAACGTGATGGTGTGCGTGTTCTTGGCGGCGGCGTCGGCCGAGCTGCCGACCAACGGCGTTACGTTGGCCACCCAGTTGTGCCCGGCAGGCTCATATTTTATCGTGTAGGTCTGGAGGTCGTCCGAAGGTGCGCTGGTGTTGTTGCCGACGGAGTATGCCAATGGATCCGGACCTCCCGCGTTCCATACGGTGAACGTCTGGTCGCCGGCTTTGTCGCCCACCTGTATCTTGACCGATATGACCGCAGGCTCCCTGCCGACAGAAGAATTTGTCGCGGCCCAAGCGCCCGTCGATGCGAGCCCTATCGTAAGGAGCAGTGTTGCCGCCGCCCAGAGCTTCATGAGTTTCATCGCCTTCCTCCTTTTTGAGAAATTGTAAAAGTTTGTTTTATGCCGGTTTCTTATAAACTGATTAATGTATTATAGCCTTGCTCCATGTCAAATGCAAATTTGAAAATATTACGCTCCACGCATGCCAGTGTTTTAAGCGTGAAAACGGAATTCCGAAATAAATTCAGACTTTCATTTCAAAAGTAATAACGGGGGGCATATCATTCCTTATACCGCTACTGAAAAAAAATGGGAAAATGTTGCGCCACGCCCTGAAAAAATCGTTCGGCACAGGAGTTTTTGAAGCACGATAAAGCAAAAAATATGCCAGCGATTTGCCCTGATGCGCCATTTTTTTTTCCGTGAAAGCGCTGTATTGTAGGTGGACTGAAAATAATATTTGCCTGCGGAATCCGCAGTTTTTTAGAACGGAAACTTAAGTAGCGCAGGTATTCCTACCTGCGACGGCACAGACAGGAATGTTTGAGTTACTTCAGGTGAGTTCCAGAGGAGTGGCCATCTGCGAGATTCGCAGTTCTGTCGTTCAGAAACTCGATGGAGGGCGAAGCCGTGCTGAGCCGCGGTTGAGCTCGGCTCAACCCTCCGGAAGACGACAAAGATAACGACAAAGATGGGCGAGTTTCAGAGGAGTGCCGCTCTGGCGAGGAAATCCGCCAGTTTTGTCGGTGTGAAACTTAAAGTAGCGCAGGTATTCCTACCTGCGATGCCGCGGGCAGGAATGTCTGCGTTACTTCAGGTGAGTTCCAGAGGAGATTTATGAAGCCGCAGCCAGACGAGCTTCCGGCGCCTGACGACACCCAGAAGACCAGCCAGTCCTTCATCCAGAGGCTGCAGGCCTTCGACGAGGACTCGTGGACACACTTCTACGACAAGTATGCGCCGGTGATCCTGAACTTCGCCAAGAAGAGGGGGTGTTCGGGGGAGCTTGCCGAGGATGTGCTCCAGGAAACGGTCATCTCGCTGTTCAAGCATCTGCCCAAGTTCAACTACATGCAGGAGAAGGGCCGCTTCCGCTCATACCTTTTCAGGATCGTCGAGTCCAAGATCGTCGACGCCTACCGCAGGACCAGGCCGGAAGTCCATGTCGACGTCGACAATATCCGCGGCAAGGAGCTGCTTGAAGGAGGTGCCGAGGACAAGTCGTTCCTCCTCTGGGACAAGGCCGTCGAGGAGCAGGTTCTGAGAACCGCCCTCGAAAACGTCAAGAACCGCTCAAGGCCTGAAACATTCAAGTGCTTCGTCTTGACATATCTCGACAACATGAAGGTCGGCGACATAGCAAGGAAGATGGGCATCAACCCCAACCTCGTTTCCCAGAACAAGCACAAGATCAAGCAACTTGTCATAGAGGAGGCGAAAAGGCTCAAGGAACATTTCTAGGCCAGAAAAAACGGCTTTTTTTACGGATCCGCCGTAAGGAAATGCGGACGCATGCGTCTTATAATGTAACGGAGATACCGCATATGGCCTCGTCCGGTACAAACTTGACCGACCAGGAAATAACCACATCCCTCAACGCATTCAACAGCGATCCCTTGCAGGTAAGCAAGGTCAAGCAGCGCCTGCAGTATGTGACCGAACTGCTTTCCAGGGCTGACGACATCCCGATCGACAAGGACTACATCGTGCTCGTCGAGAAAGGGCGGCAGCCGGTATGCCGCGCGCTCGCAGGAGACACCCTCAGCATAGGCCGGGGACAACAGGCGGACCTGGTAATCGACGACGACAACATATCAAGGCTCCACTGCCTGCTCCAGCGCCACGGCGCACACTGGAAGATATCCGACCTCGGCTCAAAGAACGGGGTCTTCGTGAACGGGAAGAAGATGGCCGAAAGATCGCTGTGCGACGGCGACCTGATCCGAGTCGGGAACACCCAGATGGTCTTCGGAATGGCAATCGCGCCGATCTGAGTGGAAAATAAATGTACAATATGAATTCTGCAAAAGCTGTTTTGCCGAATCCATGCTCACTTCTCGAAAAGCTCCTCGTCGAACTTGTCCTTGTTCTTGTCCCACCACGCCTTGGCTTCCTCGTAGCTTTCGAAGTCCTCTGAGACGAAGAAGCTGATTATGGAAGTGACCTCCTCCCTGAAGTCGGGATCCTTGTCCTTCAACGCCTCGATCAGCATGTCCATGGTGTTGTGCGAAGGGACGTCTATGGCAAGGTCGGGGACCCTGGACTTGACGTCGGAATATTCAGACCTTATGGCCTCCTTGATGATCGCCTCCTTGGTCCCCGCGTCCCGGTCGGAAAGCACGAAGAATACCGCGTCCCTGACATCCTCGGAGCTGTCGCCCATGCCCTTTATGAGGCAGCTCGTGGATTCGGGAGAATCCACGGAGTCCAGCGCGTTTATGGCGGTCAGCCTGACCTCTTCGCTTTTGTCGTCCAGCGCCTTCGCGACCGCCGGGATCACCGATTCGTCGCCGAAGTCCTCGAGCAGCGCCACCGCCGCGAGCCTGACGTCCTCGCTGGGGTCGTCCAGCGCCTGGAATATGAGGTCCAAAACCTTCTTGCTGGTCACGAGCGAAAGATCCTCAAGGATTTCAACCTTCTGTTCCGCCGTTACCGCCCCCTTGTATCTCTTCACCAGGTCTTCCACCTCCTTCTCCTCGGCCTGGGCGTTTTTCTTGGCTGAGGCGGCCTTCTTGCCATTTTTAACCGGAGCCGCAACCTGCTTGCCCTTGTCCTGAGCAGTCTTGGACTCCTTCTTCGGCGGCTGCTCGGTCTTGGGCTTCTTTACCTCCTTGGGCCTCTCCTTTTCCTTCGTTTCCGCGCCGGCCGCGGCCTCCTTCCTCTTCCATGTCTTTGATTCCTTGAGAACCAGCGCTCCTACAATCGCCGTAAGGCAGACTGCGATCAGTGCGTAAAACCAGAAGAACGATTTTTTCATGCAGGCTTCCCTTTCAGTTCTTGTCCAGGTATTTTTGTATGTTGTTCGCCGTTATCACTCCGTAGTTGGCCGCTCCGAGCCAGCCGGACATTATGATCCCCACGGAACCCGAATGGTATAGACCCGGGATCTGCTCGGAAAGTTTCATGCTGGCCTCAAGCCCCTCGAATTTTGTTCCGAACGAAGATCCGCCGCGGTGCAGCGTGTAGCGCTCGAATGTGAGCGGTGTAGCCGCCTCGGCGTAGTCGATCTTGCCCTTCACGCCGGGGATGTATTTCTCCAGTGAGTCCAGGGTTCGGGCGATGAGCCTTTTCTTGGCCTCCGCGTATTCGGCGCCGGCGAGCCCGGCCCAGTCCTCGTAGCGAGCGTTCATCGAGGCCACGATGGTGTAGTCCTCGGAGCCCGGCCTTATGTCGGGGTAGTAGATCGAGAATGTCCGGCTGCTCACGTCCTTCGACAGTATCGCTGCGGGGTCGAAAACGGGATGTTCCGACGTGAACAGCAGGTCGCCCACGAAGTCGAACTTTTCGCCTTGGCCGAGGCCGATGTAGACCTGGCAGCTGCTGTTGTTCAGCCTGACCTTGGAAACCATTTCCAGGAAGTCCTTCCGGAAGTGCTCCTTCCCCGCCCATCCGTAGATCGTGCTCAGTATGTTGCCGTTGGAGAGCACCGCCCTGGCCCCTACGGGACGTCCGCCGATGACGGCTCCGGCGCAGCGCCCATTCTCGATTATTGCTTTCTGGACCTGCGCCCTCGTGACAATGTCGACGCCGTTCTTTTCAAGCTCCTTCTCCATAAGCCTTATCATGAGGTCGGTTCCGCCGAGGAACGTGTAGACGCCCTTGCTCATGAAGTTCGAGAAGACTATTCCGTATGTGATCGCGGGCTCGTCGAGGTTCGAGCCGTTGGCGTAGGTGATCGGCTCCATCAGCAGCCTGACTATGTCGTTCCTTCCGGGGAAGTGCCTGTCGAACAGCTCCCTGTTCGTCCGCGACGAGTCGTCGTAGAAGTTCATCCTGTCAAGCTCGTCGTAGAAAAGGTCCGCCTTCTCGCGGGGCACCTTGAACTTCGAGGATAATATTTCCGTGAAGTCCTCGCGGGTGAACGTCGTCTCCAGGCTGAACTGGGGATTGTCGAAGCGAACGCTCCTTACCTGGATTATCCTGTCGGAAAGCTCCGTGCCCCAGTATTTGCGGAGCGTCTTCTTCATCCCGATCGGAAAGCCGTGGAGCGCCACGTCGAAGATGTGCCGGCGCCTGCGGAAGTAGCTTGCAAGGCCTCCGAGCTCCGAGTGCTGTTCCGCCAGAAGCACCTTGCACCCGCCCCTCGCAAGGACGTTCGCCGCAGTAAGGCCGCCGAGCCCCCCGCCCCCCACAATCACGTCGTAGGCGCCGCCCAGCTCGGAAATGCTTTTCTTTCCCATCGCTTTCAACCAATAACCAAATAACGGATAACTGTTAGTTCATTTACCGTCCGCCGCGCCGCTCCGCAGGAACTCCTCATAAGCCCACTGGTCCCACTCGGGCTCGACGCCGATGCCTTTTAGATCAGGATAGTTCTTGGCAATGAACCCGCCGCGGAAGGTTTTGACCAGGCGGCGCGTCTCGCGCTCGATGAATGCCCTGTCGCCCGTAGGCAGCACCTTCTGTATGTCGCACGGGGAGAAGAGGCCGACTCCGTGGCGGCGCAGCTTCTCGGCTAGGAGCGTAAGATCATATACCGCAGGCTGGTCGAACTGCAGGCAGTCGATGCCGGCCTCGCAGAGCGAATCCACGAGCGCCCAGTTGTATCCGCACGAGTGCTGTATCACCTTCATGCCGTGCCGGTGAGCGCGGGAGGTGAGCCGCTCCACCAGCGGACGGAAGATATCGTTCCACATTTCCGGCGATATGAGGGTGCGGTCCTGTATTCCCAGATCCTCGCAGAACATGACTCCGTCCATCTTAGCCTCGCCGTAGCGGTCGATCACGCCCTCGAAAAGGCTTGTCACGCGGTCATGCAGGACGTCGATGCGGTCGCGGTTCTCGATGAGGTCCATGAAATAGATTTCCATCTTGCGCATATAGCGGCAGGTCGCGAACGGCCAGCCCGCCATCCAGCCCACCCTGAACTTGTCCGTGCTTGAACGGCCGAGCTCGCGGGCCGCCTCGTAGTAAGCCGGATTATCCAAGTCGGGCAGGGCAAGCTTGTCGAGCTGATCCCATGATTCCAGTACGGGCTTGTATATCTCGCCACCCTGCGACATGCCGACGAAGCGGTGCCAGGTGTTGCCCCAGATGTCGGTGGAGAATTCCACGTCGCCTTCGACCCAGACCTTGGGCTTGAAGCCGTGGCTGGCGCCGGTCCAGGCGAAGTCGTCGCGCCGGCAGCGGTCGAAGTTCAGGCCGATGCGTCCTTCGCAGCGAAATTCCATGTTCTGAGCTATGGTTTCCCGTGGCGTCAATGACATGACAGTCTTCCTTATTTTCAATATCCCCTGAAAGCGATAAAAATACTTGGGCCGGCGTCACACGGTCTTGTATATGTGCGGGTGCGGTCCATCCAGCAGCGTACACCGGGCATGCCGTCGCCGAAGAGCGTGAGCGCCTGGTCCAGCGGGTGAGGGCCGGTGTTCATGGCGAACATCTTGCCGGCCTTCTTCGCGGCGGCGATCATCTCGTCGAGCATAGCGACGTTCCTGGCCAGCGGCTTTTCGCAGACCACATTGCATCCGGCCTGGAGAATCTCCTTTAGTGATGTTTACGTAATTGCAATTCCGGGGGGATCAGGTTATCACATGAAAACAGATTTGCCAGCTCGGGGATTATTGTCGAGGAATCAGCGCCCTGATGTGTTTCACGAATTCGACGAGATTCTCGCCGGCCGGAGCACCGAAGACGATAATCGGCGGCTGCGGATCATGCTTCCTGATTGCGCTGGTCGTGATTGAAAAATATTTTTCGGCAAGCAGCCTGACGAAGGCGTCGGAGTCGCATTTCTCCGCGGCCAGGCGCGCGGGATCGTCCTTTGCCCTAGATAGCACCCAGCTCCGGAGATCGCACTTCGGCGCCTTCCCGAATACGCAAACAGACCTTTCCCGGCCTCCCTTGCAGCCCATGCCGGCCGTTCATCAAGCTTGTTCTTGGCTGCTATCCTCCGCCATTGCTCAAAAACAGAAGCTATGGTCACTCCGGTTCTGCCCTCGAAGAATTTAATTGCGGCTTTATAGGCATCCTCATCGGAAAAGACTGCGTTTGGAATCAAGCCCCAGGCGCTAACAAAAGATGCAATTTGTCCGTCCTTATCAACTGCATACCAATCGAACATCCGTCCTACAAATTCCGAGGCTTGGAACATATCTCTTCCGAAGGGTTGACTCTTTATTACAAGCTAGCGTTTAGTCTAAGCTTGAAAGTTTTAATTTCAAAGGCTGCGATGTCGAAGTGGAGCGTCTGGTTTTCGACGCTGAACGATTTCCCGTCCTTCTCCAGCAGGTCGGTTTCCTGGGCGTCGGCGATGGATGCATGCATGTGGATTTGTACTCCGGCCGCCGCTTGCCCGGCGGCCTCGTATACGCGCAGGACAATTGCGCCATCCTTGCACGGCCTGCATGCGCTGATGACGACGTCGGGGTGGGAGATTTCCAGGAGGCCCCAGCGCGAGGGAAGGCGCCCGTCACGAACGGCAGCGGTGCGGCAGATCAGCGGACGGTTGAATTCAAGTCCGTCGCGCCAAACCCTCGCCTCGCGCCAGTCGCCGGAATGGCTCATTATTCCGTAGTGCAGCTTGAACCTTTTCCCGAGCTGGAAACCGGTATCGGAGCTCATCCCGGGCTCGTAGCCGCCGATGAAGCCGTATGCGCCAAGGTTGTGCGACCTCATAAGGGAAAGCATCAGCGTGCCGCCTGTCGTGATGTTGCCCGGCAGGCCTTCGTTAAGGACGGTGACGCCGTGCCGTCCGTCGCCGAGATCCGACCAGTTCTGCACAGGAAACTCGATTGCGTTTGGCCGTTCAATTGCGCCGAACGGAATTTCATGGACGATCCGGCCCGCTGATATATTCGTGGGGAAAAGCGCCTGGTAGCGCACCCATTTGTCGTTGTTGAGAATTTCCGTGCGGATGTCAATCCGCCGCAGGCCGTTGAAAAGGCAGACAGTCGTCGCAAACTCGCCGTTCTTGAACGGATGCGCCACACGGTATTCTGAAAACACCGTACCGCGGCGGATGATTTCCTTGCCAGATTCCTCGTCGCTGAATGCGGCTTCGCCTTTGCCGGGAACAGCCTGCTTGCGTGCCATGGCGACATGGCTGCCGCCATCCAAGCCATGGTAAAGCTCCCACAGGTCACCACGGTCCTCCTGGCAGGTCACAACATTGGCAGGCCCCGCCAGCAGTTCGCAGTTCCCCGTCTTGTCGACGATGCTTGTGATCGCACCGGTGCCGCGGTCGAAGGTCAGGCGATAATATTCGTTTTCGATCTTGCCTCCTGCTTCGCCGGCAATATTCTGCGGTTCCCCGGGCTTCACGCGGTAGACCGCGTAACCAAGCGCGGGAACTTCTCGAGCCAAAAATACTATCCTGGCCTGAGCGAGGCTGCCGTCATCGTTCAAGCGCGATTCGACAATCTGGGACGGGACAGTTTGTCCTTCGAAATCGAGGACTGTGACGCCTTTGATGCCGGGTTCCGTAAAGCCGACCGTCACGTCCGCGACGTCGGTGCGCGCCCAGCCGAGGGTGTTCCACACAACCACCGGCACGCCCTCGCCCCTGGTGTCGATGGCTGCGGAGATCCAGTTCCAGTCCCGGTCGAGCATCTCCCGGGCAAGACGATCGGAATATTCATAACCACTTACCGTGTCGGTATATACATCGTCAGTCATGACTCCAGCCGCGAGGTCGTGAGCCTGGTTGAAGAGGACTGGTTCCCAGGCGCGCCATAGCGCATCGAGGTCGGCCTTGCCGCCCAGAAGCTGGGCCACAGCCGTAAGTTGTTCGGCAGCCAGTAGCTGTCGCTCCGATCGGCGCATCCACTGTTTGAGCTCGATGCGGCTGCTGTAGCCGCCCTGGAAAATCGGATTGAGCTCACCCTTGACGATTACATTCTGTTCTTCCCTCCTGCGCTTCACAAGCGCCTCGTATTCATCAGGAACCGCTATGCTAAATGTGAAAGGCGCGTCGGGGCGGCGGTTGAACTCTTCGGCCAATGGCGCGATGTGCGGCTCGGGCAGGCAGACATCGGCCCCGGCCAGGCCGGCACGGTCGCCGCCTTGAACGAACGGATCAAGCTTCGAGAAGCGATCCTTGCATTGCGCCGTGAATCCTTCAATATCCTTCGGCAGGCCCCAGAGGAAGGCGTATGAGAACGGAAGCCAGCAGGCGGCGATTTTAGTGCCGTCCAATCCCTCCCAGAAAAACTCCGCCGGCAGCTTGTTGTGCGGTACGCCGCGCCAGCACCAAGTGGTTGTGAATCCCGCTTTGCGCAGGATCTGCGGCATCTGGGCGTTCATGCCGAATGTGTCGAGGGGCCAGTAGGTTTCCACGTCGACTCCGAGCGCCTCCTTGAAGAACTTTTTGCCGTACTGGATGTTGCGCAGCAGCGCCTCGCCGCAGGGCTGGTTGCAGTCGTGCATAACGTCTGTTCCGCCGATGATCTGCAGGCGCCCCTCGGCGATGAACTTCCTGAGAGACGGCACGGCCTCCGGATATCGCTCAATAAACGGCTTGACATACGCAGCCTGATCGAGGACGAAACGGTAGGACGGCTGCTCTTCGAGAAGCTTCAAGGCCATAAGGATGTGCGGAAGCCCCATCTCAAGATAGCCTTCGCGCGTTTTAAAGACCGCCCCCTCCCAATGCGTGTGAGGAATGTAGAAGAATGCTTTTTTAGACTTAGCCATCATAACCTCCTGATTGGAAAAACTCCAAATTCCAAGCACCAAATCTCAAATAGATTCCAATAATCAAAAACCAAACAACGCGAGTCGGAGTTTGGGGATTGGATGCTGAAATTTTAGATTTATTTGGAATTTGGAATTTGTGATTTGGAATTTATAGATACGGCAAATCATTGAAAGATATCTTTGTTATCTTAGCTGGACTATCGGCTTTCCATATTCCTCGGCGGCCTCGGTGAGCGCCGCGAGGTTTTCCAGTGGCGTGCCAGGGCATACGTTCGCTCCGTCGCCGAGCATCAGTCCGCCGCATGGAGCCATCGCCTCCAGTGCCTTCCGGGCCGCCTGCTTCACCTCGGCCTTGCTGCCGTTGAGCATCAACATCGGGTTGATGTTGCCCCACAGCAACGTCTTCCCGCCTAGATTTTTGGCGGCGATCTCGGGTTCGACCAGATACCCGAAGAGGTCGAAGCTTGTCATGCGCATGTCTTCGATTAGTGCCTTGTGGAGATGCGTGCTGGGGCCGCACATGTGGACGCCTCTATTCTTAGAAGGGCCGAAAACCCGGTCCGCATACGGAACGCAGAATTCCTTGAACATTTCCGGCGACATGACAGTGGCAGTGTCCTCGGCGAGCCAGCCTTGGCCGTTCCACGCGGCGTTGTCGAGGCTGAGGAAATACTTATGGGCTTCGATCAGAGTGTTTGTGATCCTGTCGAGGAACCTGTGGCAGGCGTCGGGAAATTCCGCCTGCCAGCAGTAGAAGTCCGTGCCGACAAGGTCGATTGCGATCATGTGCGGGCTCAGGCCGCTGATGCCTGGTGCTACGATCCGGACGCGGCCTTCTTCGTCGTTGAACGTGAGGCGTGTATCTTCGGCGAACTGCCTCATCTCAATGCTCCATTCTATCGCCTGCTTCCAGAGGCCGGTGCCGGGAGCAGGCATCGGATATTTCTCCATCTGATCGACGCTAGAGATAACTGGCATGCTGTGGAGGGTTTCGTTCTCCGGCCAGACGATTTCGGCGCCGAAGGCGGCAGAGTCAAGGACGTTGTCGAAGTAGGGGCCGATCCAGAGATCTCGCCCCTGGCATATCATGTCCTCAGGAATATTCTCGATGCGGTATTTCAGGAACTGGAGTTGCCAGTGATAGTGCTCCTTCACGTTCTTGAAGATTGTGCTGTAGGGGATGCCAAAAATCGGTGTGAAGTAGCGTGCCACCAGGCAGAATCCGACCGGCACGCGGTCCGCATACTCAAAGCGGCTCCGCGCCTCCATGCGCAGGCGGTTCCGTTCCATCTTCTCGATGGGATAATCGATATTTATATGCGTGGTCATAAGAATTTGACAGGATAACAGGATTAACAAGATAAAATGTGATGCCCCAATTTCAAAATGCGGTTGAGCACGGCTCAACCCTCCACATTTTCTCCGCCTAGGCGGGTGTAGGGCGAAGCCGAGCTGAGCCGTTTTCAGAGTTTCAATATTGTCTCATGGCATCCTGACAATCATGTTATCTCGTCTGAACATTCCTCCTATTTTTTCGGTTGGATATTCCGTGTTGGAAATTGTTTATTCTGATTTATCCTCAATAAGCATTCTTTCCCCCTTTGCTGGTTGTTTCCAGATCTTGGCCAGCTCAAGCGCGGCAAGCTTCGGGCGGGCTTCAAAGTCGATGATGCTGGTATTGGTGGGGCAAGGGAAGCAGTCGTGCCCGCACCAGATCAGCACGCCGCCGATTCCAGGGAACCGTTCTTTTGATGCCTTCATCGCGAGGCAGAGGAATTCGGCCTGCCGCTTCTGGCTCCACTCGCTGTATTCTGCGAGATCTTCCGGGGGGCGGCCGCCGTGCTCGGAGGCGAAGACCTTGTCCTCGACCCACCAGGTCACCGGCCGGTTCCAGAAATTGTTTTCGGGGCATATCGGCATCGCCTTGAGCTTTCCGGCATATCGCTCGTTCATTTCGACTGGGCTTGTCCCTGGCGAATAGATCTCCGATCTGAAAAGGGCATCGTCCTTGCGGTAGTATTCGCGCAACTGGTCCAGCGTGTGTCCGATCCACGGGCCGTGGACGTCCCAGTGCAGGCCTTTTCCGAAGTCCTTCTCGTCGGCGGCGAATCTCGGCCCGCTAGATGTGCTCGTGAGAAATCTCCGCGTAGGGTCTTCGCTCTCGGCTACCCGCTTCAGAGCGGCAATCATCGGATGTCCGGCGGTGATCGGGCGGGACATGAGATCGGTCAGCTCGTTGCCGCCGCACCAGAGCAGCAGCGACGCATGATGCTGTCGGCGGACGATGTATGAACGGGCGATCTTCGACATCTCCTTGACCGCCTGATGATCGGACGGAGGCATGTTGTCGATACCGGACGAGCTCAGGGGAAAGTCCTGCCAAACGAGCAGCCCCAACTCGTCGCAGATGTCGTAGAAGGCGGGTTTTTCAAGGATTCCTACTCCGTTGACCCTGAAGGTGTTGAGGCCTATCTCATGGTAGACCTTGAGGAGCTTGCGGTAGTCTTCACTGGTCACGTCGGCGGTGTTCGGCCTGACGGGCGGCCAGTTGACCCCCTGCAGGAAGATGCGCTTCCCGTTCACGACGCAGACCCACGGGTCGGCCTCTTCCGGAGCGCCGTCGCACTGCTGCCATTCGATGGTGCGGAACCCCACGCGCCAAGAGCGTTCGTCCTGGATTTTTCCGGCGGAGTCGATCAGCTTGCATACAACATTGTAAAGCGGCTGCTTACCGTGGCCGTTCGGCCACCATTTCTCCACCTTTAGCTTCTCCCAGCAAATTCCCCTGTAGAACTCATCGGAGCTGAAGCGGCCTTCGCGGACGACGCCTTCTGTGCCGACGAGGCTTAGGGCGATTTTGCAGCCGAGCGGCAGCGGATCCCTGCTCCACACGCGGAGCCTGTCGGCCGCCTCGGTAACGCAGCGGACTTCGCCCAGCTCGACGCCGTCCGTGACTTCGATGAAGAGCGGATCGCTGACGCCGATCTGGACGAGCCGTGGAATCCAGTCCCAGGTGTAGTTGAAGCGCGTCTTGAACTCGGTCATCTCCGAGGTGCGGCCGATCTGCCCGAGCCAGCGCGGCGGCGAGTCGAAAATGATCCTCAGCTTCCGGGCTCCGCCTCGGACCGCCTCCGTCAGGTCGAACACATGAGGCAGGTGCGAACCTCGGAACGTACCGATCTCCTTGTCGTCCATATAGATCCATCCGCCGTGATCGAGGCCGTGGCAGCGCAGGCGGACGATCCTGTCCTGTGGCAGGCAGGCGTCGGGGAGCGCCGTTCCGTAGACCCAGTGCCGGTTCTCCACCCATTCGCAGGCCCACGCCTGGTTACCGACGTTCCAATCGGGGATGATCCCGGCGTCGAAGAGAGAGGCCTGCACCGAGCCAGGAACCCTCGCCTTCGCGCGGACGAGCGGAGGCGAAGTCGGTATGAACTTCCATAGGTTGGGCACATGTCCTGCGAGCGACCATTCCAGTTTTGTCAAGTCATAGCTTGTCTTCATGATTGACTATTCCTTATTTCTCCAACCGTTTTATCTCTTCTCGGATCTTGTCTAAATCCAGCGGATAAGTACCGAACTCCTTTGCGACCCTGACGATTTCGAAGATGTTCTCGAACGGCGTGTCGCGGCCGCACTGGTCGCCGGTGGAGAGCACAAAGCCGCCGTCGCCGCCGGGTGTGCTTGCGACCGTCATCATGACCCATTTCCCGTCGTCGCGGCTGACGACCTTGCTTTCCCATTTCACTTCGCTCTTGGTTCTGTGCAGGCATCCTCCTTTTTATGCGACAACATCAGGCGCGATTGACACGTCAACGCCTTTTCTTTTCAAAAGGGCAATCGAGCTCTTCGGGGCTTTCATGTCTGTAACGACCGCGTGGATCTGCCCGATGTCCAGAACCTTGCTCAGGCCGCGCTGTCCGAACTTCGTATGGTCGACCAGCAGGGCCAGCATGGCGCATCTTTTTGCAACGGTCTGCTTGATGCGGAACGTGGACACTGTCGACTCGAAAGTTCCCTCGGCAGGAATGAAGCCCTTTGTGCCGACGAACGCGGCGTCGAAGAACATCGAATGGATGGCGTCCTCGGCCTGCGGCCCTACGAACGACAGGCTGTTGGCGTCGAACTGACCGCCGATTCCGATGACTGTGTTGTTTGAACTCTTGCCCAGCTCCAGGCATGCGAGCGCCGAGTTCGTCACGATCGTCAGTCCGCTCTGTCCGGCCGCAAGCAGGCGGGCCAGCTCGAGGCAGGTCGTGCTGCCGTCCAGAAATATGGTCTGCTTACCGCCTAGAAGCTTCTCGGCCTCCCTGGCGATCGCCATTTTTGCGGGGCGTTCGAGGGCGAGGCGGGAATGGACCGCAGTCTCATACAGATAGGAAGGGGACTGCGCCCTGCGGATGCCGCCGGGAACGCGTATCACTGCTCCGTCCCTTTCGAGCCTGTCGGCGTCCCGCCTTATGGTCATGGTCGAGACCTTGAACATGGCGGCCAGCTCGGCGTATGTGCATGAGTCCTTCTGGCCGAGGCGGTCGAGTATCCTCTGCTGTCTTCCCCGTTCGTTCATGCGGGCTAATAAATGTGATATTTTTACATTGTCAATGTAATATTTTAACATTTATTGAAATGAGGCAGGGCGCAGTTCTGCCGGCGTAAAACTTTAAGAAGAGTGCTAGCCTGTCCGGCAAGGTGGACAGTTTTGTCGGTGTGAAACTTGAAGTAGCGCAGGTATTCCTACCTGCGAGCCGCAGACAGGAATGTCTGCGTTACTTGAGGCAAGTTTCAGAGGAGGCTATCTGCGAACCTCGCAGTTTTGTAGATCAGAAACTCGATGGAGGACGGAATTTCATGCCGCGCCTGCGCTCCCAGCGCGGCTCGCCTGGTCTTTTGCAACTGGCTCAAGTTTCAGGAGAAACAGGCATAAATCGGGAGAAAGGCTGGCACGCCCTGAGGGATTTGAACCCCCAACCTTCTGGTCCGTAGCCAGACGCTCTATCCAGTTGAGCTAAGGGCGCACGACTGGCCGGGAATATATCCGCCGCCGACGGATCTTCAAGCCAGCCATAAACGATATAGGCTTTTTTGCATCAGGCCCAGCTCACCAAACTACTTTGGCTCCGTTATATTTGCGGAACATCTTGTCCGGCGTAAGGATGCGCATGCGTTTGGTTAAGGCCGTGGCGATAATGATCCTGTCGCAGGGATCCTTGTGGATCGGCGGCAGGCTCCCTGAAAGCGAGGCTATTTCACCGGAGACCGCGACCTCTCTTATTCCATGAAGCCTTAAGGCGTCGGAATACCATTTAAAAGGCTCCGTCGGCAGTACTATACTCTTCTTTTCAGACAACAAGGTGATTTCCAGAGAAGAAATAGCGGAAACATGCAGATTCTCCGGATCTTCGGAGATTGCAGTCTTCGCTTCCTCCCCCAATGACGAAAGATCCTGTACGAGCCATACAAGTGCGCAAGTGTCGAGGAGCAGCATCAATCACCTCATCAGGTCCGGAAGATCGTCCGGATCAAGCGCAGGCCTGGTGAGGTCGCATTTGATCTTCACGCCCATGATCCTCGGATGCCTTTTGAAGGGATTGTTCCTGGCTTTGGATCTTCTCGGAGAGACGAGTTCGGCCATGATCTTCCTGTTGCGGCATATGCGGACGACCTCATTTTTTTCATACACGATGTGCAGCAGCTCTGAAAGCCTGGTCTTGGCCTCGTATGTGTTGACAGTGATCATTTTCCAGCCCCAATCCTGTTGGTCAAGTTGGTCAACACTTCAATATAGCCGGGCGTGCCGGGATGTCAAGCTGTCGCCGGGAAATCCGTCGGAGTGCGCGAGGACATGGAGGACTTCGAGGACATTCATATGCCAGAGGACATTGAGGACGCGTATAATTTCAGACTTACTCGGGACGTTTGCGCTTATGTTTTTTACAATCCTGCGGTATGGGAAATGCCATACAGCGCTCAGTTCGAGCTTTTATATATCACGCCCTAGTTCTTTTCCATAACTCTATAATTGTCGGATCGTCCGACAAGAGAGCTTGCCTTAAGCTCTTCTTTGCGATAATGTTTCTTGCCAATTTACGAACATTGCGCCCCCACCACGCATTTCCTTCAAGCTTCTTGTAGCCAAATGTGGTCCTGTCTTTGTCTCGGAAAGAAAAAACATGCTCCACATCATTAGGACCATTCACCTTGGAGAACACGGCGAATATCCAGGAGCAATCTGCAGATTGCTCAACATATTCTATAAGCTCGTATCCTGTTAAGTTCATTTATCCTTTGCCCGAATGCGTTGCGGATGAGCAGACACTTTCGGACGGACTCTGCTCAATCCGCTTTGAGATGCGGCGCTTGCCGTGTGCTCGTGCAACATGGCAGGGGCGGTATTCCACCACAACCTTTTCCACGGATCTGGGATCCTGAAGGTTCTTTTCTAATCCCCCTTTCCGAGTTGTGTAAGCGGTTTTCAATACCTCCGGACGCCTATGACGCGGCCGGTGTGGGGCTTGAGGGCGGGGACCGTGACCGTCCTTCCGTGGAAGTCGAGCTTGGAATCCGGCTCCTTCTCGTCCTTGGCGAGGTCGCGGATACCGACGAACTCCTGCCATTGGAGCTGGGGGACGAGGCCGAGCTTGTCGAGGTCGACCCTGAGCACGGCGTCCTTGGCTTCCTTGCGGTTGTAGTTGAAGACCATCATGGTGACGCGGTCGGGGAGCTGCCACATGGAGACGAGGATGTCCTTGTCATCGCATACGACGAAGGGGTTTCGCCAGAAGGGATGGTAGATGTTGTGCTCGTCGTTGATTCCCCAGTCGAGGACGGGCTGCGGGATCTTTGTGTATCCGCCGCCGCCGCACCAAGTGTCATAGAGGCGCGGATATTCGATGAAGCCGCGGTTTGCCATCCTCGCCTTCTCAGGATCCTTGAAAGCCATGAGGTTCATCCAGCTGATGACGGAGCCGAAGTTGGCGGAGGTGGACATGGAGCGCATGCGTTCGATCGGGTAGCCGTCGACCCAGTCCATGCCGGAGTCGTCGGAGACGGAGTGGTATTCGCCGTCGAGTATGGCGTCCATCCAGGGCGCCGCGACGAGGCAGTAGTCGTTGGTGGCGTGGGAGACCTGGGAGCCGGGGGTGAGGCCGTTCCTGTCCATTACCGCATACATCCGCATCATGAAGCTGCGTATGTTCATGCCGTTGAATCCGGGCTGGATTCTGCCGTCGGGAAGTTCGTATGCGAGGCCGTTCTGGAGCGTGGAAAAGCGTCCCGGGAAGAATATGTCCCAGTAGATTTCGCGGAGACCGCCTTCGCGGAAGGCGCGGTCGGCTATCCACAGGAAGTAGTCCTGCTCGGTCTTGCTCCAGGAGTCGCCCTCCCAGTCGGCGGCGAAATAGCCCGTGACTTTCTCGTCGGGGCTTTTCCAGCCGTAACCCATTAGCGGGAGGGAGGTGTGGACGGTGGAGCCGTACCCGTTGCGGGAGCCGGACGGGTCGAAAGGCTGGAGTTCGTGGATTCGCTTGTCGGCGATCTCCTTGAACTTGGCCCACATGGCGCTCCATTCCTCGGGCTTGACGGAAGGCGGTGTGAGCCAGCACCAGCCGTCGACGATCTTCTTGCCTGCCGCGTCCTTGACCTCCTTGTTCGGGCCCTCGAATGTACCGTCGGCAGACCAGATGCTTGCGCGCCAGCCCTTGACGAGCG
Organism: uncultured Victivallaceae bacterium; assembly: GCA_964636325.1. GTDB lineage: Bacteria > Verrucomicrobiota > Lentisphaeria > Victivallales > GWF2-50-93 > CAZWRV01. The sequence continues at coordinate 32,260 of CAZWRV010000021.1, read as the reverse complement.
GCCGGAAGGGCGAGGCCATGTAATGGAAGAGGATGGTCCGCGGCTTCTCCAGGGTGAACTGCTTGGCCACGATGTTGTTGCGGAGCACGATACAAGAGGTGTCAGATGTCGGGTGTCGGGTGTCGGGTGTCGGCTCTTGAATTCCAGCTCCTGAAACCTGAACACTGAAATCTGAAATCTTTCCTCGGATGACTTCGTGCGCGGGGACGGCGTCGTCGGGCACCCAGCCCTTGTCGCTGTCGCCCCACCAGAGAAGGCCCCGCAGGTCGTTGCCGATCCAGACGCAGGGATAGAAGGATCCTACCAGCATATGCGAGCCGTTCTTGCCGGTGTCGAGGGTGTTCCATAGCACGCCCTGCTTCTCGGGCGGGAGGAGGATTGTCGAGCGGGAGGCGTAGTTGCCGTCGGAGCCGAGGCAGAGGAGGCACTCGCCGCACTCGCCGGAGATCGGGAACTCGATGCGCAGGGAGTCGAGCTTGACCGGGCCGCCTTCCGGCGCGTATGTAAGTTCGACGCTGGCGAGGCCGTCCTGCTCGACGCAGCCCGTCGTTTCGAAGACGAGGCCGGCGCCCTTGGCTTTCCCGGATAAGGAGACGCGCCATTCCTTGGTGTCGGTGAACGTGACGGGCTCCTTGAAGGGAATGACCTCCTCCTTGCCGTTTATCACTGCGACGATCCTGGCGGGGCCTGCCGAGACAGGCCTGCCCTGGGATGTGATTTCATCAGGCAGGCCGAGGGGGCCAAGCTTGTATGTGCGCCCCCAAACCGAGACTGCGCCGTCCTTGAGCACGATGGGGATGAACGGCTTGATCACGCGCTCCGTGTCGGCGACCTTGGTGTCCCACCATTCGGCGAAGACCTTCGCCTCGTCGAGCTTCTTGAAGGCGGCCTTGACGGGACCGAGCGACTTTCCGTCCTTCATTTCCATGGAGGCCTCGACGGTGTAGTCCCCCTCCTTGAGCGGAGGGAACTGTATGAGCCTGCGGTAGTAGAATGTGTTGGATTTGTCTATCGATCCTTCCGCGATAGGCTTTGAATCGCCGTCCTTGACGACCTTGTATTTGACTTCCTTCACGTCCTCGGGCTTGTCAAGGTAGTATGAGTCTGCGACGAAAGAGAGGTTGTCTCGCGCCGGATTGAGAGTGGCCTGCAGCGGGAAGGCCTCCTTGCGCGGCTGTGCGGGCGCCATGGCGTCCGGCGGATACTGCGTGCAGAAGAACGTGAAGTAGCGGAAGATGTCCTTGCCTCCCGCCTGGACATGATATTCGATCGTCCCGGTGGGCTTTTCAATCTTCTTCGGCAGGTTCTCGCTGATAGACCATTCGGCGCTTTTGCCCGGTCCGACCGCAAGGATATGCTCCTTCTTCACGAGTTCGACGGTGTTGGTGACATCCTTGTTGTCGACCTTCTTGATCTCGGTGTCGGCGTAGAGCGCGGAAATGCTGACCTGGACAGGTTGTGCTGTCGGATTGAAGACCTTGATCCTGGCGGCCGCTACGCCATCCATGGGCCCGGGAAGATCGTCCATAGACATCTGGACGGCCGGGGTGTTTTCGACGAGGGTGCATACCGGGTAGCCACACGGATCGAAGTAGCTTGATATCGCGGCGATGCGCGCCTGCGTCCATCCGGAATACATGTGGTTGAATCCAAGCATCATCTTCCACTGGTCGCCGGGGCGGTTGGGACCATTGAGCTCGAAGTCCTTGGTGGTCATTGAGACTTCGCATTCCCACCAGCTTCCGCCATTTGGGGCCGATCCCGGTTCGGTCTGGCGGAAAGCCCTCTTGAATTCGGGGAGCCAGTTCTTGAACTGCTGTCCGACCGCGACGCGGTTGAAGTCGCCGTCGACGCCGAGGCAGTTGATGTTGAACTTGTATGAGCTTGAAGTGCGGCCCTGGGCGACGTTCTTGCCCATCGGCTGGAAATGGAATTCGCCGCCGTCGTCGAAGGCGCTGGCCGACCCCGGCTCGCGGCCGCCCACGCTCGGTTTGTAGCCCGGCTTCACCCAGGTTTTGAATGCCAGATAGAGATGTTCGTCGTCCCATGCCAGGAAATATGTCGTCGGCCTGGCTATTAGGGCCGCGTCCATGCAGCCGCCGATTCCGCTTATTGCAGTGGATTCCTGCCATTCCTCCGTATCTATTTTTCCGTCTATCACCGGCGGCTTGGACATTTTCGGGATCGAGAGCTGCGGAATCTTGTCCTGCGGGACGGGCGTGTTCCAGCCGCCGGCCAGAATCGACTCGGCAATCATCGCAGAGACCACGAACGCCGAAACAAGCGGAATGCGACGCGACATATTGTCCTCCATAATTAAAAAATTTATAGATTTTTGAATACAGATGTCGGGTGTCGGGCTTCAAATGTCCGGAATCTATCGAGACCCACCGAGATATCTCGAAGCCTGCCGGTATCTTATACTCCTTTAGGCTGAAAAATTTACATTTTGATTGCGGAGATTAATGTAAGTTTTCACGCTAAAGGGGTATATATCCGAGACGGGTAATGCGAACTCCGTCTTGAATTCCGTCGCCTATCATACCGGTTATACAACAGGAATCAAGCTTCTTTTCTTTGCGGACGATCCGCTGAGGGATGGAAACCTTGGCACTCGCATTTCCGGTCCGGAGGTGGAGGCGTGTGATTTCACCGGGAAGGTTGTCTTCTTCACATGCAACCACTGCCTCTACGTGATCGGATCCGACGAAATCACGCGCAGGACCGTCGAGAAGTTCAAGGGCAAGGGTGTGGCGTTCATCGGGATCAATTCGAACAGCGAGCGGACCTACGCCGAGGACGGCTTCGCTGGGATGGTAGAGCGCATGAAGAAGAACAATTTCCCAACTGGGGCTATCTTGGCCGTGTCACTATCTGGATCTTTTTTCCTTTCCTTGAGCTTTCTATGGCCTTGAAGACCATCTCCATGCTCTTGATGTTGTCATGGCAGTCGGTCTCGGGCTTCCTGCCTTCGATGAGCGCCGAGAACATTTCGTCGAAGCATCCGTTGTGCCCTTCCTGCCCGTTCCACTCCGACCTGTGCTCGGCCGGCTGGGTGGTTTCCCTGATGAACGATTTCTGTGCAGGATCCTTGATCGTCACATAGGTGGGGAACGCCTTGCCGTCCCAGGCCGCGGCTCCGTTGGTGCCGAAGAACTTCCAGTCGGCCTCCCATGTCGTGTTCATGCCTTCGGCCGACCAGGAGCCGCGGTAGCAGAAGATTGTTCCGCCGTCCATCTCGAAGATGCAGACTGCGGAGGCGTCGCCCCTGTACCAGGAGCCCTTGAGGTTGAACTCCTGGCAGTATGCGGACTTCGCGCCGAGGCCGGAGATGAAGCGCGCCTGGTCGAAGGTGTGTATGGCCATGTCCAGCACCAACGGGGATTCCATCAGATCCCTGAAGCCGCCGAAGTGCGCGCCGATGAAGAAGTCTGCGCAGACCATGCTGAGGTCACCGATCATCCTCTTCGAGACGATCTCGTTCATTGATCTTATGTTCTTCATGTAGCGGCGGTTCTGCATGATGGCGTATGTCCTGCCGGTCTTGTCGGAGAGGCCGACGAGCTTGTAGGCGTCCTTGAGGTTGCCGGCCATTGGCTTCTCGCTGAGCACGTCGCAGCCGTGCTTCATGGCTGCCGAAGCGACTTCGAAGTGGGCGTCGGGGACCGTGACGTCGAACACGAGGTTGGGCCTGGCCTCCCTTAGCGCGTCCGCGATTTTCGCGAACACGGGGCAGCCGAGGTTGAACTTCTGTTTCTTGTCGTTCGCGTTTTCCGCGGAGATGTCGACGAGCCCGGCGATCTCGACGTCGTTCCTGCCTGCCGCATACTTGAGCCATGCCGAAGACATCCCGCCGCATCCCGCGACGACGATCCTGAACCTTTTTTCAGCCATTTTAAAGACCTTTCCCTATCTGAACTTGACGGCAATTCCGATTTTCGCGAAGCCAAAGGCTAATCTGCCGACGCGGCATTTCAAGCCTTGGGGGTAAATATTCAGTGAACAACGCCCTTTCACTGAATATTTGCCGTTGCCGAGCTGGTGCTCGGCGTTCCCAGGAGGAGCGGTTTTAAAGCGCCTTGATCTTGGCCAGGATATCCCGCACATCGGCCATTCGGCCCGTTCCCTCGGTTCCGCAAGCGAGCCTGCCCTTTGCCGGTCCGACGAATAGCACTCCCCTGGACTTCAACGTTGAACAATTCTGCCTGACGGCGGGATGCTTCCACATGGCGTCGTTCATGGCGGGGGCCAGAAGCACCGCGCCCCTGTGCGAAAGGGCATAGGTGGTGAGCGCGTCGTCGGCGATTCCGCAGGCGTATTTGCCTATGAAATTCGCGGTGGCGGGGGCCACTGCAAATGCAAAGGCCTTGTCAGCAAGCGAAACATGTCCGGGCTTCCATTCGGGAAGCTCCCACAGCTCCGTTATCACCGGGTTTCTGGAAAGGGTGAGGAAGGTCCTCTCGCCCACGAGCTTCTGGGAGGCATCTGTCATAATGACATGGACGTCGAAGCCGTCCTTGACGAGGCGGCTGACCAGATCCGCGGCCTTGTATGCGGCGATCGAGCCTGTCACGCCCACGACGACTGTTTTTGCTGTCGGCATTGAATTCTCCAAAAATTTCGAGGATGTAATCTAAGCCATGGCCGGGCTTATTTCAATATTGGGCGACGATGTCGAAGGGCTGCAGAGGATCAGGAGCTGCGCTGGAAGAGCCAGTAGATGGCGCAGCCGAGGCCGGCGCAGAAGAAGCAGAGGTTGGCGATCTGGCCCACTATCGGGAGGAAGTTGAGGACGACAAGCAGCGAGCCGCCGAAGAGGACGGACATAAATGTGGAGCCGGTGAATCGGGAACCGGTGTTGAATATGATCTTTTCGCCCAGCGCCCAGTGCATCATTGCCAGGCCGGCAAGGCTGTGGACTGCGAAGACGACAAGCGCGGGGACGCCGGCCAGACCCCGTACCGGCTCCGAAAAGTTCTTGAGCAGGTTGAAATACAGCATGTAGAGAACGAGCGCGAGGAAGCCGGCGCCGAGGCAGCGGAGCGGCTTCTTCATGCAGATTTCACCACCCTTGACGAGCATCTGCGGCCGCAGGACCGATAGAAGAAGGCTGAAAGCCAGGACGCCAATCCCCGTGAAGAAAATGAAGAAGAGCATGAAGACCGAGCCGAAGAAGAGCTTGGCGTGCTCTGGGTTCCTGCCGTCGGCAGAAGCGAGCAAAGGAACAAAAAGCAGGAGGGCGAAAAATATGATTTTCGAAGGTTTTATGAACTTTCTCATAATCATTCCAGTTATCCGATAGATTCGAATGATTCGGCGGATTCGAACCAATCGATGCCGACCGGCTTGAGGTATCGCAACACGGTATCCGTCAGATCACCTCGCGCCTGTCGTGGCCTGCCTTCCCTCCTGGGACGCAAGATAGAATATGTAAGCCATCGCGGCGAACGAGAGGGTGAGGGCGGTCACGATTTGCACGGCATAAGCCGAGGCCGACGCGGCGAATTCGCTGACGAAGCCGTCAAGAAGGCTGTATGGCTGTTCGCCGATCTCGCCGAACAGTGATTCCAGCAGCTGGTTCGCGGTCTGATAGACTCCGTTCAAGCCGGGGTCGACTGCGGCAAGTCCGACAAGCATGAAGCCGGCAGCCACCATCGCGATCAGGGCGGAGAATATCTTTCTGTCGGCGCCCCTATCGGCGTCGGCCGTGGGCAGGGCCGACATAATCCTGTCCTGCAAGGCAGTTGCGGACGATGGGTCGGCAGTGAAATCCGTGAACATCTCCCCGAGCCCCTTCATCGCGGAATATCTTCGCGAGCAGCCGGGGCATGACGCCGCATGGGAGTCGATCGCCTCGAGCAGCTCAGCGTCCTCCAGGCAGTCGAACGAGGGGAGCAGCTTTTCGAGCTCGTCGCATCCGATTGGTCTTTTCTCATTCATGCCGTGCCTCCCGCCTCCTTCAAAGGGTTCAGCTTTTCATAGAGCATCTTCCTGGCCCTGTGCAGGGTCACCTTCACCGAGCCTTCGCTTGTTCCGAGGATTTCCGCCACCTCGCCGCACGAGCGGCCCGCCAGATAGAACAAGGAGCAGACCACCCTGAAGTTGTCCGGCAGCATCGCCAGCGCCCTGCCTGCGAATATTTTCCTGTCGTTCCTCGACATCGCCTCATAAGGGGTGTCCGCGGTGTCCGGAATCCGTTCGATCGCGTCTTCTGCTCCTGCCGAGACCATTGCTTTTTCGTTTCTCCGCGTCCTGAGCAAGTCTCTGCACAGGTTCACCGATATCCTCATGATGTAGGGCTTCAGCGGCCGTCTTTGGTCGAACTGCTCCATGTTGTTGTAGAACCTGACGAATGTTTCCTGCGTTACGTCCGCGGCGTCCTCGCGGCTGCCGAGGACGGCGCAGGCGCAGGCGAAGACGGGCCCCTGGTATCTTTCGAGGACGAGGCGGAAGGACTCCTTGTCGCCCGCGATCACCCGCGAGAGTATTTCAGCGTCTTCCGCTGTTGTTTCCATGCCTGATTCCATCGGTTTCCCATCGGACCGGGGATGTTCAGTTCCCCTGCTTTTTCACTGCGTTCATTTCGATCAGCTTCTCGAGGACTTCGTTGGATATCATGGCGTCGGCGCTGATTGCTCCGCCCTGGCTTTCAATCCTGAGGGTCCGGAAGAATTCGTCGCGGCCGATCTGCCGCTGCGCGTCGCCCGCCTCTTTGCTGGACTTCTGAAGGGTCACTATCCCGCTCAGGATGTTTTTCACTGCCTCGGCCTGCTCCGGATCGCCCATGTCGGCCGACAATGCCATGCTCAGGCCCTTCTCGTCAAGATCCATCGAGAAGAAACCGTTCTTGAACTGGGAGAGGAACGGATTCTTTTTCAGTTCGGCCTCCTCTATACCCATGATGACGCCCTCGACCACCTTCTTGCCCTGGAGGTAGTTCTTGAACTTGAAGTCCTGTGCGGGGACGCCCGAAGTGTAGTTGCTTATGAAGCTTTCGGCGACGGACGGGTTGCCTGCGACGATTATCTTCCCGCCGATCAGCGCGGCGAGTATTTTCGCCCCGGGTGCGGGATTCTGCTTGTCCGGGCAGAGATATGCCAGATCGCAGCCTGCCTTCTGGACCTGCTCGCAGTCGGGCTTGGCGCCCAAGACCTTGCCGATCGCCTCGGCGTCAAAACTGCCCTCGAAGACCAGGACTCCGCAGTGCTTCCTCTCGCCGGCGAGCCAGATGGTGCTGATCTTTTCGGCGTCTATGCCGGCCTCCCTGGAGAGGACTTCGCTGAAGAAATGATATTTCTGGATGTTGTTCTGCTTCATCTTCTCGAAATGGGAGCTTGCGCGAAGCTTGTCAAGGTCGACCTTGGCTATGAGCTTCGACTCCGGAGAGAAACTTTCCAGCACTCCCGCAAAGAGACCCGCTCCGCAGAAACACACCGCGACAGCCGCGGCGACCACCGACTTCCTGATGTTCATTTTTTTCTCCTCAATTGTTGCATGTGAATCTTAAGCGCTTCTGCAAGATAATACGGAACATCCTTGTTAAAGGTTACAATATGCCTTTATTCATTTTTCTGCGAATTTCGCATGAACGGGCTTTTGAGGAATTGGGCGTAGGCGATGAACAGAAGCGCGATGATGAAGTTCCTGGTTCTCCAGCCCGGCGGGCCTTCGTAGTATGCTTCAAGCACATGTTTTTCGCCGGATGGTATGCCAACCCGCATCCGTCCGTCCGGAAGGATGTCGTCCCTGAGCTTTCCATCGGAGATCCTGGCGCCGTCGAGTTCGACGCGCCATCCGGGGAAGTAGAGCTGGTTTACGGTGATTTTGACGGTTCTTTGCGCTGAGATACTGAACTTCATGTGGAACTGGGAGCTGTCGGCGTATTCCTCGGCCGTGCATGATTTCCCGTCCTCCGCCGACGCTTCGATAATGGGGAGGGCTCCACGCGGCGCCGCCGGAATCGTCTTGACAGTGACGGGCAGGAACTCGTTGGCGGACTCGTAGACGTCGAGGCGTTCGATGCGGAATTGTCTGTGAGTTGCGAGGAGCTTCCTGACGTCGCCTGGAACGGCGTTGAACTTGAACATATCGAAATAGCAGAATAACACGGCCAACGTGGAAACCACCGCCAGCAGTGCAATGCCGACCTGGGGGTGAATACGAGTCAAAGCAACTCCGCAGCCGGCTATGCAGATTGCCTGGAGGAGCGCCACGACCGCAAGAAGCCTCCACGGGAACTGGACGTATCTGAATATGCCGGCATGCTTCCATAGCGGAACCGCAAGCGGAGACATCAGCAATATAATTACTAGATATATAAGGAAAGAGACGAAGATCAGGCGGTTCCTGCGGGCGCATGCGAATCCTGCGGCGGCAAGAAGGAAATGGGGAAGCCCGAGCTGGAACGACATTCCGTCGTCCGCGATGCCCGGCTCGGAGCCGCCGAAGCCCCAGAACCTCGAAAAGAACTGGGGGAAATACACGACGTTCTCCTCCGGCAGATAATGTGTTCCGAGCGCGTTTCTGTAGTTGACCAACTCCTTCATCTGGAAGGCGGTCAGCCAGTAGGGGGAGCTCAGCGCCAAGGCCAGCGCCAGGGAGGCTGCGGCCGCAGCCGAAAACCTGAGCACGGCCGCCCGGCAGTTCCGCAGTTCAAGGCAGACGAACCCCGCGAACAGCGACAGAACGGGAAAGAAGAACATGGAAGTGAACGGATGAGTGTAGAGCAGGGCCGTGGACGACAGGGAGAGCAGTACGGCAGGTGTTTCGATGCCGGAGCCTTCTGCGCAGGCTCGCCGGAGCCTCAGCAGGAAGAACAGCGGCCAGGGCAGGATCATGATCGATGCCAGCTCGCTCAAGTCACCGCGGACGTAGAGATTGACGAAAAGGTATGGCGTGATCAGGAACATCACGGCCGCAAAGAGGGCCGATATCTCGTCCAGGCCAATCTCCTCCACCAGCTTGAAGACACCCGCCGCCCCGGCGAAGAAAAGCAGGACAAGGGAAATCTGAGCGGCCAGAAGGATGTCCCCGGTGAAGACCGATACGAACGATATGAGATAGAATATCCCCGGCTGGTAGAAGACGAAGACAGGATAGCCGTAGCCCCCGTAGTAGTCGGGCAGCCAGCGCGGATAAATTATTCCGTTCGCAAGCGCCTCCTTGAACATCTCCGCCAGCCCGAGGTATCGGACGCCCTCATGGGTGTGCGGGAAGAGACCAAGGAAAAGGAGCGGAGAAAAAAGCAGCAGCGAAAGCAGCAGGAGGAAGAGGAAAATCACGATGCGCCGCTTTGGATTGTATGCTTGCATTCGTGTCCCAGTTTCGGACATTTTTCCCTCTGGTGATTGCAAAACCGGGCTTTGCATTTCGTTTGTCAGGTGTCGGGTGTCAGGTGTCGGGGAATCGACGGAATCGACATTATGACCCGCGACTTGCGGCGGAAATCCGGCATCTTCCGCCCCCTCTCGATTCCTCCCGATACCTATCGGTTATCATCCTGTATCTGGTGGCTGTTATCTTCCGCCATTCACGCTCTCACTTTACCCCACGCCATGGGCGTTCATCCGTATCTCCTCCATAGCCGGAAGAGGTCGTATAATACGCCGGCTATGCTGCCGGGCTTCATGAGCTTCGAACCCTTTACATCCCTCCACCCGGTGAGCGGGCACTCCAGCATCACGATCCCTTTCCTCTTCAGCCTCAGGATGATTTCGACGTCGAAAATCCATTTCGAGATGAATTCTTCCTCGAACGCGGGGATGACGGCGTCCCTGCGGAATATTTTGGCCCCGCACTGGGAGTCGTAAGTGCCGAGGTCGAAGAGTATTTTCACGAAGATTGCGAAGAGCCTTCCTGTGAGGTGCCTGGAGAAGCTGCGTTCGATCTTGCCGCCTAGCCTGTTTATGCGGCTTCCAAAGACGGCCGAAACGCCGGGAGCGTAGAGGTCCATGTATTTGAAATACCATTCGAGCTCGGAGAGCGGGGTGGCCAGGTCGGCGTCCCAGTAGCCGGCCCATTCGAGCTCCTTGAAAGACGGCAGGCCAGCCAGGTAGAGCATTCCGCGCCGGACCGCCTCGGCCTTGCCGTGGTTGCGGCCGAGGTCGAGGACCTGGAATTTAGGCGACTCATGGCTTTTCAACAACTTGAGAGTGCCGTCGGCCGAACCGTCGTTGACAAAGAGGAACGACAGCTCCCCTGGCAGGTTTTCGAACTTGGAGAAATCCAGCCTGCTCTCCTCGTTGTAACAAGGTATTACAAGGCAGGTTTTGGGGAAATTGGCCATCGTCATCTAAAGGGTCTTGAAAAACTCCTCGATGGGATAGATCCTGTCGATGGAGCTGATGTTGCAGCCGGTCATGTAGAGGCCGTTTTGGGTGTCTCCGCGCCATGTGGCGAGGAGGGCCTTCGCTATGCAGAAGGGGGCCTTGGCTGGGTTGCAGGTCCTGAGGCAGCGGTACGGGCAGACGAACTTCTCCTTGCTGCCGTGGACGACCCTGTCTACGAGCGGGGACTTCAGGACTCGGCACGGGAGGCCGACGGGGCTCTTGATGACCATGACGTCATTGGGGCCGGCATTGACGAAGTATTCCTTGCTCGCCCTGTCCATCCCTGCCTCCTCGGTTGTGATGAACTTGGTGCCGATCTGGACTCCGTCGTAGCCGATGCGGAGCATGGCGCGGATGTCGTCGACGGTGGCGACCTCGCCGGCGGCGATGACGGGGACGGACTGGCAGCCCATTTCGAAGAGGACGGCCTTGACCTCATTGAAGAGGATTTCGAGGGAGCACGTGTCAGGATGGGCTATCTGCTCGAGTGTGAAGCCGAGATGGCCTCCGCACCTAGGGCCCTCCACGATGACAGCGTCCGGGCTCCTGTCGTATTTCTTTTTCCAGGCCTTGAGCAGGACTGCGAGGGCGCGTCCGCCGGAAATGACGGGGATCAGTGCGATGTCGGCGCTTCCGACATATTCGGGGAGGGGTAGCGGAAGGCCGGCTCCGGAGACGATGAAGTCGACGCGGTCCTCGACGCTCTGCCTTATTATGGCCTCGTAGTTGGAAAGGGCGACCATGGCGTTTACGCCGATGGGGCCTGCACCGCCTGAAAGCTCCCTGGCCTTTCTTATCTCCTCGGAGAGGACGCGGTTGGACTCGTTGACGAAGTCGGTCTTGGACTTCTCTATGTCGCCGAGTCCCACGCTTGAGATCGTGCCGAAGGCGCCGAGCCTGACGGCCGCCGACGCCAGGGCGGAGTTGCCCACTCTGACGCCCATCCCGGCCTGCAGAATGGGGAACCTGGTCTCAAGATTCCTTATCCTCAATGGTGGAAGCTGCATGTAATCCGAAGTTCGATCTTAAGTTTGGACAAATTAGTAAGTTTACATTTTTTTCTGTCTTTGACAAACTATATTGGCGATTATTTTATCGAAAAAGTAAACAACTCGTAATCCCTCAGTCTTTCTTCGAAGACAATCGGTGTCGGGGTCGGAATCGCTATTCGGAATCGAATATAGAAACTGGGGCTCGACCCCGATTCCGATACCGACGGCGACCCCGAATGTAAGACTGAGCCATTACAACAACTCCGGACGGGCACTGAAGATGAAGAAGCTCCTCCCCCTGGCCTTTGCGGCATTGCTGCTCTCATCATGCGTGAGCGTGGAATACACCGGCAAATCCTTCCCAGCCACAAGCGAGGTGAAGGTGTTCAAGGACAAGTCGGAGGTTCCCGCCGGATACAAGGTTGTCGGCCGGGCTGCGGCGCATGCGGACGCCGAGGACTTCAGCCGCGATGACGTGCAGGCGAAACTCGTCGAGAAGGCCAGGAGCGTCGGAGCCGACGCGATGCTCATCACCTGCTTCGAGAAACTGCGCGCCTCCAGCATACGTGTAGGCGAGCTGACGGGCAACAGGGCCGGAGGCGAAGACTGGAACCTCCTCGACACGGACAGCGCAGGCGACTGGGATAGGGAGAACAGGGATCTTTCGCCGACATCGGATCGGAAGGATGCGCAGACGCCGCTTTTCAAGATCCTGATGAAGGCCGTCTTCCTGAAGAAGATTGAAGCTGCGGAACCGTCTGGAAAGTGACTAGGTTTTTCCCTGCTGGAAAAAGGCGCCCTTATGGCGCGAAGGAGCTTGAGCATGGCGACTTCGCCGAAGTCGCCAGTGCCGCTTTCGGCGAAAGCGGCATATACCAAATTCCAAATAAATCCCAATAACGAAAATTCAAAACAACTCATGCCTTACATTGGAATTTGAATATTGAGATTTGAGATTTATTTGGAAATTGGTGCTTGGGTATTTGGGAATTTTATACGATAAAAGCATATAAGAATAAGGTGGCATATGAAAGCCCTTTATCTCCTGGACAACTATTCCTACGATGTGATCTACGGCGAAAAGGAACGGGCGGATCTCGGCCGCATGCTTGAGTTCGTGCACGGACAGGTCGATTCGAAGACCCTTGCGGAAGTTCCTGCGGAGATTCTCAAGGATGTCGAGGTGATTGTCAGTGGCTGGGGCATGGCGAAGCTCGATACGGCGATGCTTGTGCGATTCCCCCGTTTGAAGCTTGTCCTTTATGGTGCGGGCTCGATCAAGTATTTCACCAGCCCGGAAATGTGGGGCAGCGGCGTCCGGGTAGTGAGTGCCTGGGCGGCCAACGCGGTTCCGGTTTCCGAGTTTGCGCTGGCGGAGATAATCTTCAGCCTGAAGCACGGCTGGCGCGCGGCGGCGGAGTTCAAGGCCGGACGCGGAAAGCGTCCGAACCTGCAGCCTCCGGGCACCTACGGCTCGACAGTGGGGCTGATTTCTTTGGGGATGATCGGGCGCATGGTCGCGCAGAAACTGAAGATGTGCAGCCTGCGGGTTGTCGCCTATGATCCGTTCGTAACACCTGAACAGTGCAAGGAGCTGGGAGTGGAACTTCTTTCTCTACAGGAGCTTTTCCGCGTTTCCGACGTCATAAGCTGCCATACTCCATGGCTCAAGGAAACGGAGAAAATGATCCGGCGCGAGCATTTCGAGGCGATGAAGCCCGGAGCGACCTTCATAAATACGGCCCGCGGCGCCGTCATAGACGAGGAGGCGATGATCGAAGTGCTGAAACAGCGTTCCGACATTTACGCCGTGCTCGATGTCACCTATCCTGAACCGCCTGCGCCCGAGTCCTCCCTCTATGATCTTCCGAACGTCGTCCTAACCCCGCACATCGCCGGTGCAATCTGGAAGGAGTGCAACCGGATGGGCCGGTGCATGGTGGAGGAGCTGGAACGCTATCTTTCAGGGCAGCCCATGAAGTATGAGATCACCCGTCAGATGGAGGCAAGGCTAGCGTAGTCCGCCGACTTATACTCCTTGAAAGCAAAGACTGAGGCATTACGGGGCAAGCCAGAAAAGCCCTTTTTCCTTGGCGCTACCGCTGGCAAATGTAGGCGCAGATGCTATAAATAACTGGCTTTCAAGCAAGGAGGACATGTCCGACGTCCTCCCGCAGCATTCGGTTTTCCACTTATATAAATCTTACAAATCCGGACGGCGCAACTATGGCTATCACAGTTCTGATCGGCACCCAGTGGGGGGATGAAGGCAAGGGAAAGATCATTGACGTCCTTACTGAGAACGCCGACCTGGTCGTGCGCTTCCAGGGCGGGAACAACGCCGGGCACACCGTCGAAATCGGAAAGGAGAAGTTCATCCTGCACCTGGTCCCCTCGGGCATCTTCCGTCCCAAGGCGCTCTGCGTGATCGGCAACGGCGTGGTGGTCGACCCGCAGATACTCGTGAAGGAGATCAAGAGCCTTGAGGCGAGCGGGGTCAAGATAGGCGCCCGCCTGCAGATAAGCACACGATGCCACCTCATCATGCCCTACCACGGCTTGATAGACGCCCTCCACGAGAACAAGCGTTCCGCGGGCAACAAGATAGGCACGACGAAGCGGGGGATAGGCCCGGCATACGCCGACAAGGTCTCGCGCATCGGAATACGCGCCATGGAAATGCGCGATCCCGACAGGCTGGCAAAGCACTTCCGCGAGGTCGCCGAATACTACAACGAGATTTTCCGGGCGGCTGGCGCGGAGCCTGTCGATGTGAAGGCGGAGACAAGAAAGCTTCTGGATGCGGCCTCCTTCCTCGCCCACTTTGTGACGGACACCGTGGTCACGGTCAACAGCTTCGCGAGGGAGAAGAAGGACATCCTTTTCGAAGGCGCCCAGGGCATGTGGCTCGACGTCGACTACGGCACATATCCTTTCGTCACAAGCAGCAACACCACTGCGGGCGGCGCGTGCACCGGCTCGGGCCTCTCCCCCAAATACATCGACGACGTGGTCGGAGTTACCAAGGCGTATACCACCAGGGTCGGCGAGGGCCCGTTCCCGACCGAGCTGAAGGACGATGAGGGCGAACGGATCCGGAAGATCGGAAATGAATTCGGCGCCACGACCGGCAGGCCCAGGCGCTGCGGATGGTTCGACGCCGTCGCATGCAGATACTCCTGCATGGTCAACGGGGTCGACAAGCTCGCGGTCACAAAGCTCGACGTCCTGGACGGCTTCGAGGAAATAAAGATATGCACGGCCTACGAGATCAACGGCCGCCGCACCGACGTAATGCCTTCCGACACCGCGGAGATCATCGCCGCCAAGCCGGTGTATGAAAGCTTTCCGGGCTGGATGGAGTCTACAAGGGACGCCAGATCCTTCAGCGAACTTCCGGCGAAGGCGCGCAAATACCTCCAGAAGATTTCTGGAATACTTGCCACCGACATCGGAATCATCTCCGTAGGCCCGAACAGGAACCAGACCTTCTATGCCTGAGACAAACAGCGGCGCGCTGATCATGTATGACCCCCTGATTCCCATGCGTCCATCATGCTCATCTAGCGTGAAAAATTACATTTTGACGAGCAAGATTTGGGATTGGATATTTTTGTTCCGACCGGGCGGCGACATGAATGTCGTCCGAGGAAGGAACGGAAAAATACGGCCCAAGGATGCCCGTCCGTCCTGGCGGATTGCGGTCTTTCGGTTTTGCTCCGCACCCTTCGAGAGCCTTCGATACCTCGGTATCGGCGGCCTCTCGGAATACGGAGCAATTCCTGAAATCTCCGCAATCAAAATGTAAATTTTCAGCCTAAAGGTGTATAATCCAATCAACCATGTGACGGTAATGACTGCGGATGCCAAGTATAAATCTGTGACCGCATGCGTGGTCAACTATAAGACCGAGGAGCTTACGAGGCTGTGCCTGCGCAGCATCCGCAGGTTCTCCGGCGACAGCGTGGACGTCGTCGTGGTGGACAACAATTCCGCCGACTCATCACTCGAATATCTCAGGAGCCTCAAATGGATAAGGCTCATAGAGCGCGGCGGCGAGTCTATAAGACCCGGCTCCTACGCGCAGGGATCGGCCCTCGACATCGCCCTGAAAGAAACCTCCACCGAATTCTTCCTCGCGATGCACTCCGACGTCGTGGTCAGGGATCCCGCCTGGCTCGACATGCTTATGGCGCCGATGCGCAATGACCCCTCGGTCGCCTGCGTCGGCTCCGGAAAGCTCGACGACCGTCCGGAATTCATCCAGTTCATAAGGAGGATGACCGACCTGAAAAGACTTATAAGGGCCGTATCAGGAAAGGAGGAGAAGCAGTTCTACATCCGCGCCATCTGCGCTCTCTACAGGACCGAGGTGCTCAAGAAGGAGGGGCTCAGCTTCGCGGCAAACACCGACGCCGGAATCACCTGCGGCCAGCAGGTCTACATAGACCTCATGGCGAAAGGCTACAGGACAGTGGCAATCCCCGACAGGGAGATGATTAGGAAGATTTGGCACCTCGCCCACGCCACCATGGTGCTAAATCCGGAATTCAAGGTCAGGAGGCGCACCCAGCAGAAATGCAGGCGCCAGATCGAGGAGCTCTTCTCGACACCCCTGGTCAAGGAGCTCCGCGAAGACGCCTCGCTCGACAGGTGATCTCATTTGTCCCGCCCCTCCTCGTGTCTGATTATCACGGATATCTGATCCTTCAGGGAGTGCAGCTCCTTCTCGACGTTTTCAATGTGGCTCATCAGGATCTCATGCCTGGACTTACCACCGTCCTGCTGGAGCCTGCGCAGCCTCTCCAGCTCCTTTATCTCCCTTTCCATCTCCTGGTTCGCCTCCGACATGCTGCCCACTATCACGCCGACGAAAAGGTTCAGGATTATCATCGTCCCGACGACGATGTAGAGGAGGAAATAGAGCTGGGCGCCGACGGGGAACACCGCCTTCGAGGGCGCCATCAGGTCGGGCCAGTTCTCCAGCGTCAGAACCTGGAAAAGCGACATGAAGGCGGTTTGCAGATTCGCGAAATGGCCGGGATCCGACTCCCGGAAGAAGGACACCCCCAGCACCGAGAATAGATAGAAATGCACCAGGAGCAGCGCCGCGACATAGCCTATTGAAGACAGGCTCTTCACTATCCCCTGGACCAGCATCCGCAGCCGCGGAATAGTCTTGAGCAGGCGAAGCACCCTGAGCACGCGGACAAGCCGCACCACCGCCACCGACGACTCACCGATCGGCAGCAGGCATATCGTGATTATGCAGAAGTCGAACACGTTCCACGGATCAAGGAAGTATCTCCACGGCCTGCCACCTTCCGCACCTATGCGTATCAGCTGCTCAAGGACGAAGATGCCGAGGATTATCTTGTCGGCCAGCTCCAGGAACCCCCCGATTTCCGCCCTGACTGACGGATAGGTGTCCAGGCCGATGAATATGCTGGTAATTACGATTAGCCCGACTATGAAGAAGTTGAACCTCTTCGAATCGGCTATCCGCCTCAGTTTCCGGGTAATATCCATGGCATCGGTGTCCTGCTCGAAATTCGTACAATAAATGAAGCCGCTTCGCGGATGGCCCCGGAGTAGAAGACATGCCGCTTAAGTAGGGACTGGCTTCAATACTCCTTTAGGTTGAAAAGTTTACATCTTGACGCTAAATGAGTATAACGCCTGTATGAAAGTTACTGCCGCAGCATGAATTATCAAGAGGGGAGGATCGTCCAACAACCAGCACCCAACGTACAAGCGGAGAAACAATTAATATCTTTATTCCTGATCATTGGAAGCTCCTTGTCGGGCTTTGGACATTTTCCCCACCTTGCAGAATACGGTTCCCAATATTTATTATCCTGACCGCTTGAACACTGAGTCCGACGGTTGTAAATATTCAGTGAACTACGCCCTTTCACTGAATATTTACCGACGGTTTAGAAGCTTGAGATTTTGGGTTGTCGCGCGGCCGCTTTTTGAGGCGCGGAACGCGACTCGCACACGGCGGGCCCAGCCCGCAATAGCTTAGGGGTGACCGCTCGTGCTGACCGACATTATAATCTTGGCGCTGGGGCTTGCGGTTCTCACGATTGCCGCGGACCTCTTGATAAAGTGTTCCGTCAAGACGGCGATGCTTCTCCGGCTCTCCACCGTCTTCATCGGCCTCGTGCTGGTGTCCTTCGGGACTTCCACTCCCGAACTCACGGTCTCGTCGCTCGCCTCGCTCAAGGGGCTGAGCGATATCGCCGTAGCCAACGTGGTGGGCAGCAACATCTCAAACATCGCCCTCGTCCTTGGCCTGTGTGGCGTGATAATGCCGATGAAGACGGACAAGACCCTCCTTCGCCTTGAAATGCCTGCAATGCTCGCCGCCTCTTTCCTGCTTCTAGTCCTGGGCCTTGACCGGACGCTTTCCCGCATAGACGGAATAATCCTTCTGGCAGTCTTTACGGTATTCATGGTCATGTCCATCAAGAAGGCCAGGGTCACTCCGGACGGCGAGGCGCAGGAGGAGTTCAGCCTGAAGGGCTATCTTGCGCGGACCCAATCCGTGCCGGCCGTCACAGCCCTCTCGCTGCTGTCCCTGGCAATTCTAGTCGGCTCCTCCTATTTCATCGTGGACTCCGCGAAAAAGCTGTCCCTGGCCATAGGTCTTAGCGAATGGTTCGTAGGGGTGACGATTGTGGCCGTCGGAACATCCCTGCCGGAGCTTGCGGCGTCATTCACGGCTTCGATCAAGAAGCTTGAAACCCTTTCGGTCATCAACATCGTCGGAAGCAACATCTTCAACATCCTGTTCATCCTGGGCGTGGCTGCGCTGATCTGCCCGCTTTCTATCGCGCCGACCGCGAAGCTTTTCGACATCCCGGCCATGTGCGCAATCGCCGTCGCGCTCTGGGCGGTCGCCTGGAAAAGCCGCCTCAGCCGCCCCGTCTGCGGAGCCTTCCTGCTTTCATATGCCGGATATGTGTTGATAATGGCGGAAATACAATAGTTATGAAAACGGCAGTGCTATCTTGCCTGCTCGCCGGAGCCTGCCTTTGCCTCTTCCCGGAGGCGAATTGCGCAGAGCGCGCTCCCAAGGGCGCAGGCGAAGCAATCAACGCTAAGGGCGGCGGCTTGTCCTACTGGGCCTACTTCCCGGAAGGCTATGACTCCCAGAGGAAAAGGAAATGGCCCGCGCTCATCGTCGTCTCCCCGATAGGCGGGGATCGCTCGATGCTCGTCGTATACAAGGAGGGTGCGGACAGGAACCGGTGGATGCTCCTGTTCATGAAGGACGAGCCGGGAGAAGGCGCGGTATACGCTTTCAATTCCCTGCTTAAGGACGCACTTAACAGGTTCCCCATCGACAGGGAACGCTGCTACACTTCCGGCTTCTCCGGCGGTGCCAGGTTCGCGCTGTCGGCCGCCAACGCGGAGCCGGATACGATTAGAGGCGTGATCGCCTGCGGCGCCGCCTACGGCGCGGGAAACCGCGAGAACGCCTATTACTACGGCATCGCCGGCACCAACTGCTTCAACAGGGGCGAAATGGCTAAAGTGTTCTATCCGCCTGGAGATCAGGATCTTGCGGCGGCGAAGGAGGCCGTCGAGAAGCTCATGGTCCGGAACCGGGAGGATGGAACAAAAAGATTCTCCACATACAAGTATAACATCGCAGCGAAAGACCATTGCATGCTCCGCTTCTTCCCCGGGAACCACGAATGGGCGCCGCCGGACATCATCGCGGACGCCATGACCTGGATGAACGCAAAATATTTCAAGGATGCCGCGAGCCCGGACCCCGAAACCGTCAAGGAAAGGGACGCATTCTGCGCCGAACTCGAAAGACTTGTCGCCGAAAACTTGAAGACGAATCCGTGCCGTTCGTTCGAATTCGCCACGCTCCTTTCTGAAATTCCCGGCAACAAGGAGCGCGCCGCCAAGTACCTCGAAGTCCTGGGCGCTATGCTGGAAGTCAGGAAAAACGCCGAGGCGCATAAGGATCTTGAGGCGTTCGCGGTCAAATATCTGCGTGGCCGCAGCCTCGTGGCCGGCAAGGACGGAATGCCGGCCGAATCCCCGGACATATCCAAGGAGAGGCTTGCCCAGGCGAAGTCGCTCTGCCAGAAATACCGCGGCACTTACATGTCCGAGATATTCGAATGGATCGGCGAGGACGAGGGGAAATATCAGCTCCCAAAAGGCGCCAAGCGGAAAACCTATCAATGCCCCGCCAAAACTCAGGAGATAATCGTCCCCTGACATGATAATTGAAGAAGGCGGATCGCCAGAGATCTTATAGGATGCGGCTTCAGGCAAGCAGCTTCCTCAATTCCACCCTCAGGTTGGGCGTAAAATCCTCTGAGTCCAGGTTTCTGCGGATTTCGCCGACCGACCAGAATCGGACTTCGTCTATTTCCTCTGGCGGGAATTCGAAGGGGCCCGCGTAGACGGCCGAAAACACCCTCGTGTTCTCGGATTCGATCTCGTTCCTGATCCTGGAGTCGAAAAGGAATTTGAGCGGCAGCGAAGAAGGTATTCCGAGCTCCTCGGCCATCTCGCGCCTTGCGGCCCGCTCGAAATCCTCCCCCGGCATGAGATGCCCGCCGACCGCAGTGTCCCAGCGCCCCGGCTGGATGTCCTTCCTCTTAGAACGCTTCTGCAGCAGTATCCTGCCGTCCGGGTGATATACGACGACATGCGCGGTCCGGTGCACCAGCGACGGATTGCCGTGGCATTCGGAGCGCGGCGCCGTCCCGATCACGTTCCCCTCGTCGTCAACTATCTCGAAAAGCTCGTCGGCCATGGGTCAGATTTTCTATTGCCAATTGCATAAGCAGGCAATTGGCGGTGTTCAGGTTTCGGGTTTCAGCTATGTCGAACGCCGGATTGTCGAGAATAGAAGAGTTTTCTGCTGACACCCGACACCTGGATTGTCGCTTGACCGCGTTGGGAACGGAACGCGACCTTACGCGGCAAAATTTAGTTTGCAATCACATCTCCATTATTACTTTTATCTGGCGTGCGGCGATGGAAAAGAATTCGCCCAAGGCATATAGTTTAACACCCGAAAATCTGAAATGAAATACAGGACATCCTGCGGAATTCACAGTTTTGTCGATGAGCAACTTTTAGTACGCCGCTCGATCCGAGAGCGGCCTTCCTGGGAACGCCGAGCCCCAGCTCGGCTTTAAGGTCGCACTCGGATCGTGCGACATAATTGAACCGAGTTTCAGGAAAGTGCCGCTGTGGCGAGGAAATCCGCCAGTCCTGTCGATCAGAAACTCGATGGAGGGCGATTCGCCGCGGAGAATCGGAGCCGCGGTTGAGCTTGGCTCAACCCTCCGGAAGGCTGGATTCCTTGTCTTATGTCTTTGTCATCAGTCTTTGTCTTTTCTGGAATGGACGGAGAATGGAGGCGAAGACGATAGGCAAAGAATGTCGAGAAGACGGTTGAATAGGATTCAACCCTCCATAAGGCGACGAAGATAGCGGCAAAGATATTCGAGTTTCAGGAGACCATATGAAATCCTTTCTTAAAACTTCCGGCAGGCCCAGGGCCGCGATATTCATGAGCGGGAGCGGAAGCAACGCCGAGCGGCTCCTTGAATCCGTCTTTTCCGGAAAAGTCGCATCATGGATCCCTGCCGTGATATTCACGGACGCCCCGGCGAAGAGCCGCGCCGCCGAAATCGCCGCGAAATACAAGCTCCACCTTGAATCGCTCGACATCAAGAAGTTCTACGCCGACCGCGGAGAAGGCCGGGTCTCGATCATGACCGGGAACGGCCAGCGGATCCGCGAGGAGTGGACGGACGAGGTCCGCAGGCTGCTCAAGCCCTGCGGCATAGACTTCGGCATTCTTGCCGGTTTCGTCCCGCTCACGAACATAATCCGCGACTTTCCATGCCTGAACGTCCATCCGGGGGATCTGACTGTGGAGGAAAACGGCCGCCGCATCCTCGCGGGCCTCCACACAATCCCGATCGAGACGGCCATCCTCAAGGGGTTCAGGACGCTGCGTTCAAGCGTCATAGTGGCCCAGCCGTACACCGGCGCGGGCGGGGAGATGGACACCGGTCCTATTCTCGGGGTTTCCGCCCCGGTCGAAATCGACTTCCAGGGCGGCGACATCTGCGAACTCCGCAATATCGCGGCCGCGCGGCCGGCACAGCGGCCGCCGGGCGGATTCAAGGACGCATTGGAGGCGCTCGCCGCCCACAACCAGAACATTCTGAAGGAGAAGGGCGATTGGACAGTCTTCCCCCCCGCGGTGGATGACTTTGCGTCAGGGCGCTTCGCGGCAGACCCGGAAGGCAGGCTCTGCTACTGCAAGGGCGGGAATGAATGGCGGACTATCAAAACCGTCGTCTACGGCGCCGACGGGGCAAATCCCCAGTTTCTGAATCATAACACTTCGTGCTGAACCTGAACGCAAATGAATCTGTCAATGTTCCCGCCTTAACAGTCAATCTCCCGAACGGATCATATTCGTATGAAGCAACAACATTCCCGGATATGTCGCAATAAACAGTGGTGATCCCATCGCCGTCGTAGCAGGGGAAATATGTTCCGGAAGAACTTGTAACCGCGAGCAGGCCACCAACGCCGCCTGGTATGAATTCAGCAAACTGCGCCCTTTTGCCGAATTCATACTCGCGGCGGGCTAGAGAATTTTACGCTGCTGCAGGCATGAGGGCTACTTCGCGCCGTGGGCTTTTTCGATAACCGGCAGCTCGTCCATGGTGATGGGCTGTGGAACCATGAACTTTTCCTCTATTTTCCCGCAGAAGAACTTGTAGTTGTCGGTCTTTTTTGCGGTGGCCTCGCCTGCGGGTGCGCTGCGGTACTTGGTTGTCGCGAGGTATGTCAGGGCGGCTATTCCGACGGCTATCAGTATGATCGTGGCGGTGATGGTGGTCATGAAGACCTTCCTGACCTTCTCCTCCTCCTCGACGTTCACCTGGCGCCCCTCCTGGACCTGCTGGATGATTTCGCCCGGAACCCTGCGTCCGCCGTCCTTGCGGTCGATCTTCTGGAGGATGTCGCCTTCATTCTCCCTTATGCCGTAGAGGTCGCAGAGGGATTTTATGTAGGCGGTTATGAAGACTGGCGCGGGGAGCGAGGGGAAGTCGTCCCTTTCCAGGGCGAGGAGGTAGTCCTTCTTGATCTTGGTCCTTACGCTGACCTGTTCGATGCTTAGTCCCGAATGAACCCTGGCCTCCTGGAGAATATGGCCGGCGCTGGCGCTGGACGATGAGAGTGACTTGGGCTGTCCGGAATGCGGCCTTTGTTGCTGCGGCCAAGGGTCGGGCGCCGCTTTTTCATGGCGGAGCTCGGGCTTTGCGGCCGACTCCTTCCTCGGCTGAGGCGTCGGAGATTGTCTGTCGGAGGCCGGCTCATTTGGAACGGGTTTGTCCGAAGGGGCCTTCACCTGGCTCTGGTTCAGCTTGACGGGGCCTTTGGCTTCGGTCTTTTCCGGCTGGGGCTTCATGCCGTCCGAAAGCGGGTTCGCCGTGTCCTGGGCGGGCTTTTCGGACGGAGCGTCCTTCTTCTTGACGAACTTGTTGAGGCTCATGGGCCTGGGCTTGTCACCGCCTTCGGAGCTGAGTTCCGGGAGGGAACCGCCCTTTTCATCCTTATGCGGCGGCGTGCCGGCAGGATTTGAGCCGGATGTGTTGGGGAAGAGGTTTTCGCTGTCGTTTTCGCTGTCCATGCCGTAAAAGTTACTTTAGGTGGCCAAAAGTTCAATCCGTGAATCGCGGACATCAGGGATTTTCATCGTCTTCGCCGGAATCATCCTCGGTTACGGGCGCGGCCGCTGCCGCGGCGCCGGAGCCGACGAGGATGTCGCGCTTGGCTGACGCGCCCAGCGGCGGGCCGACGATTCCGCGCTTTTCGAGCGTCTCCATTATGTTGGCGGACTTGTTGTAGCCGATTCCGAGGCGTCTCTGTAGGTAGCTTGTGCTGGCCTTTCGGTCGGTGAGGATGACGTCTATGGCGCGCTTCATGATGTCGTCGTCGCCGGGCTGGTAATACTGCGGGAAGGAACCGCCGGCTCCATCGCCGTCCTCCTCGCCGCCGAGAGGGAGATCCTCCTCCTCGCCGCGCTCGTAGCCGACGATTTCGGCGGAGGTGACGGTCTCGTCGAACTTCTGCGCCAGCTGCTTGCTGATTTCCTTGACGACCTTTTCGATCTCGGGGTCGGAAACCATCGCGCCCTGTATGCGTTCGATGTTGGCGCTGCCGGGCGGTATGAATAGCATGTCGCCCTTGCCGAGGAGGGTTTCGGCGCCCTTCTGATCGAGGATGACGCGGCTGTCGACGATGGAGCGGACCTGGAAGGCGATTCTGGAGACCAGGTTGGCCTTGATGACGCCGGTGATTATCTCCTTCCTCGGGGTCTGTGTGGCGACGACGATGTGGATGCCGGCGGCGCGGCCCTTCTGCGCGATTCTGGCGATGGACGTTTCGACGTCGCCCTTGGCCTCGGTCATCATGATGTCGGCGAGCTCGTCGATGATTATCACCAGGAGCGGGAGCGTGTCCTCGATCTCCTGGCCGTCGTCGTCGAGGATGGGCGTGGGTGACTTCGGACGGGAGTTGAAGTCGGCGAGCTTCTTGGAGTTAGTCTTGGTGAATATGCCGTAGCGGCGCTCCATCTCGTTGATCGCCCAGCGGAGTGTTATCGGGACGGTCTTGGCGGATGTCACGACCGGCGTGATCAGGTGCGGCAGGGAGGTATACAGCTTGAATTCGACCTGCTTGGGGTCGACGAGGATCATCCTGAGCTGGGTAGGCGAGAATTTGTAGAGCAGGCTCATGATAAGCACGTTGAGGCAGACGCTCTTCCCGCTGCCGGTGGCGCCCGCGATGAGGAGGTGCGGCGCCTTGGCGAGGTCGGTGACAATGGATTTGCCGGATATGTCCTTGCCGAGGACGATGGGTATTTCCGCGTGGGAGTTGGTCCATGCGGAGGATTCCATTATGGAGCGCATCGCGATGAAGGAGGTGGTCGTGTTGGGGACTTCGATGCCGACGGCGTTCTTGCCGGGTATGGGCGCGAGTATCCTTATGCTCTCCGCCTGCAGGCTCATCGTGAGGTTGCGCTCGATTCCTGTGACCTTCTCGACCTTTACGCCGGGCTCGAGCGTGATCTCGTAGCGCGTGACGCGCGGCCCGCTGATAGCGTCGCCGACCTTGCCCGCCACCGCGAAGCTGTCGAGGACCTTCTGAATCGCCATCTTGGAGGCCGCGATGATGTCGGCCCCCTCCTGTTCGATCTCCTTGCCCTTTTCCAGGAGGGACAGCTGCGGCAGGACATATTTCATGCCTTCATATTCGATCCTTCGCTTCTGAGGCGGCTTGTTGATGACAATGCTTTCCTTCTCCTTCTGCTTTTCGGGCGCGGGTTTTTCCTTTACGGGTGGCTCGGGCTCTGGCGGCTGCTCCTTTGCCTTTTCTGGTTCAGGCTTATCCTTTTCCTTCTCCTTGAGCTTGTCGGCCTCCTTCTGCTTGGCCTCCTCCTCGGCCTTCTTCTTCATTTCGCGGAGCTTCTCCTCTATTTCCTGCTGGCGTTGGGCCCTGATCTTGTCTATGGATATCTCCTCTTCGATTTTCCTGCGCTTCTCCTCGGAATAAGTGTTGACGACGGGCTGCCAGTCGGAGAACCATATTGAGAGCAGCCCGCTGAGGAGGAAGACCAGCGCAACCACGAGGGTGCCGAGCTTGCCGATGAACCCAGTGATCAGGCCGCATGAGACGGAGCTTGCCGGGGCGGCCAGCTTCTGGCCGATGACGCCGCCTGACAGCGCTGAATACGGCGTCGACGCCTGGCCGATCCCCAGGTATTCCGTCAGCCCTGCGAAGTTCTCCGGCCACATCGCGAAGAGGATCGTGGTGCCGAGCACTATCGCGATCAGGCTGCCGATGTAGCCCTTGCGGTTCAGCGGGTAGGCTAGCAGCGGCCTGAGGAAGCATACGGACAGAAAGAGAAGAACGGGGTATGATGCGACGCCGAAAAGGTAGAGCGACATTCTTGCGAAATGCGCGCCGAGCAGCCCTATCCAGTTCTTGAGCGGTGCGGCGCTGCCACCTTCGAGGACCGCGAAGTCGTCCCGGCTGTGCGAGACCATAGCGAGGAACACGAGGACGACCAGCATAATGGTGAAGACGTGGCTGAAATGGAATCCGCCGTGCGGCGATACCTCGCCGCCGCCGTTCCTGCCCCTCCCGCCAGCCGTGCCATTGTCCGCCATGCCGAATCCGCCTTGCTGTTTCAGATTTCCCGACCCGGGCCGCAGGCCGCTATTTCTGGCCGTAGTATGCGTTCTTGCCGTATTTACGCTGGAAGTGCTTCTGTATCAACGTCTTCTTGATCTGCGGCACTTCCGGGTTCACCAGGATTGTGAGGAGCGCCATCTTGGCGAGCTCCTCGGTGACGACGGCGTTGTATACGGCCTGTTCCGGGCTGAGGCCCCAGGTGAAGACGCCGTGGCACGCGACGAGGACCATCTGAGCCTCCTTGTGGGAGCGCTTGTCGAAGGTCTTGAGAATCTGGTTGCCGGTCTCCTCCTCGTAGTCGCCCTTGATCATCTCGTCGTCCATGACGTCTGTGCAGGGAATTGGCTCGGTGAGGTGGTCGGCGTGCGTGGTTCCGAAGATGGGGATGGGGGTCATGGCCTGCGCCCAGGCGGTGGCGTATGTGGAGTGGGTGTGGACGATCCCGCCGATGTCGCCGAAGGCCCTGTATAGGACGGCGTGGGTCTTGGTGTCGGAGGACGGCCGGAGGCTGCCTTCGACGACCTTGTATTCTAGGTCCACAACCACCATGTTGTCGGGGCTGAGCTGGTCGTATGGGACGCCGCTCGGTTTTATCGCGAAGACCCCCAGGCTCTTGTCGAATGCGCTGGCGTTCCCGAACGTGAATACCGCGAGCCCGTACCTCGGTATGTCGAGGTTGGCCGAGTAGCAGCGCTCCTTGATCGAATCGTATTTGCCGTTGCCCATGTGTAACCTCACTTTCCGCTGGATTCTTTTTCGACAAAGGCGCCCATCCGCGAATATGCGTCGTAGAGGGCCTTGTATTTTGCGGAGTTCGCCTTGACGGGCCTGTATTCGGCCTCGAATCCGCAGGACATGGCCTTCTGCGCGTCGTGTATCTTCCTGTAGACGCCGGACGCGGTGGCGGCGAACATGGCGGCGCCGAGGGCGCATGCCTGCTCGGAGCGGACGACCTTGATGTCCATGCCGAGGACGTCGGCCACGGTCTGCATTATGAATTTGGACTTCTTGGCGACGCCGCCGAGGGCGATGACGCCTTTGATCTTCACGCCTTCCGAGACGAACCTGTCGATGATCTTCTTTGAGCCGAAGGCGGTGGCTTCGACGAGCGAGCGGTAGATGCGCGGGGCGTCGCTGCCGAGGTTGAGCCCGCAGATCGCGCCCTTGAGGGCCTGGTTGGCGTCGGGGGTGCGCCTGCCGTTCATCCAGTCGAGCGCGACGATTCCTGATTCGCCGATCGGCAGCTTCTCCGCCTCCTTGGCAAGCCCTGAAAGTATGCCGTGCCTGACGCCTTCGATGATCCTGGCCTTGGCCTTCTCTCCGCCGAGCTCCTTGGCGGGCAGGAGGTTGAGGGGCCACATGAGGACGTTCCTGTACCAGGCGTAGACGTCCCCGAACGCGGACTGCCCGGCCTCCAGCCCTATCATGCCCGGGATGATCGAGCCGTCGACCTGGCCGCAGATTCCCCGGACGAGCTTCCTGCCGACGACCGACGGCGGGGCTATGAGCATGTCGCATGTCGAGGTGCCCATGATCTTCGTCAGGAGGTAAGGTTCGATGCCGCCGCCGACCGCGCCGATGTGCGCGTCGAACGCGCCCGCGGCGACCACGACGCCGGTGCCGAGCCCGAGGCGCTTCGCCCATTCGGGCGAGAGCGTGCCGGCCGGAACGTCGGCGGTGTATGTGTCGGTGTAGAGCCTGCCGCGCAGGCCTTTGAGCAGCGGATCGAGCTTCACCAGGAACTTCTCGGAGGGAAGCCCGCCGAACGACGCGTGCCACATGGCCTTGTGCCCCGCGGAGCAGCGTCCGCGCTTCAGTTTCAGCGGATCCAGGTTGCCTGTGAGCAGGGCCGGCATCCAGTCGCAGTGTTCGACCCACGAGAACGCAGCCTCGCGGACCTTCCTGTCCGTGCGGAGGGTGTGCAGGATTTTCGCCCAGAACCATTCGGACGAGTAGATGCCCCCGCAGTATTTGGTGTAGTCTTCGCCGCCCCAGCCGTGCGCCACGTCGTTGATCTCCTGCGCCTCCTTGATGCCGGTGTGATCTTTCCAGAGTATGAACATCGCGTTGGGATTGTCCTTGAAGGCCGGGAGAAGGGAGAGGGCCGTGCCCTGGCGGTCGACGGCTATGGGGGTGGAGCCGGTGGTGTCGATCGAGATGCCCCGGATGCCCTTCGCGGCTGCGGGGCCCGCGGTCTTGAGGCATTTCTTCACCGTGGCTTCAAGGCCTTCGATGTAGTCCAGGGGATGCTGGCGGAACTGGTTCTCGCCGGGTACGCAGAACTTGCCGTCCGCCCAGCGGCCGTAGTTGTGAACCTCGCTGGCGACGGTCTTTCCGTCCTTCGCGTCCACGATCACGCAGCGCACGGAGTCCGTGCCGTAGTCCAGGCCGATGACGAGCTTGTCTGAAGCCATTGTCAATCTCCACTGGTGAATTTGAATTTCTGAATACTGCGGTAACTTATACGGCCAATCTGCAAAATCAAAAGCATAATTAACAAGAATAGGGGGGTGCTCTGATGAATGCGGACAACGTCGGCGACATCAAGATATTAAGGGATATTGTCAAGCGGTACATGGAGATCGCATCGCAGCCCGTCCAGGAGATGCGAAGAAAAATGTGGGCCGCCCACAACAGCCTCGAAAGGCGGGGCGTGCCGGTGATATTTTCCTTCGGCATGTGGAACAAGTGGTGCCGCGACTTCTTCGGCGACGACAAAATGGAGTGCGCAGACCCGTTCTACCGCAGCTACGAGCGGATGTTCAGGATGAAGCTCTTCCACTGGGAGGCCGGCGACGACACGATCTTCGAGCCGTGGATTTCTATCTCGGCCACCTTCAAAAGGGGCTGGGGCAACCTCTGGGGCGTAAACGAGACCGTGGAGCATTCCGACATGGACGGCGGCGCCTGGAAATACGACCCGCCTATCAAGGAATGGAGCGACGTCAAGAAGCTCTCCCACCCCCCCCACTTCATAGACGAGGAGGACACGAAACGCAATTTGGAAAAGCTAGGTGGCGCAATCGGCGACATCATCCCGATTGATGTGAACAGGGGGCCGGAGTGCAACGGCTTCTTGGCCGACATCTCAACCTGCATCGCCAAGCTGAGAGGTCTGGAGCAGCTCATGATCGACATGTATGAGTCGCCAGAGGAGCTCCACAAACTCCTGGCGTTCATGCGGGACGGAATACTGAAAAACCAGGAGGACACGGAAAAGGCGGGCGACATCAGCCTGTCCTCACAGCACAACCAGGCGATGGCATACGCC
Organism: uncultured Victivallaceae bacterium; assembly: GCA_964636325.1. Taxonomy (GTDB): domain Bacteria; phylum Verrucomicrobiota; class Lentisphaeria; order Victivallales; family GWF2-50-93; genus CAZWRV01. The sequence goes on along the minus strand of CAZWRV010000021.1, from coordinate 3,401 downwards.
AAGGGGCTGGAAGGCCCGAAGCCGAACTCCGGTCCGAGGAAGCGCGGTGAGCTGTGGTATTTCTGCGCCGCGCAGGAGTTTACGCTGATTTCGCCGGAGATGCACTACGAGTTTCTGCTCCAATACCAGCTTCCGATTATCAGGAAATTCGCCCTCTCCCACTACGGATGCTGCGAGGACCTCACGAACAAGATCGACATGCTGAGGAAGATACCGAACCTCAGGATCATCGCCGTCACGCCGCTCGCGAACCTCGCAAAGTGCGTCGAGCAGATCAGGAGGGACTACGTGATCTCCTGGCGGCCCAACCCCACCGACATGGTCTGCGGCTCCTTCGACAAGTCGAAGATACGGAGGATCATCCGCAACGGCCTGGATTCCGCCAAGGACAGCGTAATGCACATCCACCTGAAGGACGTCGAGACCGTCGAGGACGAGCCCTCCCGCCTCAAGGAGTGGGTGAAGATCGTGAAGGGGGAGATAGGATAGGCCAGGAAAGGTTTTTGAAATTGCCGGGATGTAGTATTGCTGCATTGGCAAATCGGTTGAGGCGGTTCTTGCCGAGGCATGCTATCTCCTTCGTGGCACTCCATCCGGGTAAATATTCGCCGAACTACGTTATTCGTAGTCGTTATCGCTATCGTAGTCGTAATCGTCCGGACTCATTTTTCTTCGATTACGATAGAGATTACGATAGCCGTTTCACTGATTGCGATACATACTTCACTGAACACTTGCCCGAAACCCTTACCGTCCTGAAAACAAAATTACAGTCCGACCAAAGTTAATCCGGTTTTTCAACATCCGGCGGAGTTTCCCGGGATAATTCGCCAACGTCGAATCTCCAACCAGAACAACCTTGATCTTCGGGCGAGGTGCAGCGGAATCGCAGGTAGGAATACCTGCGCTACTTCAAGTTTCTTCCCGACAGAACTGGCGGATTTCCTCGCCAGAGCGCCACTCCTCTGAAACTCGGCCATATTTGCCGCGAGTTTTGTCGTCTTCCGGAGGGTTGAGCCGCTTGCCTCGTTGTAGTGCGACGGAGACGGGTGCTCGAAGTCCTTCATGAATGCGCCTCCCTGTCCAGCGCCATTTGGCACGCTTCGGCGATGTCGTGCGCCACGAGGTAGGATTTGCCGGTAGTTCCGGCGTCTTCCCCGCTTATTCGGATATTGATCGCGCAGCCTGCGGCGATGCCGGCCTCGGGGTCGGTGGTCTTGTCGCCGATCATGGCGGACTTCTTGAGGTCGATGCCGAGGTCGCGGGCGGCCTTGAGGATCAAGCCGGGGGCGGGCTTGCGGCATCCGCAGTTGTCCTCGGGCTTGTGCGGGCAGTAGTAGATGGCGTCGAACTCGACGCCTTCGGTTCGGAAAAGCTCCCTCATCCTGGAGTTCTTGCGTTCGACGTCATCGGCTGTGAAGTAGCCGTGGCCGATGCCGGCCTGGTTGGAGATGACGACAAGGAGGTAGCCGCTCTCCTTCAGCTTCCGCAGCGCCTCGGCCGCGCCGGATATGAGGGATGTCCTGGCCGGATCGGAGTCGTAGCTGACGTCCTCTATTATTGTGTCGTCCCTGTCTATGAAGACGGCCTTGCGCATAAACCTTGCAGTTCACCGTATTAAGAAACCGACCGCAGTCGACCGCGGCCGTATTTTGCATCATTCCTCGAAGCTCTTGATGAGCTCTTCCGGGGACGCCGTCGCGGCGCCGATTTTGGCTACTACTATTCCCGCGGCGTGGTTTGCGACGGTCGCGGCCTCCAGCGGGGATGCTCCGCCGAGGAGCGAGAGCATGTATGCGGCGATCACGGTGTCGCCCGCGCCGGTCACGTCGAAGACCTCCCTGGCCTTGGTGGGTATGGCGATGCACGGCTTCCGCTTCTGGAAAAGCGCCATGCCGTCGCCGCCGAGCGTGACGAGGAGCTGGTCGGGATTCCATATCTTCTGCAGCTTGGATGCGACATCCGCGAGCGCCGTGTCCTTCTCGACCGGCCTGAAGGTCTCCTTGAAATATGTGCCTGAGACGGCGAAGGCCTCGGCGCGGTTCGGAGTGGCGAACGTTATCCTCTTCGTCCTGATGATGTGCGACGGGTGGGGGTCGAGGCCGGTCGGCATTCCGGCTGCCAGGGCCGTCCCGACAATGTCGGTGGCGAGCTCCTGGGAGAGGACGCCCTTCGCGTAGTCCTCGAAGATCACGGCGTCTATTTTCCCGGCGGCGGCGGACTGCCTTATCGTCCTGGCGATCTTTTCCCGGACGGCGTCCGGGACGCCTCCGGTCTCCTCGAAGTCTATGCGCACAAGCTGCTGGTTGCCGGCGATGACGCGCTGCTTCTCGGTGGTCGTCCTGCCGGGGATCTTGTAGACGGAGGCGCGGGAGACCGAGTTGTCGTCGAGCATGGAAATTAGCCTGGAGCCGTGTTCGTCGCAGCCGACGACTCCGAACGCTTCGACCCGGCCTCCGAGCGCCGCGACGTTCTTCATGACGTTGGACGCGCCGCCGAGGGAATATGTCTTCCTCTGGGCGTGCACGACCGGGACGGGGGCCTCCTGCGAAATCCGCGAGACCCGCCCCCACAGGTAGACGTCCAGCATAAGGTCTCCGACCACGGCGACCTTCTTGCTCTGGAACGAGGAAATGATCTCCTTCACTCGCCTTGCATCCATGCTACTCTCCGTCTTCACGTTCAGCTTCCTTCTTCAAGTGTCCGTCGAGGAGGCTTTTTAGGTAGGGGCCCGTGTCGAGCCTCTCCTCCCCGCAGTATGACTTGCCGATCTTCCAGTGGACGAACATCTTCTCGAATTCTGCGAAGATGCCCCTGACCTCCATCGCCTGTTCCAGGGTCAGGTCGTCCTTGTGGTCGCGGAAATACTTGGTGTATTCCTCGAGGCACTTCTGCGCCTGCGATATCTCCCCCGAGAGCTTCTCGTTCCTGGTCTTAAAGGTGGAGAATCCGCCCCTGAGCACGTCGCACAGCTCGAGAATTTCGACTATCAGCGCCTCCCGCTCCCACGCCTTTTCGGAACGCAGCCTCCGGGGCAGCCAGGCCGCGAAGGCCGCCTCCAGGACGATGACCGCCGTAAGGAGAAAGACCGCAAGATAGGTTATGTAGTCCTTCTTCCTCTTGGATGAAAGCTCATGGAGATTTATATTGAATTCCTTCAAGTGCGCCCTTAGCTTAGCAAACTGCGGCTGCTTTGCCGCAAAGAACGGTAAAATTACATCTGGTTGGGCATTTATGCCACTTTTCAGGACAATATTCGCGAGCCTTGTGCCGATATTCGTGCTCTGCGCCCTGACGGCCGCGGTATGGATGATTCTTGAGAGCGGCGATCAGAAGAAGGACGATGCGTAAGTATTCAGCGAAGTATGTAGCCAGCCTCAAGACAGCTGGCTTCTTTTCTT
>CAZWRV010000020.1:0-77745 GCA_964636325.1 uncultured Victivallaceae bacterium | reverse complement strand
CGCAAGCTACCTGCGCGCCGTAAGGGCGCCTTTTTCCCGCAGGGAAAAACCTAGATCCTTTGGTGTGCCCGAAGTGCGGCGGACGTATGAGGATAATATCCTTCATCGAGAAGAGGGATCAGGCCGCCATAATCCAAAAGATACTCAAGCACTGAGGCCTCTGGACAGAGCCGGAGGAAAGGGTGCCTCCTGCGGATGATTGCCGCTCGGATTCCACATATGTTCCCATCGAGGAGTTTCTCTCAAGTATCTGAGTAAATATTCAGTGAACTACTCCCTTTCACCGAATATTTACCGCGACAAAGCGCTCGCGCCTTATTTTGCGTAGTCCACGCACCTGGTCTCCCTGATGACGGTGACCTTGATCTGGCCGGGGTAGTTCATCTCCTTTTCGATTTTGAGGCAGATTTCGCGGGCGAGGACCTGCGATTCGGCGTCGTTGATCTTGTCGGGCTTGACCACGACGCGGACTTCGCGGCCGGCCTGTAGGGCGTAGCATGATTCGACGCCGCTGAAGGTGCATGCGAGCTGCTCGAGCTGCTCAAGTCGTTTGATATAGAGGTCTGCCGTCTCGCTTCGGGCGCCCGGCCTGGAGGCGCTCAGGGCGTCGCAGGCGCTGACGAGCACTCCGTAGACCGTCTCGGCCTCCACGTCCTCGTGGTGGGCCGCGACGGCATTGATCACATCCTTGGCCTCGCCGTGCTTCTTGAGGATGTCGGCGCCGATGACGGCGTGCGACCCCTCGATCTCGTGGTCAACGGCCTTGCCGATGTCGTGCAAGAGGCCGATGCGCTTGGCCTTCTTGACGTCGAGTCCGAGTTCCGATGCGATTATTCCCATGAAATATGAGGTTTCGAGCGAATGCTTGAGGACGTTCTGCGAGAAGCTGAACCTGTATTTCAGGCGCCCCAGTATCTTTACCAGGGGCGCGGGCACGCCCTGCAGCCCGGTCTCCAGGACGGCCGCCTCGCCTGCGGCGAAGACGCTCTCCTCGACCTCCTTCTCCACCTTCTTTGCGAGCTCCTCTATCCGGGTGGGATGTATCCTCCCGTCGGAGATGAGCCTCTGTATGAGCTGTCTGGCGACCTCCTTCCTGACCGGGTCGAAGCAGGAGATCACCACGGCCTCCGGCGTATCGTCGATGAGGAGGTTCACACCGGTGGCGGCCTCCAGCGCCCTTATGTTGCGTCCGTCTCGGCCGATGATGCGGCCCTTCATCTCGTCGTTGGGGAGGGGCACCGTCGCGGTCGTGTGCTCGTAGGAGCAGTCGGACGCATATCGCTGCATGGCATAGATCATCAGCCTTTTCGACTCCCTCTCCGCCTTCTCCTTGGATTCGTCTATGATGTTCCGGATGAGGTGGCCCGCCTCGTTCTGGACATCGCCCTTTACCTTCTCGAGGAGAAGCTCCTTTGCCTTCTCCTTGTCTAGCTGGGATATCCTCTCGAGCTCGGTTATCTGCCTGGCAACCTCCTTCTTCAGGTCAGCATCACGCTGGGCGAGGCGCTCCTTCAGCGAGTCCAGCTCCTTTTCGGTCCGGGATATGTTCTGCGATCTGGCCTCGAGGGAGTCCGCCTTCCTGTCGAGGGTCTCCTCGCGCTGGTTCAGCCTCTTCTCGATGCCGAGAAGCTCCTGGCGCTTGTCCTTAAGCTCATCCTCGACCTCCTCGCGTATCTTGATCATCTCCCCCTTCGCGGCGACCTTGGCCTCCCTGAGTATATGCTCGGCCTCCTTCTTGGCGTCGTCGCGGATCCTCGCGGCGATTGAGGCTGCGGAGGCGCCCCAGATCTTTGCGACGACCCAGTGGAAGAAGAATCCGAGCCCGACTCCGAAAAGAAGGACTGACGCGGCCTTGATAATCATCACTGTTTCATTGGACATGGCGATAAACTCCTTTCGTGCATTTGTGAAGGCCCGCTTCCGTTATGATGAAATCCATTCTTCCATCATGCTTTTCGGAAGGCAGACGGCCTGATATCTGTGATTCGAAACATATGCCTATTTTAATTCCGTCCGCGCTCTCGAGCAGACGGTCATAAAAACCATGTCCGTGTCCGAGCCTTGAGCCGGACCGGTCGAATGCTACGCCGGGCACGAGCCATGGGATCCCCTTCAGATCGCGGTGGCTGGCCTCCGGTGCGTCCGAGGGCGGCTCGGGTATGGCAAACCTGCCCTTCGCGAAGGACGCAAGCTCCACAGATGCCTCGGCCATCCGGTATGCGCCGTCGGCATTGCTGTAGCGCGGGAAAAAAATCTTTTTACCTGACGCCAGCGACTTTTCCAGGAATGGGCGGATGTCCGGCTCCCCCCTGACCGGATGGAAGGATGCGAAGGCTTCCGCGCCCTTAAGCGGCTCGAAACTGTCAAGGACCGAGCAGATCGCGGCGCTGGCGGCGCCTGCAATCCCCGGAAGGTGCCTGCGGCCCCGGAAAATCTCCCTCAGCCTGCCCTTATCCTTCATCCTGACCTCCCGCCCGGCCTCCGGACTTTATGCCATCCCAGTATTCCATCCTCTCCTTTATCTTAAGTTCGTAGCCCATGGAGGACGGCTCGTAGTATTGCTTGGGGACGGACATGTATTCCTGATCGGCGAAATGCTCCTTTTCGGCGTGTGGGTAGACGTATCCGATCCCGTGCCCCATCTTCTTCGCGCCCTTGTAGTGCGAATCGCGCAGATGCTTGGGGACGGGCTGCACCCTGTTTTCCCTGACGTCCCCGAGGGCTTCCTCCACGCCCATGTAGCTGGCGTTGCTCTTCGGGGCGGTGGCGCAGTATGTGACCGCCTGCGCGAGGATTATCCTCGCCTCGGGCATCCCGATCATCTCCACCGCCTGCATGGCGGCGACCGCCACCGACAGCGCCCTGGGATCGGCGTTCCCGACGTCCTCGGAGGAGAATATGACGATGCGCCTAGCTATGAACATGATGTCCTCGCCCGCCTCGAGCATCTTGGCAAGCCAGTAGAGGGCAGCATGCGGATCGCTGCCACGCATGCTCTTGATGAATGCGCTGGCAGTGTCGTAATGGCCGTCGTCCCCGTATTCCACTGCCTTACGCTGGATCGAATCCTGGATGGTCTGCAGGTCCACAATAGTCTTTCCGTCCGATCCAGGCGCGGTGGTCAGCACCGCTATCTCCAGCGCGTTCAAGGCCTTTCTAGCATCCCCCTCGCATATCTTCGCCAGGAATGAGGAAGCCTCGGCCGTGATTGCAGGCTTCCTGCCGGGAAATCCGCGCGGATCCGAAACGGCCCTGCGGATTATGTCCAGGACTTCGGCTTCGCCAAGGGGTTCGAGCTTGAAGACCAGCGATCTCGAAAGAAGCGGGCCGATCACATAGAAATAAGGGTTCTGCGTAGTGGCGCCGATGAAGCGGACGTCGCCGTTCTCGATGTATGGCAGAAGCACGTCCTGCTGGGCCCGGTTGAAGCGGTGAAGCTCGTCGATGAAAAGTATCGTCTTCCTGCCGGAGTTCTTTTCGCGGAAAATGGCGGAATTTATCTCGCTCCGCAGCTCCGCCACGTTCGAGGTGACGCCCGAAAGGCGGACAAATGCGGAGTCCGTGCTCCTGGCGATGATCTCAGCCAGGCTCGTCTTGCCGGTGCCAGGCGGTCCATGCAGGATGATCGAGGTGAAGCTGTCGGAATCTATCGAACGCCTGAGGAGCTTCCCCTCGGCAAGTATATGCTTCTGCCCTGAATATTCATCCAGGTTGAGCGGACGGAGGCGCGCGGCAAGCGGAGGCAGATGCTCAGGACGGACATCGTCCTTGACTGGCTGCTCCTGCTCGAAGTTGAAAAGATATGAGTCCATCGTCCGGCCCCTCGTGGAAAGGGAAGGCGATGGCCGGGTTCAGTTGGACAAGATAAGGGCGCAGGGGATCGGCTTGTCGAGCGTAGAGAAGGCAAGAAAGAGTCTTCTCACCATGCAGAACATCGTCGTCCGCTCCGGCAGGCACAGGCAGATCCCATCCTGTAAATAAAGAGCTCCCGCCCCGCCCACAGCCCTCGCCGGAAGCAGGCAGAAAATCAGAGTCATCAGGCACAATACCACTGAACACCAGACCATACGGTTCCCTGAAAAATCCTTAAATTTGAAAACTTGTTAAAGGGTTTCTGTCAGCTCTTCCATCTATTTCCATTTACTATTTTTGGGAATATAACCGCCAATGCAGGGAAAGTCTAACACCTACAAGTAAAAAAAAAATAATTTCGTGTTCGCATTTGCCAAAGTACCCTTATCCGGCTATTTTCCAGCCCATGAAAATTTCACCAACACAGATCGACGGACTGCTCGTGATCGAGCCGGACGTCCATGAGGACGGGCGGGGCTTCTTCATGGAAAGCTACCACAAGGCGAAATTCAAGGATCTGGGGATAGCCTGCGAATTCGTCCAGGACAACCATTCCGGCTCGGTCAAAAACACGTTGCGCGGACTCCACTACCAGTCGCCATGCCCCCAGGACAAGATGGTCAGGGCCGTTTCCGGCGAGATTTTCGACGTGGCCGTCGACATAAGGCACGGCTCAAAAACATTCGGCCGATGGGACGCCGTAGTCCTTTCCGCGTCCAACAGGAAGATGCTCTATATCCCGAAAGGCTTCGCACACGGATTCTGCGTGCTCAGCGACTACGCCGAAATCTGCTACAAGTGCTCCGACTTCTACCGTCCGGAATACGACAGGGGCATACGCTGGGACGATCCGGACCTGGCCATCGCATGGCCTGTCGCCAGCCCAATCCTCTCAAAACGGGATAGTTCCCATCCGTCGCTCAGGGATTCGGGACTGGGCGCTTGAGCGAGAAGAAAGATTATCCGGGTCAAAGGAGAGGGTTCATCTGCGAACCTCGCAGTCCTGTCGATCAGGAACTCGATGGAGGGCGAAGCCGTGCTGAGCCGCAGTTGAGCTTGGCTCAACCCTCCACCGAAAGGAATCGAACTTCAGAGGAGTTTTCCGTCCTTCTTCCTCATCTTTATTTTAGTGAGGTCACGCTCCCGGCGAGTTCGCGCGCGGTGTCGAATGCGGTCTTCAGTTCCTCCATCGAGCAGTGGTCCTGGACGAAGTGCGAGGTGCAGAAAAGCAGTCCGCCCTTCGCGAAACGCCGCATCACGCGCTCGATCTCCGCCTTGAGGAACGGAATCTTCCCGAAACCGATCGTCGTCTGGACGTCGAGCCCGCCCATGAGGACGAACTTGCCGCGGTATTCCGCGAAATACGTGTCGTAGCTCATGTTCGCCGACTCCTGCCAGGGATGGATGACATCGTAGCCGAGCTTCACTATCCCGTCGAGGACGTCGTCGACGCATCCGTCGCTGTGGAGGCTGAGGAAGCATTTGCGCGACTTGACGAAGTCGGCGGTGACCTTGTGGTAAGGATAAATCAGCTTCCACCAGGTCTCCGGGCTGAACATGAGGCTGTTCTGGGCGCCCCAGTCGTCGGAGACATGCACCATGTCCACGCCCAGGTCGATGCAGTTGGAGGCGAAGCGCCGGTTCCATTCCGCCTGCCGCCTGTAGACTTCATGCAGATCCTCCTCGTATAGCGCGAGATACATAAGATGGTTCTCGATTCCGAAGACGCCGTTCAGCGCCTCGAAGATGCCCGGAGTCTGGACGTATACGAAACGGCCGCGCTTCTCCTTGTGGTGCCTAATGCCGTCGACAATGGTTGAATAGGCCGACCTGGAGTCGGGGTCGGACATAGGCAGGTCAAGAAGCCGTCTCGGCTCAATGGCGCCGCCGTTCTCAGTCCGGAGCTTTTCAAGCGCCTTGCCGTCGTAAGTGGACGGGCCGCCGAAGAGATGCGCATAGTCGAAGCCGTAGTGGTCCTCGAATGCGGCGACCGATCCGAACTCCGCGCTGATCTGCTTGCCGAGGTTGGCGGCGACCCATCCGTACAGGGGGATGCGGTCCGGCGCCTGATGATTGATTACTGCGATTACTCGTTCTCGTGGAAGCATATGAAATCTCCATCAATGTTCTACAAGCCATATAATCGGATTTGGGATGTAAAATTCCAAGCTCCAAATTCCAAATCTCAGATAAATTTCAAACTTCAATAACCAAACCAATAAATTTGGCGTTTGGATTTTGAGATTTTGAATTTGAGGTTTATTTGGAATTTGGTGCTTGGAGGTTTGGTAAATTAAAAACTAGCAAACTATCATCCATCTCCGAATTCCCTGAGTACGTCCGGCGCTGCAATTGGAATGACGGCGATGCACCACACGGCGCTGAAGGCCGCCACATTGCCCTTCTGCTTGTGGTGAGGCGGAAGACGGTAGCTGCCGCCCCAGGAGCCCCAGTCGGTCCAGTAGAACTGCTCGGACATGGCGCCGCGGAACCCGTTGAACATCCCGTCGCAGCGGCAGAGATACTGGCAGACGAAGCCCCAGTGGTCCAGAGCCCTCTGCCGGTAGTAGGGGTTGCCGGTCCAATCCGATAGTCTGCAGAGATGGCTCGTGCAGAGCACCTCAAAGACATGCAGGTGGTTGTTGGAGACCGATGCGAAATCGCCGCCGCGGCTTTTCATCCCATAGCGTCCCATGAGCGTATTCTCCGGCAGTTTCTGGTTGAATGTCTTGCGGAAGGTAAGCATCCAGTCGGCGGCCGTCCGGGCAAGTTCGAGCCAACGTCTCTCCTTTGTCGCCGCGTAGAGATCGCAGTATGCCATCACCGCGTTCATCCCGTCCTCGGACGTCGGCGAATCGTTGTCCTCGGGGGCACCCCAGATGTATTCGCGTTCGACATACGGAGCGTAGGCCGCGCCGGCGCGCATGACCGACGGAATGATCCTTGCCCGCAGCGACTCGGCTCCGATCCTGAGTTCCAAGGCGCTGAGGAGCGCCGGAATCCAAAGCAGTCCGCCGCATCCGTCCTCCTTGACGACCTTGCGCCGGACGGCGTCGTAGTATTGGCCGTAGGATCCGTTCTCCAGCTGGAGGTCCAGCGCGGTCCACAGATTCTTATTGAGCGCCTCCGCCCATTCTGCCGGAGCTTCGACCCCGGCCTCGCGCCTAAGCCGTATCATCGCGGCCAGATGCCCGCATGCGTCGGCTATGGTCCGGCTGTGGACCCATGTCGGCGTCGAGAGCCATCCGCTCCCGTAGGCGCCGCGGTCCTTCGCCATAGGATTAGGAAATGTGATGTTGGGGGTATCCACTACCGCAGGAACATAGTCCGCCCAGAAAAGCCCGGACGGGCTGATCCCCTCGCGGCAGATGCGCGCCGCGACACGGCAGGCCACCTCCTGCGCACGCTCGTCGCCGGTGATAGACGCCCCGCCGAGAAGGGCGCGGCAGACCATCAGTCCGCCGACAAAGCCGACCATGTCCTGATACCATTCTAGCGTCGTACCGCGCGCGTTGGCGATCTGCTCGGCGACGGCGTCATAGCATCGGCTGTAGACGAAGTAGTTGCCCTTGTCATGGTAATGGCCGACCGTAATTCCGTGGAGCGCGTCCGAAACCAGCGGCACAAGGGAAGGCGCCGCCGCGGCCTGGTATTTCTCGCGCATCACACCGTCGAAATGCTCCATCACCCGCTGGTATCCGTGCCGTTCCCCGTCGAACTTATAGAGGTAGATGCGCCCGGAGACTGAACTTCCGGCCGGCATGAGCATGCGCCGGACTGCCGGCTTCAAATCGGGACCGTTGTCATACGCGAACGGCTCGTCGCATGCGGGAAAGGAAATGCGGATGTATCCCTTCTTGCCGTCGTGCCCGAATCCTATTCCGAGCTGAGGTTCCGAATCTTCGCTGAGGATTTTGCCGGCAAGAAGCGGGTGCGGTTCGGCGGCCAACGCCAGGCAGCGGCCGTCCTGGTGGAGATAGACCAGCGGCGAGGATGTCCGGTCCGCGCCGAAATCCCACCATGCCGACGCCATTTCACGCGGGACAGGCAACGCCGGATCGAAACGGGGCCACCTTTTCCCGCGCAACAATTCCTGGTCGGAGCGGCGGTTCTCACCATATATGAATCCCGGGACCATGAACCATGGAGAAGTGAACTCCGGCGGCAAATCAAGAACCAGGCGGACGACGCCGTGAAAAGGTCCTGCCTCTGTTCGAACAGCCCAGTCAAGCGCCTCGCAGTCGGCGCCCAGCTTTTCAGTCCGCGTCTCCAGCGCCAGCGGCGCATCTTCGAGGACATGCGCCTTCATAAGTGTAATTATATTCATAATAGCTTCCAGTTCTATTGCTTCGAGAGTATCAAGGTCTTGACTTCAAATCCTTTTAGCCAGACACGGACAGACCCGTCCTTCACCGGAAGTTCTCTCACAATATCCTCCGTGAGAAGGGCTTCCGACGCCTTTGCGAATCCCGCAGTTCCGGCCGAAACAGCCGCCTCGGTCTCGCGGGGGCTGTGATTAAGGAGCCGCAGGATCAAATCTCCGCCCTTGCTGAACGGAGCTTTAGCCGAAACCAATTCGACGCATTCGCCCGCGACAGACAAGGAGTTAAGCAGCACATCCGGTGGGCATTTCCCTGTTTCGGCGGCAAACACCGGCGGCGCCTGGTTGAGCGCGGCCGCGTCAAGCGAGAGGCGCGGAATATCCTTCTCCCCTGCGTGCGGCATGAATGAGAATGTGAAGTGGTGCCACCCACCGTCGCGGATGCCGCTGGTCGGCATAGGGTAGTCCTGTGCGTAGCGTTCGAGGCAGTGGCCGAAGGACGGGGAACGGAGCAGCGACATCAATATCGCGCCGTCTTCTATGCGGGCCGACGGAGTTCCGTAGTTGACAAGCGCCCATCCGGTTCCGCCTGTCCCCGGCTTAACCGCGGTGAAATGCAGCGCCGGCCAGTCGCCGTTCGGACTCCACAGGAAGGTCTCCGTCTGCTCGTAGCGCTGGCGTTCCAGCCAGCCTCCGGGAATTGAATACCATCCGGCATCGGAGGGCGCTCCGCACGGAAATGCTGCACGTATCCGACGTCCCGACGTCTTCCAGAATATCTCGAAGGAAAAATCCACCCGCCGAGCATGATCGAGAAGGCGGACGGTGCTGTACCATTCCAGTGAGAAAATCTTCGGGTCCTCCTCGCGGCCGAAACGGAGCGAGGGTTCGTAGCGCCCGGTGTAATATGCCTCGTAGTAGCCGTCGAAGCGCATCGCGCCCAGCAGTCTCGTGAACGGCGCCAGGCTCCTGCGGAACTCAGGCTTCTTCCTGGTCCCCCACGGATCGCCTTCGTCTTCCTCGAGCACGAGATGCCCGACGGGGGATTCGCCGGAACCAGCCGTTGCACCGGACGCCAGATCCTTGACCGCTTCCACGCCGTTCTCTCCGAGCGCGACCGAGAGATGCTTGTTCTCCAAGAGATTCCCGTCCGTGATCCGCGGCGGCTCGGCTCTTTCCAGGCGCAAGTAATTCCATTCAAGAGGCTTAAGATCATCCGCCTCGATGTGGGCGAGGCACTCGGAAGGCCTTGTCCGAGCGGCCGGCCCGACCGACGCGACAAGGCGGCTCGGCAGAAGCGGTTGGGCCGGAGACCAAGGATTAACCTGATACACCACGGGATGGCGGCATCCCTGCTCGTCCACCGCCACAAGCGGCTCCGCATTCCGGAAGTCCGGAACTTTAATCGGCGCACGCATCGCCGCCGTCCTGCATGAAGGCGAAAACACGCCGATCTCGACACCTGGCGCCGGACGCCCGACTTTCTCCGCAGGAACTCCATTTTTAGCAAATGCCTCCACCGCAATATTTTCCACCGAGCAGCGCATGGCGGCCATGCGGTCCAGAAGCTCCATGTATGCCTCGTCCTGGTGCGTGCCGGTGACAGCGTCATGGAAAAAGAAAAGCGGCAGCTCAAGAAAACACTTCTCCATTTCGGCGCGGCATTGCGGAGCAAGACCAGAGACGGCAAGGGCCGTCTCCCATCCGTAGAAGACCGACTCGCAGAAACGCGACTCGCGCTTTATCCTGGCCCGGCTGACCAGGCATCCGGTCTGCACGGGATTGTTTTCCACCTTTGAGGAAATCCTGCCGGCGGGAGGACAATCCGCCAGCCGATCAAGTTCATCCCAAAGCTTGCGCAGATGCCGCGGCGTCCCCCAGCGGTATTCGACGTCCGGATGCTCCTTCGCCCATTGTTCTATGAAGCGGCCGGGGTTTTCCGGCGGCAGCATCTCCTCCGAGCAGATGCTGTAGCTTGCCATGCCGTCCCGGAACTGGCCGGAAGGGACCGGCTCGAAGGGCGGATAGCTGTTCTGCGGAACATCGACGCATAACCCGCGGCAGGAAGCACAGGGCCTGCCGTCAAGTTCGCCGAATCCACGGCATATCCGGCACGGCTCATGATAGCAGTGGTCGAAGAAGTAGCCGCGCCCGGGCGCACCCTTCCAGTAGAAGACAGTGGAACCGTCGAGGCCGCGCCAGAAGTCGTTGTCAGGCTGACTGTAGGACATTCCGCCGATGCCGCGCAGTCCGCATTTTCTGATCACCTGCGGGAACTGCGCTGAGGAACCGAATCCATCGTTGTGGCAGGCCATCGGCGGCCGCTCGCCGAAAAGCTCTCCGCAGTATCTTATCCCAGACGCAAGGTTGCGGCACATAGTCTCGAACTGGCACATGTTCACGTCTATGATCGCCTCGCCCGCTCCAAGCATCTCGAACAAACCCTTGGTGTATAGGGATTTAAGCCTGTCGATGGCGTCCGGACTGCGAGCCAGGAAAGCTCGCAGGCTCAAGGCCTGCTCCAGAACATACGCCCCCTCCCCGCGCTCCGCAAGACGGATGTTCTCCAGGATGCATAAATCCTCAACCTCCCGGTAGCTCAGATATCGTTTGCCCTGATACACATACGACCTTTCCCAGCAGCGCCGCCAGACAAGGTCGAAGTGGTTGCTGAAATGCACGAACACGGTCTTTTTCATCACGCCTTTCCAGTCCGGCTCGGCCGGAATTCATTAGCGCCTACCGAGAAATTATGCAGACCTGCGGAATTCGCATCTTACGAGCCTGCGCGGCGGAACTTCGAACGGCGCCGACTCGAAGCGGCCTCCCTCGAATTCGGCGTTCACGGCCCCAGTGCACCTCCAGGCTTCACCGCGGCGCGCCGCGACATTCGCACGGATGCTTGTCTGCACCGGCGCATCGAGGGGATTCCAAAGATATGCCGTAAACCGTTCGGCCACCGTAACATCATAGTCCACCACTTGAGGGACAACGAGCAGCACGCGGTCGTCTGTCGAAGATGCGAGGCCGCCACCGAGGTAGAGCGACAGAAGTATCGGCTCCACGCCCTGGTATCCCGCAAGCATCGTCTGATCCCACGGATTCTCGTATGCGAGATATGGAAGTTTCAGATAGAATTCACGCTCCGTAGGCAGAGAATCTATGGGGAGGTATGTCACCGACATGTCGGGCCGGTAGACCCGCTTCATGGTCCTTGCCTTCGGGAACTGCGCCAGGCCTGTGTGTGCGAAGAGCCAGAGGACGTCGAGGTGTCCCTCGCGGGCTTTGCCCTCACGTATCAGAAATCCGAGCTGCTCCATCGACAGGCCTGTCTCCCACGGTGGAATCTGCGCGATCTGGTCGCGTCCGCCCGTGGAGCCATGGCACCAGCCGCGGGTGTCGAGGTCGGGAGTCGGCGACTCGTTCCATGTAATGCAGTGCATTCCGAGGAAAAGATTTGCGAAGCGCGACGCTGACTCAAGATATTTTGCGTCCCCGAACCGCTTCCAGGCCAGCCAGTTGGCGGTGATGCCGATCGCATGTCCGAACGGACGGGCCTGGCCTGCGCCGACCAGGTCGCCCTCGACGGCGCAGTTATAGGTCCAGAATTCGCCGTCGAGGCGGGCATTCACTCTGGAAATAAGCTCCTTCGCGGCCTTCAGGTGATGCTTCGCGTCGTAGACGTCCGCGGCGACAAGGTTGGCCACCGCCTCCCAGGCGAGCATTCCCGGATCAGGCCTGCGGCTCTCAGGAGGATTAAGCATCGTGTCTGTGCGCTTCCGCAGCATCTTCTCAAGCTTTTCCGCGATCGCCTTGCCTAGACCGGCGACCTGCGCCTTCCGCAGGAGCGCCACATACATCGGAGTCAGGCCGATAGTCCACAGAGACGAGGGATCGTGGGCGGTGTCCTTTTCGAATATTTTCTCCAGCCGGTCGGCCGCCGAGCGTATTTTCGGATCGTTCCAGAGATGCCCGAGATACGCCAGTGGACCAGTGAACTGGCCGGCAAAGAAGGGCACACCGCAATCCCACTTCGGCCTGGTGTTCGGAGCGTAGACGCAGGTGCCGCGTTCCGGATTGAAGAAGCCGGGGCAGCCCTCGGGCTTGATGCACTGGTCGGCGAGCCATTGCGCCGCATCGGTCCATGTGGCGCCGCGAGACTTCGCGACTTCATATGCGCCGACACGTCCGTCCTTGGGGAAATGAATCCCACAAAGACGCTCCCAGCCGTCGGCCAGCCAGACGTCCCAGCGCTCCTCCGGCAATTCCCCTCGGAAGTCCACCGTGACTTCCTGCCTGAGCCCCCTGCCCGCCTCAACCAGCACATTCGGATCCTTCACCAGGGAATTGTTCCAGTTTACAACGCCCATGAGATACTTCATCCCGTGCCGGCCGGGCGCGCAAAGAAGGTTCTTGTCCGAAAAAATGCGATCCTCGGCGCCTTCGCTGAGAGCGCGGGTAGGCTGAGCGAAGATGTCATGGACCGAGCAGACGTCCCAGTTGCCGATCAGCATCACGCAGCGGGAATTCTTTCCGTCCGGCATCGCGATACGGTGCGCCATAATCGGCGACGCGCTTTGATAAGTCAGATGGGCCCTGCCCTTCTTTCCGTAATACCAGATCGGCTGCATCCAGCCCGCACCGTTCAACTGCTTTTCGCCTTCGAATCGGTAGACCGGCTGCTGGCACATCATCACCATGCTGTGCTCGGAACCGTCGTATTCATAAGGGGTCTCGTAGCAAGTCATGGCCTCGAGGACTTCAATCGGTTCGACCGCCGGGATCAATTCCGTCCTGACGGTGAAACCGCTCCGGCCGTCAACCGGCACGCATATCCGGACACGCCAGTCCACGAGAGTTCCTCCGAAGGATTCACGCCCGCCGAAAAGGAAAAAATCCCTGCCGGAATCAAGCAGGTCCCCCTCTGTAACACGGAGGCCTCCGATGTTCAGCCACTCGTGATCCTTGAAGCGCAGCATCGGCCGCTTCCCGATGCGGAACCATTCGGGACGGTATCTGGATTTTTTCAAAAGTGCGAAAGTCGCAGTCTGCCCGCCGTTCTTCAAAACAAGGCTCTTGGACATCGTAGGCTCCTAACTTGTTTTCCGGAATAAAATAAACCACCCGCTCCGCTAGAGGCACAGAGACACAGGGAACGGCAGATAATATATATTGAAGGCTGCCTATTTCCTGGCTGCCTTTTCCAGTATCCCAATATGCTCCTTGTTCTTTTTTCCGATGGCGTAATCCAGCGCTGTCTTCCCGGAACCGTCCTTGATGGAAGGATCGGCGCCGAGCTGGATAAGCTCTTTCAGAATACCCCTTTCCAATTGTGCGGCCCGGATCAAGGCCGTCCTGCCATCTCCGTCCCGCGCATTGACATCGGCTCCATTCTTTACGAGAAGCTCTGCGATTCTAGCGTCCTGTGCATGCATGAGAGGGGTGTTGCCGCCTTTATAATCCTCATGGGCGCTGTCCCTGGCATCAACTTTTGCGCCGGACTTGATTAGTAGTTCGACGAAGGAATATTTGTTTTTCCAGGATGCCTCGTGCAGCGCTGTAGCACCATAATCATTCGCGGCATTCACATCTATTCCGGAATCTACAAGAAGCCTGATCTGCTCGATGTTAAGGCTCTGATCCGGATCAACTATAAGATCTATGAGCACGGTATCCCTCCGGAAATTCCTTGAATTGATGTCCACGCCCGACGGAAATGGATCGTCTCCGAATATGTATTGTCTCCGAGGTTTAAAATCAGCTGGAGGCAATTATTGCCGAAACGGTCCTTGAAATTGATGTCTGCGCCAGGACAGACCTGTCCTCCGAATAAACTACATTGTCGTCATCATCGATGACTTTATTTTTTTCCCTGGGGAAGCAGTAATTGGGATCTGCTCCATGTTCAAGCAGGATGATCGCCATTCGAGAACTGGGCGTCATAAAGGATTCGCAAGAATACCACATCGGGCTTCCCCATTTGTCCGAGGCGATGTCGGGATCAGCTCCATATTCGAGAAGGAGCTCGACTACATCCGCATGCCGCTTCATGGCCGCCAGCAGAAGCGCGGTCAATTCCCCGCTGTCGGTGAGCCCGTCATCGTCTTCACGTGCGTTGGGATCAGCCCCGTTGTCGAGCAGATATTCCACATACTTATAATTGCACCGGTATGCGGCTATTCGCAAGTCGAGGGGCGACCATGACATTTCCTCGCCATGCGGTTCCACCTGATCCCCGCAGCAGCAGCCGCAATTCCCTCCGGCGCCGTATTTCCACAGGATGCTTTCCGCCTTATGTTTTTTTACATGACCCTTGGGCTTAAGTCCGGCGAAGAGCATCAGCTCGGCGGTGTCTAGGTCGTTTTCGTCGACCTTCTTCCAGAAGTTATCGTCGGTGATGGCGATGCCGGCGCCTTCCAGCCTGAACTTCGCAGCTTCCGGGGTCAGGCTGCGGCAGCCGGATAATATCACGCAAGCTAATGCGATGGCCAGCGGGAGATATTTCATTTAACCCTTGTTTCAGCCGTTGATAAATCCCGAGCCGATTACAAAGCAGCGGTTGAGCACGGCTCAACCCTCCGCAGTTTGCGAATATTCCGTGCGCGGAGGGCGAAGCCAAGCTGAGCCGTCTACTGTATTAACTTAGAATTCGCCCAAGATACTATCCTGAATTATTCACGTGCGGTGAAAAATTCAGGGAGGGTCACGCCTTTTCAGTTTTCTTTTTGGGCGAGGATTTCGCCTGGCCGACTCCCTTGTAGTATTCCTGGAGGGCGCAGACGCTGATCTTCTCCTCCATGACCGACTCGATTCCGTCGGCGCATGCCTTCGCCGCCTCCAACGTGGTCACGTAGGGGATTTTATACTTGATGGCCATCGTCCTGATGTAGCTGTCGTCGAACTTGCTGAATCGGCCGATGGGGGTATTGACGATCATCTGTATTTCGCTGTTCTTTATGGCGTCCTCTATGTTGGGCCTGCCCTCATGCAGCTTCTTGATGATCTCGGCGCATATGCCGTTCTCCTCAAGAAACTTGGCGGTTCCGTCGGTCGCGACGATTCTGAAGCCTAGCTTCGCCAATTTCTTCGCCGCTGGGAGGAGGTTCTTCCTGTCGCGCTGCGCGACTGTCAGGAGGACAGTGCCCTTGAGAGGAAGCTTAGAGCCTGCCGCCTCCTGCGCCTTGTAGTATGCGAGAGGATAGGTCTCTGCAATGCCCATGACCTCTCCGGTCGCGCGCATCTCCGGGCCGAGGATAGGATCGACTTCCGGGAACATGTTGAACGGGAAGACCGCCTCCTTGACGCCGAAATATGGGATTTTCTTTTCCTTAAGCTCCGGGAAGTCCGCGATCTTCCTGCCGAGCATGATCTGCGTGGCGATCCTGGCCAGGGGGATGCCCATGACCTTCGCGACCAGGGGGACGGTCCGCGAGGCGCGGGGATTCGCCTCGAGGACGTAGACCTTGTCGTCGCAGATGGCATACTGGACGTTTATTATGCCGACAACCTTGAGATCCTCCGCCATCATCGAGGTATATTTCCGTATGGTCTTGATATGCTTTTCCGGGATGGACCTTGTGGGGATCACGCACGCCGAATCTCCGGAATGGATTCCTGCCAGCTCGATGTGCTCCATGACGGCGGCGACGAAAGTCTCCTTACCGTCGCAGAGGGCGTCCACCTCGCACTCTATCGCGTTCTCCAGGAACCTGTCTATCAGCATCGGATATTCCGGCGTTATGTCGATGGCCTCTCGGGCGTAGCGGAGAAGCATCTCCTCGTCGAATATCACCTCCATCCCCCTGCCGCCAAGGACGAACGACGGCCGGACCATAAGGGGATATCCGATGGAATTGGCTATCTTAAGCGCCTCGTCGATCGAGCGGGCGGTTCCGCTTTCCGGCTGAGGTATGCCGAGCGAGATCATCCTTTCCCTGAAATACTCCCTGTCCTCGGCGAGACGTATGCTTTCCGGGGTCGTCCCGAGGATGCTGACGCCGCTGTCCTTCAGCTCCTGCGCTATGTTGAGGGGCGTCTGGCCGCCGAACTGCACTATCACGCCCTCCGGCTTCTCCTTTTCGTATATCGCCAGGACGTCTTCGACTGTGAGCGGTTCGAAGTAGAGCTTGTTCGAAGTGTCATAGTCCGTCGACACAGTCTCCGGATTGCAGTTGACCATGATGGACTCGTAGCCCTCGTCGCGCAGCGCGAAGGCGGCATGGACGCATGTGTAGTCGAACTCGATGCCCTGGCCGATGCGGTTCGGGCCGCCGCCGAGGATCATGATCTTCCTGTTCTTCGAGACCGGGACATCGTCCTTCGCGTCGTTGTATGTGGAATAGTAGTATGCCGCGTTTTCGACGCCGCTTACGGGGACAGCCTTGTATCTTGCGGTCTTGCCCAGCTTCGTCCTGCGCTTCCTGACCTCGGCCTCCTTGACTCCGAACAGCTTCGCAAGATACTTGTCGGAGAATCCGAACTCCTTCGCCTTGACGAGCATGTCGTCCGGGAGTTCGCGCCATTTGAGCCCGGAAATCTTATCCTCCAGCTCCGCGATCTCCTGCATCTCCTTTATGAAAAAGCGGCCGATGTGGGTCGTGCTGTGGAGCTCCTCCACGGAAATCCCCTTCCTGAGCGCCTCATACATCAGGAATATCCTTTCGCTCGACGCCGACGCCAGCCTTTCCCTGAGCTGCTGGACGGTCAGCTTCCTGAATTTGTCGACGCCGAGCCCGTAGCGGCCGATTTCGAGGGAGCGGATCGACTTCTGGAACGCCTCCTTGAAGTTCTTCCCGATGCTCATGACCTCTCCGACGGCCTTCATCTGCGTGCCGAGGGCGTCCTTGGCCTTCGGGAACTTTTCGAACGCCCATCTGGCGAACTTGATGACGACGTAGTCGCCCCAGGGCTCGTACTTTTCGAGCGTCCCCAGCCTCCAGTAGGGGATTTCGTCCATTGTGAGCCCCGCGGCGAGCTTCGTTGAGACCCGTGCGATCGGGAATCCGGTCGCCTTGGAGGCGAGCGCGGACGAACGCGATGTCCTCGGATTGATTTCTATTACTACCAGCCTGTCATCCACTGGATTGTGGGCGAATTGTATGTTCGTCCCGCCGGTCACGCCGATCGCGTCGACTATCTTGTAGGAAAGCTCCTGCATCCTCTTCTGGAGCTTCTCTGGGACGGTGAGCATCGGCGCCACGCAAAAACTGTCGCCTGTGTGCACGCCCATTGCGTCTATGTTCTCGATGAAGCAGACGGTTATCTTCTGATCCTTGGCGTCGCGGACGACCTCCAGCTCCAGCTCCTCCCAGCCGATGACGCACTCCTCCACAAGCACCTGGTGCACAAGGCTTGCGGCGAGCCCGCGTGAGGTGATGGTCCTCAGCTCCTCGACGTTGTATGCGATTCCACTGCCGGTTCCGCCAAGCGTGTAAGCGGGCCTCAGGACCACGGGATACTTGAGCTTCTCCGCGATCTTCTCGGCCTCCTCGACAGAATAGCAGGGCGCGGAGCGCGGAACCGGAATCCCGAGCGAGTTCATCGTCTCCTTGAAGACGATCCTGTCCTCGCCCCTCTCTATGGCGTCCGCCTTGACGCCGATGATCTCGACGCCGTATTTCTTTAGGATGCCCTCCTTGTACAGGCTCGACGCGAGGTTGAGGCCGGTCTGGCCGCCGAGGTTCGGAAGGAGTCCGTCGGGACGCTCGACCGCGATGATCTTCTCGAGCGTCTCCACCGTCAGCGGCTCGATGTATGTCTTGTCGGCCATGCCCGGATCCGTCATGATCGTCGCCGGATTGGAGTTGACCAGCACTATCTTGTAGCCCTCCTCCCTGAGCGCCTTGCAGGCCTGCGTCCCGGAATAGTCGAACTCGCAGGCCTGCCCGATGATGATCGGCCCCGACCCGATGATGATGACCTTCTTGATGTCCTTGCGCCTAGGCATTTCTCTGATTCTCCTATGTGATATGATTAAGCTATTATTCCCTCACAAAATATTATGCAAAATGTTTTTGGTGTTAGTATGCCGCTTTCGCCGAAAGCGGCACTGGCGACTTCGGCGAAGTCGCCATACTTCGGCGCCAGCGCGCCATAAGGGCATCTTTTTCTTGCGCAGGGGAAACATAGAAAACTTCCTTGACTCTCATTATGATTTGATGTTCCCCAGCTCCGGCAGCAGGCTTTCCTCCCGTCCGTTCCTGCGGCAGGCGTTGTTCCAGAGGTGGATTTCCTTTTCCTGTATTGCCAGTTCGATCGGTTGGGAAGGAGGGACCGTCTTCAGGATGAAGTCCCAAAACTCCTCCGGCCCGCGCCATATCAGGTCTTCACGGCAGTTTGCGCTGCGGTAGATGGAGAACGTCATCCTGCCGCGGGATTCGCGGCAGAGGGCGGCGACGTCAACCTCGCGGGATCCGCCGTTCATCGCGCGGATGCAATCGTCGGCGCAGGCGGAAGGAACGGTGCGTGCCCAATCGCCGCAGGAGTGGACGCAGATCGGCCCGACGCGCCTGGATATCTCGCGCAGATAGGGCGCCTCGAACTCCTCGTAGGTTTCGGCCGAGATGATCGCCCTCAGCTCGGAACATATGTCCGGGCCGCCGCGCATGCACCATACGTGCTGCGGATGTATCCTTCCGCCGGCGGCCTCATGCAGGGCTTGGATCATCCTTGAAATCGTATCCGTCAATGTCGCAAGAAGCGACTTGAGCGCATCAGGCTCGGTGTAAATCCATTCCATTACGACGGTGCTTCCCAGGATGTAGTTTGCGGTGTCGAGTGGTCCGGTCATGACCGGAGCGCGAACCGGCAGACGGCCGCCAATCGCCTCCCTGGCATAGCGCGCATATTCCACAGCGGTCCAGTATATGCACTCATCCAAGGGGCGCGGCTTCAACGCGGCAATGCTGGCAGGGTCTGGCGGCAAGGGCTGCACATGGAAATTTCCGTCCGGCTGCTCAAGGACCCGGCATCCGAACAATTCCGCAAAGCCCTGCGACTGCCCATGGAACTGGCGGTTGATAGAAAGGCCCAAGAAGGCGTCGCCAGGCATCTCGGCCTGCGCCAGCACGTATCCGATGTCCTGGAGCAGATATTCCCGCCACTTCGGCGTCCAGCGCGGAGGAAGAACTGGCGGCTCGGACAGGGCCAATCCGGCACACTTTTCACGGGCGCACCTGACCCGCTCCTCGGAAGGCGAGACCGCCATCGCGATACGTCCGATCGGCCTGCGAGACCACAGCGAGTCCCATACCGGCGCACGCCGTCCGGCGACCGAGTTGAATCTCGAAAGCATTGAATTCATCATCAAAGCTCCACTCAGACAAACGACAGAAATCTTGATTCTGACTAATCCTTGAACAAATCTTTGAGGATTCTCACCGTTTCATCGACCAGCTCCTGGCCGCCCTGCGGCGAGACCACATTGCAGTACATGCTTGCGCTGTATCCCCTGCCCCAAGCCCCGCGTTCAGTGGCAAGATAGGTTCCGCCATCGGATCCCGGCGTGCCGCAAAGCTGGATTATGAACGTCTGCTCGAACGGGCTGCGTGTATGACCATGTCCTCGCCGTTGTCGATTACGAGGGCAGTGATCGTCACCGGATCGATGATCCCCAGCGAGATGCGCATGTGGAACCGCCCTGGGATATCGACCGGTTCAGCCGTTGAAACATCCCGCTCCGCCCAGCCTATCAAAACTTTCGGATGCATGATCCAACCTTGAATTTTCCGATAAAATAGACAGGATAACCAGATTGGCAAGAATAAATAATCATGGTAGCATAAATTACCGTTTTAATTAAGACAGGGGCAATTTCAATATTTCTAAATCGGGGGAATAGAATTCCGCCCTCCATCCGCCAAGGCGGATAGGAAATGGAGGGTTGAGTTTTACTCAACCGCGTATTGAAATTGGCTCAAGACAGAGCATGTGGAAGATGAGACAATTTCCAAAGAATCAACTGGAAAGGGGAAACCTCTGCTTCTGATTCCGGGCGGCCCTGGCAGCTCGCACAGCTATTTCTATCCTGCCATGGAAAGGCTTGCAGACGCATTTCAATTAATCTACTTCGACGCATTCGGCCGCGGCAAGTCCGACCGGGCGAAGCATCCGGGCGAATACAGCCTAGCCGGCGACATAGACGACGTGGAAGGCCAAATGGAGGAAGGTGAAAGGTATTGCCAAAGTCCGCATAGGGGACTGTGCATTACTTAAAGCTGAAATTCATTGGTATGAAGGACATGGCATAGGAAAAAAGGAATTTAAAATCAAGAGGTACGTATAATGAAAAGGCATTTTTTGATTTGTGTTAATAATGCGGGATTTGAAGCATCATTGGAAACAAGGAAAGTTTACGAGTCCCTCTCAGACACCAAGGCTGAAATGCACAATCAAGTCAGAATAATTGATGAATCTGGCGAAGATTATCTCTATCCATCAAGCTATTTTGCCCCCATCCGCCTTCCCTCTGAAACCAAAGAGAAGCTTGAATTAATACCCGCCTAACAAGTCGGCTTCACCAGACCCCGAACCGCCGGGCGGTCCGGTCAGGTAGGCGCAGTCGTTACGCCCCTTCAGTGATTGTCTTGTCTTTATTCCTAGACTCAGCCCGTTGGGGCCGACGAATTTCTATCCTTCAGGCCTAATTAATGTAGATATGGTAGCAGGCGAAACGATTTTTTGCCCTAACCTGGATTATTCACGAGCCGTGAATAATCCACCCCTCCGGGGACGTGATCTCGTTGCGCAGCAACGAGAAACGTGGTAAGCCCCGCCGCGTGAGAGTCGCGTTCCGCGTCTCAACGCGGTCACGCGATTTGTTGGCAAAATTCATTTTGCCAACATCACGGCTTCTGCGCAACCCGTTGCGCAGAAGTGATTAATTCATAAACGACCATCGTTTATGAATTAATCAGGCTAAGAAAGTTCTTATTCTTCTTTGCGACTTTCATGCTTTTTGTGGCCGATATTTTCTCAGAGACGTCGACGGAGATTAAAGCAGGCTCGGCTGCCTTGCGGGTCACGGATAGCTATAAATGCCCTGCTGCTACAAATCGTTTATTACTATACCCTTGAGGCATGAAGGTCCGATGCTTCTGGCTTCGTCGAACGCCTGTGCGATCCTGCTGAGCTTGAACCGGTGTGTTGCCAGCTGCTTCAGCGGGAGTCGTCCGTCGGCCATGAGCGATATCGTGCGGCGGTAGTCGTCCATGGTGTCCGCCGAAAACATCGGCGGGGCGAGATGCATCGTGATGGCCTTCATGTAGAGGTTCTCGCGCGGGGCGAAACCGCCTGCGACGACCAGCTTTCCGCGGAAGTGGAGCAGTCCGCCTGCGAAGGCCGCAGCCTCCGGAGATCCCGCGAATTCGATGGCTACGTCGGCGCCTCGGCCGCCAGTGAGTCCGCGGATGACCGAAGTGGCGTCCCCAGCCTTCGGATCAACGGCGTGCGTAGCTCCAAACTTCAATGCGAGTTCGCGGCGCGCCGGAACCGTGTCGACGGCTATGAGCCGGCCTGTCCATGCGCCTGACATTTCCGCTACTGCCGCGAGGCCCATGAAACCGCAGCCGACGACGACGACGGCGTCTCCGAAATCCGGCGCTCCGGCACGGACAACCGTCGTAACGCACTTCAGCGGTTCGGCGAGGCTGGCGAGCTCGCCGAGTTCCGCCGGAACACGGCAGAGATCGGAGTCGCGGGCTACGGAGAAATTGCCATATCCGAAAGGAATCCCTCCGACAACCCAGTCGCCCTCGGAGAAGCGCCTCGCGCGGCTTCCGCATGCGACCACCTGCCCGACGGCCTCATGGCCGAATATTTCAGCCGGGCCGTCCTCGTGTTCGAGCAGATGGATGTCATAGCGGCACATTCCGCAGGCCATGATACGGACAAGGACTTGGTCTTCGCCTACGGAGAGTTCGCGTTCACGGACTTCGATCCGGCCCGGGGAACCGACGAGGCATGCATATGTGGCTTTCATTGGAACACCTATAAGCTAAGGTAATTGTAAAATTAAGTTTTGCGTAACAGGTGTCGGGGAAATTTCGACTGCGTTCGAATGCGGTCGGCGGCGATCGACTGCAGTCGAATGATTATAATTGATCGATTCATCAACATAGCCCTTTCGCTGACACCTGAACACCGCCGATTATTTCCATTTCCGCGGCCTGATTGGAAGCTTTACGAACCTGCCGCTTTCAGCGGAACGATATGCGGCCTCAGCGAGTTCGACGGTCATCCGGCTGTCCTCGCCGGTCGTTGAAAGTTCGAATGGCTCTCCGCATAGCATCTTCATCCATTCGACGATGCAGCGCTCGTGCTTCTCCCAATTGCCAGCCTTGAGGCGGGTAAACCCTTTTTCTACGGTATTGCAGTCGGCGGCGAAAGGCTTGAGGCGTTCATGTCGATCGCGAAGCATCGCGAATGCACCGCGCCCAACCATGAAGTATGCCTCACCGCCGGTGCCGGTGGCATGGATGAGTTCCGGCCAGAGACCGTCCGTCGCACCGCCCGAGCGCGTCATCCAGTTGATTGTGCACTGGGCCATGGCGCCGGACTTCATCTGAAGCAGGACCGTGCCGATTGTTTCGCCCTGCATCCGTTCGGGGACGGTCTTGCTCATGGATGCGACAGAATCGGCCTCTCCGGCGAACCAGCGGAGGCCGTCGAGCTGGTGCGTGAGGCAGCTCATTATCGCGCCCCCGCCGAGCTGCCTGCGGTCGCGGATCCAGCTTCCCTGCGGTGCAAGGACGTCCTGGTTGTGCTCGAGCTTCCAATGGGTGATTTCACCCAGGAGCCCGCTGTCGACCAGGTTTTTGAGGGCCATCCAGTCCGGATGGTAGCGCCGGTCGTGCGTCACTGCGAGAGTCACGCCCGCCTTTCTGCAGGCGGAGATCATCTTGTCGCACTCCCAGATATTGCGCGCCATGACCTTCTCGACCATTACATGCAGGCCCTTCTGCGCGGCCATCACGGTCGCAGGCAGATGCAGATCATGGGGAAGGAGTATGTCGACCGCGTCGAGATCGCCGCGCCGCATGAGCCCGGTCCAGTCCGAATGGCATTCGACCTCCGGGCCAAGAAGTTCCTTAGCCTTGCTTTTCGCCTCCGGGCTACGGGCAGTTACGGCGACGACCTTGCATCGGTCACCTGCGGCGCGGAATCCGCGCGCATGCGACTCGAGTATCCATCCACTTCCCAATATCCCGACACGTACTGGCCTGTTTTTCATAATTCACTGCCTTTGGGCTGCATTGTTACGTGAAGCTGGAAAAATATTCCGCTATTGCGAATTGACAAATTTCAAGCCTCATAATATAATCAATTATTTCATATTTGCCTTAGACCTCTACGCTGAAAAGTTCATGGAAATGGCCTTTTGGATTTCCCTCTTGTGGATTGATGGTGTAGTTTAACAGGCTAATGAAATCGTTCGGAATCACAAAAAGAGTCAAGGTGGGCGGGAAGCTCCTGCTGATCGCCGGACCATGCGTCATTGAGAGCCGGGAGACCTGTTTCCGCATAGCGGGCTTCCTGATCAAGCTCTGCGCCTCCCTGGGCATCCCCTACGTATTCAAGGCGTCGTTCGACAAGGCGAACCGCACATCGGGAAAATCGTTCCGCGGCCCGGGCATGGGCGGCGGCCTAGAGATACTCTCCGAAGTGAAAAAGGAATTCGGCGTCCCGGTCCTCACCGACATACACGATCCCGTGCAGGCAAAGGAGGCGGCCGAGATCGCCGACGTCCTTCAGATTCCGGCTTTCCTATGCCGCCAGACAGACCTACTTGCCGCCGCCGGCAGGACTGGAAGGACAGTGAACGTCAAGAAAGGCCAGTTCATGGCCCCGGAAGACATGAAGGGTGCCATCGAAAAAGTCCGGGGCACGGGAAATCAGAAGGTGATGCTTACGGAGCGCGGGACTTCATTCGGATACCACAATCTGGTGGTGGACATGCGTTCGCTGGTGACGATGAGGGAACTGGGAGCGCCGGTTATTTTCGACGCCACCCATTCCGTCCAGCTCCCGGGCGGCCTCGGGCACGCGTCAGGAGGTCAGCGCCAGTTCGTGGAGCCGCTTGCGCGAGCGGCCGCCGCGGCCGGCATAGACGGCCTTTTCATCGAGGTCCATCCCGAGCCGGACAAGGCCCTCTCCGACGGACCCAATTCGCTTGACTTCAAAAGTGCCGCGAGAATAGTGAAAGCCGTGAGGGACCTGCATGACCTTGAAGGATAAGGCCGAAAAGATACGAATACTGATTTTCGACATTGACGGAGTCCTCACCAACGGCCAGATCGGCTTCGCCGGCGAGGAGGAGGTCAAACTCTTCCATGTCCGGGACGGACACGGCATCAAGCTCGCCAGAAGGGCGGGCTACAAGGTCGGAGCGCTCTCGGGCAGGAGCGGCAAGGGCAACAGGAGGCGCGCAGAGGAGCTGCAGCTCGACTTCCTCCACGAGGGGAAAAAGAACAAGGGCGAGGCATTCGACGCGCTCCTCGCCGACCTCAGGGCCGAACCGTCGGAATGCCTCTACATCGGCGACGACGTCATAGACATCCCGATCTTAAGGAAGTGCGGCATAGGGGCGGTAGTCGCGGACGCCCCGGAATACATGGGCGAATACTGCGACTTCAGGACGAAGCTGCCGGGGGGCGCAGGCGCCGTCCGCGAGGTAATCGACTGGCTGCTCAAGGAAACAGGCAAATGGCAGGGTCTCATAAAAAAATATACGGAATAGTCAGCCTTTTGGCCCTCATGCTCGCCGCCTCGGCCCCCATGCCCGCCGCAGACACCGACGACGGCGCCGATGTCACGCTCATAGACTACAAGCTTCCGGAATACAACAAGGACAGCAACCTGCTCGAATTCGTCGTCTATGGCAAGAAGGCGGAGACAAGGGGCGTCCAGATACTGCTGGAAAAAGTCCGCGTCGAATGGGTGGACGGCGACATCGAGAAGATCAAGGCCGTGGTCGTCACCCCGACCGCGGTCTACGACCGGGCCAGCAAGACGATCAACGGCGACGACGAGGTCCACTTCTACTCCGACACGATGGACGCCGACGGCGTCGGGTTCGACGCCGACCACGAGAAGCAGCTCCTCCACATCCGCAGCAAGGTCAAGGTGATCCTGAAGCAGGACCTCCAGAGCATGCAGGAACAGAAGCAGCCCCATGATCTCGGCGAGGTGCCCAAAGAGGAAAAGAAGTGAACTGACACATTGCCCAGGGATATCCTTTTTCATCCGCCCATCCCTTGCAATCAGGTTAAATGCAAAATATATTCAGGCCCACCATCCCGCATCGGAAACGTATCAACTTGAATGTCGAAAATTCAAATCCGGAGTTCCGCCATTGAAAGCTGCAAGACATAGGTTCCTGGCGCTCGCGCTGCTTTTCATATCGGCCGCCTGCTTCGCGCAGGACTTCTCGCTGATGGGCAAGGACAGGCAGAGGACCGACAAGAAGCCGACGGTCATAAAGTCCGACACGATGGACATAGACAGCGCGAAGAACACCGCCGTCTTCACCGGCAACGTCAAGGTGGACGACCAGGAGCTCACCATCAACTGCCACAAGATGACAATATACCTGGAGGATGTCGAGGAGCAGGACAAGGACGCGCCGGATCCGAAGAAGACGAAGAAGACAAAGAAGGTCTCCAAGATCATCTGCGAAAAGGATGTCGTGATCGTCAGGAAGCCGCCCGAGGGTGAGGAGAAGAAGGAGGAGCAGAAGGCGACCGCCGGACGGGCCGAATACGACGTCAAGGAGGGGAAGATAACCCTCACGGAGAATCCCGTTCTGCTGCAGGGCGAGCAAAGGATCGAGGGCGAGGTGATCAACTTCTGGAGGGACAGCGAGCGCCTCAGCATCCAGGGCGGCTCGCAGATGAGGCTAAAGCCCGAAACGCTCCAGACCGTCCCCGGCGGAGAAAAGAGGCCCGACGCCAAGCCCAAGCAGGAACGGCCGGAGGACAAGAAGCCTGCGGAAAAGACTCCAGCCCAGGCCAAACCGGACGAAGAGAAGAAATGAACGAATTCCTGATACAGGCCGTGGATCTCGTCAAGGCCTACCACGGCAGACGCGTTGTCAACAAGGTCTCCATAAACGTCCGCGGCGGCGAGGTCGTCGGGCTGCTCGGCCCGAACGGCGCCGGCAAGACAACCAGCTTCTACATGATCATGGGGCTCATAAACCCCGACTCCGGCCAGATATTCTTCGGAGGGCGGGACATTTCGGCGATGCCCATGTATAAGAGGGCGCGCGCCGGGATGGGCTATCTGTCACAGGAACCTTCCATCTTCCGGAAGCTCACGGTCCGCCAGAACATCCTTGCCATCCTCGAGACGCTCGACATATCCAAGTCCGAACGCATGAAACGGGTCGACGAACTCCTGAACGAACTGGAGCTCACGCACCTCTCCGACCAGAAGGCGATGACGCTCAGCGGCGGGGAACGCCGCAGGCTTGAAATCACCCGCGCCCTCGTGACGAACCCCTCCTTCATGATGCTCGACGAACCGTTCAGCGGCGTCGACCCCATCGCCGTATACGACGTACAGCAGATAATCATGAGGCTCAAGGACATGGGTCTGGGCATACTCATCACCGACCACAACGTCCGCGAAACCCTCTCCTGCGTCGACCGGGCTTATCTCATGTGCGAAGGCCAGATTGTCTGCGAGGGAGACAGCCAGTATCTTGTCAACGACGAGAAGGCCAGGGAAATCTACCTCGGCCCGAAGTTCACAATGTGAGGAGCCAGACATGTATGAATTCAGCACGCTACGCCCTTTTGCTGGATTCATGCTTAGGGGGAAATTCAGTCAAAGGGCGTAGTTCACTGAATATTTACCAGGACACACCCCACAAGGGAACATGGCACCGGGCCCCATGCCACTTTTTTCGCTTTTTCTTGGACGGCATGCTCGAACTTGCCGTTTTCCCGAATATTTTAATAGTGTAGCTCGATTAGTATAAAGGTAATTACCTTCAACACAGTCCCCCCATCAGAAAACCCACGGAGGAAAAAAGATGGAAATCATCGTGACCGGACGGCATGTGTCGGTGACAGACGCCCTCAAGGACTACGCCCAAGGAAAACTCCATGCGATACTCGACGGGGCGCACAAGATCAACACCGCGAAAGTCATCCTCGACGTCCAGAAGACCAGGAGCAAGGCCGAGATAATAGTCCACGGCAAGAACATCGACATCGAGGCCGACGCCGAATCATTCGACATGTATAAGTCAATCGACACCGCCGTAGAAAAGGTCGACAAGCAGCTCAGCAAATATTTCGACAAGGTCCAGGATCACCACAAGAAGAAGGGCGAAGCGCCCCAGGCGCCGCAGCCAGAGGAAGAAAATACTTGAGCGGCAAGGCAAATCCGAGGAGGCCGGACGGCGTCGCCGCCGCCAGCGTCGAACAGTTCTTCAAGGACAACCAGGAGGCCCTCGGGCTTCGCTGGCTTTCCGGCCACCAGGGCGGCGCCCGGCTCATCAAGGAGGCTTCCATACACAGGCCCGGACTCGCCTTGGCGGGATTCTTCAGCTACTTCGCGGACAAGCGCGTCCAGATCTTCGGCGGCGCCGAAAACGCCTTCCTGCGCTCCCTCTCCGATAGGAAGCGGCGTCACGCGATATCCAAGCTTATGCAGAAGGACATTCCCTGCATCGTCTTCACCAGGAACATCACCCCGGACAAGCTCTTCATTTCCCTCAGCGGCAAGACCGGCATCCCCATCTTCTCCACCGCCATGGTCACATACAGCTTCATCAACGGGGCCATCATCTATCTGGACAGGGCGCTCGCCCCGTCGGTGAAGGTCATGGGCACCTTGGTGGACGTCCACGGGACGGGGGTTCTGATACGCGGCCCCAGCGGAATCGGAAAGAGCGAATGCGCCCTGGCGCTCATACGCCGGGGGTCAGCGCTGGTCGCGGACGACGTAGTCAGGATAACCCGCATCGGCTCCACAGTGCTGTCGGGCTCGCCGGTCCTCCCGGAAATGTGCGGGTACATGGAGATCCGTGGTCTCGGCCTCATCAACATCATCCAGATGTTCGGGGCGTCGTCCTTCCGGCACCAGCAGGACGTCCAGCTCGTCGTAGCGATGAAGCACTGGGAGAGCGCGGGCAGGATCGACCGTACCGGCCTGGACTCGGAGACCTACCGCATCCTCGGCGTCAGGATACCTCACGCGACAATACCCGTAGCACCGGGAAGGGAGACGGCAAACCTCATCGAAGTGGCGGCGCAGGAATTCAGGATGCGGAGCCTCGGGATGCATGCTGGCAGGATTTTGAACGACGCCATCCTGAGACGCATTGCCGGAACCAAAGACACTGCGCCGCTTAACGCGTAGAAGCCTCGGACAAGGCGCCAAGTTTTCCTCTGCGGGAAAAAGGCGCCCTTGCGGCGCGCAGGAGCTTGAGTACGGCGACTTCGCCGAAGTCGCCGGTGCCGCTTTCGGCGAAAGCGGCATACTTTGACAAAAACGTTTTCCAAGTCGCACCGTAACGGACTAAGGACTATGCCTCACGAGGAGAGGGACATCTGGCTCAATATGGCGGACGCCAAGCTCCTCGCCCAGTGCAGGATCGAGGCGTTCAGGGCCGGCGGCCCAGGCGGGCAGAAGCAGAACAAGACATCGTCCGCCGTCCGGCTTGTCCACCTGCCCACGGGAGTAGACGCCACGGCGGTCGAAAGCAGGCACAGAAGCGAGAACCTCTCGAAAGCACTGAAAAGGCTGAGGCTGAAAATCGCCTGCGAAATCCGCAATCCCACCCCTGTCCGTCTGCCTGTCCCCGAAACCGGCGTCTCGAATCCGCAGTATCCACTATGGCTGGCACATGTGCTCGACGCAATGGAAGAATGCGGATTCGCCGTGGCCACGGCGGCGGAAAGGCTGGGCCTCAGCACCGGGCGCCTCATCCGCCTGCTCGAAAGGGATCCGGCCGTCTGGCAGAGGATAAATGAGGCGCGGGAGAAGCGCGGGATGAAGAAGCTGAGGAAATAATCAGAACGGCTGCTTGTCCTTGTCCTCGACATATCCGACGAAATCGAGGTTCCGGCAGTATTCATGCCAGTCCAGGCCATAGCCGACGAGGAAGACGTCAGGCACTCTGAATCCTATGTAGTCCGGGCTGACGGGGGCTTCACGCCTTGAAGACTTTTCAAGAAGCACACATACCTTGATCGAAGACGGCGAAGACTTCTTCAGGATGCTTATCAGCTTGTCCATAGTCAGCCCGGAATCCAGGACGTCGTCCACCAGCAGGACATCCCTGCCCCGGATGTCGAGCTTCAACCTGGAGCCGACCCGGAGCCGCCCCGTGTTCCTGTTGCCTGAATACGAGCTGGCCGCGATGCAGTCAAGCTTTAGCGGGACCGATATCGCCCTCACGAGATCGGCGGTGAACAAGATGGCGCCGTTTGCAACATATACGATGGTAAGATCCTTGTCCCTGTAGTCGATGGAAATACGGCGCCCGAGCTCGCGGATTCTCCTTTTGAGCCTGCGTCCGGAGACAAGTATCTTAATATGGGAAGAGTTCGACATGGTCCACTTTTTCGCCGCAGAAGACGCATATCTTGCTGCGGATGGAGACCGGCCGGGAGCAGCCCTTGCACTTCAGCGGCTGGGCAAGGAGCTTGTTGCGCTCCAGCTCGTTCTCGTCGATCATCTTCTTCAACGCCGCTTCGTCCATCTGGTGCTTATCCTTCAGTATCTTCCAGAGGGTCTCCACGATGAGCGTGAGCCTGTATAGCTGCTCCCTCAAGCGCTGGTTCTCGACGGCGCTCTTCTGCGCCTGGGACTGCATCTCCCGCAGATTCTCTTTTTCCTTGTCTGCGCTGGGCGAAATTCGGAAGTTCAGCATCTTGGCCTCCAGGACATGTGCATTATGCAAATATTCAGTTAAAGGGCGTTGTCCACTGAATATTTACTGTATTACAGCAAGACAGAACGTTCAAAGTCTCTACGGCCTAGGTAATAATATTGCACGCAGCTTCAAGAAAATAAAGCCCGCCCCCGCAAAATTGCAATATTTCAACTTTGTCGCTGTTTTTATAAGAAATATCCGCAAAATGATTCGGATCTTCGTATATGATATATAAAGAAGAAGGGAGCAGGGACAAGTTCGTCCCGCGCGCGGGGACGCCCCTGCTCGACGCGATCGGACGCGGCATCAACGACATAGAAAGCAGAATCGCCGGGATGCCCGAGAATGAACGCCCGGCAAAAGTCATTTTCGCGATCGTGACCGACGGCCAGGAAAATTCAAGCCGGGAATTCCGCAATGCCGTTTGCTCCTCCTGATCCGATAGACATGCAGCATCGATGGAGATTCAAGCTGTGAAGCGTTGCGTCTTGGACGAACAAGGCAACGTCGAATTCAAATCCATCTCAAGCGATCAGATCAGCATGAAAACATTGGCCTTGCAGGGATCAAATGATCGGTTCCATATTGAAAATCAGGCAATTGGCGCTGATATATCTCGCTTCTGCGGCGCTTGCGCTCGCAGCCTTTTCCTTGATGGTAATCGCAGTCATCTTTTGCCTCCCGCCGAAAAAGATTCCCGCAATAAAGCCAAGGAACATCTGCGAGATATTCGACCGATAAGGCAGATCTGGGCAAGGGCGTATTCTTCAGGAAAAATACTATACGGATTTATCCGTGCGGCACCAAGCTCTCCAATGTGCTGGGGCTTGTCAGTCTTGACGATGAAAAGCGCGGGCTCTTCGGACTTGAGGCGCTTATATACCGGCAGAGGCTTAAGCGGAACAGGCTTGAAAAAATATTCCTGACGATTGACATGGCGAAGCAGGATATCCTTGAGGAGGCGGTATCTGGACTGGAGAAGAAATACCTCCCCCGCCATATCTATGCGATAATCGCGGATCCAAGGAGCGGCGACATCCTCGCGCTGGCCCAGCGTCCGACCTTCAATCCCGGCAGGCGCGGTTCGACAGATCCCTACAGCACCCGCAACCTGGTGTTGGAGAACAATTTCTGGCCCGGACCGATGTCCAGGCCGCTTGCCACATACGCTGAACCGCCGCCCGGCGCTGAAGGACATGCCTACGGCACGGAGTCATCTCATGGAGCAAGGGAGTTTCATGACAGACTGATGCACCTGGGCGCCGGGCAGTCCTGCGGAATCCTGCTCAGGCCCGAATCCGTCTATCGCTTGCCCTTCCTGGAGGATTGCAACGGAATCTCCATAAAGAAGTGCGAGGAAGGATATGGATTTAAAATGACGGCGGCGCAGCTTGTCCGAGGATACTGCGCCCTGTCCGACGGGCATTTGCGGAAGCTCAGGCTGTTCGACTCGATAAAGATCCATGACGACTCCGAGACCAGGAAGCTCCCAGTTCCGGACTCGGGCATCGCGGCGCTCGACGAAGAGGCGAGAAGACACTCCATGACGACTTTCAACAGAAAGACCACCGCATCCGGCATGGAATACCTTTTAAAAAGCGCCTCTTGGAATTTGCATGATCCTTATTCCGAAAGATGGCTCGAAGCCACAGCCTGCATTCTGCCGGCAGTAGAATCTGAGACGGTGGTACTTTTAATAATGGAGGCAGATCCTCACCAGGAGGATGAAGTTATGCCGACAGAAACTGCGGCGGAAGATGCAATAAGGCAAATCTCAAAATGAGGGAGGGATTGTAAATGGAAACGAAGAAGCCGGAACTCAGGAAGGAAAACGGATGGACGGTGTTCGACGTGGTGGTAAATCTGAGGCTCGGGCTCTGCGCCAGGCCAAGCTCACAGCTCGTTATGCTATGCAGCAATTTCCCCAGGCAGGTCGAAATAAAGCGCAAAGATGAACGAGCACCTCATCAATCCATTGCGAAACTTCCCAGCATGATTGGTCTGCTCATGCTGGCCGCAGGCCAAGGCACGGCCCTTACTGTCATGGTAGAGGGTGAAGACGAGCCCGCGCTCAAACTCGCAGAACAAATTAACAGCTTCCTTAGCAGGAACGACGACTACTGACAAGGCAGGATATGGACGCATGGGCATATGCTCAGAAAAAGTGACTGCCATAGGGATCCTTAAGCAGGCATGCTTGACGGGATCGCAGGCAGATACAAATTCTACGTCCGCCGGAACAAATCGGACCTTGACTGCGCCGAATCAACCTAATTGCCGCAGTTGAAAATATGCTTTATATATTAACACTCTCATAATAAGGCGTTTACATATTAGGATCAAAGGTCTTTTTGCAAGGCCGCATCCGCGGCCGGGGCTTAATCCAAGCATTTCCTGAGATGGCGCTTCTTAAGCCTGCTTCCGGGATGGCTGAGGATTATACTCCTTTAGGCTGAAAAATTTACATTTTGATTGCGGAGATTTTGGAATTTGCTCCGCATTCTGAGAGACCGCCGATACCGAAAAACTTTCTCCATCGTTTTTCTGCCGAGGCGGATCCTTCCTCTGGAATCCGGCGCAGCTTCGCCTAAGAGTTCAACAGCCAGGATTGCCGTGGGGGCTTCCTTTTCCAGCGTTTTCCTGTCGATCAGGCTGATGAACTTGCTCCCCCTCACTCCTACGGCACAAATGCGATTCGCCCCGAAGAGCCTCAAAGGTCTGGGGAGAGTGAACCGCCCATCTTTGACCGGTATCTCGTACCTCCCTAAAAACATAACCGCCACACTCCATAAGCTGTGATTATATGAAATGAAAAATCAAGAGTCAAGGCGGATCATCGGCTTTATGCCCATTAAGCGTGAAAAAACGTAATGGCTCAGTCTTTGCTTTCGGGGTCGCTATCGGTATCGGAATCGGGATCGATTTCCAGTTTATATCTTCGACCCCGATAGCGATTCCGACCCCGACGCCGATTGTCTCCGAGGAAAGACTGAGGGATTACGAAAAAACACGGCCTCCCAGGTCGCCGACGGACAGGGGAGGCCACAGGGGCTGGAGGATATTATTTTGCGGGGTTGACCGCCGGAGAAAGGCTGTTTGCCGCAGGAAGGACGAGCGGTGTGTATGGGTTGATGCCGACGCCGAGCGTGAAGAGCGTCCCGAGCGCCTCGCTCATTCCTGCCGCGTCGCCGGCGATGCACGCGATCGCTTCGACGTCATGTCCGAGCGTCATTATGTTCCAGGCGATCATGCCGCGGCCGCGGCCCGGAAATTCCGCTGTGGGCGCGTACGGCAGGACCTTCGCATCTTGCAGCCTCTTTATCAGCGGATTGTCCTGCGGACTGCCGAGAATTATAGTGGGCCGAGGCAGGTTGAAGCCGACATGCTGGGCGGACTTCCGCGTATTTTCGTCGAGCTGTCCGGCGAGCGCCGTCCCGCACCATGTGAGCGCCTCCTCGTCGGTCAGCAGACGCGCCTTGCCAGCATCATCGAGGGGCTGTATGACGGCGCTGACGTTGTATGGCTTCAACATTTTCACCAGGCGTTCGGCCGCGGCCTTTTCAAAGTCGCCGGTTCCGTGGACGACGCTTATCTCGCGGTGGTTGCGGAAGAACTTGTAGATGTTCTCCTTGTCAGCCCAGAAATAGACGGCACGGGGGACTTCGCCCGCGAGCGCCCCGCACTGCGCGGCGGGCTGGTAATTGAAGCTTGCGGAGCCCGACGAGTTTGTGATGAGCTCCTTGACGGCTACGGTCCATTTCCCGGCGGCGTCGTTTGCGGCGAGCGGCAGACTTATCGAACATACGCCGCCCTCCGCGGCCCGGTAGAGGTCGTAACGGGCTACGCCGACGGGATCCGTGACCGTTATCTGCAGCGGGGCTGTTCCGGCGAGCAGCTGCCTGTTGTTGTCGACCAGGGCTGCAGTGAGCTCGATCCTTATCGGGGACTCGTTCTCCCTGGTAAGATCGCAGCTTACCGAAGGGGCGCCGACCAGTATTCCGCCGACAGGACGCGATGTGCGGGCGAAAGCCAGCATCTGGCCGGGGGCGAAACTGATCGAGGCGGACTGCTTCTCGCCGCTCTTCTTGAAGTCGACCTTCGCATATTCTGCTATCTCATAGACCGGGCGGCCGTCGTTCGGAAGGGTTATGGTCGCGCTGACCGGAGCGGGAACGCCATATCCATGCTTGGGGATGCTGTAGCCTTCCTCGGGCGTGAAGTTTACCGCGAATATGTATTCGATTTCGCCGCGGACCTGGCGTCCGGCGCAGATCGTTTCGACGCTGCTTTCGAAGGCCGGGCTGATCCCCTTTGCGATCAACGCCGGCTTCAGGGCCTTGGCGAGCGGAGCGGCATATTCCATCATTGCGCGGAAGGAATTGGTCTTGGAACCTTCGGCGCCAAGAGCCTCCTCGTCGGCCTTGCTCACGCTGTTCGCGTCAGACTTCTTCTTCTCGGCGAGGGCGTCGGCCTTCGCCTTCTGGGCGTCCTGGGCCTTCTTCCAGAGGGCTTCTGGCTGGACGTCCAGCGGGACTGCGCCGGCAACCTTGATCTTGCAGTCCGCAGTGACGAGGACAAGCCCGCCCTTCCGGGCGAAGGCTTCCAGCGCGGCCACCACCGGCGCGTCGAGATACTGCAGGCCGGTGAGCAGGACGGCCTTGTGGGATGCGGCAAGCGTTCCGTCCACGACGTCCTCGTCGAGGATGGCGTTGATGGGATACTGTGTCATCCGCGTCGCCATATATGCGACCGCCAGGGCGCCGGGCTGCGTATTCTCCCCGTGCTGGTATTCGATGTTGGAGCGCGAGTAGAGGATTGCCAGGTCCTGGCGCGTGTAGGCGGGCCTGGCGAATATCGTCCCGATCCTCGCAAAGAGCCTGTTGCTGGCGGTGATGCCAGGGGCCGCCTCGCTCTTGGCGTTCAGGCCCGGAGGAGTCGCCATGCCCTGGACTCCGGCGATGAACGAGAGGTTGTGCTCCTGGCGGAACCCTTCGGAGCTCATGTTGTACCACTCGGGAAGATACCAGGTTGGCTTGTCGAGCTGCCGCGGGAGAGCGAATTCGAGGAAGAAGGACGGGTTGAAGTTCCTGAGCCAGAAGTCGTTGTATCCGCCGTGCCCGCTGATGACAGGCATGCTCCTCGCCACGGTGAAGTAGTAGCCGTCGTGGTAGGCCGACCAGCCGTACTGGCTCTGTGTGACAGGCAGGTAGCCGGGCTTCATCCTTTCCATCGCGTCGCGGCTCGCGCGCCAGAACGCGTCCATGAATCCGTTCCTGAACTCGAGGACCTTCTGCCACTGCGCCAGGCCTTCCGGTGTCTTGGTGTCCATCTTGTCGAACCACGGCATCTCCTCGCCGAACGCGCGGAGATATGCGTTGCGCTGATGGACGATGTCATGGGGGCTGAAAAGCGGCTTGCCGTCCTCCCCCTTGAGATATGGATGCGGAAGGTAGGTGAGGCCAGGCTCGTCGTGGAGGTGGGCGCCGATGGCGTTGGGCATTGTGCGGAAGCCGAACGCGCGGTCGACGCCGCGCTGGATCGCGCCGATGTAGACGTTGGGGTCCGACCAGTCGTTTGTGAGCCTGAGATCATGCTGGTGGCCTCCGCCCATCACGCAGGTGCCCATGATGTCCTGCCCGCTCGGGATCGAAGCTTCGCCGGTTTCGCCCATTGCGACGTTGAAGCCCATGCCCGCTTCGCCTTCGGCCATCATCTGATCGTTCTTGGAGCCGCCCCAGTGGATGAGCTTGTATGAGCTACGGCGGATGTGGGAGTAAACGGCGAACTTGGCCTGGGCGGCGGCTCCGTCGCAGGAGACGTCTACAGTATAAGAGCCTGGCCGCAGCAACCAGCCGCTGATCTTGAGATGTTCGACGGACTGGGCCTTGCCGTCGGCCGCCGCGGCCGCCCCGGCCGGAAATACGAAGCTCATGGCGCTGCCGTCCGCGCCGGCCAGCTTGACGGCGAGATTTCCTGCCGCGAGCGCCTCGCCGGCGGTGGTGCGGATCACAGCAAACTCGATCATCTCGTTCGTCTGATACGCGCTTCGTCCCAGCGGCATCTGCACCTGAAGCTTCACTTCAGCATGGATGACCGACGCCAGCACCAAGACCATTCCCGCCACAGACGCCCTAATCTTCATGCGCTCCTCCTTTCAATATTCTTGCAATAGAAGCAGAACTATTCCTTTTATTGTTTTAAAACATTATTATCCAAGAGGCCTATGTCAACCCCCCGGTCCGCAAAAAAAATTAGAAATTCCCCGTCTTCGGCGGCCGCGCCACTTGATTTTGCATCGCGGACGGATTAAAGTTTTAAAACATTGGCATACTCCTTTAGCGTGAAAATCGGACATCAGGAGCAGGCGCAAACATGGCGAACCCCAGGCAGGACGACATAGTCGCGGAGATCAAGGAGGGCATCCTTTCGGGGAAATACCCTCCGGGCGTCAGGCTCCCCACCAGGGACGAGTTCGAACGCCGCTTCAGAGCCAGCTCCGCCACGGTGCAGACGGCGATGAACATGCTCATACGGGAGGGTTTCATAATTCCCAGGAACGGCAGGTACGGCGGGACGGTCGTTGCCGGAACCTCGCCGCACCTTTCCCGCTTCGGCGTCCTCTTCGCGTCTCATCCGGCCACGGACTTCGCCGGCGTCGGCTTGCCCTGGTCCCAGTTCAACTGGGCGGTCAAGATGGCGGCCGAAAGCATCGAGCTCGCCCGCCCCCCCGAGAAATATCGGTTCTCATTCCTATACGACGTCCTTCCGGAAGAGGAGCGGACCGCCGACAGCTTCCGGCAGGCATTGTCCGAGATCCGCGAGGGCCGTCTGGCGGGGCTTATCGTTACGATGCCGCACATCCTCGCCGGAGGCGCCGTCCTCAAGCCGGGCATACCTGCGGTGCTTATAGGGCCGGGCCAGGTGCGGAATGTCCCCGGAGTCTATCCGGACAGTTCCGCCTTTCTCCGCCGCGCCGTGGAAGATCTTGCATCTCGCGGCCGCCGCCGGATCGCCTATCTTGGAATAGGATTCAAGGCGCCCTTCAAGCCCCTTGAACAGTTGTGCCGCCGCTTCGGCGTCGAAACGCGCCCGGAATGGCATTGCGCGGCGATGCCGGATTCCGCTCGCGCGGCGGCCGCCCGCATCTTCGGCCGCAGGACGGGCAGCAGGCCCGACGCGCTCATCATCGGCGACGACCATCTGGTCCAGCAGGCCTCGCTGGGGCTTCTCCTGTCGGAAACGAGACCGGACAATGCCGTCGACGTTGTGGCCTATGCGAACTTCCCGATGCCCATAAGGTCGCTGGTTCCCGCCACATACATCGGCTGCGACGCCTGCGAGCTGATACGCGTCGGCATAGATAAGATAAAACAGCAGCGCCAAGGCACCGCCCCGCCGCCTGTGACCCTGGTGCCGCCACGCTACGAATCGGAAATAACCCGGCGGAAGGAGGATGCTGCGATGCCAGACACCGTACAGGACAGAAGAGGGAAGCCTGCCGCCGGCGCGCGGTCATTCACATTGATAGAGCTGCTCGTCGTAATCGCTATAATCGCCATACTTGCGGCGATGCTACTGCCCGCCCTGAGGTCCGCAAAGGAGCAGGCCAGCAGCACAGTATGCATCAACAACCTCAAGCAGCTCGGCGTGGCCGTGATGCTGTACGACGACGGCTCCGCGGTGGTGCCCGCCCAGTTCTTCGACAGCGGCAGATACTGGGACAACGCATTATTCGACTCGCAGCTAGCCACCCTTGATTCGCTCAGGTGCCCGAAGTCCACGCGCAATTCCGGCATCGACTACAACGACGCCCTCAAGGGGAGGGTTGTCAACTCGGCGTTCCGACAATCGGCCCCTGCCGCCGGCTTGCCCAATTCGAACTACAACGTCAATGGCGGATGGCAGGGCGGCGGCCGCATAACAGTTCCGATCTGGGGGACCGTCGGATCTTCGGAAAGGGCGCCCTTCCGCTACATCACCCGCCAGGGAGAAGGAGGCTACGCGCTCTCCGGCGGGATGCACACGATAAACGGCTACCGCGCATATACCGAACCTCTCCCTATATCGCAGCTCCAGAAGCCGGAAATCACCATATCCTTCCAGGACGGCGGATGGATGCAGGGGGCGGACTTCATCGCCCCGCGCCATGGGAACCGCTGCTCATCCGGAGACGTCTTCGCATTCGGCGGCACCTTCAACGTGGGATGGTTCGACGGGCATGCCAGCCCCCTGAAGACCGGCCCCAACCCATATCGGCCGTACATAGGACAGCCGCTGGGCTACTGGCCCATCAAGGCCATAGACAAAAACCTCAATCAAATCATAACATGGGAATGAAAAGAGACGGTAGCGGGCGATGATTGACTTGCGCCGATTTTACATTATCCTAAAACAAGACCGCTGTGATATACTCCTTTAGGCTGAAAAATTTACATTTTGATTGCGGAGATTTCGGGAGGACATACAGCATGCCATGAACATACAGGACCGCATCAGACATATCCGCGACCGCAAGATGGAGCATACCCTGGAGAAGCGGCGGAAGCGCGGCTACATGGACGCGGACGACCACGGCGTTATCATGCCGCCGGACGGATTCGGCTGGACTCCTGAACCCGATCCTGGACGGGAATGCTTCTTCGGATATTCCGAGGAGCTCGCTCGCCAGCGCATCGCGGTCGGCTGCCGCTGGATGGCCCTTCCCGGGCTCGAATATACGCTCAACGACTGCGTCAAGATCAACTGCGGCAAGGTGTTCCAGGCGGCGTTCAGGGAGATGCTCACGGATTCAGGAAGCCCTCCGTCGACGGAAAACCTATGGCGGCGCTTCGACGATCACCTGAAGCGCGCCGTCCTGTGTACCGCACGCGGCCTCGATCACCATTTCCGGCACCAGTGGGAGAACAATCCCGAGCTGATGCTCAACCTCCTCTGCCACGGACCGATCGAGAAGGGGCTGGACGCCAGCGGCGGAGGCGTCGAATACTACAACATGTGCCTCGACGGCTCCGCCCTGGCCACCGTGGCCGACTCCTTCGCCGCGCTCCAGCAGCGCGTAGAAGACGAGAAGCGAATCACCTGGCAGGAACTGGACGCGCACCTGCAAAGCGACTTCACCGCCCCCGGAGGAGGAAAGGTGCGCCCATATCCCACGGCGCAAACCCCGACCCCGGCTTCAGGCGCGACGCCGCGCCCACAAGCATGGCGCGGGCCATCGCCTCAATACAGCCCGGATACGGCAACACCGCCCCCATACAGCTCGAATTCGATCCGGGGATGTCAAGGGCGCAGGGCGGCATCGAAAGCGTCGCCACCCTCATCAGGACGCACTTCGATCTCGGCGGAACCCTCTTCAACATCAACGTCCTGGACAAGAAGACGCTCATGGAGGCGCACGCGGACCCTTCGCTGCATCCCGACCTCGTCGTCCGCGTCACGGGATTCAGCGCCTTCTTCGCCAGCCTCTCCCCGCAGTTCCGCCAGCTTGTGATCGACCGCTTCATCGCAGATTGATTTTTCAGGCAATAAATCAGGAGGGTAACATGCGAACGACCGCAGCCGCCGTGAAAAGGATTATCCTGCTTCTCATCATCACATCAAGCGCCGCTTGCGCGGACACTTTCTACGTCCGCCAGGGCGGCAACGACCAGAACGACGGCAAGACCGCCAAGACCGCATTCAAGTCGCTG
The DNA here is from genome assembly GCA_964636325.1 of uncultured Victivallaceae bacterium. Lineage (GTDB taxonomy): Bacteria > Verrucomicrobiota > Lentisphaeria > Victivallales > GWF2-50-93 > CAZWRV01. The sequence goes on along the minus strand of CAZWRV010000020.1, from coordinate 37,997 downwards.
CTGCGCGCGGCCCAGGCGCTGAACTACGGAGACGGGATAGTAATAGGCCCCGGCGCATATAAGGAAACAGTCCTAATAGCAGAACGCTATGCGGCCGACTCTTCATTCATGGAAATCATCGGCGACGAGAACGGCAAGCTCACCGGCGACACCGCCGGACCGGTCATCATCCAGCCGGCCTCCCTTTCCGCTCCGGCGCTGCGCATCTCGCGGGCGCGCAACATGATCATAACCGGCTTGACGTTCCGCGGCCCCGGAGACGGCCTGGCCCTCGAAAAATCCCTCGGAGTAAGCGTGGAAAGATGCACCTTCTCGCAGATGCGGAGGGGCTTGAACGCGCGCCTGCTTGACGGGCTGACCGTCCGCAGCTCCTTGTTCGAGCGGAACACGGTGGCCCTCTGCGCCAGCGGAACAAGCAATGTCCGGATCGGCCACTGCACGATTGCCAACTCGTCCTCGGTCGGAGTCCTCGTCCTTGGCTGCGGTCCGGGAATGATACGCAGCTCGATCCTCGGCGGAAACAACACCAACATCCTGATCGACGCAAGCTCTTCCGCATGCTGGTCCAGCGACTACAACCTCATACACGGGACTACAGGCCCATGGGGGCTCACGCCGATGGTCTACTTCGCCCACGAGTGGTCCGCGGCGTCCGGCCAGGACCGGCACAGCGCCCATGTCCTGCCGGCCTTCGCCGACCCGGCAAAGGGAGACTTCCATGTCAGCCCGGCTGTGGCATGGGGCGGAGGACTGCCCGGGGCATACGCCGCCCAGCCTGTAGATTTCACAGCCCGCCCCGCCGCCGACCGCGACGGCAACGCATTCGATGTCAACAACGTAGGCGCATACAAGTATCCGGAACCGGTTCCGGCGGACGGCTGGCGCAAGATACCCGTCAAGCTGCCGCACGACAAGGGGCCGCGGCAGTCAGCCGGAATCTACAAGGAGGACGGAACCCTGGTGAGGATGCTCGTATCCGACGCAGCCGGAGTCAGGGAATTGTGGTGGGACGGACGCGACGACGCAGGCCAGCCGTCACCCGAGGGCGAATATCAGGTCCGCTTCGCCACCCATGACGTCCGCGTCCTTGACGACGGCAACTTCGGCGACAACGGAAACCCGCTGGGCACATACAACTGCGACAACCCAGAACGCCTGGCCGCCATGCCGGACGGCCGATTCGTCGCCGCGACCGTCTACGACGAGGCCGGCATCCCGCTCCGTTTCCATGCCGCCAGCGGACAGTCATATGCCGGAGTGAACCTGGCCGAGAAGGACATCTGGGCGATCGCATTCGCCGGCGACGTCTTTGTCGCCGGAATACAGAACGGCGTCTCGCGAATTTCCCTGGAGGGCGAACGCATCCCCATGGCGAACGGCGCCGAAAAATATCCCATCCTTGCCGACGGCGAAAAACTGGCCGAGGGCTTCAAGTTCCCCGCGGGCCTGGCCGTCCTCGGCGGCAAGGTCCATGTCGCGCTGCCCGGACCGGATATTGTGCGCGTCATGGATCTGAAGACAGGCGCAAAGATCGGCGACTGGAGGCTCGCCGGAGTCCGAGACCTCGCCTCCGACGATGCCGGGACACTGTGGGCAATCTCCGGAACCGACGTCGTCAGCCTGAAACAGGACGGACAGCCGGACAGAAGATTTCCGACCGGCCTAAAAGCCCCGCGCTATCTTGCGGCGACGGCGGCCAGGCTGGCGATATGCGACCGAGAGTCCGCACGAATAGCCATACTCGACACCAAGACCGGCCAGGTCGCCAAGGTCCTCGGCCAGGACCTCCCCCACGACAAATGGCCTCTTGTCAACGGCAACACTTTCCTCGATCCGCGCGGCGTCGCGTTCCTCCCTGATGGAAAACTCCTCGTCAGCGAAGCCGGCCGCATCCGCGCGATATGGCCTGACAACGCGCAGGTCGCGTTCACCGCCGAAAGCAACTTCATGGACGCCGCAGTCCCACATCCCTCAAAGCCGGAATATGTCTACTGCTTCAAGTGCACGGTCTTCCGCGTCGATCCGGCTACCGGCGCTTGGACTAGGATCGCGGAAGGCCCCGCCCGTCCCGAACTCAAGGCGAGCATGTCGCAGGGCGTAGTCCTCGGCGGAAAGCCATTCATAGTCAGCTACCAGCCAACCGCCGGCGAAACCTTAATGAAGGACGGCAAGGAGGAGAAGGTCGGCTTCTGCCGCCTGGCGTTCGTGGACGTATCCGACCCGGCGCAGCCCCGTTATGCCGGGGAATTCCGCCAGCCGGGGGCCTGGACATACAGCGTGGCCGGATTCAACAAGGCCGGAGACCTCGTGATGCCCGGTCCAGGAAATCCGAAGGGCGGCTATGCTCTGCGCTTCAAGATATTGCCATTCAAGGGCTTGGACGCCAACGGCTGCCCGCAGTTCGACGGGGCGGCGGCAAGAATAATCGGATCCGACGAGGGACCGCTGGCCGGAGGACTCACACACAACTCGCGCTTCGCGATCGACCGCATGACCGACGAGATATATTTCACCGGAGTGACGAAGCTGCACAACAAGATGGTGCCGGCATGGGGCGCCAGCGCGACCGGCGCCGGCAAGTGCCGGCCCGACGGCACGGCCGCCTGGTTCTCACTCAGCTCCGGCGGCAACTCCACGGCCATGGACGTCATAAACGACGGCAAGAACGCCTGGTTCTTCGTGCCCAAGGACTTCGGCGGCCAGACGGACGTCTTCGACTCCGACGGCCTGCGCGTCGCCACCGGCAACTGGGCATGGCCGAGCAACTGGCAGATGGGCTTCGTGGACATCTGCTACGGACTCCGCACCTACATGCGGCCCGACGGCAGGCCCGGCGCGTGGATCGAGGACGACGCGATCGGACGCTTCACAAGGATCGTCCTGGACGGAACCGACACATACCGCAAGTCGGACGAGTCCTTCGAATGGGACGGCAAGGGCGCGCCGACCGGGCCCGCTCCCGTCGCCGACCGCCTGAACTCAGCCTCTGCCGCCGCACCGCCGCTGCCGCTTCCCAGGACCGCGCCGCTCCCCGTCGACGGCGACTGGGCCGCCTGGGAGAAAAACGGAATAGTCCCGCAGATCCTCGCGCTGCCGACGCCGACCTTCGCCAGAAGCCACCCCGACGATCTCCTATCCACATTCAGGGCCGGCACCGCGATCGGCGCCGTCGCCCACGACGGCGAAAACCTCTACGGGTATTTCGTCTGCACCGACGACACGCAGCACTTCGACGCCGCCCAGCCCGGCATGATGTGGGCTTACGACGGGATCGAATTCTGGATCGAAGAGGAGCAGTTCGGACTCGGATTCCTAAAGGACGGAAGGCCCGCCCTCTTCAAATACCGTTTCCACAACCTCGAAGGCAAGGAGTGGAGCGCCAATTATCCGCTTCCAGACACGAACATCTGGGCAAGGAAATATGCGAGCCTCGCGGAAAATCCGCTCGGCAGGCAGCTGGCGGAGGCATGCGGAATTTCCTTCGCCGGAAAGGCAGGCTACGCGCTCATGGCCAAGATCCCGCTCAAGGAAATACGCCTCAAAGGCGGACTTACCTCCGTGCCGGAACGCTCCGCCACATGCAACCTCCCCTCCACCGGCAAACCGGGCGAAATCCTCCGCATCGGCGTGGCCTTCGACGGCATCAACGCATGGGGCCGAGAACAGGACTTCAAGGTCTACTGGCCGGTCGGGCTGATGTTCTCCGATCCGACGCACAGCATCCCGTTCGCATTGGAGTAGTTTGCGATCTCCTGGCGCAAGAAACAGAAAAAGATGCCTGCGGATGCTTTGAGATTGCCCTTTGCGCCCGGAAGCCGCAAGCTGCTTAAGTCTCGGAGAGTGCCCGCCTGTGAACCTCTTAGCTTTCTCGATCGGATACTCGACGGAGGATGGAATTCTATTCCGCCGGACGGCGGGTGTTCCCGCCTCCGAGAAGACGGTCGATATGGAATTCACCCCCTCCATCCGCCGGACGGCGGATATTAAAAGGGCAATCGAGTTTCAATAGTCAGGTAAAATTTCGAACATGGCGCGCAAAATCCGATTAAAGAGCGCCTGGACATCTGCGATAACGGACTTCATGTCGCATTGGATATCACGGAGGCCGGCGAAATCCATCTGCTGCATTAGAGACTGGAATTCTCACTTCCGGGACTGCGTGACAGGTTCTCCCGCGCCGGAAAAATCAATAACTTTCAAGAAATTCACCGATAGGAACATAAACGGAATCGTTTATATTTCCCCAGCGTTTTTGCCACTTTAAAGGAGCGGTTCAGGAAATCTGAAATCAAATAGGAGCTTGAAGCAGATGAAGGTTGGAATCCACGCCTACGCCTGGTGCAAGCAGTGGTCGAACGACACCTTGCACCTCATCGACAGAGTGAAGAAGCTGAAGCTGGACTTCATAGAAATCCCGCTGATGTGCCTGGAGACCTTCGATCCGCCGGCCGTCAGGAAGAGGCTTGAAAAGGCCGGGATCGATTCGGTCACTTCGACCGTCCTTCTTAAGGGCACGGACATCACCAGCCCCGACGCCGCGACTCGCAAGAAAGGCGTCTCATACCTCAAGAAATGCGTCAAGGCGACGCATGACATCGGTGCGAAAAGCTTTTCTGGGGTCATCTACTCTCAGCACGTCAAGCAGGCGCAGGGGAGGCCCCCTAAAAAGGACTGGAACTTCTCGGCGCAGTGCCTAAGGGAAGTGGCGGACTACGCGGCAGAGCTCGGCGTCGCCGTAGGCATCGAACCGGTCAACCGCTATGAGACATACCTTGTCAACACCTGCGAGCAGGCGCTCCACCTGATGGATCTCATAGGGCGCGACAACGTGATGATCCATCTCGACACATACCACATGAACATCGAGGAGAAGAGCTTCTACGAGGCGACGAAACTGGCGGGCAAGAAGCTAATCCATTACCATCTCTGCGAGAACGACAGGGGCATCCCTGGCACTGGGCTCGTCAGATGGGACGACATTTTCCGCGCGCTGGCCGAGATTGACTACCAGGGTCATGTCGCGCTGGAATCCTTCGTCGACTGCACCGGCAACATGAACACCTGGGTCTGGCGGCAGCTCGCTCCGGACGGCGACACGCTCGTCCGCGAAGGGATAAGGTTCATACGCGCCCTGCAGGCGAAGCATGGATTGAAATAGGACGCGCTTCGTCCGCCACCCGAAATTCCAAGCACCAACAGCCAAATGCCAAAAGAATTCAAATACCAAAGTTCAAAACAACGCAAACTTACTTTGGATTTTGATTATTGCGACTTGAGATTTATTTGGAATTTGGAGTTTGTGATTTGAAATTTAAAATATGAAAAGACATTCTGCATAATTTCCCATGATGGAGCAATATCACGGCCATGACGCACAAGCTCAAATATCTGTTCAGGGAAATTACCCATTCTCCAGCTCCGCGCATTTTCCCGGCGCCCGGATGGGACCGCGACGGCGTCGAATCCTTTTTCTACGAAAGCGTCCCTTGGAGAGGGCGGCCCTCGCGCGTGTTCGCGCTCCGCGGGTTTCCAGAGGGGGCGGACGCCGATAATCCGGTTCCCGGAATCGTGCTCGTGCACGGCGGCGGCGGAAGCGCCTTCGATGACTGGGCAAGGCTCTGGAAAGGAAGAGGTTACGCCGCGATAGCGATGGACCTCAACGGCCATGTCCCGTCGGGCAAATACAGCGAGTGGGATTTTCACGAGCATGCCGGGCCGACCGGAAACGCCGGCAAATTTCCTGAAACCGAAAAGCTCTCGCCGTTCTCAAACGCGCCCGGAGCCGCGGAAACGCAATGGCCCTACCACGCACTGGCCGCGATTCTCCTCGCCGTAAACATCATGCAGGACGATCCGCGGGTGCAGAAGAACAAAATCGGCATCACCGGAGTTTCCTGGGGCGGCTGGCTCACATGCCTTGCCGCGGCCGCCGATGTGAGGTTCAAGGCCGCCGCGCCGGTCTACGGCTGCGGATTCATACACCGGGACTCCTGCTGGAAAAGGGACGGTGAATTCGACAGGATGGGGGCAGAAGCCGCCGCACGCTGGATCGGACTGTGGGAACCGTCCACGCATCTTGCCGACGCCCGATGCCCGTTCCTATGGGTGAACGGGACGAACGACTTCGCCTACTGGCCTGAAAGCTGGTTCGGCTCGGCGCGCCTTGTCCAGGCAGGAAGCTCGCTTTGCATGACATTGCGAATGCCGCACGGACACGGCGGACCGGGTGAAAATCCGCCCGAAATACTCGCCTTCATGGATCATAGTCTGCGCGGCGGCCAGCCTTTGGCAAGTATCGTTTCACAGAAGCTTGAGGGCCGCACGATATCCGCGAAATTCACGGGGGCTGAAGGCTGTCCCGTCGTCCGCGCGGAACTACTTTACACAACCTCGGACAATCCCGACTGGCCGAGCCGCAGATGGGAAGTCATTCCCGCCCAACTGGATACGCACTACAATCTGGCGTCAGCCGATTTCCCGGAGGGCGCAAGATGCGGGTTCATCAACCTTCTCGACACGAGAGGCCTGACGGTGAGTTCAGATCTGGCGATGCTGGCATGAAACTCCATCTCCTCAGGATTTTAACAGGAAATAATGCGCGCCCGCTTGACTTTAACATTATCATTGTTATTATAACATCCAAAGCGCCGAAACTTGACACTTCGCAGACTGGGAGGTACGCCGATGAAAAGTCACATGATGTCCGCAGTCCTTGCCGCTTTCGCATTCTGCTGCTGCCTTGCGGCGCCTGCCGCGCCTGTCATGAGGATACCGAAGATGAAGAAACCGCCAGTGATCGACGGCGTGATAGGCAAGGGGGAGTGGGCGGATGCGAGCGAGGTGACCGGATTCCAGAACTACCACTACAAGGATCTCTACCCGGAGACCTTGAACACGAACTGGTATCTGGGCTACGACGACCAATGCCTCTACATGGCGATGTACCGGACGATCCCCAAGGAGATCGTCTTCAAGGCGGACTGCAAGACGGCGGAGTTCAACGATCTTGAGAACATGCTCCTGTTCGGAGACCATGCGGAGATCCAGGTGACGCCGCACAGCGCAGCCCGCGCCCTCCAGCAGGGGTTCGGCTTCTACAAGCTGACCGCGAACGTCTACGGGATCTTCGCCGACACCTGGTACTACAACGGGATGCCGGGCTTTGAACCTTTATGGAATTCCGGCTGTCAGATCAAGTCGCGCTTCGAGAAGAGCGAGTGGTGGATGGAGATCGCCTGGCCTTTGAGCTCCATGAAGCGAGCCGACGGCGCCGGCAACATCGGCAAGGCGGACGGCCTCGAAATGCTCATGCAGCTTGTCGTCACCGGGAACGCCGTCGACTACTCTTTCGGCGGCTGGCAGGCAAAAACCTGGCTCGAGTTCGACTCCTTCTACAAGGTCATCCTCGATCCGGAGGCGCCTTCGTTCCATTTCAGCAGGATAGGAGACATCATCCACGGCCAGCTCAGCTCGGAGTTCAGCACTTCCTCGTCCGGGGCGCTTGACGTCTCGCTTTCGATAAGCGACGCCGACGGCAAGGAGATATTCCGCAAGAGCCAGGGCCTTGAATCCGGCAAGCCTGTCTCGTTCCAGGCGAAGGATCTTCCAATCACATACATAGACGACGGCCCCAAGCGCAACATGCTAGGTATCCTGATAAAGTCCGGGGAGAAGACTGTATACAACTACGACGCCGCCTTCGCCGGGCACACGAAGGCCTTTGACGACAGCACCTACGGGGCATACCTGGGCAGCCGTCCCAAGGGCGACTACAAGACCCAGTTCGCATATTATCCGCGCATCGGCAAGGCGAGGGTCAAGGTCGACCTGGACGTCATCGGCGACCTTCCCGACGAAGTCCGCAACGCTGGGCAGTTCCGCCTGCGGATTTCCCCGCGCCAGGGCGGCAAGGACATTTTCAGCTCGGAATTCCCGATCAAGGACAGGACGGCGAACGTGCTTGTCGAGCCCGGCCCTCTCGAAGGCGAGTTCACGGCAAACATAGAACTCATCGGCAAAGACAAGAAGGTCGTCTCGTCCAAGAAGGTCGACTTCGTCAGGAAAAAGCACGAATGGGAAGGCAACAGCATCGGCAAGGAACGCGTGGTCATCCCGCCTTTCCGGCCTATCGAATACGACGGCAGAGTCCTCAGGACGCGCTGCGCCGAGATCGCCGTCGGCGACGGCGGACTGCCCGACAGAATCACAGTCATGGGCACGGATCTTATCCGCTCGCCAATGCGTATCGTCGCCAAGGCAGGCGGAAAATTTGAGACGTGGGCAGCGAAAGGGCCTGCGCAGATCGAGAAGGGCAAGGGCCGCGCATTCCCGCCTGAATACGACCAATACAGCTTCATGTCAAAGGACTGCCCCCGCAAAAAGCTCGAGGAGCTTCCCGAAACCGACGGCTACGAAGCGAAGATAAGCGCCGAAGGGGCCGTGGCCGGCCTCAATATCCACGTCCAGTCCCTCGTCGAATACGACGGATTCTACAGGGTAGCCATGACAGTTGACCCCATGGGCAAGAAAGCGGACATCGAGAATCTTGAGATCATTCTCGACCTCTGGGACAAGGCGGGCGACATGGTGATCATGAGGAACGGCGGCGACCCGGAATGCAAGCTTGCCGCCAAGGACGGCGTCCTTTGGGAGAGCGGCAGCTATATGGCCAGGCCGATCGGCTTCAAGGGGACTTTCATCCCCGTCATCGCGGTCGGCGACGGATTCAACGCGCTGCAGTTCCGCGCCGCGAGCGATCAGGGTTGGCTCCTCGACGACTCCAAGTCATGCCAGATCATCGAACGCCGCGACGGCAAGCTTTCCCTGCGCCTCCTGATCGTGAACGCCCCCGCCTCCATCGAAAAGCCCAGGACGCTGAATTTTGCCATTATGCCCCTCCCCGCTAAGCCCGCAGTCCCGAACTGGCGCAGGCTGGTCTGGGATTACACAGGAGGCGGCGAGGCCAACTACTTCCATGCCGCCTACGGATGGCGCTTATACGGCACCGGCGGCGACAACTGGTATCTTCCGAAGGACGAAGACTACAAGGCCATTGGGGACTGCCTCCGGCATCCCGGAAAATATCCCGACCGCTGCCCGGCATGGCAGGGCATGCAGGAAAACAAAGTGGCGCAGAAAGGCCCAATCCTCATGTATTCCTCAGCCCAGGCCGTCGGAGCGCCGCTCCCGGACGCCGATTCCTTCAAGGGGCAATGGTATGGCGACAGCGCCGTGGACTTCAACACAGGTGACGGACGCGTCGGAAAGGCGCGGAACCTGAACGGGATGTTCCTCTGGGACAAATCCGAATGCTTCAGCGAGGCGACTCCGTGCAGCTACGACGACGATCTCGTCGACAACTACCTCTTCTTCCACCGCAAGCTTGTCGAGCTTGCCGACACCAACGGCACGATGTGGGACAACGGCCCGATCTCCTGGTTCACGATGCTCGACACCGGCGCGTTCGGGTACGTCCGCGACGACGGCCATGTCCAGCCGACCTGCAACGTCTTCACCCGAAGAAACCTGCTCAAGCGCCTATACACGATGGGCTGGATGGTCGGCAAGCCGCCCTTCTATTTCTTCAAGGGGTTCCACGAACTGCCGTTCGCAAACATGGGATGGGCGATCGAAGGGCAGGCATACATCTTCTCCGAGCACGGAACCTTCTTCGACCAGTTCACGCCCGACCTGACCTGGTTCAGGACGATTTGGGGGTGCGGCACATTGCCCTCCCGGCTCGACTCCGACTGGGCGCGCCCGCCGGTCGGCCCGATGTTCGCCGAGAAGGTCTACCGCAGCCTCTTCGCCTGCGCCCTGCTCCACGACTACGCGCTGAGGCCGATGGATCATGCGTTCTGGGACGAGACTCTCAAGAAGCTGGACGCCGCCGTCGGATTCACGGATCCCGAGAAGCAGGCCGAATTCTTCCCGTACTGGAACAACTCGGAATATGTGAAACTCGGCGAATGGACCACAAAGGGCAGCGGGAAAGTCGGATTCAACTTCGTTCAGCCGGAAGGAATTTTCGTATCGATCTACCGCTCGCAGACTAAACCCGCAAAGGCCATCCTCTGGTTCGTCAACGCCACAGAGCAGGATGTCAACATCGGCTTCTGGCTCGACTCGAAGAAACTTCTCGGGAAAGACGAGATACCGGAATGCGCCAACTTCGACGACGGCAAGAAATCGAAACATTTTCTGCCGGTGACTCTGTTCGAACCCGCGCTTTTGGTAAAGAAGGAGCTCCTCAGGCAGCTCTGGGCTGCGGTCAACGTGCGCGCCAAGGACTACCGCGCCGTCATTGTCGAATAGTATGAATTCAGCAAACTACGACCGCAACTATCTTTTCGGCGACCTCCATGTGGAGTACATCCACGCCACCAGCCGGGCCGGACTTCCGAAGTGACTCTCCCCCGGACGCTCAGTCTCCATGCCAGTATTCCGAATGCCGTTGAATTTTCCGCTTGCAGAACACGCATGAAATGGTATTATTAAAAAACTAGAATGCAATAACATAAGAAGGCGGGCCCTGGCGGGTTCGGATGCTTATGCGTAAAAAGAACATCAGCAGGAAGGCTTCGGCGGATATGCCGCAGCTTTTCTGCCACAAGTGCGGCGCTGAAATCCCGCAGCAGCGGCCTCCCGCCGCAAGACCTCCCAAGAGGGGCCGCTCGGACGATCGTTTCCAGGAAATAGCCGGGGAGATGAAGGAGAAGATAGTAAGCGGCACATGGCGTCCTGAAGCGCGCATCCCCACAAGGAGGCAGCTTTGCGCACAATACGGAGCAAGTCCGATAACGATACAGAACATAATAGACCAGTTCGACGAGGACGGCTTCTTAGTCTCCGACGGGCGCAACGGGACTCGCGTGACCAAGTCGCCGCCTCACCTCACCAACATCGCCATCGCATTCCCGGACGAACCCAGGAACAACCGCTTCTGGAACGCGCTTTCCAATGTCGCAAGGGAGAAGCGCAGCGATGGGATTAGGATAATACAGAGGGAGAACATCAGGTACAACGGATGGACCGACAGCTCCGAACAGGTCGAGCTGGTCAAGGATGTCATTAGGAAAAGGCTGGCGGGGATTTTCTTCGCCTCAGCCCCTTTCCTTGTCGACAGGACGCCGATTGTGACCGAGCCGGGAATTCCCAGGTGCGCCTTCATGACACCCGGCCAGTATCCCGAAATCTCCGTTGTCACGACCGACGGCGATAGCTTCCTGCACAAATCGCTCAGCTATTTGAAGTCAAAGGGCAGGCGGCGGACAGCGGTGATCGGCCATCCAGGTATTTCTCAGATGAGCTGGCTTAAGAAGATCGGGCAATACGGACTCGAGTCGGGACCATACTGGATACAGGGGATGAGCATCAGCGACGTACTGCCGGGCTGCAACCTGGCAAGGCTGCTCTTCCACGGAACTGAAGCCGGACGGCCGGACGGGCTTGTGATCACCGACGACAACATCGTCGGCTCCGTAACAAAGGGCATTGCGGAGTCAGGGGTGAAAGTTCCTGGAGATCTGGATATCGTCGCCCACTGCAACTTCCCGTGCCTGCCCCCGAGCTCGGTCCCGGTCGTCTACCTAGGCTACGACGCCAGGGAAATCCTGGAAAAGGGAATACAGTTCCTACGTGCCATGCGGGTCGATGGCGCCCCGGCTAAAAGCGCGACTGTTAAGGCGCTGTTTCAAAACGAACTCGCCAGGCGTTGATCAGGGCAGTGGTCAGTGAACACTGATCAGTTGGCAGTGATCAGTAATCGCGCGCCGCTGGTCGGAAGTCGCGGGTCATCATCATTCCGCCGGCAAAAGAAAGGAAAATCTGAAACATTATGACGCTCAAGGAGAAGAGGGAGCATTTCGAGCTCACAAAGAAGATTTACGGAAGCACCAAGCTCTCATTCCACGGCGTGGACGGCTTCGACGTCTACAATTCTTCAATCCCGTTCAAGTGGCGGGGGACAGAATACATATACGGGCGCGTCGAGAAGCGCGCTGAATGGGCGCGTTCATGGGTCCGGCTCTTCCGAAGGACCGGCGAAGACGATTGGACCCTGCTTCCGGACTCGATGATCTACCAGCTTGAGGATCCATACGTGGCATTCATACACGGCCAGCTCGTCATGGGAGGCACGCATGTCCGCTACAAGTCCGGCGGCATCGATACGTACTACGGCTACTTCTACCGTGGAACCGACCTGGAAGACCTCGTCTATTTCACAACGGGGCCCGACTTCATGAAGGACATACGCCTGGTCGAAATGCTTGACGGCCGCATCGGTGTCTTCTCCCGCCCGCGCAACAAGGAGATCATGAAAAAGTTCGGATGCGAGTCGCAGATCGGATTCACGATCATCAAGGCCCTCGAAGACCTCACCGGCGACGTGATTGAAAACGCGCCATACATCCCGGGGCTCTTCGACAAGCTCGAATGGGGCGGATGCAACCAGGCCTACATGCTGGACTCCGGGATGATCGGCGTCATCGGCCACAAGTGCTACAACGAGGACAACGGAGCGGGAGTGAAGGTCTCCACCTACATGAACATCTCCTTCGTCTTCGATCCGTTGAAGCACAAGGCCTTGGACGAAAAGATCATCGGCACGCGCCCCTGCTACCCCGAAGGTCCGGCGAAGAGGCCGGAGCTCGTCGACTGCGCGTTCACCTCCGGCATCGTCATGCGCTCAGACGGGAAGGCCGACCTCTACAGCGGCATCGGCGACACCGAGGTCGGAAGGATCGTCATAGACTATCCTTTCGCAGGACATGGCGGCATCATCCCGGCGTCGTGAAGCCTCGCTTCCGTTCTCCGATGCCAGTTCTCCGTAAAGTTTCAAACAGACAAAACTGGCGCGGCCAGATGGCCAGTCCTCTTAACCTAATTGCCGCAGTTGGCCGCATTTGCCGTAGCTGCAAGGCAGCAAGACGCGGCTGTGGTAACCACTGCAAGTTGAAGCTAACGAAGCAGATATGGCGAATGCGGCCAACCCTGGCGGGTTGAAAATATGCGGGAACCGGCTTTCACCCATCCGGTGAAAGCCTCTAAATATGTAACTGCCTTATTATAATAATGTTAAATGGTATAGCATATTTTCAACTGCGGCCATTAGGCTTAAAACTCGGCACGCTTAATCCCTGACCTTGCCCCGAACTATTTCCCATTTGGTTTTCAAGCAGCGAGTTCAGGCCAAAGCTCAGGCCCAAGCTATCTGATTTGCTCTCCATAAATATCCGCTCAAAATATTTCTATATTGCTTGACATATTGTAATACATCATTATATTATTGTTGTAATACATATAAAATCCCCCATGTCCCCATGAAAAGGGCGCGCAAGATGATAAAGCCTACAGGATACATCGAAATCTTCAATTCTTACAGGAATCAAATCCGGAACGGAAGCATCGCGGCCGGCGACAGGCTCCCGAGCATAAGGGAGCTTGCCAAGTCTAGCGGCGTTTCGGCGCTGACCGCCCAGAGGGCGTTCGCAAAGCTCCAGCAGGAAGGATACGTGAAGGCCAACGGCAGGCATGGGTGCGTCGCCGTAGACGACTGGCGCAGGGGGGATGTAGCCATGGCGAAGGCAGGCGACGGATCCGCAGGCACAATGCGGGGCTTGAACGTGGGGTTGATTGTATACTGGGACAAGGAGGACACTATCGTCCAGCCTTTGCTGAGGCTGGTCGAGAGGGCTCTCGTTACAAGGATATACGGGGCCGGCGGGACAGTCCACAGGCTGGTCGTTCGCAAGGGGCGCGAGGAGGAGTCCGTCTCCGCCGCACTGAAGTCCGAATGCAGGATATTCTTCAGTCTTTTGGAATATCGCCACAAGCTTCTCGCCAGGCTCCAGGAGAATGCTGCGCACTGCGTCGACTTCGTCGGAAGCGTCTCGGATTGGAGCAGTCGATTCGATACGGTCTGCGTAGACGACGCATGGGCCTTCAGGGAGTTCGGACGCCGGCTTGCCAGGATGGGCCATGAAAGGATTGCATTTGTCGGGATAACCCCGTCCGATCCATTATACAAGTGGTGCGGATCGCGCTCGGAGGCGTTGAAGGAGGGGATATGCGAGGCGGGCGGGGACGCCGGATTCGGAAAGGCTTTTTTCCTGAAGGGATATGACGACTTTGGCGGCATCGGGAAAATCTTCCGGGAACTTTGCAGGCACACGGCGGTGGCCTGCGCTAACGACTATATCGCCGAAACCATAGTCCGCGCATTGCGCGGTAAAGGAATACGTGTCCCGGAAGACGTATCAGTCACGGGTTACGACAACAGCCACAACGACTTCGTGCAGAACGAACTGACAACGGCGGTAGTACCGGAGGAAAAGATAGTCTCCTCCTTCCTTAATCTGGCGCAGACAAGGCTGGCCGGAGACGCAGGGATCGGTGAGACCACGCTTATGCTCGTCAGGCCGATCATAATCCCGCGTTCGTCATGGAGGAGCGTCTGAGAATCAGAAGCTATGCCAAGGTGAACGCTTTTATCAATGTGTGAGTTTTAGGGAGGGGCGACGGGCTCGACGTCCGCAGGTACCGAGACAGGCACCCCTGTGCCACTTTCACTTTTCAGGCGGCGGAGTGGAAAGCCAAAGCGGCACGGGAGTGCCGCAGCCCAAGGATTCGCTGAATGCGAATCAGAAATACGACAATCGAGTTTCAGAGGAGTGGCTGTCTGCGGTGACCGCCGTTTTGTCGGCCTGAAATTTAAAGTAGCGCAGGTATTCCTACCTGCGAGCCGCAGACAGGAATGTCTGCGTTACTTCAGGAGAGGAGGCGGCTATCTGTCCGCTAGACGGCGGACTGCCTCATCGACGTAATGCTTTGAGTTTAAGAGGAGTTTAATCGTCTTAAAAAATATCGAATGTCACGGCAATAATGAAATTAACAGTAGACGTGTATAAGGGAAGGAAGGTGTCGCATGGCCGGTTTTATGAAGAGGGCGGGCAGTGCTTTGTCCGGGGCATTGCTGGCGGCCGCTTTGCTACCGGCGGGGGGACTTTGCATGGCTCTTGACGAGATGGGCGCCGAAATGGCTGCGGTTCCGGTTCCGAAGGGAACGACGGTCAAGATCGACGGCGATCTTTCAGACTGGGATCTTTCCGCGCAGGAGTGGGTCGCCGTTTCTCCGGATGTCGCCGAGCGCTTCAGCGGCAACGTCGCGGTAATGTATGACGATGATGCTCTGTATCTTGCGGTGGATGCTACCACGGGCGGTGGGCCGTTGATCAATCCCAACAAGCCGAATGAGCGTCCCTGGCAGGGGCACAGCCTGGAGATACGTTGCATCGCCAGCCCGGACGCACCCTATCCGTTCTCCGCCAAGGAACCGCGCACCGAAACGCATCCCAACCAGAAGTATTATCCCTTCTGTAAAACCCTTAGGATTTACAAGGAGACGATTTCGCAGACCCCATACCTGATCATCCAGCATGGACCGCCGTATGACGGCGCGCTGCGCGACGACGTGAATCCGGCATCTGCCAGCCTCGCATTCAAGGAGCGCCGGAATCCCGACCGTTACACCATGGAGGCGCGCGTCCCCTGGAAACTGCTCGGGGTGGAATCAGGGAAGAACCCTTTCAAGTCCGGCGACAAGATGACTTCGTTCTGGACCATCCTCTGGCCGCAGATGCGCGTCGAATTCCTGTCCACCGTGCCGATGGGCGGCTTCGGCTGGGCATGGCACCGCATGAACGGCTGGGGCCGCATCGTTTTCGCCGGGGAGAACAATCTTCCCAGGCGTCACGGAGGCATGCAGGAATATCTGGCGAAGCAGGACGCGGGCAAGGATCGCGGCACGCCCTTCGAAATCGAACTGCCGTCGGCGCTGAAGGCAAGCGTTAGTATCGTCGACACGGACGGCGCAATCGTCCGTGAGCTGATCGGCGGCGAGCCGCGTCCTGCCGGAAAGAGCACAGTCTTCTGGGACGGCTACGACTGGCGCGGCAATCCGATGCCTCCGGGCGAATACGGCTGGAAGGCGTACGCCTCTCCAGGATTGAAGCCCGTCTACCTGGGAGCGGCCGGCGCCGGCGGCGCGCCCGCATGGAACACCGCCGACGGCAAGGGCGGCTGGGGCGGAGACCACGGCCAGCCCATCGACGTCTGCGCTGACGAGAGTGGCGTCTATTTCCTCTGGGACAACAACGAGGCCGCCAAGGCGTTCGTCAAGGTCGGCTACGACGACAAGAACTCCTGGCGGAACAATGCCTTCATCGAAGGAGGCTTCGGCCCATACGCCGCCTGCGCCAGCAACGGCAAATACTTCTATGTGATCTGGGGCGGCACCAAGAAGACCTACCTTGCACGCTTCAACGCCGCCAACAGCCTGGCCGAACCGTTCAGCGCCGAAACACCCTATGTGCTGGTTAACGACTGCCAGCTCGACAAGAATGCTCCGAGCGGCTTCTGGTCCTTCGACACCGAGACGAATCCGCGGCCTGAGACAATCGGCCTGGCCGCCACCGCCACGGAAGTGTTCGCCACCGCCTTCTCCAAGCACAAGATATACGTGTATGACGCCGAGACCGGCGCGAAGCTGCGCGAGCTGGACTGCCCATGGCCGCGCGGCATCTGCCTGGATAAAAACGGCGATCTCTACACCGTCTCATGCAATCCGGGCGGCCATGGCCGCGCCAGCATACAGCGCTTCATCAAAGGTCAGGGTCCGGGCAGCACGGCCATCCTGCTCATGGGCCTCTCCGCGCCATGGGACATCGCCGTGGATGCGGCCGGTCGCTTCTTCGTCACAGACTCAGGCATGAGCAACAGGATCTGGGTATATGAGAAATGCGAGCCCTACTCGGTTTCATGGGCCGGAAACTTCTCGGTGCGGCATCTGGGATGGATCGGAAGACCCGGCGGCCGAGCACATTACGGAGCTTATGACCCGAGCGGCATGCTGCATCCCACCGGTGTCGCCGTGGACGCCAAGGGCAGGGTACTTGTTGCGCAGAACTCCATCCCTTCCGTGTTCCAGCGCTTTGACGGCAGAACCTTCGCCGTCGACAAGGAATGGTTCGGAGAGATCGCCTACGGACCGCCGAGCTGGCCTTCCGCCAAGGATCCGCTTTCCGTCTACGCCATATACAAGGACGGTGCCAAGCTCATCCGCTCGAAGCTCAAGGGCGACGGCTCCAACGGTCCGATCTCCGCCTACTGGGATCTGAACCGCATGGGGCTGCCTGCGCCGTTCTCCTGCGACGGCATGGGCGGCTACACAGGAATGGTCAATTTTATAGGACCCCATGGTATCGAATTCATGTTCCACACAAGCAACAACAGTCCATATGGCGCCTTCCCCGTCTTCCGCGTGAGCGGGGACGCGCTCATCCCGGCGGCCTACGTCCGCGCCACCGGAACGACGCCCGGATTCCTGAACGAGCCCACAGGCCTGGAGCTATGGTCCGATCTCAACCACGATGGTAAGATCGACGATGCGGAGACGATCCGGGTCACAGAACTTGCCGGCCGCAAGCTTGACGGCGGCTTCATCGGAATGGCCTCGTTGTGGATGAACGAACAATGCGATTTGTTCCTGGCGCACTCCAGCAATGTCATTTTCAAGATTCCGGCGGATTCTGTCGACAAGGAAGGGGCGATCATATGGGATACGTCGAAGGCTGGTGTCGCCGCCGAAGATGTCATCCCAGGCTTCAAGCACGCCGGGACATGTCCGCGCGAGGGCATCCTCGGCTTCCGCGACGACAACGACGGCAACCTCTACGCCTGCTTCAACATCGGCAGGCACGCAGGTTTCAAATACGCCAACAAGGAATGGACGGAGGCGATGAATCCCGGACCGGGCCACACCGGCAACTTCAACGTGATTAAGTATGAGAAGTTCGGTCCTGACGGCAGACGTATCTGGATGACCGGGCGCAAGGCGACCGGCACGGCGCGCCCCGGCGAGATATACCACACCTGGATCATGGCCGGACTCGCAGGTGCAGGATATCCCGCCGCAGCGTCGGAGTGGACTCCGGTTTCATTCTACACGCCTGATGGCTTCTTCGTGGATTCCGTCCTCGGCGATCCGAACAGGGGCGGCGAGCCCGACGAATATTTCATAGGAGGCGGAGAAAACTTCACAGGCCGCGTCACTTGGTTCGCTGATCGCGGAGAGTGCTACCTTTACAGCGGCAACTGCCACCCGAACGTCTACAGGATCGACGGATTCGGCAAGGACGGAAAAGTCGCAGGAGAAATCCGCTTCTCAGGGAAGATGAAGCTCGAGCGGCATGCAAACCCATTCCCCCCCTCGGAGGAAACCGCAAAAGCACCTGTCCAGATCGTCAAGCTTTCCAATCCGTTCGACGCCAAGCAGTGGGGAGATAAAACGTCCGTCCTGACCGGTAACAACGGCGAGGAACTCGCCAAGATCAGTATAGGATATGATGATACATACCTTTATGCGAAATTCGAGGTCAAGGATGCGACCCCGATGGAGAACAGGGCCGACGACGAGAAGCAGATCTTCAAATGGGGTGACAGCGTCGGGCTCTATCTTGGAAAGTCCGGCAAGCGCGACAATGTCCAGGCAGGCGACATCCGCATCCTCGCCACCGAGTTCAGAGGCAAGCCGGTTGTCGTAGCGATGATTCCAGAAGGCGGCACGCTGAACCGCCACGCCGAATATTTCACTCCGGCAGGCGGAACTTGGAACTTCGCATTCGTGGGAATCCTTGACGATGCAACGGCACGATTCACAAAGCAGGCGGGCTCGGGTTACACTGCGGAACTGAGAATCCCGCTCAATGTTTTCACGGATCTCGGCCTTTCGATCAAGCCCGGCGAAAAGCTGGCGTTCGAAGCCGAGATATTGCTCTCGGGATTCGGACAGCGCGGATTCCAGACCGTCTCGCGCAACCATCTCTTCACGCCGCGTTCCGCAGTCCAGGCCAAGATGATCGACGACGTGCCGACAGAGGCAAGGCTCTACCCGCAGAACTGGGGCGAGGCGGACGTGAAGTGAAACATTTCTCTCACAATGCACAACGACGCGATGGCTGATTTGGAAGGGGTGAGTGGTATGGGAAGAAAAGTTTTAATAGAACGGCATCAAGCAAACCGTGCGACTGTATTCACTTTGATCGAACTGCTGGTGGTGATCGCGGTCATCTCAATCCTGATGGCGATTCTTCTTCCGGCTCTGAGGCTGGCGCGCCAGAAGGCACGTGTGATACTCTGCTCAGGCCAGATGCGCCAGCACGGGCTGGCGCATTCCACATATGCGGGCGACTTCGACGGGCGCTTCCCCAATTTCGGAGGTGATTCCGTTTTTATCCCGGGATACGGCTGGGAGCCGGCTAGCACCTACCGTTTCCTTAACGAGTTCAATCCGGATGTCTTGGCCAGCTACAAGGGATATTTCGGGATCCGCGACACACAGAACATCTTCCGTTGCCCCGTCCAGGACTGGTCCAGCTACGGCCCCTACATACCCAGCAACCCAAGCACTCTTAAGTGGACTACTACCGGCGCAGTCTACAGCTTCTTCTCCGGGCGCAAGATGCACAACACCATGAACAGCTTCTGGTCGCACGACACAAGGCACGGCCGCAGCAATCCCATGGAACTTTTAATGACGGACGTCCTTATCAAGCAGGATCATGACGCCAGCTACGGCGCACCGTGGAACACGTCCGAATCAACTCTCATCCCCTATTTCAACCCGCATGTCTCAAACTCGTGCATGGTGATTCCCAAAGGAAACGCGCACCAGCTCCTGGCGGATGCTGCCGTGGCCACAGTCAGCTTCGCAAAATGCACCCAGAATCCGATCGGCTTCGACTACCGCCCCGCATACTCCAAGGCAACAAAGACAACAAAGCCGGTTTCCAGCGCATCGGACGGACCGTTCATGGTCTGGGACGGCCAGCCATAGCCGCCGAGAGCGGAGAGCTCAAGATTCAAAGCAGGAGGATAAAATATGCAAATGTCACGTTCAAGAAGCGGATCTGAAAGAACGATCATCCGCCGAAGTTCATTTACCCTTATCGAGCTATTAGTCGTTATTGCGATCATAGCTATACTCGCTTCTATGCTGCTGCCGTCGCTAGGAAAGGCCAGAAGCGCTTCAAAAATATCAATCTGCCTTTCCAATATGAAGCAGATCGGGCTGGGTGACATTTCATATGCAGGAGACTTTTCCAACTGGCTCCCCAATATGGCGTCATGCGACTACGTGTGCGGAGAATTCTACCAGGACAACATGCTCCTATACACCATGGGATACATAAAGAGCATCAATGTCTTTTATTGTCCGGACAGCTGTGCCGCCGAATACATGGTCGGAACGCCGGCCTTCTGGCAGATCTGGGGCTGCATGGATCTGACGGCCCACAACTCGGCATGGAACCCATATGGAACGAGCAGGCCGGCCGCCCCATGGGGCATAAGCATCATCGAAAAGAACTTCACGAAGCGTCCTCTGATCGGCGATCAGGTTTTTGGAACTGTTTCCGGCACTCCTTGGCCGGGGGCGGGCGCGCTTCCATGGTCGTCGCATACCTATCCGCGGACGCCTTCTCCCCGTGGCTCGAATGTCTTCTACGGCGGAGGCAACGCCGAATGGATACCTTACAAGGGCGGCTGGGCCGGATGGGCCGGCGGATGGGGGGCCACCAGCTACACCAGGCTGTATCCGCCGTGGCCGTGAAATATGTCCAACAATCCGCAAGGAGGGCGATATGATAAGAAGAAGTTACGCATGTGTTTTGGCATCATTGCTCTGCGCAATGTCGCAGCTAATTTCAGACGATAATAATTCGTCATCTATGATCAATGATGGAGACCGCATCTTGTTTGTCGGCGACAGCATCACCGGGCTCGGTGTAAATTTCGGTCCCGGCGGCTTCATCAACCTCATAAAGGAGGGTCTTGATGCCGCAAGGCCCGGCAGCAATGTGACAGTCGTCCCGCTCGGCGGAAGCGGTCAGGGAGTCGGTTCATGGATGGGCGTCGAAAAGCAGAGCCGTGAAAAGGATACATTCCTTGACGTGAAGAATGTCAACGTCAAGGAAGGAGATTCCTCAAAGGATGCAGCAATTAACATCCCTGCTCCCTGGCTGATCGGCTATGGCATCGTCAACCAGCAGGTGTGGGAGCCGGGAACCCAGAAGTTCTTCCCTTCGAAAGGCATATTGCCGGGAGAAGAGCAGTTCATGAAGGGACTTGGCTTCTGCGTAACTCCCGACGGCTGGCAAGGCGCGCCGATCAAATGGACGCGATATGTGCCGAGCATCGACTACACCGGCGGAAATTCTCCAGGAAGCGTCTGCATGTATGCAGTTTCATTCTCCGGCAACTTCGAGGCGGCCTTCGGCGTCCGCTGGATCACAAGCGACAAGGAACTGCCGATCAAGATAACAGTCGGAACCCAGGCCTTCGCCGGAGCACAGGGGATCTCTGTGGCTGTAAACGGAGAACAGATATATTCCGGGGCCATCAATTCCGAGCCGGACAGAAGGGCTGTCAGGAATGTCGTCCTCAGGAAAGGCCTCAACTGCCTGGTGTTCAAGGCCAACCACTGCACATGGCAGTGGCAGTTCTCAATCGACATCGCCGTTGAAAACCCGCAGGAGCTTGCGGGCTTGATTTTCTCGACCGTCCCGCCGTCGGGCGAATAATAAAGGAATCTATGCTTTCCAGAACTCACATTCTCATTGCCGCCGCAGCAGCATCTACCGGAATATTCCCGGTGTCCGCAGAGGAATCCGGGGCGAAATTATCCTATACTCTCGACAGTCAGTCATTTGTCACAATTGTCATCGAGAAGGATGATGGAACTAGAGTCAGGAACCTCGTCGCCTGCGCGAAGCGAGAGGTAGGAGAGAACAGCGAAATATGGGACGGGCTTGACGACTCCGGACATCCAGTTCCGCCAGGCCGATATCGCTGGTGCGGCATCAGCCATGACGAAATCTCTTCTCATTTCCAAGGTGCGTTCTATTCCCCGGGGAATCCGCCATGGCTCACCAATCCCGTAGTCCAGTGGAACATGCGCGCCGGGAGCGCAGGAGGCTGGCTGTCCGACCATGCCGAACCGCTCTGCGTCCATGCCGCCGGAGACAAAATATTCATCGGCGCGAAAATCGCAGAGGCCGGTCATAGCCTGATCGAAATCGGCACCGACTTCAAAAAGTCCTGGGGCTCACTTTGGTTCAGCACCTCGGGAGCGGACGCAGTCGCGGTCGACAACGGAATAATTTATGTGGCCGGCGAGAAAGGCTGGATGGGCGACAAGCTCGCAGTCCACCGCGTTTCGCTCGACAAGCATTCATTCGTTCCGAATCCTCCCGCCGTCAAGCGTTCCGACGCCGCGTTCGTCCAGGAGTCCTCAAAGGATTTCACCGGAATCCGCGGAATGGCGGTAACTGACAAATACATCGTCCTATCGCTCTCGGACAAAGCGCGGCTCGCGCTATTCGGAAAAGAGACGGCGGCGTTCGTGCGCGATGTTCGGCTCGCGGAGCCAGGCGGCCTTGCCAAAAATTCCGACGGCGCGATGTTCGCTGTCAGCGGGAACAAGATCGTCAAGGCGGATTTGGAAAAAGGAACCCTTGCTGACATCGTCACGATGGAGCTTCAAAAGCCTTCGTGCCTGGCGGTCGATATTAACGGCGACATATATGTGACCGACAGCGCGCCTTCCGAGCAATGCGTAAAAGTTTTTTCGGCGGACGGGAAATTCCTGCGGACGATTGGAACAAAAGGGGGAAGGAGGGAAGGCGCGTTCGACAGGAATGCTATGGGATATCCCATGGGGATAGCGATCGACTCGAAGGGCCGCATATGGATCGCCGAACATGATTTCCTACCGAAGCGGGTCAGCGTGTGGAGCAAAGAGGGCGAACTCATAAAAGATTTCATTGGTCCGCCGCATTACGGCGGCGGCGGATCGGTCGAGCCTAAAAGGAAAATGAAGCAGTCGTCCTTGGGATGGATCATGCCGGACTCGGTCGCCAAGACACGCGCATTCTACAAGGGCATGGTCTTCGAGATCCGACCCTGGCCGACAGCTGCGGAACTCGTAGCAGTAGCTTTCCGTCCTGAAGAGCATGAGGATCTTCCAGTCGTCGTCTCCGAGGGAGCGATCCCTCAACACGCGCTGTGGCGTGGCGACAAGCTGTATCTGGTTACAGACCAAGATTATGGGATTCCAGGAAGCATAGTCGGGGAGCTTGTCGGTGACCATCTCCTGCCACGCGCAATACTTGGGACGGTCGCTGGGCTGAAGAAGGCCTGGAAGGAGAAGCAGGCAGCGTTCGTCGCAAATTTGGCCGAGGAGAAAATAGACGACAACGCCATCTTCCTATGGTCCGACAAGGACGAGGACGGAATGGCGGAGCCTGCGGAAATTTCCTTGCTCAAGGATTTTATTTCGTATGCGCCAATCTGGCGCGCTCGCGTCGGACAGAATTTGGAGCTTCATGCCGTAGGGAAGGAATCAATAATCCGCATTCCGCCGAAGGAGGATTCGGAGTCGCTCGAATACGATTTCGCAAATTCTGCCGTTGTACCGCTGCCAAAATCGGTGAAGCTGGGCATATCTGCGCTGGCGTCGGACCGTCAGGGGAACTTCATCCTGAACCTCGGCGGGGGCGGAAACCAGGGCGACAAAGCAAACATGCTCATGGGGCTTTCGCCGGACGGAACTGTCAGGTGGACATATCCGAATCCTTTCCCGGCCAACTGGCACAGTTCGCCTCGCCCGAAGATAGGCGACATACAGCACACTTTGAACGTCGAGGGTTTCGCATCCGTCAATGGATTTGACGCCGACGTGTTCCAGCTCAACGGCAACAAGGGCGTCCGCTACCTTTTCACATGCGACGGACTTTTCATCTGCCAGCTTTTCGGAGACATGCGCACAACGCCGGCCATGCAGTCTGTAACCAGCGTGAAGGTCGGCGACCGCCTGGACCAGTACAGCCTCTGCGACGAATGCTTCTATGGCTGGTTCGGCGAGGCCCCGGACGGACGCATCATGCAGATCGAGGGGAAGGATTCTTGCAACTTGCTTGAAGTCAGGGGATTGGAAACTCTTGTGCGCATGCCCGGAGGAGAAATAATTCTTGAAACAAAGGGGGAGGCAGAATCTGCGAACTCCGCAAGCAAGGACGAAGTCGTCAAGGCTATCTGTTCCCCGCAGTGGAAATGGTACGAGAACGCGAAATATCCGATTCCTCCGGACAATCCTGTTGCGAATTTCGCAGTCGCTTTCAGCCGTGAAGCTCTGATTGTCCATATCGAAGTCAAGGATGATTCGCCGTTCATGAATTCCGGCGAGGACTTCAAGACTTTGTTCAAGACCGGTGACGCTATCGATTTACGGCTCGCGCTGGATCCGAAGCAGCACCCGGACAGGAAGGAGCTGGCAGCGGGCGATGTCCGGATACTGGTTGCGAATTTCAATGGAAAGCCGGCAGCGGTCCTCTACAGGTTCGTAGTTCCCGGAACTTCCGAGGAAGCGAAGTCGAAGTTCAGCTCGCCGACCGGAACTGCCGTCGTTGATTCTGTGACGATCATGAAGAATGTTTCGACAGCCATAGCAAAAGATTCTGGCGCTTATACGGCGGAAATCACAATACCCTGGAAGGAACTCGGACTATCGGCCGCCCCCCGGGGGATTCTCAGAGGAGATGTCGGCGTGATTATGTCCGATTCCGCTGGAACTATAAATGTGGCGCGGTATTATCACTTCGACCAGAAAAGCCAGGTGACCGTCGATCTGCCGTCCGAGACCTGCGTCGATCCTTCGCAGTGGGGAAGGATTGAGTTTTAAAAAGTGAATAGTGAATGTGTGAATGAAAGCATGGGGTCTGTTGTTGCTTGGATATTATTGATAGGCGACGGCAGGTTTCGGCAGGTATCGATAGGTCTCGTCCACAGCAGAACTGGAATGGGTTGAAATGCCATAGCAAAACTGACGAATGGGAAATAGGGGATAAGCAGAGATGGAAGACTTTGTTGTGAAATGCGATGAAGGCGCTGGGGCGATAAGGTCGCTTAAGCTTTATGGAAAAGAATTGCTGGAACAGAAGCAAGCAGGTGGCTCGGAGTTTCTAGTCAACGGAATTCCTCTTAAGATGCGGCTCTACCAGCCCGCTGGAGCGACGCGTCCGCTTGAGAATCTGGCAAGGATGAAGGGCGAAAGGTTCGTAGACCATTTTTGCGGCTGGGGGCTAGTCCTTTCGCGTTCGATGGGGCTGCGGAACTATGCGAAGTATCCCAGCTTCGGAATCCAGTATCACATACGGCGTGAACGCGCGGATCAGACCAACCTTCCGTGCCCCGGTCCCGGCGGACCGGTCATCGAAGCGCCTCTGCATGTCGACACGTTCACCCTTCCCAGGCTTGACTGGCGCTTCTGGGGAGACGACACCAGGATGATCTTCGCGTCGGCGCATTCGAGCGGACCTGTCGACGAGTTCGGGCACTGCGGCTATGAACATGGGACGCCCGAAGCATGCAAGGCTTTCATGCGCAACGTCTGGCGTCGAATCTATCCGGGAGGAATGGTAATACACGGAGCAGTCTTCCACAATGTCAAGACAGACCATTGGATATCCATCACATGCCGCAGGGCGCAGGTCGGCTACATCCTGAACATCGAAGACGCCGGCCGTGGCGTGGCGTTCGACTACACGCTCCATGCTCCGTTTAACCTCGGCGAGTCGTTGACAATGCCGGAGATCATTTTTAACTATGGACTGACCAAGGAGTCCATGAATCAGTTCATCGCCGACTACGCGGCGTTCAACCTGAAGGAGGCGCCGGCCTGGGTCGACAGGACGCATTTCCGCCAGGGGCTCGGATGGGACAATCAGCCGACCTGGAAGGCGCAGGCCGATCTCTGGGAGCGCGAACACGCCGAAGGGCTCTTCTCCGGAATCCATATAAACCTGGTCACCGACCGCCCGATATGCAGCGGGACGACTCCAAAAGGCTACCAGCCGGATCCTAACCACGGCACTCCGGACGAGTTCAGGCGCATGTGCCGCAGGATGGCTGACTGCGGCGTCCCAATGATCATTTGGATGAGCCACAGCGGCCTGATGTACCGCGGCGGCCCGGAGATCGACGACGACTGGTTCATCCGCGGGATCGACGGGCGTTTCTGCGCGGCATGGGGCTCCGAGGACCATCCTGAAATCGTCCATATCAATCCAGGCCATCCCGGCTACATCGAATACACTGAAAAGTGGATCCGCTTCTACATAAAGGAATGCGGATGCAAAGGAATCTTCCTCGACTGCCTTGCCTGGGCGTTCCCGCCCGACTTCGCGCCGCGCAGCTTCATGCGCTTCCCCGGCGATACAAACAGAATGGCGGTGAAATTCATGGAACGCGTCCATTCATGCGTCAAGGAATGCGATCCGGAGGCGATCCTGATCGGCGAGGGCTCTTCCACGGAATTCCCTATAGAGGCCTACTCGATCGTGTCGAATCCCAGACGCGCGGAAGACGGGCTCGGACCGCGCGATTTCATCCAGATGCTTTCCATCCGTTCAGTTTCGCCTTTCAGTATCTACGGAGAGTCGTCGTTCAGCCTAGCCGGCAGATACTGCACCGGCTCGAACAAGCCCGAACATGCGAAACTCAACAAGTTCTACACCTGCTTCCTGAGGGAAAATGGAATGGGAGGCTTCTCGCCGCTTCCCGGTGATCTGGCCGTCGACCGGAAGAAAAAACTGCTGGCAGTGCCTGTCGCTCACAACGCCGCGGCATATCCCTCCCTGAAGCTCGGCAAGGAGTTTGCGAAAGTCGCAGCGCTACGCTCGCTCTTCGACGGCTCGGTCGTAAAACGCAGGAAGGACGCTTCCTTCGGCGACGTCCCGCCGGGGATATATGAGATGAAGTGATTTCAAATATTTCACATCAGTCACTTTATTGTCCCAGTCCCCCACGTTTCGGGTTCCAGGCGGGCTTCGGAGGGCAGATCGAAGACCATCGCTGCGCCGTTGCGCCCCCAGTGGAAGCGAGCGTTGTTAAGCGTTCCCGAGGGATCGCTGAAGGTGATCGAAAGGTCGAGGCCGAATTCGACGGGATCGCCTGAGAGCCCGATGTCCGCCAGCGGCACCGACGCCTGCAGGACATAGCCGTCGTCTGCGGTCTTCACCACGCACTTTGCATCCGGCAGTTCCTCGACGCAGTCCATCGTCACCTCTCCTGATGGAGATTTGAAAGGAACAGGTTTCGGCGCCTTCGGCCATTTCGGCCGGAACGCCACGACCGCATTTTTGCCGGAGATGGTCGGAGAAAACATTACTCTGACATCCTTTTCATCCGGCCGGCGCTTCTTGTTGTCTGGCCCAAGCCAGATACTCACTTCGTCGCCGGTCTTGAAGAGCGTGGAGATGTCGGAGCCGCCGTTCTTCCAAGGCGAGGAATCCTTCACATCGAAGCATACGTAAAGGTTCTTGCCGTCGGCCATCAGCCTTGCAGTTCCCCGTGCGTCGTTGTTGAGGACCATCGTAGCGGCCTCGCAGCCTGCGAAGTTCGCAGGATTTCCGTCGAGCGGCGGCTGCGACAAGACCTTTTTAATCTTCAATTCCCGGGTCTTTGCGCTGGACTTCGCCGCAAGCTGCGCCTTCGCAGACTCGATGTCTTTTTCCGTCAACTGGAATTCCCCGCTGAAGCGCTGCATCTTCTTGTCAGTTCCGAGAACTTCAAAGATGTGTATGGCGTCGCTTGCCGCGAGCAGATAAACTTTTCCGGTCTTCGGATGCGTGAAGACGCGCGTGTTGAAAAGCTCGACCCAGACGGTGTATGGCGACGGATTCGGATTGCGGGATATGTCTTCAAGAAGCGTGTCGACGTAAAGCCCCTTTTCAATATCCCACGCGTGAACCAAGCTGTTCTCGTCGGTCCAGAACAGGTATTCGCCGACGACCCCGGAAGGCCCAGTCGGACAATAATGCTGCCCGGGAATTATGAAGCCGGGGGCACGTTCGCCGGCGTGCCAGAGCGGTTTTCCCGTAGCCTCCTCGTAGCACGAGATCTGCGCGAACTCCCAGTCTCGGCCGTGGCCGACGCCGGGGAGATTCTTTGCGTTGTAGCCGCCGTTGAATCCGAATGTCTTGCCGCCGTAGGCGAATGCGCTGCGCGCGCCTGCGGCGCCGTGGACCAGACCGCCTGTGCGGTTCAGTCCGACATGCGTGGCTTGTTCCCACTTATAGACAGGCACGCCGTTATTCCATTCCGCCACAGGCATCTTCCATATTCCGCCCTTGGAGTCGTCGCTCCAGTCGTGCATGTATAGGTTGAACTGAGGATCGAAATACATGCCCCAACCCTGCTGAGGGCCGCTGCCGTCGATAGGATAACCGGGCGCTGAGGTGACCTGCCATTCGTCTGACTGCATTTTTCCGTCGCCGTTCAAGTCCGACCAAGTCCCTTTCAAGCCGGTTTTCTTCCTTCCTGACGACTTGTAATCACCTTCGTCGGTCTTCTCGACCCAGTTGGTGTAAATCCTTGATATATATCGAAAGCCGGTTTCGTCGAGCTGGACGATGGCGCCGCTGCCGCCGCACCACCAGACCTTGCCGTCGTGATGGCGGATACGCGGCCACCACTTCGGCCCGATGTCGCCGCTTTCAGGATCATACACGCCGATCCAGTAGCTGTCGACGTCCCACTTGCCGTTCGCGTAGTCGACCGTATAGCGAATGATGTCGCCGTGCGTGTCGGCATAGATGTGCTCGGGAATCTCCTCGTCGATTCCGAACATTCCGCTGTAGTAGTATGGGCCTTGGAATTCTCGTTCGAGCCTTCCGTCGGCAGACCAGCGTGTGAACCGTTTTGGAGCAGCTTCCTCGGCGATGAAGATTTTGCCGTTGGCGGTCGCGCATAGGCCTGTCGGTTTCAGGAATGATTCGCGGATCATCCTGCCGCAGAGCGGCCGGCCACCGCTCTGGCCGAGCGCCATTAGCTCCTTCCCATACTGATCGAAAAAGACCAACTGGTGCCGCGGCCCGCCGACGCTTGCTGCGATTTTCCCGTCAGGCAACATCGTGATGTCTCTCACAACCCCCTTGGCGTCTGCGAAGTTCGCAGTTTTCCCGTCGGCCGGAGTAACCGACAATATCTTCTGTCCGCTTCCAACAAAGCAGGAAACCTTGTCCTTGAAAGCTATGCCGGAAGCCTGTGGGATCTTCCAAGTGTCAAGAAGTTTTCCGCTTGCGGCGTCGGCGACGAACACCGAGTCCTGTGCAGGAGCGGTGATATAAAGCATTCCGTCGGAAAATTCGATGTCGGAGACGACATCTACACCTTTCGCCTCCTTGTATTCGCCGAACATCGGCTGCTTGTCCTGATCCTTGGAATAGAGCTTCATCGCGCCGTTCTCGGCCGAGACACGCCAGATGAACGGGCGGTTGAGCTTCCCTGAGTAGTTTTCCGCTCCGGAAGCTGCGTTCATCGCAGACGCTCCGGCGATGTAAATGTCGGTGCCGTCGCTGCAGACACCGGTCATCGTCGCTTTCATCCACCAGGCCAGATGCTGCTTCCAGCGGACTTCGCCGTCCTGGCTCATGCGGATCAGACCCCCCTCGCCTTCTTCGAAGCCCCAGAGAACGACGATGTCGCTGTCCGGCGCGGAAGTCACGGGGCAGATGTCCGTGACGAAATACCAGACGCCGCCCCAGCTTCCCTTGCCGTCAGCGGTACGGTATGGGGGATTGCCGCTCTGGCTGACGCTCGTTATGTAACGCAGCGAGAATTTCGGGACGATTGTGCCGTGGTATCTGTATGTTCCGGGCTTCACCCACTCTCCGAACATGTCTATTCCGTCCCAGATGACCGGTTCGCTGGAGTCGCCTGCACAGACAAGCTGACGGACAGTCAGGTCGTTTTCGGGGTTGTAGATGTTAAGGCTCATGCGTCCCTGTTCCGGCAGATTGACTGAAATCTGCACGGCCTTCACTGGAGAGTCGTCGTCGACCGGCATGATTTTGATGTCCGGGCGCCATGCGCTTGTTGCTGCAATCAGGATTCGGCCGTTACCGTTGTCGGCGATGAAGACGCCGTTGGCGTCCGCTGCGACGGCGTGGGGGGCGTTCAAATGATCGATGCTTGGGCCTGATTCACCGAATACTCCGAGGCGCGCAATGATGGAACCGTTCTTGACGTCCAATTTGTCGACGACATGGTCGGCCTGATCGCAGACATACAGTTCGCTCATGGTCGCGGCGATGCGGCGAATACCTTTCCATTGGGATTCATTTTCCCATTCTATCTTCGTTCCGTCCTGCGAAATTCGCAGAACTTTCGTGGGCGTTGCGGCGAAGATGGCCGAGCCGTCCGGAAGCACGCTGAGCCCGGTTACTGACAGGACGCCAGTTTTCCACGGTTTCACCGGAGCGGCCTTGTCGAGGATCGGGCGTGTCCAGATCGTCCCGGACACGGGATCAGCAATGAGAATATCCTTGCCGAGGACTGCCGCCTGGCCGATGCTTTTGATCTCGGGAGTCTCGACGTCATACTGCCAGCCTTGGTCGGGGCCGGAATAGCATAAGCCGATCTTCTTGTCGGTCTTCTGGTAGACGCAGACAAGTCCTTTGCCGTGGACAGGGACGACGGCCTTGACACTGCGGTCGTGGAAGCAGCCGGCCACATCCAGCGGTTCGCCTATTGCCTGCTGTGCGGGGATATGTATGACATGGGGGACGTTGAGCGAGCCGTTCAACTGATATGCGATCCCCCGCAGCTCGGAGCCGGACAGGGCGAAGTCTTCGATGTATATCCCGCCGATCCTGCGCTTGTAGGTGAATTTGTCGTCCTTCCAGGCGCTTACTGTCGCGCCGCCGCGTCCTGAGATGTAGAAGAGATTTCCGGACTTTGTTATCTGAGTGAACATCCTCGGCTCCTCATATCTCGCGCCGCAGTCGCCGGGTTCGGAGTTCTTGCCGTCCGCGGACATCCGGCTGATGTTCCCGGAGTATCCGAAGATGTAGCGGTAGTTTTCGAAGAGCTGTCCGGGAAGCGCGTTGCCGATCCGGGTTCCGTCCGCCTTGAAGAGGCCGTCCCAGTTGACGCCCCCGGCATGAGCCAGGTTTATAGCGCCGCCAGGTTCGGCTTGGATAAAGTGTCGCCATGGCCTCGTCGCCCCCTTGGGCATTTCCATTGAGAACAGGACGGTCGGTTTTCCTTCTTTTGGCTCGAAGGCTTCGACGGAATAGGAAAGTTTTTCCGGGATTGATTTTCCGACGACGACACGGCCGGAATCATCTGGTGTGGGGGAGAGCGCCCAATGGCCGGGGCCTTCGTCGAGCTTGACGGCCGAAAGATTTTTCGGATCATCCGGCGAGGTATCGGCCGAGTAGAGAGCGCTTGCTGCTCCGTCATGCCTTATGGCGATCACAAAAACTTTTCCGCCGATGAAAGCGGCGAGGGATTTTATGGTGCAGCCTTTATTGTCCGGCAAGGTAATGACGGTTAGGCACTTGCCTATCTTGTCGGTGACAACTATGCCTTCCGGTGCTCCGGCAAGATAGATACGGGCCTTGTCGTCCGCGGCGATGCCCGTATACATGGCGAACGGAACCGGAAGATCGTTCAGCCCGGAGCTGTTGCCGAGCACTCCCACCGCCTTCATCACGGACGGCGGATTCTGCTGTGCGGAGACCCTGGGTGAGAGAAATAAGGCAAACGCGAAGACAATTGATCCGGCGGCAAGAATATTGATCTGTTTTCTCATAACATCCTCCGAGTGTGAAAGAACCTGTCCAAAAACGATTTTCCTGAGTTGAATTATTCCGGACCGGGGTTATTGTTATCAATTATGACATATAATATGATAACATAATGCCGGATCCTTTAATTACAATGCCCGCCTGCGGCCTGAAAACAAACTTAGAGGCTTGCCAATGAAAATGAAATCCGCCCTTGTGAAGATGTGCGCATCGGTCTGCCTGACGTTCCTCATGGCTGGCTTCGCGGTTGCGACCCAGACCGAGAACAACGTGCTGCATGTGCTGCCGGCGCCCGGCCCGGTGAATGTTGACGGCAAGTTCGACGACTGGGATCTCAGCGGCGGACTCTTCGCGTGCGACGACGTGGAGCGCTTCCGGAACGACTTCTCTGTGAGCTTTTATGCGATGTATGACAAGGACAATGTATATCTGCTGGCAAGGGTGAAGGATCAAACGCCCTTGAACAATGACCAATCCTGCAAGGGGGGCTACGGCTTCGTAGGGGACTGCCTGCAGGTGCGTTTCATCACCGCCTACAAGACTCCGGAGGAGAAGGTCTCGCATTGGATGTGCTGGAGGGATCGCGATCTGTTGAATGTGCTAAGCGCGCAGTGCGGACGCGACTTCAAGGGGCTCACCATCGAAGATGCGTCGAAGGAAGGAGCGAAGCAGGCTTTTGCGGTTGACCCCGACGGGAAGGGGTATGCGCAGGAGATATCAATTCCTTGGAAGCTGCTGACTCCGGACGGTCAGCCGTTGAAGGCTGGCGATACGATGCGCATGGCGATTGAACCGAACTACACGGCCGGCCCGAGCGGCCGCCTCACCACAAAGGACATATTCCGAGCGGGAATAGTTCCTGACCGCGTCTTCACCTTCCGCGCCTATGACAACTGGGGCGAGGCCGTATTGGAAAAAGAAGGGAAGATGCAGATGCCTAAGATCCGCCTTTCCGACGAGAGGGAGTTTCCGGCCAAGGTCGCCGACGGTTACATCGTCTCCGACTGGGAGGGGCTGATCCAGAAGAAGGAACTTCCCGGCTTCAAGGCGATCTCTTTCGATGTTCCGTCCGACGGATATGTGTCCATGAACATTAATAACGCGAATGGAGAGGTGGTGCGCCAGCTTCTGAACGAGGCGTATTATGAGAAGGGAAGGCACGAGGTCAAGTGGGACGGCCTGAGGACGCCGAGCTTCAAGACGCCTGCCGCAGTCGTCGAACCCGGCGAATATGCCTGGGAGGCAATTGTTCATCCCGCTTTTAAAATCACATTCAGAGGCTGGGCCGGCGTCGCCGGCAGCCATCCGTGGAACAACGGTCCGACGACGGACTGGGGCGGCGACCACGGCAAGCCCGATGCGGTCGTAACCGACGGGGAATATATTTATCTCGGATGGAGCTTTGCGGAAGGGGGACGTCCAATCCTCGGCTGCGATCTCGAAGGCAACATGATTTGGCGCGTGGGGACAGGCATCGACAGCGCAGAACATCTGGCGGTGGACGGCAAGATACTTTACATTCTCGGCAACCAGGACGGATCCTGCCGGAGGATCACGCGGCTGCGCTCCAAGGACGGAGTATACGACAACTGGGACGGCCGGACGAGCGCTTCGATATTCGTCGCCGATCTCTGGGCGGACAAGGCCGACAAGAAGCTCTGGCCCAGGCGCGCGAACGGGATGGATGCGATGAACGGCAGGATTTACCTCTCGTTTTCAGATCAGTCGTTCTACGCTGACGACATCGGCGAATGGAAGGCGTTCGTCGCCAAACTCACATCCGACGAACTCCTCGCCAAACGGATTTTCTCAAAGGTTGATCCGCGGACTACGCAGAGGCTCAAAGATTTTCTGGAGGACAAGCAGAAGCAGGAGGACGCGTTCAGGACTTGGGCGGGCGGCCCTCGCTTTGACAGCGAGGTCATCAGGGAGCTGAACGCGCTTTTGGACGCTACGGATTTTGTTCAGGGATCCGGCGCCATGGCGCCTGCGGCGCGAAGCGAGGCGAACCGCAAGTTTATCGAAAAAGCCTTTGCGCCGTGCATCCTCGAGCGGAAAGCCAACTTTATTGCGGAATGCGGCGGTACGACCGGAAAGCTCGTTAAAACTTTCGAAGTTAAATATCCGCAGGCTGTCCACACAATGGCCGACGGCAGGATCGCCTTCATATCGGACGGAACAGGCATATATGCTCTGAATCCGGAATCAGGCGAGGTGAAGCCTTTGGTCTCCGGCCTGAAGGAAGCCACGAACTTCACTTTTGACGGCGAAGGAAAGTGCTATGTGACGGTGGCCGGCGATGACCAGCAGGTGAAAATCTTCGACCCTGACGGCAAGGAATGCGGAAGCATTGGGAGGAAAGGCGGCCGCCAGTTGGTCGGAAAGTGGCAGGAGGACGGAATGCGCAATCCGGTTTCGGCGGCAGTGGAGCCGGGGTCAGGACGGCTCTGGATAATGGAGGAGGACTTCTTTCCGAAAAGGATCAGCGTGTGGAATCTCTCCGACGGTAAATTGGTGAAGGAGCTTTTCGGTCCGACCCATTACGGGGCGTCGGGAGGAGCTATAAATCCGCTCGATCCCGACATGATGGTCGGCGTCGGCTGCGAATGGAAGCTCAATCCCGAAACTGGGCGTTCGGCATGCGTTGGAGTCTTTGACAGAAACTGCCATGGCTTCGCCGCCTTCTGTCCGGGTTCTAACGGCAAGCTGTATGTGTCCGTTATCACGAACTTTGGAGTGGATCATGGTCCGGCCGGCCTGCGAGTCTTCGAACGTGTCGGAGAAGGCGACTACAGGCTGCGCTCGGAATGGAAGGTCAGCCATTTTGATCAGACCACGAAAATATGGTCTGACGCGAACGGCGACGGGAAGCATGATGCGGATGAAACAAGTATCCTGCCTTTTTTCCTTGCCCTGTCCGGAGCCAATCAGTGGTCTATGAACATGAACACTGCGGACTTCACGATATATGGCGGAGTACTCAGCGAGGGCAGCGCGAAGTTCCTGGCGGCCGGAGCCCAGAAGGTCAACCACCAGAACGGCAAGCTCGCACAGACGGAATTTGCGAAGGTTCTCCGGATCAATCTTGCCGGATTTACCCCGTGCGGCGCCCCGAAGTGGGATTTGGACAAGATGCAGGAGCTGCCGGGAGTATGGAGCGAAGATTTACAAGGCGCAGGCTTCGGCATGCTGCCGTCGAAGGACAACAAGTATCTCCTGACCTGCGGGAAATATTTCAGATGCTTTGATCTTTCTACATTCAAGCTGATGTGGTCGTATCCCAACACGTTCTCAAATGTGCATGGCTCGCATCTTGCTCCGCCACCGATCCCCGGCCTCATGAGGGGTGCGTTCGGGATGATCGGCACGTTCAGCACGCCCGAGACCAGCACGGTTTGGGCGATCAACGGCAACTGCGGCGAATGGTTCCTCCTCAACCAGGACGGTTATTATCTCGGACACCTTTTTCAGGGGGATCCGCTCAAGGTCAAGTTCCCCGAAAAGGCTGTACCGGGCGCGGACATGACCGAATGCCCGTGCGGCGGGGGCGGAGAGGACTTCGGCGGCTCGCTGGTGCAGGGCGCGGACGGCAAGGTCTACGCCGAGGCCGGCGCGCATTCATACTGGAACTTGCTGCTCTCCGGGTTCGACAAGATTGTAAAAGTCGGCGGCGGGAAACTGGAGATCAAGCCTGAGGATATACCGTTGGCAAAAGCCCAGCAGGAAGCGCAGTTGCAGGCTGCCGTTGGCACACTTCAGATCGAAGTCAAGAAGCTTTCCCCAACGCTTACGGGAAACCTCGGGAAGGACTTCCAGGGAGTCCAGCCCGTCTCATTTAAGAAGAGCGACGACTCGGCGGTGCGCGCGGTCATGGCATGGGACGAGAAAAACCTTTATCTGGGCTGGGATGTGAACGACAGCACGCCATGGGTAAACGGCGCGACCGATGCGGCGCAGTTGTATGTCTGCGGCGACACCGCAGACTTCCAGTTCGGCTCGGATTCCAAGGCTAACTCCAAGCGGGCCGAGGCCGCCGCCGGAGACATCCGCATATCGATAGGAAATTTCCAGGGCAAGCCGACCGCGGAGCTCTACCGCCCGATATCGCCGGTGAAAAAGCCGAAGGCGTTCAGCTCGGGGCTTGTCGCAAAATACGAGATGGATTATGTCGATGTCATAGGCGACGCCCAGGTCGTAGCAAACATCCGCCCGGACAAGAAGGGCTACATCGTCGAGGCTTCGATCCCGTGGGCCGCGCTGGGATTCACTCCTGAACCCGGCGTGAAATACCATGGCGATCTGGGAGTTACGCACGGGAACGTCGACTCGCGCACAAGCCTGCGGACATACTGGAGCAACCAGGAGACCGGCCTCGTCAACGACGTCGTCTACGAGATCAGACTCGTCCCTAAAAACTGGGGCGACATCGTGTTCCAGAAATGAGAGGGTAAATATTCAGCCTAATTGCCGCAGTTGAAAATATGCTTTATAAATTAACACTCTCATATTAAGGCAGTTATATATTTAGAGGCTTTCACCCGATGAGTGAAAGCCAGTTTCGGCATATTTTCAACCCGGGAGGGTTGGCCGCATTCGCCATATCTACTTCGTTAGCTTCAACTTGCAGTGGTCACCACAGCTGCGTCTTGCTGCCTAGTAGCTACGGCAAATGCGGCCAACTGCGGCTATTAGGTTCAGCGAAAGGACGTAGTTCGCTGAATATTTACATAGGCAACTCCAAAAGCCGGCAGGCAGTACCAAGAAAGTTCCTCTCCATAGCGATTCAAATCGCTTGGAGGAATAAAATTTGAATCCTACCTGACGGAGCGGTATTCTCCGCCGTTCATTCCGGCGATGCTCTTCATCATATCCGACTCCAGGCCGATGCTGACGGTGTTGATCCGGATATTGCGGCCAAGGTTCCATACGGTGATGTCGCCTGGGATGGCGTATGGGGGTGCGTCGGTGGGTTCGCCGTCGCTGAGGAGGTAAACGGTGTCGACGTCGGCCTTGTCTGCGATCTCGTCGAAGAAATATTTCATCGCGCCTTTGAGGGGTGTGTCGCCGCCGGAGGTAATTGACTTCATGAACTTCTGGAAGTCGCCGATGCTGGCCTCGT
The DNA here is from genome assembly GCA_964636325.1 of uncultured Victivallaceae bacterium. Classification (GTDB taxonomy): domain Bacteria; phylum Verrucomicrobiota; class Lentisphaeria; order Victivallales; family GWF2-50-93; genus CAZWRV01. The sequence continues at coordinate 1,172 of CAZWRV010000020.1, read as the reverse complement.
CGAGGGCGCACATGCCCTTTGCGGGGAAGCGCTGCATGCCGGGGAAGAAGGCGACGCCGAAGGTGTGCTTTTTCCCGCTTGCCTGCATGGCGCCGATGAGTTTGTTGAACTCCTCCTTGAGCTTTTCCATCCTGGTGAAGGAGCCCTGCTTGGAGTCCATGCTTCCGCTTCTGTCGAGGATGAAGTATGCGTTTTCCCCCTTCAGGGCTATGCCGTAGAATGAGGATCCGGCCTGCGGCGCGCCGGCCTCCCCTTCGCCCTCCTTGAGCTTGTTCGCCCTCGCTTCGGCTATCTCCTTCCTTGAGAGGTTGAGGGGGACGAAGCCGGCGCCTTTCTCCTCGATGAACTTGCGCCACTTCTCGGCGTCGCATCCGAAGTCCTCGCCGGTGAGTCGCATTAGGGAATCGGCAGCGTCGTATTGGAGCGCCAGATCATTGAGGTGCTGGACGAGTATTTTCATGCAGGCGACGTTCTTGATCCCGCCCAGGGCCTCGCATGCCGCCTTGCGCACCGCATGCGGTTTCCTGGCGTCCAGGTTGAGCTCTATCAGGCGGATGACGTTGTCGTCCTGGTCCGGATAGAAGCCCATGGCCTTGATGGCCAGCGGATAGTAGATGTCGTAGGCCTTGTTCTTCTTCGGATTCTTAAGGATGTCAGTGAAGATAGGTCTTGCCTCAGCTATGCCCATCCGCGCTATCGCGTCGAAGACGAGCAGGTCGCAGTATGCATCCTTCGCGATGTAGGCGGCGAGGAGCTTGCGCGCCTCTTCGTTCTTGTAGCCAGAAAGTATTTCGGCGGCGCGGACCTTGAGGGAGTTGTCGACCTTCTTTTCCTTTGTTATGAGGTCCAGGATGAATTTTGCGGCATCGGCGTTGTCCTGCTCGGAAAGCTCCTCTACTGCCTTCATGCGCTCGAGGATGTCCTTCTTCTGCAGGCCGCGCTGTATCTCGGTCCGCGCCTTGGCCCATTCGCGAGGCGCGGACTGAAGTGAAAGAACGAGAACGGAGGTTAAAATAAGCGATGTGAAAATCCGGGACATCATAAGCATACCTCGTATTTCAGTTTTTCTGACCCGCCAAATAAGAAACGCTTAAAAACAGGACATGCCTTTAATTATACTCATCTTCGACAGTTTCTGGCGTATTTTTGATGTCCTTCATAGGAGAAAGTTT
>CAZWRV010000019.1:0-78435 GCA_964636325.1 uncultured Victivallaceae bacterium | reverse complement strand
CTTCCGGAGGGTTGAGCCAAGCTCAACCGCGGCTCAGCACGGCTTCGCCCTCCAGCGAGTTTCTAACCGACAGAACTGCGAATCTCGCAGATGGGCACTCCTCTGCAACTCGATTATCCTTGTCATATCCGCCGACCGGCGGATGGATGGTTGAATTCTATTCAACCGCCTTCCCGGCATTCTTTGTCTATGGTTTTTAGTGTCCAAGATAATGTCTTAAAATCTGAAGTTTGACGAATCCCTGTCCCGCCTGTATTTTGATCGTCCATGTTTTCAAACACGTTTTCAAGGAGGTTTACCATGTCTCTTTATCTCGGGCTGGACAGCAGCACGCAGGGCATCAAGGCGGCGCTGATCGACGCGGACAAAGGCAGGATAGAGCATCTTTTCTCGGTGAACTTCGCCTCGGAACTGCCGGAATACAAGTCCGCCGACGGCATCCTGGAAAATCCTGATCCGCTGGTGAAGCACTCGGATCCCCTGATGTGGGTCGCGGCGCTCGACCTCCTGCTCAAGAAGATGAAGGACAAGGGGGTTGACCTGAAGGGCGTCAAGGCGGTCAGCGGCTCGGGGCAGCAGCACGGCTCGGTATATCTCAACTCGGACTTCAAGAAGATTTTCAAGTCGCTCGACCCTTCAAAGCCGCTTGCGGAACAGATCGCCCCCGCCCTCAGCAGGCCCAGCTCGCCGATCTGGATGGACAGCTCGACCTCCGAGGAGTGCGCCGAGATCGCGAAGGCCGCCGGCGGCGCCAGGAGCGTCCAGGAAATCACCGGCTCCCCGCCGATCGAAAGGTTCACCGGCCCCCAGATACGCAGGTTCTACAAGAAGAACCCCGACCTCTACGGCAAGACCGCCAGGATACACCTTGTCAGCTCGTTCATGGCGTCCGTGCTCTGCGGCGGCGACGCCCCGATAGACTACGGCGACGGCGCAGGCATGAACCTCCTCAACATCTCCACGTTGAAATGGGACGCCAAGGTCGTCTCCGCCACGGCGCCCGGCCTTATGGCGAAGCTGCCGCCGCCCGCCAAGTCCTCCTCGACCGCAGGAAAGCTGCATGCGTATTTCGCGAAATACGGCCTGACGCCCGGAATACCGGTGATAACATGGTCAGGCGACAACCCGTGCAGCCTGGTCGGCGTCGGCGCGGCCGAGCCGGGAACCGCCGTCGTCAGCCTCGGCACAAGCGACACATTCTTCGCCGCGATGGCCTCAGCCCACGTGGATCCGCAGGGCTGCGGCCATGTCTTCGGAAACCCCGCCGGCGGCTTCATGTCGCTGATCTGCTTCAAGAACGGTTCCCTCGCCCGCGAGAAGGTCAGGGCCGAATGCTCCGTCGAATGGGACTTTTTCGACAAGACTGCGATCAAGGAGACGGAGCCCGGCAACGAAGGCAACATTATGCTTCCATATTTTATTCCGGAGATCACGCCGCTCGTGCTCAAGGCGAAGCCGGTCTACGAGGGGACCGCAGACTTCGTCGCGGGCAAGGCCTCCCCAGCCGTCAAGCTCCGGGCCATCGTCGAATCCCAGGCGCTCAGCATGCTCCTCCACTCGAAATGGATCGGCGAGGACTTCAAGGTCCTCAGGCTCACCGGCGGCGCCTCCAAAAGCTCGGCCATCTGCAGGATATTCGCCGACGTCTTCCAGGCGGAGGTCCAGAAGATCGCCGTCTCCGACTCCGCCGCGCTCGGCGCAGCCATGCGCGCCGCCAACGCCGAGGGCGGATTCAAATGGGCCGACCTGAATGCGAAGTTCGCAGCGCCGGTCGAGAGAATATCCTGCGACAGGAAGAACAAGGAAGTCTACGCCAAGCTCCTCGACAAATACGCCAGGCTCGAGAAGAAGGCGAAAGGATGAGGCATGCGTCTCAGGCCTATGCAAACGCCAAGCTTCCAAGCGCCAAATCCCAAATGTTTTCCAGCCGGCGCCATCCATAGGGAGGGGTCAGGAAACTTGAAACGCGGAGGAATTTAATTACGCATCCGCCGGAGACGAAAGGAAAGACGCGCTTCTGGCTGCGTTTAGCGGCCTTCTCGGGAATCTTCATTCTCCTTCTCGCGGCCTGCCTCTGCACGGCCGCCTACATTTATCTCTCCCTCCCATCCTACGCCGAGGGCAAAATCCTTCCGGAGCTTGCGAAGCTCGCAGGAGCCGGAGCGGCCGGCGAAGTCAGGAACCTTTCGCCCGGCCGCTTCGACGTCTCTAAGCTCAGGCTAGGCAACGACGGCGGCTTCGCCGTCGAGATAGATTCGCTGCGCGCGGACTTCTCCGCGGACGCCCTGCTGAAAGGCGAAGTGGAAAAACTCTCGGCCGACGGAATCAATGTCGCAGTCGAATTCCGGGACGGCAAATTCTCAGTTCCAGGACTCGACTTGAGCAGGTTCTCCGGAACGCCCTCGGAGGATGGAACCGCCGGAAAGGGCGGCGGGCCGAAGTTCAACATCAGGATGATCGAAATCAACAATTCCACGCTGTCGCTGAGAACGGACCTCGGCGAATTCCGGATCCCGTTCAGGCTGCACGCCGAGTCTGAAAGCGCCGGCTCGCCGATCAGATTTTCGCTGGCCCTCTCCGTCCGCGACGAGAAAATCTCCGTTTCCGGCGACTATGATCTTTCGGAGAAGAAAGGGCGGATCTTGCTCGACATCCCATCGCTCCGGCTCGCGAAGTTCGCAGATATTGCTAAGAGGATCCCCGGCCTGGAGCTGGACGGCATCATCAAGCTGCGCTCCGAGATATTCCTGCCCTCGGGCGGATGCGCCGCGGATATTGAAGTCAATGATCTGGACGCCTCATACGGCGGAGCGGCGCTCTCGAACCCCGGCGGAAAACCGGTACTTGTCTCGTTCAGCTCTCGGGCTGGTGAATATGCGCTCAAGTTCAGCGATATGGAGATTAATTCGCCGCTGCCCTGCACCGTCAGGGCGGACGGCGCCGACGGGATCAGGCTAAGGTTCCGCGAAGGCTCGGCGGAGCTGGAGGCTTTCTTCAAGATGCTGCTCTCCAAGGAGATACCGAAAACGTTCGGAATAGCGTCGCATCTCCGGGAAGACGAAACCGTCAGCGTCAGCATATCCGCCGCGTGCGACAAGGACCGCAACTGGAAGCTCACGGTCCTTCCCAAAGCGGCACACCCGCTTATATCGCTTGACGCGGACAGCCCGGCCGACGGTGTTTCCGGCGAGCTCTGCCCCGGACCGCTGACCATCCGGGGGGAAGGCACCGCCGCCGGCGGAGCGGCGAAACTCGCCCTCCTAGCATCAGGCTGGATGGAGAAGGGCGGCAACAGGACGGCCGTCCCGCAGTCTGAAATCTTCGGCGAGCTCCGCTTCGGGCAGGGCCGCCCCTCCGTCAAGGGATTTGCGAAGTTCGCAGACGCAAGCTTCGAAGGGCCGGCGATGAAGGTCGAATCCGTCTCGGGTGTCCTCCCGTTCAAATGGCCTTTCAACTCCGAAAAGGCCGTCAAGGTCGGAAGGAAGAAGGACGAGATGGGCCAGGTCTCCGTCAAAGGCATCAGCAAGGGCGACATGAGGCTCGGCGCCTTTTCCGGCAGCCTCTACCAGGACGGACTGAGCTACATGATAGCAGGCCGCTTCGAAAGCCCGTTCAAGGATCTCGCGGCTGAAATCTCCGGAAGCGCCGGATTCATCCCAGGCAGGAGGGGCTTCTCCGCCGAACTGGACTTCCGCGCAACCGATCCGGACAAGGGGCGTTCCATGGAACTGGGTGATCTCTCCCCGAAGTTCGCCGGGCAGGAGCTGAAGGGAAAAGTCGACTTCTCCGGCACATACACCTACAGATACGGCAGGCTCAGGGGCAAAGGCGACTTCAAGATCAAGGAAGGGGAGTTCGGCGTCCCCGCAAAGAGCCTCGTTGTCAAAGGCCTGGAGGCGGACCTCAACATCGAGGATCTGCCGGCGATGAACAGCCTCCCGGGGCAGAAGCTGAGCTTCTCCAGCCTGTCTCTCGGCAACTTCGCCATCGACAACGGCAACGTCGAATTCCAGCTCGAGTCGCCCACCACCTTCTTCCTCGAAAAGGCGGACTTCTCATGGTGCCACGGCCACGCCTACACCCACGCCATGAGGGTTCATGCGGGCCAGCCCTTCGAATCCATCGTCTACTGCGACAGGATGAACCTCTCCGAGTTCCTCAGGCAGTTCAAGATCGCCCAGGTCAAGGGCGACGGAACCGTCAGCGGCCGCATACCTGTCAGTATCTCCAAGGACGCCTTCGTCTTCACCGACGGATTCCTGTTCTCGTCCCCGGGCGTGGGCGGCACCATTATTTTCAAAAGCTCCGACTTCCTGCCGATCGACGAATCGGTGACCGGCCAGGCCCTGGGATTGGCAATCGCCCAGCAGGCGCTCAAGGAGTTCAACTACGACTGGGTCTCCATCAGCCTCAACAACGTCGAAGAGAACCTCTTCTTCCGGATGAAGATGAACGGCCGCCCGTCAAGCCTCCTCCCCTTCGGATTCGACATCGGCAAGGGCCTCTACAAGGCCGAGGAAAGCCAAGGCCCCGGCGCAGACTTCAAGGGCATCCTCTTCGAGCTCAATCTGGCTTTCCCATTCTCCAGGCTCCTCGAATACAACCGCATCACGCAGGAATTCCTGCACGGGAAGACGCAGTGATCCTGGCCATCCACGCCAAAATCCTTTAAATCAGATTGGCTCCAGTTGATTCTTCTTGAATTTGATATTTCACTGGCTATATGTTCTAATTATTAAGGATATAGGACATTTTTCCGAAAGGAGCAAAAGCCATGGCGATCAACGAACAGACCTACGGATTCTTCATCCCGTGCGTGACACTCATGGGCGTCGGCTGCCACAAGGAGCTCGGCGCAAGAATGAAGAGCCTCGGCGGCAGGAAGCCGCTGCTGGTCACGGACGAAGGCATGACAAAAGTCGGCATGACGCAGAAGATCGTCGATCTGATCAAGAAGGACACCGGAATCGCTGCGGCGGTCTACGACAAGACTGTTCCGAACCCGACGGACGTGAACGTGGCGGAAGGCCTGGACGCCTATCAGAAGAACGGATGCGACATGATCATCACTCTCGGCGGAGGCAGCGCCCACGACTGCGGCAAGGGCGTCGGCATCGTCGCCAGCAACGGGGGGAAGATCAACGACTACGAGGGGGTTGACAAGTCCACGAAGGCAATGCCTCCGTTCATCGCCGTGAACACGACGGCCGGCACCGCCAGCGAAATGACCCGCTTCTGCATCATCACCGACACGAAGCGGCACATAAAGATGGCCATCGTCGACTGGCGGACCACCCCGACGATCGCGCTCAACGATCCGCTTCTCATGGCCGGCATGCCGCCCTTCCTCACCGCCTGCACAGGGATGGACGCCCTCACGCACGCCGTCGAGGCCTACGTCTCCACGATCGCCACGCCGGTCACAGACGCCTGTGCATTGAAGGCCATCGAGCTGATCTCGCAGTTCCTGCGGCCGGCCGTCGCGAACGGTGCGGACATGGAGGCCCGCGACAGGATGGCATACGCCGAATACCTCGCGGGCATGGCCTTCAACAACGCCAGCCTCGGCTACGTCCACGCCATGGCGCACCAGCTCGGCGGCCTCTACAACCTCGCGCACGGGATGTGCAACGCCATACTCCTGCCCCACGTCAGCAGGTTCAACCTCATCTCCAGGCTCGAAAGGTTCGCCGACGTCGCCGAAGCCCTCGGCGAAAACGTCTCCGGCCTCTCGGCCAGGGCCGCGGCCGATGTCGCCATCGACGCGATCACGGTGCTCTCCAAGGATGTGGGCATTCCATCAGGCCTCAAGGAGCTCAAGGTCAGGGAGGAGGACTTCAAGACCATGGCAGAAAACGCCATGAAGGATGCATGCGGCGCGACCAACCCGAGAGTTCCCAAGCTCCAGGACGTCATCGACATCTACAAGGCCGCGATGTGAGAGATTACTACCTCGTATGGATATTCGCCGGCGAGGCCTCCGGAGACCTCTACGGCGCACGTCTCGCGTCCGAGCTGAGGCAACTCCCTTTCGACAAGCCGCTGCGCATCGCCGGCATGGGCTCGCGCGAAATGCGCAAGGCCGGCGTGGAACTCATGGTGGACTCCTCCGAGCTCGGCATCGTCGGGCTCATCGAGGTCTTCAAGCACATATTCACCTTTATCAGGATATTCCTCCGCCTCAGGAGCCGCGCCATCAAGGAGCGCCCAGACGCCGTCATCCTGATAGACTATCCGGGCTTCAACCTGCGCTTCGCCAGGCAGATGCACAAGAACGGCATTCCGGTCATATGGTATGTCAGCCCGCAGGTCTGGGTCTGGGGCAAGGGCCGCATTCCTAAGCTCGCCGAATACTGCACGAAGATGATGGTCATCTTCCCGTTCGAGACCGAAGTCTACAAGGGCACGGGCCTCGACGTCGAGTTCGTCGGTCATCCGCTGATACAAATCATAAGCGACCGCACCGACGTCTCATTCATAAGGGATCCCTCCAAGGTCGTCCTCCTTCCCGGCAGCAGGGGCGACGAGGTCCGCAGGCTCCTTCCGGACATGCTCGGGACCGCCGTCCTCCTCCACAAGAGGCGCCCCGACCTGAAGTATGTGATCTCCACGCCGAGGAACCGCATCTACGACCAGTGCGCGAAGATGGTGGGCGAATTCTGCGATTCGCGCAGGGACGAGAAGCTCCCCCAGTTCACCGTGACCTGCGGCGAAACCTCCAAATGGCTCCAGGAGGGCGGCACCGGCCTCGCCGCCTCCGGGACCGTCACCGTCGAATGCGCCATCGCCGGGCTCCCCCTCGTCGTCATCTACAGGGTCAACCCGATCACCTTCACCCTCGGCAAGCTCGTCATCAAAAGGTTCTACAGGGACTTCTTCACCATGGTCAACATCATCGCCAACAAGACAGTATTCAAGGAATACATACAGGAGGCCGTCGATCCGGAGATACTCTGCGACGAGCTGGAGAAAATCCTCCCCGGCGGCGAGCGCAGGGCCGAGGTCGAGGAGGGAATGGCCCTCGTCGCACAGATGCTCTCCTCCGGCAGCGTCAACGCCAGCAGGAAGGCCGCCGAATCCGTCATGAAGACCATGATGGATATCCAAGCTCCAACTGCCAACATCCGGCAGAATGACTGAGCCCGGAAATCCTTGCCGGATATCGGATATTGGATTCCTCCGCTTGCATTATAGCCTTACAATTATAGAGTTATCGCCAAGAATATTTATTTTAATCAACGTTAAGGAGGTTTAAATGAACACTGGTCCAATGGTCGGATTGATTCTCACGCTGATAATCTTCGGCTTCAGCTTCCTGCTCTGGTTCGTGTCGAGATGGAAGAAATGCCCGTCCGACAGGATCATGGTGATCTACGGAAAAACCTCCGGCAAGGGAGCGGCCCGATGCATCCACGGCGGCGCGGCCTTCGTGTGGCCGGTCGTGCAGGACTACGGCTACATCGCATTGCGTCCCATCCCGATCGACATTGACCTCAAGAACGCGCTCTCCAAGCAGAACATCCGTCTCAGCGTCCCGTCCGTCTTCACCGTCGGCGTAAGCACAGACCCGGTGATCATGCTCAACGCGGCCGAACGCCTATTCGGCCTCGCCCCCGACGGAATCAGGGACCTTGCGCGCGACATAATCTTCGGACAGCTCCGTATGGTCGTGGCCTCGATGACCATCGAGGAGATCAACGCCGACCGCGAAACATTCCTCAAGAACGTCGAGCTCAACGTCACCGCCGAGCTCAACAAGGTCGGCCTCGTCCTCCTCAACGTCAACATCACCGACATCATGGACGAGAGCGGCTACCTCGACGCGATAGGAAAGCAGGCCGCCGCAGAGGCCATCAACAAGGCCCGTATCGACGTCGCGGAAGAGGAGAAGAAGGGGCGCATCGGAGAGGCCGAGGCAAAGCGCCAGCAGAGGGTCGCAGTCTCAAAGGCAGAGGCAGACGCCGTCGCCGGCGAGGCCAACGCCGACAGGGACCGCCGCATCGCCGTCAAGAAGGCCGAGGCCGAGGCCCTCACCGGCGAGGCCAACGCCGACAGGGACCGCCGCATCGCGATAAAGCAGGCGGAATCAGAGGCCATCAACGGTGAAAATTCATCTGCGATAGAGATAGCCAAGTCCAACGCCATCCGTTCCGAGCAGGAGGCCGAGGCCTTCAGGAAGGCCGAGGCAGCCAAGCGCATCGCCGAGGCCCAGATCGAAAAGGCCCATTACATGGCCGAACAGGAGGCGCAGGCCGCCCGCGCCGCCATGGAGAAAGAAAAGCAGCGCGCCGAAGTCATCGTCCCCGCCGAGATCGCAAAGAATCAAGTCGAAATAAGCGCCGAAGCCCAGGCCGAAAAGACCCGCCGTGAGGCCAAGGGCGAAGCCGACGCCATCTTCGTCAAGCTGGACGCCGAGGCCCGAGGCAACTTCCAGATACTAAAGGCCAAGGGCGAAGGATTCAGCCAGATAATCAAGTCCTGCAACAACGACTCCGACGCCGCCGCGAAGATGCTTCTCATAGAAAAGCTCGAACAGATCGTCCACCTCCAGACCGAGGCCATCAAGAACATCAAGTTCGACAAGATCGTCGTCTGGGAGGGCGGCAGCGGCACCGCCGGCGGCAAGACCTCCACCGCCAACTTCCTCAGCGGAATGGTCCAGAGCCTCCCGCCCCTGCACGACGTAGCAAGCATGGCCGGCATAGACCTGCCGGGATACCTCGGCAAGGTCAACGAGTTCAAGCCCGATTCCGGCAAGGACGACTGCAAGAAGCCCTGACAAATCCAACGATTCAAGTTATTGGTTAGAGCATACTAATAACTATTGACAGATAACCAATAACCTCAACATCCTTATGAACCATCGGGAGACAAAGTTCCCCAGCCCTGTCGCCGTTATCGACGTCGGCTCCCATTCGGCGAGGCTTGAAATCGTCCAGTTCAGGGATGACGCCTCGTTCCAGATGCTCGAGGAGCTCTCGCTACCCGTCCCGCTCGGCCGCGACGTCTTCATGAAGGGCGCCATACAGCCCGAGAACATCAACACCATCGGCAAGATACTCAACGACTTCCGCAAGGAGATGTCCGAATACGGCGTCCAGTTCCACAAGGCCATCGCCACTAGCGCCGTCCGCGAGGCGTCCAACAGGGACATCTTCCTCGACCGCGTCAGAAACCTGAGCGGCATCGAGCTGGAAGTCCTCGAAGGGCCCGAGGAAATACGCCTCATCTTCCTGTCCGTCAAGAAGCTCCTCGCAGGAAAGTTCTCCCTCGCCGGCAAGAACGCCGTCATGTGCACCATCGGCACCGGCTCCACCCACACCGCGTTCATCCAGGACGGCAGGCTCATCAGCGCCGAATCCTACCGCATGGGCACCCTGCGCCTCTACGAGGAGATCGGAGGCACCGTCAGCTCCACAAAGTCCGGAAGCATCATCGAAATATTCGTCGCATCCACCGTCGAACAGATCGAGAAGGGCTACCCCGAAGGCCAGCGCCCCGAACTCTTCATTGCCGTCGGCGCCCCGCTGCGCTCAATCGTCAACCTTGGCAAGACCGAGACAAGGCAGAAAATAGCCCTCCTCTCCAAGCGTAAGCTCATGGCAGTCGCCTCCAAAATCAGCGGCGCCCCCCCGGACAAGCTCGCCGGAGAATACGGCATCTCCGACCTTGTAGCACAAAGCCTGGAGCCCTGCTGCGACATACTCGAGCGCTTCTTCGAAATCACAAGCGCCGACAGGATCATCGTCCCCATGCTCAGCACGCGCGACGCCATAATCGACGACATGATCCGCGGATTCACTGGCGAGAAGGACGGATTCCCCGAGGAAATTGTCTCCGCCGCTAAGTTCCTGGGCCAGAAGTTCAAATACGACTCGGAGCACGCCCTCTGCGCCGCCCTCAACTCGATGGCGATCTTCGACTCGCTCAAGACTGTCCACGGCATGGACGGCAGGGCACGCCTCCTCCTCGAGGTCGCCGCAATCCTCCACGACATCGGCCAGTTCGTCAACAGCCGCCAGCACCACAAGCACTCCTGCTACCTCATCAGGAACAGCCAGCTCCCCGGCATCAGCCCCGACGAACTCAACATCATCGCCGCAGTTGCAAGATACCACCGCCGCGGCGGCCCCAAGCTCTCGCATCCCGAGTTCACATGCCTGCTGCCCGAGCAGAGAGTCCTTGTAATGAAGCTCGCAGGCATCCTCAGAATCGCCGACGCCCTCGACAGGTCGCGCCTCCACCAGATAAGGAACATCTCCGTCTCATACGACGACGAAAACTTGTATGTCAAAACCAACGCCTCATACGACCTCGCAATCGAAAAGCTCGAGGTCAAGAAGAAGAAGGACATCTTCACAGGGGTCTTCGGACTCAAGGTGGTGGTGGAATGAAACAATGGAACACCTCTCAAAAGACCATTTCATCAGCCGCGACCTGAGCTGGCTCGACTTCAACGCACGCGTCCTCGAAGAGGCCGCCGACAAGTCCAATCCGGTCGCCGAACGCCTCAAGTTCGTCGCGATCTTCAGCAACAACCTCGACGAATTCTTCATGGTCCGCGTAGCATCCCTGCGCCAGAGGGTGGAGTCCGGCGACAGGTCCGCAGACGACTGCGGCCTCACCGCCGAGGAACAGCTCCACGAGATCAGAAGGAAGGTCATCCATCTGTGCGAAAGGCAGCAGAGGATACTCCAAGACGAAATCCTTCCGGAGCTCCGCGAAAAAGGCGTCGTCATCCTCAGGCCCGGCGAATGGGGACAGGCCGAGGCCAAGGAGATAAAGGCGATCTTCGACCACCAGATTTTCCCCGCGCTCACACCCCTCGCCGTAGACCCGAGCCACCCCTTCCCCGTCCTCAACAACAAGGCCATACAGCTGGCGGTGAGCGTCCGCCGCCACGACTCGGGAAAGATCGTCCAGGCTTTCGTCGAAGTCCCCGAAGTGCTGCCCAGATTCATAAAGATTAGAAGCGCCCACCCTAAGACCTCCAGCGTCTACGTCCTACTGGAGGACATGATAACCTGCAATATCGGCGCCCTCTTCTCCAAGTGCGAGATCACCGAGGTCCTCCAGTTCAGAATAAACAGGGACATGGAGTTCACCCTCGACGAGGAGGACGCCGCCGACCTCATCTCCGAGATACGCAAGGAGCTCCTCCAGCAGCGCCGCCAGCAGATAATACGGATGGAAGTCCTCAAGAAGGGCGGTGCCAGGACAAAGCTCGAAAACTGGCTCTGCCGCCAGATCCGACTGGAGAACAACAAGATATACAACGTCGACGGCATGCTCCATCTAGCCAACTTCTTCCAGCTTGCCGCCAAGGAAGGCAGGCCCGAGCTCACAGAGGCGCCGTGGCCCCCCCTCAGAAACCCGCAAATCCGAGACGGCGAATCCGTCTTCTCGGCCGTAAAACGCGAAGGCGCAATCCCGGTCTTCCTCCCCTTCCAAAGCTTCGATCCCGTCGTGAAGCTGCTCGAAGAGGCGTCCGCAGACCCCAGCGTCCTCGCCATCAAGCAGACCCTCTACCGCGTCAGCGGCGACTCCCCCGTCGTCAAGGCCCTCCAGAGCGCCGCCGAAAACAAGAAGCAGGTCACCGTCATCGTCGAGGTCAAGGCCCGCTTCGACGAGGAGCACAACATCCTATGGGCTCACCGCCTGGAGGAGTCCGGCGCGCACGTCATCTACGGAATCCCCGGCCTGAAGATACACGGCAAGGCCCTCCTCATAATCCGCAGGGAGGAAGGCATGATCCGAAGATACCTCCACCTCTCCACCGGAAACTACAACGACAAGACCGCCAGGATATATACCGACGCCGGCCTCATCACCGACGACCCGGACCTCTGCTCCGACATCGCTTCCCTCTTCAACGTCATGACCGGCTACTCCGCCAAGCCCGACCAGTGGCTCAAGATCGCCGCCGCACCCTTCGACCTCAAGGAGAAGTTCATCTCCCTCATCGACAGGGAGATACGCCTGTCCTCCAAGCACATGCCCGGCCGCATCATCGCCAAGATGAACTCCCTCGTCGACCGGGACATGATCGAACACATATACAAGGCCGCCGAGGCCGGCGTCGAAATCGACCTCATCGTCCGAGGAATATGCTGCCTCAAGCCAGGCATCAGGACCGGCAACATCCGCGTCACAAGCATCGTCGACAGGTTCCTCGAGCACTCCCGCATCTACTACTTCCGCAACGGCGGCAACCCCGAATACTATCTCGCCAGCGCCGACTGGATGCCGAGAAACCTCTACAAGCGGATCGAAATCATGTTCCCCGTCGAAAGCACCTCCATCAGAAGGACGATAGACTCCATCCTCGAAATCCAGCTCGCAGACCGGTTCAAGGCCAGAAGGCTCCTCCCCTCAGGCAGATACACCCCCGCCGGAAACGCGAAGTTCGCAAGCTCCAGAAGCCAGCTCAGAACCTACGAGCTGTTCAAGAAGGGGTGATCCACCCTTGACAAATATTGAATTGACCATATATTATGGTCAACTAGCCTGGAGGCAAGATCATGAAGATGTCCGTTAGCGAGTTCAAGGCAAAATGCACCAACGTGCTCAGGGAAGTTTCTACCGAATACAAGACTGTCGAAGTAACAAAACGCGGCAAGATCATCGCTGTCATTGAACCTCCCAAGCCAGCTACCAAATTAAATCCCGCCTGGGGCTCCCTGAAAGGCAAAGTAACATACGTAGCCAAGAACTTCGATGAGCCTCTTGGGGACGAGGAATGGGAGGCCTCACGTTGAAATACCTCCTGGACACCCACGCGTGGATCTGGCTTTTCGAAGCTTCCTCTGAACTCCCGGCAAAAACGGCGAACCTCCTCAAAGAATCCTCAAACGCACCGCTCGGGCTGTCCGCCATCAGCCCCTGGGAGCTGGCCAAAAAATCTTCGCTCGGGAAAATCCATATTTCTATGCCGTTAAGAGAATGGATCGCAAGCGCAACCGCAAATCCAGGGATAAGAATCTGCCCTTTGACGCCGGACGTCGCCGTCGAATCAAATTCCCTCCCCGGCAAATTCCACAGCGATCCTGCAGACCAGATAATAGTGGCGACAGCAAGGATTTTCAACCTGACAATCATAACCTGCGACAAGAATATCCTCGGCTATCCGCACGTAAGATCGTTTTGGAAGTAGCCCGGCAAGAGATTCACGCTTTATCGCGTTGATATATTGACAATAACTATAACAATATTATAGTATCTGTCAATGAAAGCATCTGATACAAAAGATATCGAAAAGTGGGCTTCGGAACTCGGCGGAGTGCTGGCCATGCCTGACCTGAAGGTCATCTTTGGCGGCCAGAGCGAGGCTGCACTCTTCAAGAAGCTTGAATCGGCGGTCAAGGAAAAGGTGCTGGTCAGGGTCAAGCGGGGAATTTATGCTTTGCCGGGAACTTCGCTTGAGGCAATAAGTTCGCGTATCAATCCCGACTCATATGTTTCCACTGGAACGGTGCTGGCGGCAAAGGCTGTCATTGGTTCGATCCCAGCCCGCAGGATCCAGGCGGTTAAAGTCGGGCGGCCCAGAACTTATAATTGCGAGATGGGGATCATCGAGCATCTCAGCATAACCCCCCGCCTTTTTTTCGGTTTTGAAACCGTCAAAGGGATCAAATATGCCACACCAGAGAAGGCCTTCCTTGATGTCTGCTACTTTTATTTCAAGGGCAGGAGTTTCTCTTTCGATCCGGAGAGCGATGTCAGTATCTCCATGCTCAAGCCCGGCAAGATATCGGATTATCTTAAAAAATATGACCGGCGATTTGTCTCATTCTTCAGGAAGGTCTGGAGCTTATGATCAAGGAAGAGGCTTTGCTTGCCAAGGTGATGGACATCTTTGCACGGAAGTTTGCCAGAAAGGCGGTTCTGCGCGGCGGGATGTCGCTCAGTTCCTCGGCTGCGAGCGCATGACGAATGATCTTGACTATGTCTTCGTGCCATTCAATTCCAAGAAGGATATAGTCAAGGACATCCTTTCTGCGCTTGAAGAAATCGGAGGGGCCAAGCTTGATTACTCGCTAAACTCGAAATGCCTCCGGATCGCCTTGGAGGCTGGCGGCTCCAAAATACAAATCGAGGCGAAGGTCGCCATGGATGTGCCGGTCCAGATAGTTTCTAACAAGGAACTGGCGGCAAAATATGATCTTCCTCCGCGCCTGATACCGGTCGTAGACTTGTCAGTTTCGCTATCCAACAAGATGGCCGCGTGGAACGAACGCCGTCTGATTAGGGATATTTATGACATCTGGTTTTATCTTAGGATGGGAATTAGGCCGGACATAAAAACGCTGATGGGCCGCTTGAAAAAGCCCAGCTACTCAAAACTCGTGCGCAAGGAAGACTATTTCAAGGGCTCAGGCGTCGAACAATTCTTCGATTTTCTCAGGGCAAAAGTTCAAGTTATTTCTGACAAGGACATAGGGAATTCTCTAGGCGACTACCTCAGAAAGGATGACATCGCAGGACTCTCAATGAAAATCAGGGCTGAGCTGGCCCGATTGAAATAGGAAAAGTTAAACATGGTTTTTACTAGCGGAGTAAAGGATGAAGAACTGCGTCGAATCACGCTGCGGGGCCACCGCGCAGTCCGCTGGCCGCTACGTCGAAGAGCATCTGTTCGATCCGGAAGGGTTCATGATGTCGGCGATCGACTCGAGCACCGGCCGTCCGTTCGAGCCCGACTTCATAACGCCGATAAAAGTCCCGCGCCGCGCCGACATAGACCCCTGGGCCTTCTGGACATACGAGGACAGCGTCATGGCCATGGGGCTCTACATGGACGCGCTCATGCGCCAGCATGCGGTCATAGGAGATGCGCGCTGCGTCGAGCGCTGCCGGTCACTCTGGCAGACTCTGCGCCGCATATATTCGGCCTCGCAGATCCACGGCATCGGCTCGTTCCTGCGTCCCTACGGCGGCTGGAAAGGCGGACTGGAGACGCTGATGCACCAGTTCCTCGAACCGCTCGGTACCGACCAGGCGAGCCCGATGCTATCCGGATTATATCTGTTTCGTCCACATGCGGACAAGGCGACCCAGACCGAGATCGACACCTTGGTAGAACAGACTCTGAAATGGTATGCCGACCAGGGATTCACTTATTTCTACTACAAGACGATGTTGACCGAGTGGAACCAGGACTTCCAGCATGGGATGAGCTTTTTCCTACCGGCCGCGGCCTGGACGGCACGGCGCACGCGAAGCGCCTTCTGGCGGAAGAAACTGGACGGACAGCTTGCCCGTTTCCGCGATCCGAAGTTCCACATCCTCCGGGCTTTCAACTGGGGAAGCGACCTTCCGGTCCTGGCCGAATTGCTCGGAAAGGATTTCGCCCGCCACTTGCCTATGGAGTTTTTCGACCGCGCCTTCGCCGAGGCGCAGATTGCGCTATCGACATATCCTAAACCGGAAATGATTAAGCGAGATCAGCCCGGCGTGACTCCCGATCAGGTCGGCGTGGATCCGGAATTTGACCGCGAACGCGGATTCGGCTTCGCCTTCTTCGCCACGCGGCACCGCGGACGCCAGAGACCTCACTTCGAACACAACCCTATCTGCGGGCTTGCCGCGCTCGGTTATCCTGGCGCGTTCGAGATGGCATTTGAAATTCTCTCGCTTTTCAAGCGGGTGCCGGAGGATTTCACGCATTACCTATATGAAGACTACGATCATCTTCCCGAGACTGTGCATCTCTATGCGAGAAGCACAGGCGTCCAGGAGATCCAGTGGCTGCGAAACTATTGGTTGCTAAGGCAGATCGAAATGAAGCCGCCGAAGCAGCCTTGGCTGAGAAGCTCGCGCAGGAACGCAGGACATTTCACTGATTTCATCCGCGTCTTCAGAGTAAGCGAAATCGAACCATACGCGGAAATCAGCTCGCTTGCCGCGCCCGGCAAAAAAATGATTCACGATTTTACGCACCGGAAATTCGGCGGCGCTTTCGCCGACCGCCATGAGGAGCTCAAGCAGTTTGGCCTGCCCTCGGGCGCATATGCCACAGGCCCGTTCGGTGCTACTCCCGGCAGCGGCGCGCAGAAACCGAAGGACGCACTTGTCTACTATGCCTGCAGGTTCAATTGCGCACGTTCCTCCCGGCTCCGCGCCTGGCTCGGTTACGACGGCCCTGTCAAGGTCTGGGTGGACGGCCACGAAATATTCTGCGATCCCGAAGCCGGCCCGCCTGCAGCGTTCGACGACGCCAAAGTGGAATTCGCGGCATCTGCCGGCGAGCATGAGCTTGTGGTTGCGCTCGCATCGTTGGCCGGCCAGGCCTGGGGCGTCTTCCTTCGGCTCGAACAGAGAACACCCCGGTCACCTCTGCCGGAACTGTTAGAATCCTGATGCTGCATAAATCATTTCTTAAGAATAGCCTGCCCTTGGCAATTCCCTACCGAATAAACGTCCCCCGTACTTGCCAGACAGATATTGCAAGATAGCTTTTCACTGACATTCAAAACCAATTATCGAATATAAGGTAAGGGGCATATGTCCAATGGGCGACGATAAACCTTGAGATGACGGACCAAGTCGCACGCGTCGAATTCGATGCTGACCGCCACTGGGAACTAGTCGGGGCTGTGACCGGAATCCATGTGACGCCCGAGAGCCCTCCTGAAGAGCGCGGCCGGGCCTCCCGTGCATTCCGCAAGGCATGGGATTATGATCTTACTCCTTCGACCATGCTGCATGCCGACGAGCTTGCCGCCTGCCGCACCCAGATGGGCCACGCCGAATACGAGGCGGGATCCGTAGATTTCCAGCCTCTGCTAAGCGAGGCATTCGTCGATATTGAAACGGCTCTCCGCTTCGATCCGTGGGAGACTTTCGGGAAAAAGGATCACCGCTCACTGGTGGAGCGTTTCGACAACCATTACCGCCAAGTCTGCGAGGACAATCCCAACACGGCCTGCTCGACCGGCACATACATCACCTTGCTCACAGGATGCATATACGTCTTCGGGTGGGAGATGCTGCTCGCCATGGCCGGACAGGATCCTGACGGATTCGGCGAAATCCTCAATCGCTACGGCTCCTGGATGCAGCAATACTACAACGCCATGGCCGAATGCGACGCGCCTCTCATCGCGAGCCACGACGACATAGTCTGGACCGAGGGTGCGATATTCGCGCCTGGATTCTACCGGAAATATATCTTCCCGAACCTGAAGAAGCTCTATGCGCCGCTGATCGACGCAGGCAAGAAGGTGCTGTTCCTAAGCGACGGCGACTACACCGAGTTCATCGACGACGTCGCCGGCACCGGCGCTCACGGATTCTTCATGGAGCCCCTCACGGACATGAGCCGGGTGGCTGAACGCTACGGAAGGACTCACTTCTTCATCGGGAACGCCGACACACGCATCCTACTGCGCGGCAACCGCGCTGAAATCCGCGCGGAGGTCGAAAGATGCATGACGATCGGGAAGCAATGCCCGGGATTCTTCATGGGCGTCACAAACATGATACCGCACAACACCCCCGTCGAAGCCGCGCTCTTCTACGACGAATGCTTCCAGGAACTGCGCCGTCGCTGAAACGCCTCTTCCCCTATTGGCGCCACCTCCTCTGAAACTCGCCTCGAAGTGGCGTAGACATTCCTGTCTGCGCAATCCGCAGGTAGGAATACCTGCGCTACTTCGAGTTTCTGACCGACAGAACCCCGAGGCGTTTCGCGCTCGGGGAGAGGCACTCTCCTGAAACTTGCCTCAAGTACGTCGCACGATCCGAGTGCGACATTCTTTATGTCAGGCCGCTCTCGGATCGAGCGCGTACTTCGAGTTTCACATCGACAATACTGCGAGCTCCGCAGATAGCCACTACTCTGAAATTCGATTGTTTTATTATATCCGCCGACCGGCGGATGGAGAGTTGAATTCTATTCAACCGTCTTCTCGGCGGCGGGAACTTCCGCCGCGTAGAGACTTACGCTCAGGAAATCTGAAATATGATAATATAACACTGCTTCATAATAAGATTACACATGGACATCAAGGAAGCTTCTTATACGTTTTATACATGCGCGGATATTCCTCCGCCCGAATAATATAAATGATAATAAAACACATGAAGGTGATGCGGTGAAACAACGTTTGACCTTGAAAGATCGGATCGAAGGATGCCTTCTCGGCGCTGCAATCGGCGCGGAGCTCGGCTGGACATGGCACGTGCGGACTCAGCAGTATCGCGCCGTCTCCTGCGCGCGAGACCTGCTGGACTTGAAGCTTGAGCCGGTGAGCGCCCAAGAGGAGAAAAAATATCTTAAGAGCCGTCCATATGCGACTTGTTCCGCCTTCCCGAAGCTGACGCCGCTTGTGGATGTCGGCGTGGCGGCATATGTTGGCAAGCAGGGACGTGCGACTCCGGAGGATTTCGCCTGCGCGCTCAGGGGGAGCAAGGAGATCTCGGATTCCAACTTCACGGCCTGGATGCTGTTCTACACGACCCAGGAGCTGCTTGGCGAGGGCTGCAACCCGCGCATCAGCGGAATCGGCACGGTGCCGTCCGGCCTCGTCGCCGACGCGATGCCGGCCGTCGGGATATACCACTATTGCGATCCGGAGTACGCATATCTCGACGGCGTGGAACTCGCCTCCGTGTGCCAGCCACGCCTCGGCGCAGACTGGGCGGGTCTTGCCGCCGCCGCGGTCGCATCCGCTTTCGATCCGGACAATTCTCCTGAAGCGGTCGCCTCCGCCGTCCTTGATCTCGCCAAGGAGAACTGCAAGGCCGTCTTCCAGGAACTCGAATACTGCGTCGCATCCACGAGGGGATATTTCAGCGACACACCGAGGAGAGAGGAGCATATCAATCGATGGCTGAAAGGTTTCCCGTGCAGCCAGCGAGAGAAAAGCCCGCTGGCGCCGAACCCGATCCGCTTTGTCCTGCCGCTCTTGAAGGATGTAATGCTCGGCGATCCGAAGCTCTTCATGTCCCTGCTTCTCTGCCCTCTCCCCGAGCGCGAGCCCATGGGCGCCCCGATCCTTGGCGGAGCCGTCCTCGGCGCCATGGCCGGACGGAAAATATTTCCGGAGGAATGGCTCTCATGGGCGGAACCGATCGCGAACAAATGGCATCCGATAATTCATGTCGTGGGGAAGCGCCGCAAAAAGGAGAAGGCGATCATAAGCGTCCATGAGACGCTGGTCGATAAAAGACAGTCCGGGCACAGCCTCCTCCAGGACAAGATCTACGGCTGCCTGCTCGCCAGTTCCATCGGCAACGCCATGGGCTCGCCTGTCGAAGGCTGGACATATGAGGAGATAGATGCAAAGCATCCGGGCGGAGTCCGGACAATTCTCCAGCCGGAGCGGCTCGAAAGCGAGGACGACAACCAGCAGATGCAGCTGCTTCTGGAGGCGTATCTCTCGCGCGGAGGACGCCCGGTGATGGCCCGGCATCTGGCCGAGACCTGGCTTAATAACTGGTCCAAGGCGAACCTCTGGCCGTTCAACGACAGACATTCCTTCGACCTGATTTCCGATGGCTGGGATCCGCGGATAAGCGGCCACTGGAATCCGATGGGCACGTCTGTGATGTGCATAGAGCCCGTGGGGCTTTACCACATCGCCGATCCGGAATACGCGGTGATCGACGCCCCGGCCATAGCCTACATGCACGTCCGCGGAGTGGAGATCGCTGCGACTTCCATCCTGGCGGCGGCGGTCGCTGAGGCCATGAGGCCCGGCGCGACCGCCGACAGCGTCTGCGAGGCGGCCCTAGTTGCCGCCTCGCTAGACTGGAAGCTTTCGCGCTCCGACCAGCTCAGGGCAATCGGCGGAAGGATCTTCAAAAGCTGCCGCGAATATCTTTCGACATGCATCGATGTGGCGGAGAAATACGACGACGTCTTCGAGGCACGGAAGGAGCTTTATGAAAAATGCCTGATGTTCAACTGGTGGCAGTCCGCGCATCTGGAGATAGTAGGTCTGCCGCTCGCCATCCTTAAAATAGCCAAGGGCGACGTCAGCAAATCCGCATTAGGCGGCACCAACATCGGCCGTGACGCGGACACAAACGCGGGGCGCGCCGCGATGCTCGCAGGCGCAATCTCCGGCTCCGGCAACGTGCCCACGGAATGGATCAGGATGTTCAAGCCGTCGGTCCTGGACAGGATAAAGGATAATTCAGAACGCTTGTCTGTCTTGATTTCACGACGAAAGATCGGACAACTCAACAAGCGCCATGCAACATGAAAACATGAAATAGAATTTCGTCTTGGAGCGCGCAAGCTTGCTTGTCGCAATTGCTACCAACGGCGCAAGCTCCGAAAAACAGGTCGCAAGCAAGCTTGCGCAGTCCATAAAAACAATAAACCGCATGGAGTTCTGCTATGACACCTAAGGAACGTTTTGTCAACACGCTTCAGTTCAAGGCCGTGGACCGGGTTCCGAACCTGGAAATCGGCCTCTGGGGCCAGACCCGGGAACGCTGGATCCGCGAAGGCGCTCCAGCCGATCTCGACGGATGCTTCCTGGCCGGAAACAAATATTTCAACCTGGACGGATGCCTGGCAACCGGAATTAATCCGTCCGGCCCCCTTCCGCAATTTGAACACAGGATTCTGAGCGAGACGCCGGAATATCTTTACTTCATCGACTCTTTCGGCCGCACGCGCCAAGGGTTGAAGGTCGACGGCAAATATACGAGCATCTGCATGGACCACTACATCGACTTCGCCGTCAAGAACCGTGCAAGCTTCGGGGAGATGCGCAGGCGCTACGAAGGCGGGTTGGAAGCCCGTTATCCCAATGACTGGGATTCATTCGTGGAAAGAGCGCGCGTCTCGGAGAATCCTGTCTGCATCAACCAGATATGGGGCGACTTCGGATTCTACAGCATGCTGCGCACCTGGATCGGAACGGAACGTCTCTCATATATGTTCTACGACGATCCTGTCCTCGTCAAGGACTGCCTTGAGTTCCTCTGCGACTACATCATCAGGCTGTATGAGAGGGCGCTGAACGACGTCCGGTTCGACTACATCATCATACATGAGGATCTCGCAGGCAAGGGGGGACCGCTCATCGGCCCGAACATCTTCGGGGAATTTTTTCTCCACCATTACCGTAGATACATCAAGTTTCTCAAAGACTGCGGCATAAGGATCGCCATCGTAGACACTGACGGGGATTTCGAGGCGTTGATCCCGCTGTTCCTCGAGGCGGGCGTGGACGGATTCAACCCGATGGAGGTCGCGGCAGGGATGGATCCCGTGGCAATGCGGAAGAAATATGGAAGGAAGTTCTGCATGGTCGGCGGAGTCGACAAGCGAGTGATTGCCAAAGGACCGAAGGCGATTGACAAGGAACTCGCCAGGCTCGCACCAGTCATCCGCGGAGGAGGATACATTCCATGGATCGACCACGCTATACCGCCGGACATCTCATTTGCGGATTTCCAATATTATATGAATATCAAACGCCAAGTTCTAGGAGGATAAAATGCCGGCCGGAAAATCACAGCATAGTAAAGAATCTCCCCGGGCCGCGAAGCTATCCCCGGTTCGTGTAAATCCGCTCTTCCTCCATCCTTCGGAAAAGCGGATGAACCTTTCGGACGGCTGGCGCTTCAGGCTGGATCCGGCGGACGAAGGCATAAAGAAATCGTGGTTCAGGAGGCCGGACACGATCAAGCGGTCAATCAAGGTGCCGGGTTGCTGGCAGGGACAGGGATTCGGCGGAGATGCAGACGACGAAGTCTGGGACTTCCGGCTGAAGGCACGGACTTTCCGCGCCACATACAAGGGGACGGGCTGGTATGCCAAATCTTTCGCGATTCCGGAAACCTGGTCTGGAAGACGCCTCTGGCTCAACTTCGGAGGTGCGCATCCGAGCGCTGAAGCATGGCTGAACGGCAAGTATCTTGGCTGCAATGATTTGCCGTTTGTCCCCTTCGCCTTCGAGATCTCCGGCATCGTCAGGTCCGGCAGCGGCAACGACCTTGTCGTACGCATCCACGAGCGCAACCGGGAATTCGGCTTCGCCTACAACTGGCAGGGCAGCTGGTCAGGTCTATATCGCGGAGTTGAAATCACATCCGTCGGGGAATGCTTCCTGGAACGGCTCTCCCTCTATCCCGACGTGGACAGGCAGGAGCTGCGCATCTCCGCAAGAATAGGCGGCTCCGCAAGAAATAAGCTTATGCTAAGGCTCGCTGTCCATCCCGGGACAGGAAAGGCTGTGAATCCAATCGCCGTGGAGCGGCCGGTCATCGGCGCCGACATAAATTTCCGCCTGCCAGTTTCTTCCCCGCTCCTCTGGAGTCCGGACACGCCGAACCTCTACCGTGTCGAGGCCGAACTTTGCGGGCAGGAAGGAGCCCTTGACGCCCAGATCGAGAGGACAGGCTTTGTAACTCTGGCGGCTCGGGGAAATAACTTTCTCGTCAACGGTGAACCTTACTACATACGCGGCACAGGCGATTTCCTCAGCTGCCCTGAAACAGGATGCCCGGACACCAGCCGCGAACGCTGGAGGCGCAAGCTCAGGGCCTTGCGCGAATACGGCTACAACCAGGTCAGATGCCAGTCGTACGTCTACGCCCCGGAATATTTTGACGTGGCCGACGAGATGGGCCTCTTGATCCAGAGCGAGATGGGCATGCTGGGGGCATG
The DNA here is from genome assembly GCA_964636325.1 of uncultured Victivallaceae bacterium. Lineage (GTDB taxonomy): Bacteria > Verrucomicrobiota > Lentisphaeria > Victivallales > GWF2-50-93 > CAZWRV01. The sequence goes on along the minus strand of CAZWRV010000019.1, from coordinate 55,805 downwards.
GGCCGGAATGTCGCCGTGGCATGTCTACCCATGGCCGCAGCCCATGGCGTCGAACCGTGAAACGCTGCGCGGCCAGTGGAACAAAATCGTACTTCGCGACGTCAACCATCCCTCCGCAAACATATACTGCATGAGCAACGAGCTCGGAGGCAGAACATTTTATCCCAGAACAGCATGGCAGTGCTACCGCGAGACAAAGGAGATCAAGCCGACCGCCATGGTAATCTGGACTGACGGCGGCCACAACGGCGAACTGCCGGAGGACTTCGTCAATGCGGAAGCCAATACGAAGCTCTCCCGACCCAAGCCTCTCATCCAGCACGAGTTCCGCTGGTGGAGCTCGTTCCCAGACGTCCGAATCCGGAAGAAATATTCGGGCGCGATACGTCCATACTGCATCGACATCGCCCTGGATGCGGCCGGCCGCCATGGGCTGGCACATCGCCTCCCAGACTTTGCCGACCGGAGCCAGCGCCTTCAGCTTCTGGAGGCGAAGGCGAAGATGGAGAACTGCCGCCGCGACAATCCGACCCTGGCCGGAATAAGCCATTTCAACGCCATGGACGCCAATCCGTCGCCGCAAGGAATCATCGATGAGTTTTATTGCCGGAAAATCGCCGACGCAAAGACATGGCTCGAGACAAACGGCGACACCGTTGTCCTGTCAAGCCTGGCATTCGAAGACCGTGTACTGACAGGAGGCGCACACTTCAAATGCAAGTTCTTCGTCTCCGACTTCTCCCATCCCCCCATGAAGAAGCCCTCCCTCGGATGGCGGCTGAACTGCGCAGGCAAGATTATTTCCAGAGGTGAATCCGCCTTTGCCCACAAGCCCTATCGCACGCATCCGATCGGGGAAATCCGAATTGAGCTTCCTCCAGTTGCTTATCCGAAGGCGGCGAGGCTAGAAGTGTCCCTCTTGGAAGCTCACCGCATCGTCACCAACTCGTGGAATCTTTGGATTTTCCCGGAGGCCACCCTTCCACGCAATGTCATGCGCTACGGCAGGCCGGAGCAGGGCTGGCTCCATGACTGGAAAGATGTCCCGCTTATCACGGCCGCCGGGCTGCCTCCCTGCAAGACTTCCGTCGTATTGAGCGACAAGCTGGATGATCACTTGACGGAATTTATGCGCGGCGGAGGCCGCGTCATCCTGGCCGCAGGCGAAGGGATGGTCCGGCCCCACGGCGGAAACGGCTGCGGCGGCCAAGGCTATTTCTTCACGCCCGGCGCGAATTACGCACCTTACGAGGATGGCCAGAATGGAACGGTAATCCGCAAGCATCCGATGCTCGGCGATTTTCCGCATGAGGGATTTGCGGATCTGCAGTTCTACCGGTTGATGAACGACGCGCCGCCTATCGAACTGGAGCCGTTCGGACTGGCGAACGGCGAACCGGCAATCCGAGTCATACATCGATATCCCGTCTGCCATCCGCTCGGTTACCTGCTGGAGAGATCCTTTGGAAAAGGGGGCGTGATTCTTACAAGCCTGGACCTGTCTCCGAGATTTCCGGAGGCGCGATATCTGCTCTCCAAAATGTGCGCGTATGCGATGGGCGGCCAGTTCAAGCCCGGACTTGCACTCTCCGACGCAGCCGTATCGCACATGATCCAGGCAACCGCATAGCAGGCGGAGGGCAATTAGCGGAAACATATTCTCGCGGCTCAGGACGGCTTCTTCATCTTGCGTTTCTGCGCCAGGCGATAGGCCTTAGGGGAAAGCTTGAAACGCCGGGCGAAGCGTTTTGAAAAATGGACGGTGTCCCCGTAGCCGACCAGTCCCGCGATCTCCTTGACGGCATGATAACTGAGCGAGAGCATCTCGCTTGCCCGTTCCATGCGCTCCCTCTCCAAATATTCCATCGGTGTGGTTCCGGCATGCTTTCTGAACAGAGTCATAAGCCTGGGCGTGGACAATGACGCCGCACGGGCCACGTCGGCAAGATACACCGCCCTGCCCAGATTGTTCGCCAGATATTCAATGGCCTTCTGGATGCGAGGATCAACAGGCGTCCTCGCCTGGTTCATCTCCGCCTGGCACCAAAGCAGCGCGTTCTCCAGGCAGTTCATGGCCAGATTTTCGCGGTTAGGCAAGTGGCTGTTCAGAACCCTGTGCCCCTCAAGCAATGCCGCACGCACTTTACCCCGGACCGGGGATCCCGCCAGGGAAAGCCTCATTATCCCAGGCCGTATCTCCGGAAGCTTCAAGAGCTGCATCATCGCCGGACCGGGATGGAATATGAAATATATCACCTCCCACGGCCCGCCATCCTCCGTCACCTTCCAGCGATGGTCCGTGTTCGCCTTGATGACGATGAGATCATGCAGGCCCTGGGAGAAGTCGCCGCCGGAATGGAACTCGTGGTTGCGCCCCCTGAGGGTCATCCCCAGCATCCAGTCGCCCATGGCGCCGCTGGCCGACATCCCCGGCCTGATCAGATTCCTGTATGAAAGCATGGACGAAGCCCCATTAGTTATATTGCAATGATGATAATATAATACTGCTTTATAAGAATTATATCCGTATGTGGCTTTATCAATTGATGCTAATATATGACGGCATTTTGAAGGAATACGTGTTCAGCGGGACATCTCCGCTTTGGCTTTTGACGGCTGCCATGGGATTCCTCTACATACTGGTCATGCGCAGCATGATCACGGCAAATCGGCATTACCCGCCCTCACTGGTATGGATGCTTGCGAATGTGGCCCTTGTCGTTCCAGTCGCCCTTGCCCCCATGCTGCTCCGGGAGCGCTGGCATCATGCCACGGATTGGCTGATCATCGCGGCATTCGCCGTGCTCCTATGGACTTCCTGGAAGGGGATGGGGGCGGACAAGAGCATCTTGAAGGCTAATGCCGCAGGCATTGGTGGGGCGCCCGCACTTGTGTCAGTTTTCCTGGGCAACGGACTTTTGATGCTGGGCTATAAGCTCAAAGGTGTTTTCTGGCCTGATGTCGGAACGGCCCAGTTCGCGCTGCTGATATTCAGCATCGGATTCTACGTGGAACTGCTCATAGGCTTCCGGCGCGGCATTGTCCTTGACATCAAGCCTGTTGAATGGAAATGGGGGCTCTCGGTCGGCACCGCCGCCGCGGCCGCCAATCTGAGTCTCATAGGATCTATGCGTCTGCCCGCCGTAGTAGTGTTCCCTCTGGTTCAAGGCATCGGAATGGGATTCGGCCTCCTGCTGTTGTTCATCATCTACCGCGAATGCTTGAACTGCTGGAAAATTGCTGGGGTCGCATTGGCGGTGTTTATCCTCATCCTGTCCTTCGCGCGCTGATTTCCGCGCGGTCCGTGTCATATCTGAAACGCATCTCAAGGACGCCGGCCGCGCCTTGCCAGCTCCGACGGGGGGAAGCCCCGATATTTCCTGAATATCCTGGAGAAATAGAACTCGTCCTGGAATCCGATCCTTGACGCCGCCTCCTTGACTGTCGACCCAGGGCTGTTGCAGAGTATTTCTTCGGCGCGCGCCAGCCGCATGTCTATGACGTACGACTTGAACGATCTTCCAAGCCTGGCCTTGAACGCGTGGGACACCGACGAGCGGCTGCGTCCCGCCAGCCGGGCCGCTTCGGCCAGAGTCGGCGGATTCGCAGGATCGCGCCTTATCCTGTCCAGCACCTTTTCGACAAGCATGTCTCCCTGTATCCCGGCAATCCCCTCTTTCGCGATCGAGCGGACCAGCATCGAGAAGAGCCCGAGCATGCTGGGCAGTTTTACGGAAGATATTTCGGGGACTTCCATGAATGCGGATTTTATTTCGGCGGCCTTCCCGAACCTGCGCGTCCAGTCATCCAATACGCCCTTCGGCGGAGCGGACACCGTACGGAACTGGCCGGTCATTACAAAGCCGATCAGTACGCCGTCGGCATAGACCGGAATTATCGCCTCGACCAGGCCCCCGTGGCACGTGTAGGACAGCAGCGACCCCCTCTCCGAGGCCTCTTGCAGCTTGGCCCTGTCCTGCTCCAGGCAGCGTCCGTCGCCGTAAAGCCTTGACCGGATCAGCGAGCAGTAGCGGCACATCCGCTTCTTCTGACCGACCTTGAGCTCGCGCATGTCGGTGGCGAAATACGCGATCCTCGCCCCGAAGCACCCGGAAAAGTTGTCCAAGGCGGACTGCACGCTCTCGTTGAGGAGGACTTTCAGATTCCCATTTTTACTCTGCGGCATGGACATAATATTGCTCATTCTGCACAAATGTCCATGCTTAAAGCCCCTATGTCCATTCCGGAACGGCGTTTCCAGCAGTATCTTGGCTCCGATGCAATAAGGATATAATGGCCATAAGAAAGATATGCAAAAGGAGGACTCAATGAAGATGCCAAAGAGGGATGTAGTAAAGCTTGCCGTCGAATCGAAGGACGTCCCCTATACGCCGTGGAGCTTCGCTTTCACCAAGGAGCCGGCGGAAATGCTGCAGGAACATTTCGGAACCAGGGATATTGATCCTTTCCTGCAGCCGCATATCCACGGGATCGGGGGAGGCGTAGGATTCTTCAAGGACATCGGCGGCGGCTGCGTCAGGGACGTCTTCGGCGTAGTCTGGGACAAGAGCGTCGACAAGGACATCGGAATCGTAAGGGGCTGCGTCCTGCCCGAGCCGTCACTGCGCGGCTATTCATTTCCGGATCCAGACGATCAGGTCTTCTGGGGCGGAGTCGACGGCCTGAAATCAAAAAACGCGCAGGAAAGATACCGCGTCTACTCCATCGGATTCTCGCTCTACGAACGCGCCTGGACTCTCCGAGGAATGGAAAACCTCATGATGGACTTCATCGAGCACCCCGACTTCGTCGAGGAACTTTTGCGCCGCATCACCGACTTCAACGTCGAACTTGTGAGGAGGGCCGTCAAGCTGGACGTCGACGCCGTCTATTTCGGCGACGACTGGGGCCAGCAGATCGGACTCCAGATGGGCCCGGAGATCTGGCGGACCTTCATCAAACCGCACCTGGCACGGGCCTACGGAGAGGTCCGCTCCGCAGGCAAGAAAGTCTTCATCCATTCCTGCGGCGACGTCGACGAGCTCTTCGACGAACTCATAGAAATCGGCCTCAACTGCTTCAATCCCTTCCAGCCGGAAGTCATGGACGTCTTCGCGTTGATGGACAAGTATCACGGCAGGCTGGCGTTCCACGGGGGCCTTTCAACCCAGCAGACCCTCCCGAAGGGCTCCGTGGAAGAAGTGAGAAACGAGAGCGACAAGCTCTTGAAAAAGGGACTCAGGGGCGGATATATCTTCGCGCCTGCACATGCGGTCGAAGGAGACGTCCCGCTCGATAACATCCTGGCGTTCGTCGACGCCGCCAAAGGCCAGCCCGGATTCAACAAATAATCGGCTGACGCCCCGGCCCTATGCTCTTTTCCTGATCGAGAAGTTGCAGATCGCCGCGCCGGATATAACCAGCGCGCAGGCGACCCACTGCTACAGCACGCTGATCATCCCCTGCTCCGACGGAACGGTGAGGCGGATCCGGAAGCCGGGACGGCCCGACGAAAAACAACGATTGATCCATGATATCATGGGGATAGACGTGAAGACGCTTCCCGTCCGCTCAAACGTCTTTCGCCGGAAGATGTGAAAGGACCGTAGTGCCAATACCGCACCTAAGTCCTTGATTATCAACATGTCTATTTTTTATGCGCGGAAGTTGGGCTAATTTTATATCAGTTTGGTTGCGAAATGGTATGAGATTCCCCCTTGCGCCTGGAAGTCGCAAGCTACTCCTGTTTCAGGGATTTTACTGAAATCTCGTCGATCTCCACATATTCGGTCTTGTTCCATCCCCAGCCGGGAGCGATCGTGAACGGGCCTTTGAGATTGCGTTCGTCCTCGCCTTCGAAGACTGTTTTCCCGTCGATTGCGATCGTGTGCCTTGGCCCCTGGACTTTGATGGCGAGCGTATGCCACTCGGTGTCCACAGAAGCTTCGACCGGGCTGGCCGCTACGGTCTTCCCGTAGCCTTCGTTCTTGCCGCCGTCGAGGACCATCACCGGACTCGAGACAGTCCATGAAGACTTGCCGTCCTTGCAAGCCTCATATCCCAGTCCGAAATAGAAACGCTGGCTGCCGGAATCGCGGTAGCCGAGATGGAGGAGGCCGCCTTTGCCCGCCTCGGCGGGGACTGCAGGAATCCGGAACTTGAACGAAAGCTCGTAATCGGCCATATCCTCAAGCCCCTGCGTGACAAGGACGTTCTGCGAGGGATGGCCTGATACTATCCTCAAAACATGGTTCTCCTGGACATCTGTGTCCTTTACGACGTCAAAGCCCTTGCCGTGGACAGCAAGGTTGAAACCGAGGCCGAGTTCAAAGTCGTCAAGAAGAAGCGTATCTGCGCTTTTAGACAGGAGCTTCGGCGCCCCTTCGTTCCTGAGCACATAGAAGAGCCTTGTCCCGTAGTCGGCGGGCAGCTTTATCTCCACACTCCCGTCCGCTCCGGCCTGGAACGTTTCACGGGTTTCCGCGTCGATGAATATTTTCCCCTCGGGGAAGATCAGCGAAGTGCTTGACGCCTCGGGACTGTAGCTTTGAAGTAGTATCATGCCGAACGGCGCGCCGTCGCGGGTCATTGCAAGCCATTTCACTTTTGGATTGCCGAGCCCTATTATTTTGGCCGCAAAAGGATCCTCATCCCAGTAGTTGTATACTTTGACTCCGGGCTTTCCATATCCGAAGTCATTGATTGAGCGACGAAGCCCTCCTATCTTAGGATGCTCGTAGCCGCTTGCACCGCCGCGGATCTCATGGACGATGCCCATCGCGGCGTCGGAGAGGAGGCGGTGCTCGCGCAGTTCCGGCTCCCTGCCCTGGTCGGTCGCTCCAAAGCTTATCCCGAGGCCGCCTACCGCATCCTCGCTCCGCAGAAGGTGCCTGTAGTGCGGGATCAGCCCCGCCATCCGGCCCATCTCCATCGCGCGCAGGTAGTCGGGAGGATACGGCAGTGCCTGGCCGGGCGTATCCTTGTTAGGACCCGGAAGAATTACGAAGGACCATTCCTCAATGCATTTCCTCATCTCCTCGGCTGACGGCATCTTGTCCGGCTGCCACTGGCCGGGAGATTCTACCCCGAGCGTCGCATCCCACCACGTGGTGTAAGGCAGAACCTGGCAGTTTGTGACATGGCCGACTGTGTGCAGCGGTAGCGGGGATGCACCCGACTCCATCAGTTCCCGGCTCCGCTTCCAGACGCGCTTGTAATAGTCGCGGTGCCCCCAGATGCTGCTTGACCATGTTATTCCACGTCCACGGAAATGCTCCGGATTCCTGTCCACCATCGGATAAGTGTTGTCGTAATAGATGCCGACTCCGCGTTTCATCCATTCGTTGGCGTAGAAGACTGCGAAGTCGCGGTAGCTCTCCGGATTGGCGCTGCGGCATTCCGGCCCCCACGTCTTCGGATAGTCGAAGTAACGGTAACGGGCGAAACTGGAGTCGCTCCATTCGTCCATGAACTCCGCAACGTCCGGATAGTTTCCGCTTGTCTGATGCTCCTCGTAATAGACGGTGGTGCCGACGCCGGCCTGTGCGCCCGCCTCCCTGGCGACGAAATGGTTCAGGGCGGTGAGCCATGGCTGGCCGTTGGCCTTCGCCTCTTCGAGCGTTATCTCATGCAGGCGCCCGGCCTTCGCGCCGCCGCTGCCGGAAATCGTCTTGTGCGTCTTCGCGTATTCCGCGAACCACGCAAAGTCGGGCTTGCCCGTCTTGCGGCCTTCCATCACTTTATCCACGATCGTCCAGTCCTTGTTGGCCGGAACCTTGTCCGCGCAGTTGAAGCCGCCCCAGACCACGACCGACATTCCGCCGCCGCCGGGGACGCTGTAGCCGCGCCAGTCAGGACGCATCGGTTTCGTCGGGCTCGCCTGCAGGCCGAAAACAAAGCGGCGTGGAGATTCCAGCGTGACAGGCTGCTGGATAAATTCGACCCGCAGAACCACTTTGCCCGGCTCGATAAAGAGCCGCTGCAGCGAAGTTTTGCCGTCGGTGCTGTATCCGCCGATGTCATCGCCGAACCAGGCCAGCCCGCGCTCCTCCGCGCCCAGCCAGACATAAGGCGCGAAATTCCATCTCTCGCCCCCCCAGTGCATCTGGTTGTTCGCCTCCCATACCTGATATGAGGCGGGTGTCTCGCCTTCGAATGGCTGAACCTCGAAGCGCGCCGGGCGCCAAGGCTGGTTGAGCCAGGTTATCTTCCCGCCGCGAGGGACATTCCCCGCATAGTTGTGCCGCATCGAGTTCATGCCGACCATGTGGCAGAGAGGCGCTTCCGTTTCCTTGAGAGCGATCTCGAGCCAGGCTCGGCGGATAGGTGTCTGGTGTCGGGTGACAGGTGTCAGCGTCATTGCGATTTTCGCACAGCCGTCCTCCTCGATCGAAACTTCAGATTGCAGCGTACCTATCTCCGATTCCGTGGAACATTTGAATTCCGCGAGATCCGCATAAACCGCCTTGCCGCTTATCTTCCCGGCCTTCCAAGCGATGCGCGAACCGTCCGTCTTTTCGGCGACAAGCTTCATTGGCTCTGCGAGCAGTTCCCGGCCCTTGCTGATCACGCTGTCGAAAAGCCCGAAGGAGTTGATCGCGTATGTCCGGTCGGCGACGGACACTTTGTTTCCGTCCACCGCGACCGGCGTGAACGGGGCGTAAACCTTGTGCTCGGTTCCATATCTGCAGCGCTCCCATTCGAAATGAGACCTTCTGAAAGTTCTTGATGCCGTGAGCCTTGCGCCGCCATATTCATACACGACCCGGTAGTTGCCGTCCGGCATATCCGGTATTTTGAAGATGCCATGGCCGCGGCCCTTGCCATCGAGCGGGATCTTGCCGCAAGCAACTGGCTTGTCCAGATCGGGCGGTACCTTGGGATTCGGCGCGTAAAAGTGCGCAAACTCCGCGAATTCTTCCTGGGTAATTACGACGGGAAAGACCATAACTTCCACGGAGTTCAGACCTCCCGAAGGCTTCGGCGAGTCCGCCGGCAGGAGTTTGACGGCCGCGGCAAGATCAAACACCACTTCAAGCTCGTTTGAGTAAGGATAATACGCATACGGAGCCCGGGCGAAAACTTCCGCGTCGGAGGAATTCTCAACCGAGGCGTGCACCTGCGGGTTGAATCCGATCTTTTCGCGCCAGCGGATGTCGTCGTCAGAAAGCTTCTCTTCAGCTTGAACTACGAAGCATGCGGCTAGCGCCGCCCCCGACAGAACGGCGGTTTTAAAGATTTTTTTCATTTACACTCCCGGTCGCAGCCGACCGCGAACGGCCGCAATCGACCGCAGTCATTTTTATTCAGAACTTTTCGATGAAGATATACTCCTCCGGGCCAGACTCCTTCAGCACCGTTTTCAGTATTTCATTGCAACGGGCGCATTCACCGTCTCGACGGACACACTCCGAGGTATGCTCGAACCAGTCGGTGGGAAACGCGTCGTTGTCAATCCAGCAACCGTCGAATGCGGCAGTATGGCTTGGCTCAAAGAGGTTGAGCAGATTGCCGTGGAACCGTCGGTTGGCGTATGCTGCGACGACCATCCGCGGCCGCTCGTGCATCCTTGTCGCGAGTTTCACCAGATCAATTACACCTTCATAACGGCCGATGTCCTCCGGCCGGATCCAGGTCGCCCGCAGGACATGGTGTCTTCCGCCCGCTGCGCCGACGACATGCCGGCACAGTATCGGCGACCAGCCCGAGGTGTTGCGCGTCTCGTCCACCTCCTGTTCGTGCGCCACCAGGTTGTCGTGGAATGTCTGGCCGCTGCAATGCCTCAGGCAGCCGCTGTTCGCCAGGATGCTGATTCCCTTTCCGTTTGCGTCGGCCCATCTGCGAAGTTCGCGGATTTTCTCGATGTCGCGGTTCATCTCGCGCTGCACGCAGTATTCGTCGAAGAGGTGCCCTACATATTCCATGGCATGCACAGTCCCGATCCGCATGTTGACGGATGCCCGGACCTTCACGTCCGGGAAATGCCGTTTCATAGTGTTGGCCACGGCCAGCGAAGCCGTGGTCACTCCGTCCAGACGCCCCAGTATCTCAGAGAGATGTTCGATCACCGACGCCACCTGGTGCTCGAGATGCTCGCTGATGGCGCGTCCTCCGTAGCAGCTGGCGTTGAAAAGCAGGTTCAGCCGGACACCCATCCCGCAGATTTCGCGGAGCTCGGCCTCCATTTCCTCCTGCGCCTTCCAGTCGACATAACCGCGCCGGACATTCAAAGCCGCGCGGCCGCTCGGCTGGTCCGCCCAGGGGAAATAGACTTCGGCGATCTGTGGAGAATATTCCCGGACCACATCCGAAAAACGTTCTCCGCCTTCTCCGGGAAGCTGGTAGCCGATGGAGAACTTCATGAGACGTCGTCTTTCGGCTTTTCAGCCTGGGCGGCGAATGACTTGACGGGATGCTCTATCGCAGGTGCCGGCTTGGACCAGTCTATCGCCCAGGGCTTGCGGCGGCGGAACTTCTGGTGGAAAGTGTTTTCGACCGCTCCGCGCGCCTCAAGGCTCATCATGCATGCGCGGACGCATCCCTTCCCTCCGCAGACGGCCTGGCCTGTGTAGTAGACGGGCGCCGGCTTCCTGTAGAAGGGGCCGTGCGAACCTCGCACCGACTTCATTCCGAGCCAGTTCGAATAGGCGTCTTCCGGCTTGATGCTCTCCTGGTCTTCAGGTATCTCGCCGCCGCTGAAGCAGTTGCAGCATCGGACGGCGTCGAACTTTCCCCACTCGATCCTGGAGCCGTCGGCGAAAGTTATACCTTCAGAATTGTTCGGATCGCTTGTTATGGCCCTGGCGGGGCATTCCCTGGCGCAGGCCATGCACTTGTTGCATAGTTTCGGCCCGCTGTAGATCGGATCGGGTTCGAGCTCTAGCTCGGTCAGCACGAGGCCGTAGCGGACGCGCGGTCCGTATTTCGGATTGAGGAAGACCTTGCTCCAGCCGAATTCGCCGAGCCCGGCGAGATATGCCGCGACGCGGGTGTGGGGCGAAACGTCGGGGGCCGCCCTGCCCTCGGCCACCGGACGGCTGAAGCCGTCCCAGACTTTTCCGGCATCGTCGTAGGAGCGCCAGCAGTCGATCTGACCCAGCGGCATCGCCTCGTAGCCGGCATCCTCGATGAATCCCGCAAGGCCCCACATCACCGGAGGCATGCGTATGTATGTGACGCCGCCGTAGCCCATCGCGGCGTAGTTGCTGAACATCGTCCCTTCCTCGACTCCGCGGAGGCTGCCGCGCATCACGCGGAAGCCGCAGACGATAACTGACCTGCACTCGGGCATGATCTGCAGGGGGTCCATCTGGCGGGGGCTGCCCTTCCAACGTTCTATGTTGCCGATGCCGACAATATCCGCTCCGATCTCCAGCGCGTGACGCTTGATGTCGGATGCCGTGATTTTCCCGTTGCGAATCATACTCCTCCTATATCTGTTTTGATAGCACGCGACTGCGGCCGGCCGCAGTCGCATTTTTGGTTTTCAGAACGTGTCTATGAAAACCAGGCGCTGCTCGCCGGGCTTAAGTCCTTTTACGGTTATAGCTCCTGTGACCGGGTCGAGTTCTCCGCCCAGGCACTGGGTATATGAATTCCAGAGCTTTTGCACCTTTACGCCAAGTTTGTCGAGGTCGGCAGCGAGCGCGGCGTCAAGCGGCTTGCCATCTGCCGACGTGTTTTTGACAAGGAGCATCGCAGTGCCCGGCTGCTTCCAGGCCTTGACGGCGACCCCCTCCGAGGCGCTCTTCACGTCGGCGTCCGCGGACGCGGCACGGCTGAAGCCCCAGTTGAGGGCGCTCTCGACATTGTCAAAGCCGACGGCATCGGCTACGGCATCCCGTTTGAGCGGAGCGTCGTCCCAGGTGATTTCAAGGAAGCGGCAGTCATGGTAATAGACATGCACGTCATCGATCCAGCCGTCGGTGTTGATGCTGGGATTGAGCGCCGGCCTGATCCGCGGCGCCTGATCCTTCGGCCAGCGCGGCTGTTCAAGAAGATGCTGGTACCAGGCGAATATTGCGCTCCGCTCCGAGACGCGGTTTTCCTGATCGACCACGGCCTCGCGGACACGGACCTGGCCGGGCTGGATTCCCGGAGGAACGCCAAGAGCCTTCAGATCGAGCTTCATCTTCCCGGAGCGGGTCTTCTCCTGCCCTTCTGGATCGAGCCCGTAGTTGAAAACTTGCAGCATCAGCTTGCCGGGGCGCTTCCAGGCGGAGACCAGCACCCCCTTGTCGGCGGGCTTTATGATTTCACCGTTTCGCCAGAAGCCGAGGAACTCCACGTCGTCCGCGGCGATTCCGAAATGGCGGAAGGCCGGGGTGTTGAACTGTCCGCCGCCGCCGCCCATGCCTGCGTCGAACATCGTGGGCCAGCGCGGATCCATGTGGCCGTGGTGGTCAATTTTGACTCCGAAGTTGTGAGGCACGGACATGGCGATCATGCTGTCCTTGGTGTAGACCGTAACCGCATCCTTGATCGGATATTCCGCGTCGAGCATGCTGTCCGTCCAGGGCATCGCGCGCAACGGTATTGAATGAGTCGCGTGGCCGGAGACTCCGCCGGGATAGAAATCGTATTCCTGCATCAGCGCCCAGACGCGCTTGTACCACTCGCGAAGCGGGCCGTCCATGCTGGCGGGCTGGACGCGCCCGTCGGGGAGACGGTAGCCGAAGCCTGCCGCTAGCGCCGACGTCGAACGGGTGAAGCTGATGTCGAAGTAGTAGTGCGCCAAGCCGCCGTCGCGCACGTGCATGTTCATGAGGTAGAGCATGTAGTCGCGGTAGGTCTTGTTGAGAGATTCGCCGTCGAATTCGGTGTCCCAGTCGGCGGCGAAGTATTCGTAGAGCCCGGGCTCGCGGGTCTTTCTGTCGTAGCCGCGCAGAGCGATCTGGTTGTTGAGGTGCATTCCGAGGCGGGGCCCGATGCTGAAGAAGCCGCCGGGGCGCGCCTTGGAATCGGCGATCTTCTTGTATTTCTCCAGATAATAAGGCCACTTGGCCGGATCCTTCGAAGGCATGCTCAAAATGGTGAAATAGTCCTTCTTGTCGTCCTCGTCGAATTTCCAGTCCTTTGACGAGAATCCGTTGCACGCAGAGACCTGTGTGAGGCGCCAGCCCTTTGCGAGATGGCGGAACGGGGTGGCGTTGTACTGGAGGTTGATGGTGCGCGGCGCATCAAGCTTGAAGGCGGGCGCGCCGGCCGGAAGATTGACGATGTGGTTGCGGATGACCACCGCCTTCCCGTCGCGGAAAAGGCTGTGGGCCGGAGTCTTGTCGTCCGGAACCCATCCCTGGTCGCTGTCGCCGAACCAGCACAGTCCGCGCCGGTCGTTGCCGACCCAGAGGTTGTTCTCCCAGTTGCCGAGGAGCATCTTGGAACCGGCCTTGCCGATGTCCTTGAGCGAGTCCCACACCTGGCCTTCGCCTTCCGGCACCATGCCGATCGTCCGCGGCGCGTAGTTGCCGCCGACGCCCCCGATGCACTGCATCCAACTGCCTTCGGAACCGTCCACAGGCCATTCGACGCGGAGGTCTTCCAATGCGACGGCAGGGGCTGCCGTCGCAACCGAACCGGGGGCTGCCGCAGCAGCGGGCGCGTAGGTGAGGTCTAGGTTCACGAGGCCGTCCTGCTCCATCCAGCCATTGACGGTGAAGGCGATGCCGGCCACCGAGGCCTTGCCCGTGAATTCCGTGCGCCAGTCTTTCTTGTCTTTGTATGTCACCGTGCCGTCGGTCGGCACCACGTGTTCCTTTCCGGCGACCTTCACCACGATCCGTGCCGGCGCGGAGAGGACGTTGCCGCCATTGGATTCGATCTGGCGCGGCAGGCCGAGCCCGTCGAGAGTGTAAATGCGGCGGGTGACCGCAGCCTTGTCCCCGTCCACCCTGATCGGCTCGAACGGCTTGAGCACCTTCTCGGGATCGCCGATCTTGTTGTTCCACCAGTGGGCGAAGACTTTGGCCTCGTCCTTCTTCTCGAAAGAAATGTCGTCGCGGCTGACAAGAACCTTGCCGTCCTTGTCCACCAGGGAGAGCGTGACTTGGTACTTTCCAGGCTGCGGATCCGTGAGCGGCACCAGACCCTCATACTTCAAATTGACGAAGAGGTCTATGAATCCATCCTGGATGGGCTTTCCGTCGCGGCTGACAACGTATTTGAGCTTGGCGGGCTGGCTGCCCTGCGGAATCCGGGCGTCCAGCGTGTCGCCGAAGATGCTCATCTGGTTGCTCGCCGGGTTGAACGTGACGCCGCAGTCGAATGGAGTTGTCCGCGGAGTCGCCGTCAGATAGCTCTTGTCGGTTCCGGAGAAATCGCAATGGTAGCTGTAGACCGTCGGAGCGTCTTCGGCATTCGCACGGCAGAAAGATAGCTTGAGGTTGCTGACGTTGACAACCCCGCCCCATTCCGTCCTATCGTATTTCAATCCCGGAAACGCCTCGGCCACGTCGAAACGGGCCGAGCCGCCCGCGGGAATCTCAAGCGTCTTCTTGACGTCCAGGAACTGCCGCGCCTTCTCCTCGCTCTTGGGCGGCGGATTGTAGTTCGCCTGGACCGACGCCTCGACCGTCACCGGCTTGGAGCCGGGGTTGTGGACGACGCTCCTGAGATCGATCTTCTCGTCGTGCAGGCCGCTGAACTGCTCGATCTGCACATAGGGCTCCTTCTCGGTCAGGACCATCTTGGTGAATCCGTAGTGTTCGAGATGACCGGAGGCGCTGGGGAAGTCGAGCCACTGCCATCCCGGGTTCTTGAGGTCCGCCGCAAGCAGCATGTCCACCTTGTCTCCCGCCTTGTTCTTGACCGGCATCTGCAGGTCGGAGAGGCTGAATGCCACCTCCAGCGCCCACCACTGCTTGCCGTTCTCCTCGTAGATGCGGTTGGCGATCTGCGGATCCGGCTGCCAGTTGTACATGTTCTGCCCGATCGAGGGGTATATCTTCATGTATTCGCCGGCGCCAAGCGCATTGATGATGATCTTCTGGAAGCTGCTCACCTCCTCCGGCAGCTTGTTGCGGTCGTGCATGAAGATGCCGAACTCGTAGCTGTCGTCGAAGACCACGCCCGTGGTGAAGCGGTCGCGGCGGCTTTTATACAGCCGGTGCCCGGGGAGAATGTCGCTGACCGCGGCGATGTAGAGATGCTCGTCGTCCCATGCGACATTGAAAGACACCGGACGATCCTTGTAGGCCAGGCTCGAAGTTGAGACAACGCCCATGACCCGCGCCGAATCCTTCCATTCCGCCGGATCAATCACTCCGTCAATCTTAGGCGGCGCCTTCATCTTCGGAACGTTCAGAACCGGGATTTTCTCGGCCGGATACTGAAGCCCCAGCGCCGTCCCTCCGGCCAGCGCCAGATAGACCGCCGAAACAAATCCCGCCGCCGACATCGCCTTAAGGACGCCTTTGAACATCTTTTACCTCCAAAATAATTTACTGAAACATTCGCCTGCGCTCGGCCGCAGTCGTCTGAAATCACATCTCGTTGAACTTGCCGCTTCTCCAATACCATGGCTCTGTTTCACGGGTGAGATTCCCCCAGAACCTCCCGCCGGAATTGTACAGAATCCACTTCATCGTATAAAATTGGACACGTCCGTCCACGAAGCCGAAGTTACAGCCGCTTAACCCGTGCGGTTTTCCACCGCAATAACCTGGATATGCATTTCGGTAGGCATATGCCATGTATGCGAAACCCGTGCACGAAATCAGGCATGGATAATTATTCAGATACTTGTCGCCAAGCCTGGCGCATGCAGGCCCTCCATAACGAGCGCTCACACTGAACGAATACGGCGACCATGTGTAGTCGTTCAGGCCGGATGGGCCAAAAAAACCTTTGTTCTGCCTTTCTATGAAGCCGGTATACCTGCTGGCGTCGGCGGCGGCATTGTCCACCTCGAATCCGGTGCACCAGAGGACAGCTCCGCAGGACATTGGCAGGTAGTTGTTGCCCATCAGAATACCCATGCCCTTCGGAGTCGGAACGCCCCAAGCGTCAGTGACAATGATCTGCCCCCAGTAATCGCCTGAACCTCCTGCATTCGGCATAAGGTAGCCGTCGAAGTCGTTGCCGTAGGCGACTCCTGCAATCAGTATCTGCCTCTGCTTCGATGAGCAGTCCTTCTGCTTTGCGGCGTCCCTTGCCTTCCTCAGTCCGGGCAGCAGCATCGCGCAGAGTATCGCGATTATCGCGATGACGACGAGTAACTCTATAAGGGTAAAGCCCTTTGGATGACCTGCCAGGCGCCGACATGTTTTCGTATGCATTTTACCTCCAGTCGCATTATTGATTTTACGACTGCAATCGATTGCGGCCGACCGCATTCGAATGCAATCGAATTTTTCCCAAATCAGCAAATCCTTCTCACTTCCTCCACTGGCCGTCGTCGTTTATATATTTCTCCGTCAGCGCCTTTAACTCCGGCGCCAGTCCGCCTATCAGATATTCCATCGGCATCGGCGACATATGGTTCCGGAACATATATTCGAACGGCTTTTCGGTGCCGGGCGGAAGGTCTTTATCGTCCACTCGGTTCGCGACGATGCACTGGACGCCCGGGACGAGCCAGCGGAAATATTCCCAGTTCTCCTCGTCCGCGCTATATTTCCCGGACTTCTTGTCGTAGCCGATCTCCTTGTAGGCGCCGGAGTAGAGCATCATGACGTCGCACTGGTGCTCGACGAACGTCTGGATGTCCGGCCCCATGCGTTCGCGGAGGTAGCGCATGATCCTGACGTCCTCCGGCGTGTTGCCGAACGTGTCCAGGTAGAACGCGGTGAATCCCATCTCTATGGCCTTCTGGTACTGGCGCCAGAGCAGCTCCAGCTGCCATTCGTCGTCCGCGTTGATGCGGATCGTCGTGTCCGACCTCTGATCGTAGCGGACGGTGAATTCTCCGGGCCTGGTGCAAAGCCCCATGCGAAGGCCCGCGGCTTCGAAACGCTCCTTGATATAAGGAAGATTCGCCGCGATCGCAGGCGGAAAGATATGGAAGTCGGTGCGGTACATGGCTCCGCGCGCCTCCCACCCCTGGATCGCCCAGGCCATGAACCCCTGCGCGTCGGCCGCCTTGAGGCCGGGGATGAGCCAGTCGCAGAAATATTTCGCCCCGTCCGGGAGGTCTACGCGGCGGCCCGGTCCGTTGAAGCCGTAGGGGTTGTCCGGCATGGAGTGGTAGTCGTCCCCGCCGCCGAACTGGACGAATATGCGCTGGTCGGCCTTGTAATGGCACTCGCCGAACGACTTCGTGAAATGTATCTTGTATGGATCGAGAAGATGCCAGCGGTCAGTGTTCGGACTGACCCGCAGGGTCATGGCATAGCCGCGGGCGCCGTTCGCGGGAACCGGTGTCGGCACGATGTAGACGAAGCCCTGCCGCCAGACGTCTCCGTCCTTGCGGAGCTCCGGACTGTAGTTGTCACCGATAAACAGTGTGCGTGAAAGACCCGTATCCAGCGGACTCAGGCCGAATCCGTAGTCCGCACCGGCCAGCCAGGCGCCCCCCATCCGGTTCCAGTAGCCGGGATGCGAGAAGGCCTTGAGCCCCCCGTGGGGCGGATGGTTGATGTAGCTGCGGTCATGCGAAAAAAGCCTTCCCTTGGGCTCCTGTGCGAATTCGAACCGCGGCCCCTGGAAGCCGACCATGCAGATTTCTTCGGAAGGATTTGCGTTGTCAACCCTGGCCCGGATCTGCACATCCTCTCCAGAGAAAGCGAAGCGGTAGGTCACCGACGCTTCGCCCTGCGAATTCCGCACCTCCGCCTCGGTGTCGCTCAGCCGCTTCAGCTCCTTCCTGCCGACAGGCTCAATCTTCACCTTCGTCGCAGCGCTCTGAAAAAGCTGCCCGAAGTCGTGGCGCAGGAAGAATCCGCCCTTCGCAACTTCCTTGCCTTTGACTTTGATTGAGGATATCCCGTCCGCCGTCAGGACATATTCGACACCTTCCTTCGACTTGTATGTGAATGATTCTTCCGGCTCCGCCGGAAAGACGGAGGCTCCCGCCGCCTGAATAACTGCGGCCGCGAAAGCGATCATATGCCGTCGGAATATCATAGCTTGCCCTCCAGGAATCTGGCTCCGTTCGCCTTCCACCATTCGCGCCACTTTGCGGGGGCCTTGCCCAGATACTGCCGAGTGATCTCGCCGAGCGCCCATTCCGCCTTGTCCTTGACTTCCGCGCTCTTGTCGTCCAAAGCGGCGACGAGTGCGTTGAAGACTGCGGCCTGGCGCGGCTTCAGCCGGCCGAGCCCTTCCGCCGCCGCCTTTCTGACGGCGTCAGGTCCGGATTTCAATGCCTCGACCAGGACATCCGGCGCCCGTTTGTCCTTGTCGAGCAGGCTGATGGGGTGGATGGCGCGCCATTTGCCGGCCTTTGCCGCGGCGAAGAGCGCCTGGATTCCGGGCTCGCCCATTTCTCGCAGAGCGTCCCCGGCGGTGACCTCCGCACGCCAGTTCCCGCATGCTAGAAGCCCCGTCATCGAGGGAACCGCGGGCTCTCCGAGGGCGACCGCCGCAAGTTTTGCCGTCGCATACGACTTGTCCGAGTCCGGCCCGTCCTTGATGCTCTTCATCGCGTCGGCCAGCGGGGCGGCGGCCGGCGCTCCGATCTTGCCGAGCGATTCGGCTGAAATCTTCCTCAGAACTTGGTCATCGTCCGCCATGACGGCAAGAAGAGGTGCTATTCCTGCGGGGTCGCCGATCTGGCCGAGAGCGCCGGCCGCGGCACGGCGCAAGTCGGGGTCGCCCTTTTTGAGAAGGGCCGAAAGCTGTTTCACGGCCTTGGGCTCCTTCAATGCGCCCAACGCTTCGACCGCGCATTTCTTCGGGAACGGCTTTCTGTCGTCGAGCAACTTGAGCAGATCCGGACTGGACGTCTTGTCGCCAATCGCTGCCAGAGCCTGTGCCGCCCGGCCCCGCACGGTCAGGTCCTGATCCGCCAGCAGCGCGCGGATTTCCGGTGCGGCCGCGGCGCAGCCGAGGCGTCCGAGCGCGACCGCAGCAAGTTCCCGCACGCGCCAGTCCTTGTCCTTGAGCATGCCACGCAGCAGTTCTGCGGCCTTCGCGTCATCCTTGCCCGCCATGACTCCGACCGCCTCGACCGCGCGGTAGCGCAGTTCGGCATTGTCCTCCAAAGCCGCGGCCATCAGTGGTTCAAGTGCCTCCTTTACTTCCATCCTGCCGAGAAGCTCGGCCGCGGAGGATCGAATCTTCGACTTCTGATCCTTCAAGTCCTTGTTCTTGAGAGCGTCGATCAGAGGTTCTACCGACGGCCTTCCGATTTGCACAAGAGCCGACCTCGTTTCGTAGCGGATCCAGTCGTTGTCGAGCTGGTTTACGAGACCTTGCGCTGCCCGGGGCTCGCGGAGCTTGCCTATGGCCACAATCGCTCCGACATCCCACAGGCGGGTCAGCAGGAAATCCACGGCCCGCGGCTCACGCATTTCACCCAGCGCCCAGATCGCGTTGGGAAGGCCGGAATTCTTCGGATCCTTCAAAACCGCCAGGAGAGGCTCGGCCGACGGCGCACCAATCTTGACCAGCGCCCTCGCCGCCTCTCGACCGGGCGACGACAACGAGAGACCCCAGTATACGTCCGGCGGCTGCCAGACATGCATCTTTTTCTGATGCGTGGGGCCGTGGTCGCCGAGGAGCGCGATCAGCTCCGGAACCGCCTCGGCCGCTCCAAGCTCCCCCAGCGCATAGGCCGCCAGCATCCTCGCCTCGGGCGACTCCGAATGCAGCGCCTCGATCTGGCGGCGGATGTCGGCGGGCGTTTCCGCAGCGGCTTTTTCCTGCTTGACCGCCTCCTGCGCACCCAATGGAAAAGCCGCAAAAATCGCTCCGATTAGAATTAGAGCCCTGTACGTCATTGAAACTCCTCTGAAACTCGCCTGAAGTAACGCAGACCTTCCTGTCTGCGGCATCGCAGGTAGGAATACCTGCGCTACTTAAGTTTCCGACCGACAAAACTGTCCGCCGCGGCACACAGATGGTCACTTCCTGAAACTCGATTCGCTTGGATGGAGGTTTGAGCCGCTTGCGACCGATTGCAGCCGTCGTCGTCCTGCAATCCGGCTGCGGATCCGGCCACCGAAGAGCGGGCGACAAGCTTTACTGGAAGCGTCACATCCCTGTCCTCCTGCTCCCGGCCCTCGATGCGGGAGACCATCAGTTCCGCGGCCGCCCGGCCCGCCTCCTCGAGCGGAATCTCGACCGTAGTCAGCATATTGACTCCATGCCTGTCGTGGATTTCATGAGTGTTGTCATATCCGATTATCGAGATGTCTTGTGGAACGCGGAGGCCGATCTCGCCCAGCCAGTTGTGTATCCTGACCGCATTCGCATCGTTAGCACAGTAGATCGCCGTTGATTCGGGAAACGCCTCGATCTGCTCCTTAAGCGACGCCAGTGACCGTCCCTGCGAAAGAATGTTGTAGAAGACCGGATGAAGAGCGCCGCCGTCCAGTCCTGCCGCCTCAAGCGCGTCCCTCATCCCCCTCATCCTCTGGTCGTTCTGGTAGTTGCCGGATTCAAGATAGAGCCATGAACGGTGCCCCATCCGCAGCAGGTGCTCGGCGATCTGGCGCCCGCCGGAATAGTCGTCCACGAGGACGTTCGAGCAGCCCGGCAACTTCTCAAAAATCGAAACCACCGGTCGCATACCGAAACCAGCCTCCCTCCTCAGGCTGTCCAGAAGCCTGTCCGACTTGGACCCGCTCACATGGAAGACTCCGTCCACCTCGCCCCTGGCGAAGGAGGCCGGAAGCCTGGAATCTTCCGCGTTCATCGCCCAGTTGGTCAGTATCGAATAGCCGTGCTTGGTAAGCTCCTTGCCGAGCGCCTCGAAAAGCCTGGCGAAATACGGGCTGTTAATGTAGTCCCAGGCGAAGCCGAGCCCCACCACATGATTCAGTATCCGTTTTGACGAAGTGCAGTAGCGCAGGCGCCGGGCAAACGCCGTGGCGGACGGATCGTAGCCCATCCTTGCGGCAATCTTCCTGATCTTGAGTTCGGTCTTCTCGCAGACCTGCCGCCGGTCGCCGCGCAGCGCCGCGGACACCGTGACCATGCTGACGCCGCATTTCGCCGCCACATCCTTGAGCGTCACGCTTCTGCATCCTTTAGCTTTATGATATGAGGATTTCACGGGAAATTCCTTTTCGGACTGCATCAGAGACTCGCTGACCCTGATTACTCCATGTATGTGGCATAGGGCCACAAGCCCTTTCCATGATCTATCCATGCAGTCCCGTATATCCATGGATATGCGTTCACGGACTGCCAGGCCGCCACCAGCCGGGTCGACAACGGCACCCATTTGACATGCCCGTCGTAGTAGGCGGAATTGATCCCCATCGCATGGTGCGTGCTTGACGAATTGTTCCTTATCAGGTAGGCTCCTCCAGGGATGTTGCACTGTATCAGGCTTGACATTTTCTTCCTGGGTGTCGTCCCGTATTCGAGAAGATCCGGATTCTCTCCCGGACATTGCGTCCCGCGTATGCCGAAGCGGCCCTCGGCATCGCAATAATATGGAAAGCCCTTGATGTAGTAAATCTGCTTCTGGTTGCTCGCGCACGCCCCCTGCTTGGCTATGATCTTGGCCTTCTGAAGCGAAGGCAGAAGCATGGCCGCGAGGATCGCGATTATAGCGATGACGACCAGCAGCTCGATGAGTGTAAAAATATTTCGGGGCGAAATATTTTTACCATCCAGGAAAGGAATATGCAAAACGTCTGCGCGCTTGATCATTCTTACCTCCAGTTTATGAGGATCATTATAGCATTAACGTTAATGTCAGTCAAGGTTCCCCCGTGAAAATACTGACAATAAAATCCGCAGCCGTCTCGAGGACGGCTGCGGAATGCAATACATCAGTCTTTGCTTTAGGGGTAGCTATCGGTATCGGAATCGGGATCGATTTCCATTTTATATTCGACCCCGATAGCGATTCCGACCCCGATTTTTTCCAGGGAAAGACTGAGGGATTACTGCGGAATGAAGATTGGACGGACGGAGGAGAAGAACTAATGCTGCGTTGCGTTCATCCTCCGCCGTCGACTGCCTTCTGACTTCTGACTCCTGACTTCTTCTCAGAACCCCGCGCCCTGCGCGACCGGCTCGTTGACGATCAGGTAGGCCTTGAAGTCGCGCGGGCCGACGTTGAAGTTCACGTGGGCCGGCTGGCTTATGGTGAAGTTCGGCGTGCCGCCTTCCTTGACTACATAACCGGGGCCTTCCATGGTCTCCAGGTCGTAGATGCTGCGGACCTCGAGCTTGTCGGGCGCGGGCAGGAGCCTGGGAAAGTCGAACCAAACGTCGGTCCGGCGTCCCTCCTTCGCGTAGTTCGCGACGGTCACGAGCAGGGCCTTGTCCTTCTTGTAGACGGCTACGTCCAGGTTGGGATCGTTGTTGGCGACCTTGAAAAGACCGTTGGCCTGCCATGAAGGTATGAACTGCATCTCGCCGGGCAGCGACTTGAACATCCTGTAGCGGCCCATGAGGTTGCTTCGGTATTCTAGGCCGTGCCAGAATTCGACGCCGTGCACGAGCATGGAAGCCTGCATGGTACGGAATGCCTTCCAGGCGGCCGCCCTGTCGTATTCGCCCATCTCGTCCTTGAAGGTGTCGGCCGGGAAATGGAAGAGGTGGCTCAGAGCATAGCCCCAGAGATACTGGTTGTACATCACGTCCATCCAGTCGCGCTTCCACATGTCCATGAAATCGGGGGTCCCCATGGCCGGCAGCGGATTTTCGCCGCCCATCACCAGGTCGCCGTAGCCCATGCAGGGCGCGAACTGGAAGTCGGTGTTGTGGAAGACGATCGCAGTGGGATTCCGGTATTTCTCGAAGACGACGCGTATGCGGCGGAGGTATTCGCGGCAGTCCCAGAGGTCGTAGCCTGGCTGGATGCGTCCGTCCGGCAGGACGTAGGCGCTCGTAACCTCCGGATCAGAGTAGAGCCTGCAGAAGAGGTTGTCGAAATAATATCCGTCGAGGTTCGTTTCCTTCACGAACTTGTCCGTCCAGTATAGCTTGTTGTCGGCGGCGGTCCTGCAGAACGGACTCTGCCACTCGGCGGCGAAATACTGGAACTCGTGCTCCCAGAAGTCGGCCGGTGAGTTTTCGACATAGCATTTTTCCAGGATATGGCCCGCATGCAGGTCGTCGACCCACTTCTTGAACTTTTCGAGGTTGTCTGGATATACTCTCGCATAGGCTCTGTTCGGATTCTTCTCGGGCTCCCAGCGGCCGCTCTCCTTCTCATGGCCGAAGCCGATTGTGTGGGCGGTCGTTCTGTAGTAGGACATCTTGCGGACGGGCGCGACGCAGAGGCCGAAGACTATAGTCCGCGGCTCCTTAAGCTCGACAGGCTCCGAGGCGATGTTGAAGACAAGCTCGACGCTGTCCTTGTCGGGGCGCGTGATTTCGATGGCGGGCGCCTTGTCAGACGGCCACCAGCCCTTGTCGTTGTCGGCGAACCAAGTCAGCCCGGAAGAAAGATTGCCGACATGTACGATCGGAATGAACGAACCGAGCGTCATCTTCTGCGCCTTCATGGTTGTGGAGTCCCAGACGCGGCCGGTCTTGTCCTGGCCGGGGATAAGCCCCGCCTGGTTGGACTGGCGCATGTTTATGCCGTTTGCCATGTAGTGCGTCGCCGCCGCGCCATGGAAAGGAATCACGAGCTGGAGCGAGTCAAGCTTTGCCGGAGAATCCCCTGCGGGCGACAACTTCATCTCGACCCTGGCGGTCGAGTCGTAGTCGAAGCGCCATGAGACGTCGGCCCTCACGCCGCCGCCGGACGCGCCACCTGCGAAATTCGCATTTGTCTGTGAGACCTTGCCGCGGACGGCGGCGCCGTCCGGCTTCATGGTGAAATCCTGGCCGGCCGCCCTGCCCCTGACCTGGACCGGCCCCTTGAGCAGCTCGATGTCCACGGCCTTTATCGAAGCGGGAAGCGCGCTGCCGTCCAGCCTGATCTCCTTGCGCCAGCCGCAGATGGCTCCGTCGTCCTTCACCTCGACCGGCGAGAATATGCGCGGAACCACGTCGTCCATTCCGATCTGGTTGCCGAGCCAGGGGAATTCCTTCGCGTGATCCTTCCTTTCAAAAGTCTTCTCGTTGGAGGCGAGCACCTTTCCGGAGGCGTCCAGGACTTCCGCCTTCGCGGTGTATTTTCCTGGAGCCATGTCCTTCGGAAGCGTTATGTATGCCGTGCCCTTGCCGTAGTCGAAGGCTGTCACTTCGCCCTTGGCCACGGCCTTGCCGGATGGATCCAGGACCGAGATTGAAGCGCTCTTGACCTGGTCCTTCTGCGGCATGTCCCATACGTCGACGCTGACGGAAAGTTTTCCGCTCAGCGGATAGAACATAATACTCTGCGGGAACGCCTCCTTGCTTGTCTCGACCTTGAGGCCGACGACGTTCTCCGGATCATTGTAGGCGAGGACGCGGTTGAACGTAAAGAGGGAGCGGTCGCCCGAAAGGACCATGACTGTATAGGTGTAGCTCTGGTTGTCCACGGCTTTGGAGGCGTCCTCGCCGAAGGAGTGTTTGAATATCGCGCCCGGCTCCAGCGAAACGGGCAGTTCCTTTTCCAGCAGAATTTCCTGAACCTTGTTTTTCTCTGACCATAGGCGCAAAACCGCTTTCATGTCCAGCTTGGCCGCAGTAGTGTTGACAATCTCAAGATCGCCTGTCGCCTTCTTCTCGGTCAGACCCTTCGCTATGCCGGTCAGGCGGATTGAGGGCGCGCTGTCCGTGAATATCGCAGTTACCGGCCAGCCGTAGAGGCCGCACCACTGCCACGGGAACATCATGCTCGCGGCGAACCCCAGCTTCCAGCGCGTGCCGTCCTTGAGAGGGTCGGCGGCATAGACCGTCTTCCGCGGAAATGCGAACTCGCCCTCCCAGAACTTGCCGTCCGCGGAAAGATCCTGCTTGAACTGCCACTCGCCGTTCCAGTCTATCATGTTCTGGCCGATCGAATACTGATCCTCCCTGTCCCACTGGTTTCCTGTGGCGGTGCCGATGAACTGGTAGCGTGCAGGCAGCTTGTGCGAGCCGTTGCCCAGCGTATCTATGTAGAACTCGGCGCAGGTCTCCCATACGTCCATGACGTCCCATTTCTTCTGGCGGTTCAGTCTCGACGGCTTTTCGCCTTCGCGCATCGGAATCCTCACGGCATAATAGATGTTCTCCGGATCCCACGCCAGATAGAAGAGCGCGCCCTGCCTGGCCTTCAGCCTCTGGCCTATGTTGGCTGCGCCGACACCTGGTTCGAGGACGGTCGCCATCGCCCATTCCTCGTCGCCGATCTTGCCGTCGATAACAGGAGGCTTCACGGCCCGCGGAACGGCGATCTGCATCTCCGTTACCGGGGGCGGCTGCTTCGCCTTCGCCTCAAGCTCGGCCTTACGAGCGGCGATCAGCTCCTTCTTCGCGTTCTCGACCTGCAATGTGAGATCCTTCAGCTTCGCCTCGGCCTGCGCTGCCGGGCCCGAGGGCGCGGGGGGCTTGTCCTCTGCGGTTCCCGGGAAGATCCATGCCACGGCTGCGAAGACGGCGGCGGCACAGCGGACTGCCATGCGGGTTTTCATTATTTTGCCTCCTTAATTTAAAGAATTACCGATACCTGCCGATTCCTGTCGAAACCTAGCGAAACCAAGGTAAATATTCAGTGAAAGGTCGTAGTTCACTGAATATTTACACCTGCCGGCCGAAACGACTGCAGTCGATTGCGGTCGACCGCGGCCGGACCAATAATGGCCCGGCACAGCAACAACCCAATTTATCTTTCGACGAAGACCGGGGAAATCCATTCGACCTGGCGGCGCTGCGCCTCGCCCTGCGCGACGGCGTGCAGCGCCCTTCGCCACATGGTCTCGTAGTCCACCTGTATCGTATGGAATTCCTTCCCGGGCTGGCGCGACCATTTCGTGTTATGCATGCCTACCATCTCCACTTTTACGGCCGGAAACTTAGCCCTCAGTTTCTCCCGGAACGTGAACGCGAAATAGTCGCCCCGGGCTACGAGCGCCGTAGGGCGCTTCGATGGGCCGAAGACTTTTCTGACACGATCCGGATTCTTCTCGAAGTCCTCGAAGCAAGCATATGGGATGTCTTCTTCTGAGATAGGAAGCACGCGCTTCAAATGGTCAAGCCTCCTCCTCTCCTCCGGCGCGGGCTGCTGCCGATGTCCCAGGTAGACGATGCGGCGGTGCCCCTTGCCGAGCAAGTACGAAAAGGCCATCTGGTAGGCCGCCATAAGATTGAAGAGGACCGCGGGCCCGGGAGGCGGCTCGGCGCTGTTCCAGATGTGCACATAGCATAACGGAATCTTTCCGGCAAGGGCAGGAATTTTCCTGCCGGTGACGCATGTTTCGTCGGAATCTATCAGAATGCCCGACGGAGACCTGCGCAGCAGCGCGTTCAGACTTTCCAGCCAGCCCGGATTCCGGCAGCCGTCAATATCTAACGGCACCATTAGGAGATGCTGCTCGCCTGCGATATTCGCAAGCGTCGGGAAATAGTCCTCGATGCTTTCTTCGCTGAAGGTGGTCAGCAGACCGAGCAGGCCGCAGTCCTTGGCCGCGGCTTTCGCCGGCGCCGACACGAAAGTTCCGCTGCCATGGCGGCGATCGATCAACCCCTCTTTCTCCAGAATTGCCAGAGAGTTCTTGACTATTCCTGCCGTCAGATCGAACTTCCTGACAAGTTCCCGCTCCGAGAGCATCCGCGAACCGGGGGTTATCTCTCCGGAAAGGATCTTGTCCCGCAGGAGCCGGGCGAACGAGTGCGACCTGTGCTCCTCCGCCTCTATCCTTTTATTGCCTTCAGCCATAGATCTCCATAAATCACTACATACCACTACGCCATGCTTCCGGCCTTTCAAGGCTAGGCGCGCAAAAATCCGGGAAAATCGCGCGGACGGAGAGGAGCTTAGCAGGCAATACCGGACAAGCCTGATCACTATAAACCGTGCGCTGAAATGCCTGTCGGACGAGGGGCTGATCCGGCGCATCAAGAGGAAGGGGACGGTGATATTGGACGGGGGGAAAGGCATGACGCTTTCCCAGCAGGTGGGGATTATCATGAGGCAGGGAGGCCGCTTCTTCAATTCGATCTACATTTCGCTTGTCAACTATCTTCAGAGGGAGGGGCTGTTTTCGGTATGCATCGACCTGAACCTGGAGGAGCTGGAAGGAATCCGGCCCCATGAAAGCGTCAACAGACTTCTGTGTTCCCCGCTCAAGGGAATAATTGTCGACGGCAACTCCTACTGGAAATATCCTTTCCTCGACGGTGATTCGGGACACAGGGCTGTGTTTGTGAACTGCTACGACGCGCCCGGCGAGGTTCCCGGCCGCGGGGTTTTCATCGACTACGAGGAGGGGGCCCGCATGGCCGCGTCGCACCTTAGGGAGCTCGGCCACCGGAACGTGCTTTTCCTGGCCATCATGCCTAAGGAATATCCTGGACAGGAGGAGACGCACCACAGGAACCACCCTTTGTACAAGTCAGAGCTAGGCTTCCGGCGTGGGATGGCCGAATGCTCCGGATCCGCCCGTTCCGAAATCGCCTACTACGAATATGCGGGGGCGAAGGTCTCGGGCGATGACCTGGTGCGCGGAATATTGTCGCGCAGAGATCGTCCGACGGCGGTCGTTTGCGCCGCGGACAGGATCGCGGTCTCCGTGATAGACGCCGCCCAGAAGATGGGGCTCAGGGTGCCGGAGGATCTTGCGGTGGTCGGAATGTATAACACCCCTTGGTGCGACGAAAGCCCGGTTCCGCTGACAAGCGTCAGCTTCGAGGAGAATGAGATTGCCCGGCAGGCGGTAGAAGTGCTTCTTGCCGGAGACCCCAGGCCGAAGATCCGCTTCGTGAAGCCGAGGCTTGTCGTCAGAGCCTCTTGCGGGGCCGGGGCATGATGGATGATTGGATATTGGATATTCAAAAAATATTCAATGAGATGTGAGATGATCAGACGGAAAAAACATGTCCTGAAGGAACAGAAGATCCCTTTGAACGACGGCTACGACGTCATTGTTGCCGGCGGCGGGCCCGCGGGATGCGCCGCCGCTGCCGCTTCTGCCAGGGAAGGCGCAAAGACCTTGCTCATAGAAAGATGCGGCGCGCTCGGCGGCATGGGGACGCTGGGGCTAGTTCCGTGGTTCTGCGGTTATGACGACGGAGAGAAGTACATCGCCCGCGGCATAGCCGAGCGCGTCCGCCTGGAACTCGGTTCGACCGCCATTGATCCCGAACATTTGAAACGCATATATGACGACATTGTCGTAGGATCTGGGGCCGAAGTTTTGTTTCTCAGCCAGCTATGCTCGGTCGAAGTCTCGGGTAAAAACAAAGTGAATTCGATAATCGTGTCGAACAAGTCGGGCCTTGCGGCCTATAGGGCCAAGGTCTATGTCGACTGCACCGGCGACGGCGACCTCGCAGCATGGGCCGGGGCGTCTTTTGAAAAAGGCGACGCCGACGGCAATATGCAGCCCGCCACGCAGTGCTTCATCCTCGCCAATGTTGAGCCGTACGACTGCTGGTTCAACCCGAAGCGTCCCGCCGGAAGCCCGCCGAGCATACACTTCTTCGATCCGGAAAGTCCCGTCCACAAGGTCGACACCGACGATCTACGTTCACGCCTGAAGAAGAACGGCGCGTATCTGCCGTGAATGAATCCGTTTCCCGTTGCCCGTAATCTTTGTCGGTAGCTTTGCCGCGAGCCTTGTCGTCGTATGAATTCAGCAAAAGGGCGTCGTTTGCTGAATTCATACTGCTAATTCCCGCTTAATGAACGAATCTTTATTTTCCACGGATCAGGGTTGGAGCTGTTTCCCGTCGAACTGTTCGCCGGTGAAGATCCGGCGGACGGTTCTTGCGCCTTCAGTTGCCGGGGCTTGTTCGGCCCCCCTGCATGCGAGGCCGAACATTTCACAGGTGTTTCCGACGGATATTCTGGCGGGAACTTCAAGGTTGTCGTAGAAGTCATTTTCCCCGAGGAATCCTTGAAGATTGACGTCTTCCCCGGGCGATTCCTTGTCCAGGCAGATTCTCAGGGACGCGCGGCCTTTTCCATTCCACTTGAATTCGGCTGAAGTCCCCGGGGCTGCGAACTTCGCAGAACCGCCTTTTTCGGGCATTCCGGGGACGTCGAATTCAAGCTTTGAGGCGTCTGCGAAGTTGAGTCCGATCTCGTAGCCGGTTCCGAGCTTGAGCCGGATATCGGAGCCTTCCTTGGAGGCGGGGTTGAAACCCTTTGGCAGGGCGAGGGCGATTTCGAGGACTTCATAGAGCTTTGTCCGCGGTTCTCCCTGTCCCGCAATGAAAATGCGGTTTGAGACAAGGCGGGCATTTCTGACAAGCCCCTGGGTGCCGCTGGCGCATGAGGGCGGAACGGCACTTTTCAAGATAGGCTTCTTAGAAGCGGGCTGCATGGCGGTGGACGCAGAGGAAGAGCCTGAGCCCTCGGCCGCACCTTCCTGAATCTGTTTCGCCGCCATGGCCGCCTTGTTGTCTAGTATGAGGTAGCCTGTGGCCGCCGCGCCTTTCGGGATCGCGGGGTATGCGGCCACGATCCGGCTGAATCCTATCTCGCCGTCCTCTGTGTCGGTTTCCAGAACCTTCATGCAGCTTGCAAGCTCCTTGCCCTGGGCGTTCTGGAACTTGAGCGACTCGCCCTTGTCGATCTTGCACGCCAGATACTTGTATTTGCCGTCCTTTTCGACTTCCACGAGGATCTTCGGCAGTTTCGAGCCGAAATACATTCCCTCGATGCGGAGGATATTTTCCGTGAGGACTGCGCTTTCGATCTGCGGTGCGACAAGATAGGCGTTCATGTTGAGGCTCTGCTTCCCGTCCTTGAAAGCCTTGCCTTCGGCATTTACCGAGTCGAGCTTGCGACTTTTAATCGGGTCGCCTTCAAGCGCCGGGCCCAGCTGGACGCCCTTGTATTCGGCCTTATCGTAGATCGCCGCGGCCTTGGTCCATTCGGCGATGAATGCGCCTATGGGAGCCTTGCCGTAGTTTTTGAACGTTGCCTTTACGGCCTTGCCCTTGACTGGCTCCTTGTAGCCGGCTGCGACCTTGGGCATCTTTGCAAATTCCTCCAGGCCAAGCCTTGACGCTTCGACTTTCATCGCCGAGCCCGGCGCCAGATAGATTGTTTCGGTAAGGCTGAAGTAGGCGGTGACTGCGGCGGCGCCCGTGATCTTCGCGCCAGTGGACGCCTTGAACGCGTCGGTGAATGAAGCAGCAGACTCCGGAGAAGCCCCCCACCTGATGAAGACGTAGCCTCCCTCGGGTTCAGCGGAGATTGGGAGTGTCGCGCCGGATGCGACAAGCTTGGCCGTTCCAGCGGCGGGAACAGTCCTCCCGGAGAACAGGGGGGAGACTCCGACAGTGACGAAATAGCTGGAGTTGTTAGTGTAGGCGCCGGTTGCGGAGGCGATCTGGTTGGCGACTACATTGACCGACTGGGAGGCGGGCGTAGTCAAAAGCGCGATATCCTTGAACTCGACGGTGTGCGTTCCCGCCGAAAGACCCGATGCGACCTGGCCGCTGCGGAGCCATTCTCCGGCGTCTGCGCGCCACATCGCCCCCGCCTGGATCGCGTCGGCGGGTGTTATCTCAACTCTCAGCGATCCGGAGGATGCCGGCGACGAGGCGGTGATGTTGACTGTCCGCACTTCGCCCCCGGCTCCGATCGAGAGAGCGCCGCCGGCCGGCGAACTGATGTCGAGCTGTATGCCGCCGTATATGACGGAGATCTCAGCTTGGTCGCCCTCATTTGCGCCGCCGGGCTGATCCGCAGTCTCGAACATCGGAATGTCAATCATGTAGAGTCCGGACTGGTTGAGCCCGTTGGTGTCTTCCGCCTTCAGGCCGGCCGCATCGTAGTATGCTGTCCCGGAAGGGCCTTTGACGCGGATTTCCAGCGTCTTGCCCTCGATGCCGGCGAGCTGCGTACCGTCGGCCGTGACGGTTCCGCCGATCCTCATGGGAGGCGGCGGGACGGCGAGAAGCGGCGTCTGAAGCGCGAGAGCCTGCAGGCACAGCAGGATCAGAATATTCTTCGAAACTTTATTAGCTGCATTGCAGGATGATTTCATTGCTGCCCCCTACTTCCTTTGTTTCAGCCAGATGATGCCGACAATATTGTTTGTCGCGTTCGCCCAGTCCGAGGATATGAGCGTGTATGCGGCGTTGCCGAAGGGATACGGATCCCCCCATTGCGCCTTGAGTCCCGTGACCTTGTAAGGCGCCTCGGCCTTTGTGATGTAGTAATAATGCGTCACCGAGTAGTTGTCCTCGCTTATGCTGTCAAGGTATATGTTGCTCAGATTGAACTCGACATGGTAGATGTTCGGTGTGGCGGAGAAATCGGGATAATACCTGTCGGCGTTCAGATTGAACGTGGCGGAGACAATGTTGCCCGAGTCGTCGACCGTGCCTGAGATGTTCATGTCGTAGCGGTGATAGTAGCCGCCGCTATAGGTGGTGGTCCTGATTATGGGAGTGTCGCCGTCCGTTGCTGAATCGCCTTTGAAAGAATAGCTGAACTGGTTCCCGCTCCATGTGACGTCGCCGTACTGCGGATGTTCCCCCCAGACGTCGAAGTTGCAGTAGTCCACGAAATAGCCGGTGAACGTGAGGGTTTCGCTGGAGCCGTACTGTTCTGCGTTGACCGTCATGGGCGTCACGCCGTTCCAGAGTTCGAGCAGGACAATCTTAGTCTTCTGGAGGTTCAAGAGGATGTCGGGCACCGGCCATACATTGCCGTAGACGTCCTTAATGTGGACGGTGACGTCGGGGTCGTTGGCCAGTATCCTGCTGTCGGAGAAGCTCTGCTCGCCCGCGGCGTAGGGGACGGAGTAGGAATTGAGCTTGACGCCATTGCGGTATATCTGGTAGCCGTCTATCAGCGAAGCTGGGATCTGACCGACCTCCTTGGTGCTCCACGTGACCTTTCCCGCCTCGGTCTTGGTTACGACTGGCGGAAGGAGGATGTAGTAGGCCATGTTGAGCGAGGACGAACTGTTTCCGACGGAAATCCACTGCTCGACTTCCTTGACGTCGCCGCTCTTGCCGAAATTCTTTATGGTGTATGGTTTCTGCCCGCCGAAGAAGAGCGCGCCCGCGTCTTCGAGGGGGCTCTTCCCGGAGTAGCTTGCGTCGGTCTTGCCTATGAAATCGTAGGTGTATGTCTTGTAGAACCCTGGGTTCGTTGTGGCGGAGGAGTCGAAGACAAGGAGGGCGTTGCTTGCGTTGCCGGCCCTGAAATAGACATAGGCCGAGGAATAGTTCTCCATGGATTTAGTTAGCTTGGCGTACGTTATGGGATCCTTGCCGTCGGCGAAGCGGTTCCACGCGAGATCCGGCTTTGCGGGGAACACGAACTGGGCTATTTTCCTTAGCTCGCTGTTCGAGGCCTGGTCATACATTCTGTCCTTTATGTAGTTGTTCGTCTGGGCGCAGTAGTCGGGCTTCTTCACGATGTCCCCGCAGTATGCCCAGTAGGCGGAGAGCAGCGAATGCTCCTCGTTCCACTGCCTGATGGCCTCGCCGAGGTTGGTGGTGTCGTCGAACCATTTCCTTTCGAGCGCCGTGCCTATGAGCTTGGGGCTGTATGTTTCGGAGAGCCATACGAGGAAGTGCGACGCCGAATAGTAGCTCCGCATCTTGTTGGAGTTGACGGGCCAGAGCATGTATTCGAAGAGCGGGGCGTCGTTGGACCATTTCCCGTCGACGTAGCTCCTGGTGTTGCCCGCATAAATGTAGTTTTTCCTATCCTCGTCGGTCAAGCTGCAGTATCTGGCGCAGTAGTAGTTGGCGACCGCCTCGATGAACCATTTGTTGTATTGCCCGGTGCCGATGCCCCACGCGCCGTATTTCTGGCTCTGTAGGCAGTGAACCAGCTCGTGGCATGCAGTGGACTTCATGGAGGCCCAGTTTTCGAGCGTGTTGGAAATCTTTATGTCGCCGCCGGCGAAGTTCGTGCAGCCATCGACACCGTCTCCGTAGTTCGATATGCAGACCTTCTTGTTCGTGAGCTTGCTGAAGACCTTGCCGTTAAGACCCTCGTCCAGCATGAGGTTCTCGTAGGCCGCGTCGAGAGCCTTGAAGAGGTCTTGGACATAGTATGGGACTCCTGAAGTCTGATCGTATATCCCTGAACCAAGATCCTCCCACTCAGGATTGGTGGGAATTTCATACTTGTCCGAGCCGATATAGTAGTGGATGGTGAAGACGGAGCCGTCCTTGGTCGCAGTATATTCGTGGTTGGTGGTTATGGACTGGATTGTGAATCCGCCTATCTTGATGATGGTGTTCACGGTGCCCGGAGTATCGCCGCGGCCGCCTTTCACGTTATCCGATGCGGCAGTGGCCGCGGCGAGCTTGGAAAGGTTGGCCTGGACCAGCGCCGTCTTGCTTGCTGGATCATATGTCACCATGTCTCCGAAAGCTTTCCACTCCCCGGCAGACTCGTCGTAGAACATCGGCAGAAGGTAGGACGCGATGCTTTCAGGCGGGATGGAGGGGTCGAAGAACGATTCGTCCAAGGGTATCGAAAAAATCAGATCCTCATCGAGGCTTTCAAGCGAGGAGGTGTCGAGCTGCAGCCTGTAGCGGCCTGAAAGGTCTCGCACGATGTCCGAGAGCTGCCCGTCCGCATCGCTGATCTTGGAGAATGACGCCCCCAGCCCGGAAAGCGAGCCGAGATCAGGAAATTCCACCGTGCCGCCGTCCGAGGATGAGGCCGCGTTCGTCTGCCCGGCGCCGAAGTTCAGAAGGCAGGGCTCGACGGCCTTTATCCAGTAACCCCTGCCCGGAGTGAGCTGCGACAAAGTGCCGGGATAATATTTCCAGGTTCCGCCGGAATATTCCGCAACCTTCTCATATTTGCCCGATATGGACTGCAGCGCCTGCGAAACCGCCGCAGCCTCCGAAAGCGTGCAGCCGACCAGGTTCCAGCCCGCTCCCAGCTTAACCAGCTTCGACGGCGCAAGCCCCGAATCCGTCAGCGAAAGAGTGCCTGCGGAGCTCATGCTGATCCAGTAGCCTTTGCCCGGCTCAAGCGCCAGCTTATCGCTAAGAGAGGCATTCGCAGGATCGTATATCTTCCAGGAACCGCCCTCTCGGGCCAGTAACTTGGTGAATTTCCCGGCGATGGATGCTGTCTGGCCCGAAATATCGCATTCCAAGGGCTGGACAGGCAGAGAAATCAGGTTCCAGCCCGCATCAAGTGGTATGTCATATGCCTTAAGCCCGCACATGAGCCCGAAAAACAGCAGGAACAGCACCATCACAGCTGAAAATTTCGCCCTCAACACGATGACTCTCCCCATTTAAAATGACAATCTTTCCCGCATCATAAGCTTGAAAAAAGCATTTTCAACGGTAATAATAACGATTATCACGCGTTTTTATTATCCTGAAAGCCCTTTTTTAATGTGAAAACCGTAAATCCGTGTTAAAATAAGAAACAAAATATTAGAAAGGATAGCTTGATGAAGATGCATGGATTCAAGTTCTTAGTCGGTGCCGCCGCTTCAATCGGGTTTGCCGCGAACTTCGCAGTTCTTGCGGAAGACAAGCCTGCCCTTATCTCCTATGATTCGTCGGGGAACGCCTATGTGACGGCAAGTTACACAAATAGCGGAGGAACTGTTGATTATGCCACGTTGAAATATGATACCAGCGGCCAACAGGCGTGGGTCAACTATATGAACAGCGGGCTTTCATACGGCAACGCTTCGATGGCCGTAGATACCACGACCGGGGATGTGTATGTCACGGCGCCCGTGAAGGGGAATAATCCCAAGAAGGACTACGACACCGACTTCCAGATCGTCAAGTATGATTCCGTAGGCATCGAGAAGTGGAAAAAGCAATACAACGGACCTGCGAAAAGTTCCGACTGGCCCACGGGAATAGTAGTGGGTGAAAGTGGAAATGTTTACGTGACCGGGGACACATGCGTCAAGGAAAACGAGAAGAAGGGAACTTATGAATACGACTTCACCACACTCAAATATGACTCCTCTGGAAAACAGAAGTGGAAGAAGAGATATGCCGGCCCCTCGAAGAGCAAGCAGAAGAGCAACAGGCCGACATGTATCATATGTGATAGCGCAGGATTCATTTATGTGGCGGGTGATTCGCAGTCAGTTCCTCCGAAAGGCTCTAGCGTCCAAGGCTATGACTTCGCCACTGTGAAATACGACACCAAGGGAAAGCAGCACTGGGCTAGGCGCTACAACGGCTCGACGGATCAATACAGCGGCTTCAACATTCCAGCCGGAATAGCGGTTGACATCTCAGGGAATGCCTATGTCACAGGTAACTATTATCCGGAAGGCGGGGGCAACACAACACTCCAGACCATCATGTACGCTTACTCCTCCGTGAAAAAAGAGGACGGCAAGCAGGCGTGGGTTCAAAAACTGGATATCGGGTCTTCCGGAAATGCTGTCGGGGTCGTCGTGGACGCTTCCGGCAACCTTTATGTGGCAGGGACGGAAAACGGCAGCAATTACATCTTGACAAAATATGGTTCCCAAGGGGGGCAGCAGTGGACAAGAAGATATCCTGAATCAGGCGGTGCTTATTCCCAGGCTTCCGCTATTGCCGTGGATAGCTCCGGAAACATCTATGTCACAGGATCGTCCGGCAACGAGTTCACCACTCTCAAATATACCCCCGATGGAAACTATATCCCTCTTGGACAGGGAAGCGATCCAATCCCCGGTTTCCCCGTTGACATCGCAGTCAGCCCCAACGGATATATTTATCTCACCGGGCGTTCAGGCAACGGCTTTGCCACTGCGCAATATGGCTCCGATGGTACGTTGAAACGGGTTGGCATATTCACTCCGTCCAGTAGCGCGCCGCCTGCCTCAGAATGACAGGCTATTTGTTGGAATTCCAGATTTGGCCGGGACATCATGAACCAGCAAAAGGGCATAGTTTGCTGAATTCATGCGAGTATAACCGAATCGAGCT
Organism: uncultured Victivallaceae bacterium; assembly: GCA_964636325.1. GTDB lineage: Bacteria > Verrucomicrobiota > Lentisphaeria > Victivallales > GWF2-50-93 > CAZWRV01. Next base: position 19,775 of record CAZWRV010000019.1, on the reverse strand, counting down.
ACAAGGTTTGGAAGTTTGCTGAATTCATACGCGCACATTGCGGTGATATCCGTCGCGGGAGCGCTTGCATATTCCAACTCGTTCTTCGCCTCGTTTCATTTCGACGACTTCCGCAATATCGTCTGCAATCCGGCGATGCTTGATCCATGGATGATATTGTTCCCCGACTCGGCTCCTGCGCCGGATATTGCCCAGGAGCTGAGACTCAGGCCTGTCGGCTTCCTTTCCTTCGCATTCAATGTGTGGCTGGGCGGCTTAGCAACAACCGGCTTCCATGCCTTCAACTTCGCCGTCCATCTTGTGAATTCCATCCTAGTCTACTTCCTCGTCATGGGACTATTCAGGTGTCCGGCCATGCTCAGGATGCCTCCCGGCGCTGCGGATTCCGCGGAAAACGGTGCGCCGCGTCAGGACTCTGATGCAGGAATCATCGCTTTCGCCGCGTCGCTCATATTCATGATCCATCCCGTCCAGACGCAGGCGGTCACATACATAGTCCAGCGATTCGCATCGCTGGCGGCGATGTTCTATCTGTCGGCGTGCATGCTTTATATCAAAGCAAGAATGGCGGCCGATCCGGGCGGACAAGGTATTTCACTGAGAACCGCAGGACTGTATGCGGGCTCGCTTCTCTGCGCGCTCCTTGCGGTCAAGACAAAGGAGAACACATATACGATCCCGCTCGCGGTCACACTTGTGGAGCTGTTCTTCTTTGAGGGGAAGCTTGGCAGGCGTCTGCTCCTTCTGGTGCCGTTCTACCTCCTTCTCGTCCTCCTTCCGCTGAGCATCGGCATGATCGGCAGCGGGGTGCCCGGAGACTTCGCCGGGGGTAAAGTCCTGACTGACATGTCCAGGACTGACTACTTCCTGACCGGGCTGACCGCAATAATTTTCTACTTCAGGCTGCTGATTCTACCTTACGGCCAGAACCTTGAACATGATTTTCCGGCAAGGAACGAACTGCTCGACCCGGCGGTAATCTTCTCGCTGATTGTTGTGGCCTTCTTGATCCTCGCGGCCCTTTTCGCATGGCAAAGGACATCTCGGGGGCGGTGGGATCCGAAGCTCAGGCTTGCGGCTTTCGGCATCCTATGGTTTTTCGCGACAATATCGGCGGAGTCGGGTCTTGTCCCTATCGCCGATCTGGTCTTCGAGCACAGAGTTTACCTCCCGTCGCCCGGCATAATAATGGCTGTCGCCGCCGTGGTCCTGCTGGCATGGCGAAGATGCGGATTTCGCGGAGCCGGAGCCGGTCGCTCCGCCGCATGCGTCTTCGCCGCGTATGTCGCCACGCTAGTGTCCGCCACATTTTCACGGAACATGGTTTGGAAGGATGAAATCTCCTTGTGGGAGGACTGCGCCGCGAAAAGCCCACGCAAGCCGAGGGTTCTAAACACCCTCGGCGCCGTCTATATTGATGCGGGCAGGCACAGGGACGCACGCCCCGTATTGCTCAAGACGCTCGAAGTCGAACCGGAAAACTGGCCCGCGCACAAGAACCTTGCCGCATGCTATTCGCTGGCGGCCGCCGAGGCCAAGGCTTCCGGCGCCGACGAACAGACCCGCCTCAATCTCTGGGGGCTCTCTGTAATGCACGCCAAAGCCGCGGAAATAATGATGGAAGACAAGGACGAAGACCGTCAAATCCTCAAAAAACTTCTCGACGACATCGCAAAGGTCGAAAAAAGGCTTTCACGGCAAAGTGGCTTATGAAAACGAAGTCTCATCTTTGCGCCTGGCGATGAAATATTTTGTGCTTCTTGTGGCTATCTTCTCCTTGCGGACGACACGGCTTTCCTAGTTTCTAGGTCGTGCTGGCGTCGCCTGAGGGTCTCGCGCTTGTCGCCGTGAGTCTTCCCTTTTGCGACCGCGATCTCCACCTTGACACGGCCGTCCTTCAGGTAGAACTTGAGCGGGATGATGGTGCAGCCCTTCTCCCGCAGGGCCTGCGTGAGCTTGCGTATCTCGCGCCTGTGCAGCAGGAGCCGGCGCGTCCGCAGCGGCGGATGGTTGTGTATGTTGCCGCATTCGTAGGGAGCGATATGGACGTTGTATAGGAAGGCCTCGCTGCCGTGGATCTTCACGTGCGAGTCGCTCATGGTGATGTTCTTCGCCCGGCAGCTCTTGACCTCGGTGCCCTTCAGCTCGATGCCCGCCTCCAGCGTGTCAAGTATGCTGAAGTCGTGGAACGCCTTCTTGTTCTTCGCCAGCTCGGAAATATTTTTGTCTTTATTTTGCACTTTTTGGATTAATAAACCTCTTCATGTTTGCCTATGTCGACTGGGATAATGGAAGATTCTTGTATTATCATTATTAGAGTTATGCGGGAACTGATGTTTATAGAAACGGAATAAAGGCCGTCAAGTTTGCCCTTTAGCTTGTGAAGCCTCAAGGATGGATGCTGCGGATCAGCTTCGAGCAGCTCGAGCGTCTTCTGATACTGCATGAGCAGTTCAGGGTGTTTATGCGCGAATTTCGCAGCTCTTCTCAGATAGCTTGCCGTATAGATGATCTTATAAGCCATTCCTGATTCTCTTCAGATGCTTCGACACACTTTCAATGATCACATTCCCGTCTTCGATGTCCTTTTTCGCTTCCATCAGTGCGGCCTCAATCTCGCATTCGCGCAGATGGTTGTATTGCTCGACGGTCATGATGACGTATTTTTCCCTGCCTCTGACAGTTATCATGGCTTCTCCGCCATCGTCTTCGATGGATTGGAGCGCGGAAACCCCGCGTGTTTTGATTTCATTTGCGGAAAGTACATTCATAATCATTCCCACTATAATATTTTCTATCGTGCTATATAGAATACTGCAAACAGGCCTTTTTACAAGCGGCCGCTGAAAAAGCGGTGATTTGATGGGTTAAATTAATATTTGCCGAGACTGCCGGCATGACGTTGCCCGCGCATATTTATACTCCTTTAGCGTGAAAATTTACATTTTGACGAGCAAGATTTGGGATTGGATTTTTTCGTTCCGACTAAAGGAGCATATCTTGCAAAACGCATTGGGCGCTTGTAAGTTCCGCAGCTTGAATTTCAGATTTTCCGGACCACTCCTATGAAATGTTTGCAGTCCATGGATAATGCCCTTGCTGCTTTTTAGCGAGGTGAGCCGGAAATCTGAATCTGAAATACCTTCTGGGAGTCGGTATTTCACGGCAAGGCTTATTCAGGAAGTTTGAATTTGCATGATCACGCGGAGGAACTGACGGCATGGCTACAGAAGACGGCAAGAATCCGGAACTTATGGACAAGATAGTGTCGCTGTGCAAGCGGCGCGGCTTCATATTCCAGAGCTCGGAGATATACGGCGGCATCAACGGCTTCTGGGACTACGGCCCCTACGGCACGGCGCTCAAGCGGGCGGTCGAACAGCTCTGGTGGCACAACATGGTCGAGGCGAGGGACAACGTCGAAGGCCTCGACTCGACGATAATATGCCATCCGATGGTGTGGAAGGCGTCGGGGCATCTTGACAAGTTCGGCGACATGATGACGGACTGCCGCGACTGCAAGGCGCGCTTCCGCGTGGACCAGATGGAGGATCAGACTAAGTGCTCCAACTGCGGCTCGAAGAACCTGACGCCGCCGCGCGAATTCAACCTGATGATGAAGACCTTCGTCGGCCCGGTCTTCGACGAGGAGCACGTCGCCTACCTCAGGGCGGAGACCTGCCAGCCGATCTTCGTGGACTTCCATCTCGTCCGCATCGCCGCCAGGCGCACGCTCCCTTTCGGGATAGCCCAGATAGGGAAGGCGTTCAGGAACGAAATCAACCCGCGCAACTTCACCTTCCGCTCCAGGGAGTTCAGCCAGATGGAGATGGAGTTCTTCTGCAAGGACGAGGAGTCCATGAGCTGGTACGAGTTCTGGAGGGAGGAGCGGATAAAATACTACAGGGAACTGCTCCAGTTCAAGGATGACGAGCTCAAGATACACGAGCACGAGACGCTGGCGCACTACGCGAAGGCCGCGCTCGACATAGAGTTCCGCTTCCCGTTCGGATGGGGCGAGCTGGAGGGCATCCACCACCGCGGCACATGGGACATGTCCAGGCACCAGGAGTTCTCCGCGCAGAACCTCGAATATTTCGACCAGGCCACCAACTCAAAACTCGTGCCGGTCGTCGTCGAGACCTCGGTCGGAGTCGACCGCACCGTCCTCGCGCTGATCTGCCACTCCTACGACGAGGACAGGGCGGAGACCAAGAAGGAGGGGATGGACGAGGATCTAAGGATTGTCCTCAGGTTTCCTGCAAAGGTCGCGCCGGTGCAGATCGCAATATTGCCGCTGGCGAAGAAGATTGCCGAGCCTGCAGAGAACATATATAAGGACATGCGGAAGCGGTTCAGGGCCGAATTCGACGTCACCGGCAGCATCGGCAAGCGCTATCGCCGCCAGGACGAGATCGGCACGCCATACTGCGTCACCTACGACTTCCAGTCGCAGGACGACCAGGCCGTCACCGTCCGAGACAGGGATTCTATGTCCCAGGAAAGAGTTGCAATAGACGGCCTCAGGCGTTATTTTGATGATAAGATCAACCCGTGAAATTCATGCGACATGGGTTTCTCTTTCAGATTTGCCGTTGTGAGGGCCGGCAAAGGGCGGAAGTGAGTGATTGACGCCGTTTCAACGCCGGAATTCTGCGCCGAAAATCTGAACTTTTGAGAAGAATTGGGAAAAGGGGAATTGAGGATGCCTGACGAACTGACATGTCCGCGCTGCGAAGGGTTGAAGCTTGAATGCCAGGAGATAAACGGCATCAGGATCGACACATGCGGAAAGTGCGGCGGGGTCTGGCTCCACAAGGGCGAGCTCGACGCCATAACCCATCCGCACGACGGCGACATCGAATACTGTTCCACGGATGCCGCCGACATAGACAGCATCTCCGACGCATGCTGCCCGAAATGCAAGGGAACGAAGATGGTGAAGGTCAATTTCATCTCGTTCTCGGACATAGTCCTGGAGCACTGCAGAAAATGCCAGGGCCTATGGCTGGACAGGGGGGAACTGGACGCCATCAACGCGGAAATAGACAAGATGCAGAAGGCCCCCGAACACTGGGAGCACAAGATCATGGTCTTCCTCTCTAAGCTGCCGTTCTGAACCATCCTTCCATATATGACTATTTTAGGTCGTTTCTGCGTTTTACACCAAAACGGCCATCGAGGATGACGCTCCTCGGAGCCGAGCTTGGGTTTGACAAGCCCCCCCATGTTTTGCTCACGGACGGGCATTCGGTGAGGATCATCGATATCGACGCCGAACAGATAGGAGAAGTGCGCCTTCGTGAGATATTCAAGTCCGAGAATCCCGCGCTTGTCGGAGTGACAGCAACGACGCCGGTCTTTCCCGGAGCTGTCGGAATAGCCAGGATAGCGAAGGAATGCTGCTCGGCCGCCACTGTGATCGGAGGCATACATGCGAGCATCATGCCCGAGGAATGCGCCTCCTGCGGGCCGATAGACTTCACGGTGGTCGGGGAGGGAGAGTGGACGATTTGCGAGCTGGCGAAATGCCTCGAGCATGGCGGTGACTTCTCCGAAATAAGGGGGCTTGTGTCCAGGCAGGGGGGGCGGATAGTCCGGAACCAGGAGCGCACTCCGATAGAGGACTTGGACTCCCTTCCGTTTCCTGCAAGGCATCTTTTCAAGGGACACAGATATTCGTATCCCGACGCCATCGAATCTGTTGCGGTGCCGATGATAACAAGCAGGGGCTGCCCCGGCAACTGCAGCTTCTGCACCGCTAAATTCCTGCACGGAAGAAGGTTCCGCTGCAGAAGCGCGGAAAACGTCCTTGACGAGATAGAGCTGGTAATCAGGGAATACGGCGCCAGGGAGATACATTTCCGGGACGACAATTTCATCACGAACAGGAACAGGGTCTTCGCGATCAGGGACGGGATACTGGCAAGGAAAATCAAGTGCAGGTTCGCCTTCCCCAACGGAATCCGGGCGGACTTCATAAACAAGGAAATACTCAAGGCTCTCAAGGACTCCGGCACATACAGCGTCGCCATAGGCGTGGAGTCGGGAAACCAGAGGATCCTCGACATAGTCCAGAAGGGGACTAGGCTTCAGCAGATAGAGGAGGCGTTTGCAATCGCCAAGGAACTGGGCATCGAGACATGGGGCTTCTTCCTGATAGGAATTCCGGGCGAGGACAGGGGGACGATCAACGATACGATCGACTTTTCCATAAGGCTTGATCCGGATATCGCCAAGTTCCACGTGCTCAAGCCGTTCCCCAAAAGCGCCGTCTTTGAGCAGCTTGACAGCAAGGGGCTCATAATCGACCATGACTACGCCCACTATGGCATACACACAGGTCCGGTGCACAGGCTTGAAACCTTGTCGAGGGACGATCTTCTTGATCTCCAGAGGCAGGCATACCGCCGATTCTACCTGAGGCCGTCAAAAATTTTCAAGGAGATCATCAGGCTCAAGTCCTGGAATAGGCTTAGGCTAAATGCAAGGACCGGTGTTTCGTTGATTTCCGAATCGATATTCCGTTTTGACCACGGCTGAAAAACATTCAGAAACAGATGAAAGCAAAGCTGAATAATCAGTATCAGGACAAAAAGGCCGAGATAGAGTTCTTCATGGTCAACGGAGATGTCGAGGCGCTGCCCCTGGCCGGCTCAAGCGTAGACTACATCCTTTTCAGCGGCATGCTCCATCATCTCCCCGACAAGCGGCTTTGCGCGTCAGAGGCGTTCAGGGTGCTGCGTCCTGGCGGGGCATTCGTGGCCTTCGACCCCAACAGGCGGAACCCGTTCATGTGGCTCTACCGTGACATCAGCTCGCCGCTGCACAGCCAGAAGGGGGTGACGAAGAACGAACGGCCTGTCAGCGCCGAGGAAATCAGGGAGGCGTTCTCCGGATGCGGGTTCGAAGTCGAGATAGGATATTTGTCCGGCCTGCACTACAAGAGCATCGCCAGCTCGTTCCTGCGTCCTCTGCTGCCGCTGTATAATTTCCTTGACGCGGCCATCTTCGGCGCGGACTTCATGCGCAAGCGCAGGTCGTTCATAATAACGGTGGGGAGGAAACCGGGGTGATGTCCGGCAGGCAGCATCAATTCCCGCTCGTAAATATTCAGTGAACTACGCCCTTTCACTGAATGTTTACTCCCGCTCAGGTCTTTCGCATTATGATGGAATCCAACGGCATTCTGGCGCGGAAATGGCGGCCCCGCATTTCATTTGCGGCGGCCGCGGCGCTCCTGCTGGGATTGTCGTGCCTTCTGCACTTCTACAGGCTTTCCTCGATCCCCGACGGGCTCTTCATTGACGAATGCTCCGTCGGATACAACGCCTGGTGCATGGCAGAGACGGGGCGCGACGAGCACGGGACGTCATGGCCGGTCTTCTTCAGGTGCTAAAATCTGCTACCAGATTTGCTACCACAGACGCAAGTTTTAGGGTGTTAAAGGTGGTATGAGATTGAGTTCAAAGGCTCTTCTCAGAGGGGTGTTTTTTAGACTGGGGGTCTAAAGGTCGAGAGTTCGAATCTCTCCATCCCGACCATCCCTATCCGAATATCTTCCGGACTATTTCGATTGGAGTGGCTATGCCTAGGTGTTTTGACGGATCCTCGGGGTCCGTGACTACCAGCAGCGGGCTTTTTACGGCCCTTGACTTGGCCAGCATCTCTTCGAAGCCGCTGTCAGCGGAAATTGTTTCGGTAGGCCTGAGGCATTCCGTGACCTTGACAGATTCCCATTCCTCCTCGGGGATGTTGAAGAAGGCGTCATAGACGCTGAATATTCCCTGCCAGGGCTGTCCAGGGGAGACTTTTGCGTCCGCCGCCTGGACGGGCGCCCTTGAAATCCTGTTGTCCCTGCAGAATGCCACGGCCTGGGCAACGCTGGACGAGAGCGGCAGATCCTTGACGCAGTCCCTTCCGAGCATGACGTCTGCGGCGCAGATGCCGTGGATGTCGAGGGAGCGGTTGAGCATGTCCGCCGCTTCCGGGTCTATCGCGCCGCTGCGTTCGCTCTCCTCCAGAAGTATGAAGAAGTCCTCCCGCATCATGGCTCGCGCCCTCTCGTCATCGCCTCCGCCCCTGCCGCCCAATGTCCTGTTGACCAGCACGGTGAACGCGGAAAGCGCCCGCACCGGGAAATAGAGCATGTAGTATGAGGCGTTGAGGACGTATGCGAACATCAGGCACCTTTCATAGGGCTGCTGTCGGAACCAGTTCTTCATGATGATCTCAACGAAAAGGAGGACGAGCCCCATGAAGACAGTGAGCGCGGTCATCCATCCGGGGCCGCAGAGCCCGAAATATTCGAACGCCCTTTTCGCAGTGTTGGATGAACAGACGACGCATATGTTCACGAAGACGAGCGTAGTGGATATCATTATCCCCGGATGCATGCTGAAGAAGTAGAGTATCCTGGCTCCGCGGACATTCTCCTTGATGCCGTGCCGCACCCTGGGCTTCAGCAGCGAGACCATGCCGGTCTCCATTCCGCTGTAGAAGCCCTGGGCCATCACGAAGAGCACTGTCAGGAGGATGTATGTCATTTCATTCCTGCCTTGCGACGTTAATAAGCTTGAGCTCGACCTCTCCGACCCGGTTCCTGAGGACGGTCACAGCTCTGATTTCGAGGTTGCCGAGCCGCAGCCTGTCGCCGGGCCTGGGCATGCGGCCGAGCTTCTCCAGGAATATGCCGTTGAGGGTGTTTGACTCGGCCCCGGCGATGCCAACGCCTATGATTCCACTGAGATCCAGCAGCGGTATTTGTCCGTCCGCCTTCCAGGAATGCTTGCCCGCCCTGCGGACGCGCCAGCCGGGGCTCTCGTATTCCTCCTCGACGTCACCGACCACCTCGTCGTAGATGTCGGTGATGTCTATCATGCCTGCCACCCCGCCGTATTCGTCCGTGACGAGTGCGGCGGGAACCTCTTTGGCCCTGAGCGTGGTGAACGCCTTGATAAGCGGGGCGTTCTCCGGGATGTAGACCGCGGGGATGACACAGGTCGACTGCAGCCACCGGCCCCTTTGCTCCTTCGCCAGGAAGAAGAAGCTCTTCGCGGAAAGGATTCCCTCGGAGTCGTCGAGCGACTTTTTCACGACCGGATAATATCGCTGGCACTTCTGACGTATCGTCAGGACTATCTCGTCCGGCGACATCCCGGTGTGTATGGGTGTCAGGTCCAGCCTGCCCTTCATTATTTTCCCGACAGTGCGCTCCCTCAGCGAAAAAGCGTTCTTCAGCAGCTCCGACTCCTGGTCCGAGAAGGCTCCGATGTCCTGCGCCATCTCGATGAATGAGGCATATTCCTCCGACTTCAAAGGCATAGTCCTCCTGGTGCCGAAAAGGCCGAGAACGGCGAGGGATATCCTCTCCACGACCGTGATCACGGGAGTGAGCGCGGATCGGAGACAATATATTGGGAGTGCCACAAGCGCGGAATATTTTTCCGGGTTGCCTATTGCTACCGCCATCGGCGTGATTTCGCAGAAAAACAAAAGTATTACGACTGCCACGACGACAGATATCATCGCGGAAAGCCAAGGGGCCATGTGAAACCCGTCCATGATCTCGTCGAAGACAATAGATATGCCGGAATTGACGCACATGTTCCCGAGGATGATGGCCGTAAGTGTCAGGCTGTAGCGCTCCATCAGGAAGGCGATCCGCGCCTTGACGGGATTCGGATCGCCCCTGTAGCTAAGCAGACGCGCCCGGCTAAGCGAGAAAAGGCTCATCTCCGACCCCGAAAAGAACGCCGAGCAGAGTATCAGGGCTGCTAGCAGCGCCAGCTGGATTGCAAGTATGAGCCAGTGTTCCATTTTCAGATTTCCTGAGCCGTCGCTATGAAGCGGTTAATAACGCAGGTAAAAGCACTTGTGCCTTTTCAGAGCCGCGCGCCGAAAATCTGAACCCGAAATCCCTCCCGGAGCCGGTATTTCACCGCACGCCTGATTTCCTTCGGATCAGAGACTCCGAAGTAGCCGGTCTTTGGTTGACGGGCGAACCTTGCGGACAACTGACAAGATCAAGGAATAACAATTAGCCAATAGCCAACTCATTGACAATCTCCCGGGCGGCCCTGGCCGGATCGGGCGCCTTTAGTACGGGGCGGCCGACCACGATGAAGTCTGCCCCCTTGGCGGCGGCCTCCGCGGCCGTCATCGTCCGCTTCTGGTCGTCCGCTGACGGCCCGGACGGCCGGATTCCGGGAATGACAAGCTTGAAGCCCTTCCCGCAGGTGTTCCTGATGAGTTCTATCTCATGTGCCGATGCGACGACTCCGTGCATGCCGCTTGACTTTGCGAGTTTCGCAAGATAGGGGACGTGCACCGCCGGGGAATAAGGGCCTTGGCGGTTGATCGCTTCGCATAGGGCTTTTTCATCCATGCTGGTGAGGACTGTGACCGCTATCACCAGGGGGCTGCTTCCAGCCTTCGCCTCCTCCTCCCGCGCCGCCTTCACCGCCGCCTCCATCATCGCCCTTCCGCCCGACGCGTGCACATTGACCATGTCAACGCCCATCCTGACTGCGGCGGCCACGGCGTTCGCGACCGTGTTCGGGATGTCGTGGAACTTGAGATCGAGGAAGACCTTCTTGCCTTCCTTCTTAAGGGACTTGACGGCTTCGGGGCCTGCCGCAGTGAAAAGCTGGCTGCCCACCTTGTACCATTCCACCGCCTCCCCCGCGGCCTTCACTAGCTTCAACGCCTCGTCAAGCGATCCAAAGTCAAGCGCCACGATAAGTTCCGTTTTCCTATGCATATGACGAAATCCTTGTTAAAGCGTTCAGGTGTCGGGTGTCAGTGTTAAGTAATAAGGTTTTAGGGTTCGAAATTGTCGTATCGCTGCAAATCCCGCAGCTGCTTGGAATATAAGCCGTGAAGATGATTTGGCAAAGGAGATAGGCAATCGCCAATCTGGGGCACGCGAGCGTATGAAGCCATCGCGTAGAGCCGCACATCGGTGTTACTCTAAGGACGCAAGCGGAGTATGGCGACTTCGCCGAAGTCGCCAGTGCCGCTTTCGGCGAAAGCGGCATACTTCGCAAAACCTGTATCAGGCGCGTATACCAGCTTAACGCTTACGCATCTTCTCTTCTTATATGTTTATTACGTCACTTCAAGGCTTGAAATTATTGTATGTCCGTAACCCAGCCCGATGGGCTGGGCTTAGGAATTTCGGCCCTTCAGTTCTTATGATAAACACCAAGAAGAGGCATATTTAACCAAAAAAACACCCGCATTCAACGGGAATTCGGGAGAGCGGCCACTGCCTCTGTGGCGAGCCAGTTCCAGGAGACGCCGTCGTCGCGGCTTACGGCCGGACCGCGTCCTCACATCCTCCATGCAGCCTTGCGAAGGTTCCATTTGAAGGAGTAGAGCGCGGCGAGCGCCATGAATGCCGGTAACAGGCATATGATGATCTTCCATGGCTCCATCATCGCCACCATCTGGACTATGACCGAGCCCGGATATCTGCCGGCGGCGACGAGCATGGCGAAGGCGACCAGGCAGGGCAGCGACAGATAGATCAGCGCGAACCTGGCGCACTTCGCCAGCGCCATGGTCCAGCCGAATCCCAATTCGCCGGAGAGGAATATCACGCAGGAGTTCAGGAGGTTCATGAACAGCAGGGAGGCCCCGCATAGCAGAATCATGTTGGCCGTGCAGTAGGCGCTGTCGGGCGCGCTGTTCCACCAGGTCCAGAAGGGAGACAGGAGGAATGCCGCCGCAGCGGAGCCACGTATGACCGCGACAAGCCTGTTCCAGCGGGGGCAGGCGAAAATGCCCGAGGGGATCATGGCCGCCGACACGAGAATCACAGATGCCGGAACAATGAAGACATAGCGCATCAGCGGCACGGGGGCAAGTTCGATCAGGAAGCGCAGGTAGACATATGCGAATGTCGCAGCCATGCCCCAGAAAATCCTGTTTACGGCCAGGTAGAGGAGGAAGAGCTCCCTGCTTCTGCCGTGTTCATGGGCGTCGCTCTGGATCTGCAGGTCCATTTTGAAATCGGCTCTTTATATTATGACTTCTTGACGCCGTGACGCCCGTGGTGAAATTATTTCCTGCCGAAGACTTCGCCGTTGAGTTCGTCGAAGAAGTTCTTCATAATGATGTATCTGCGCCGGGCGAGCCTTCTGCCGGGTGCGGTCGTCATCCTGCGGTGGACGTTCCTGAGCTTTACGAGGTATTCCCGGAAGGCGGTGTCCTCCCTGCTGTATGCGGAGGATTTCAGGGCGGCCTCCTCGGTATTGTGCAGCTTGGCGCCGAGCCTGCCTGCGAAGTGGAAGGCCCGTCCGACACCCACGGCCCCTATGCAGTCAAGCTTGTCCGCGTCGAAGAGTATCCTCTGCTCCAGGGTTTCAGGCTTCAGCCTGCCGCGGTACCTGTGCCGGCCCACGCATTCGGACACCGCGTCGATGAGCCTTTCATCGCGCAGCCCGCACTTCCTGAGGATGCGGACGGCCTTTTCCGCGCCCTTTTCCGCGTGGCAGACCTTGCCGCCCGATCTGAACTCCTCTGGACGCGCGATGTCGTGCAGGAGGGCGGCGAGTTCGACGACACGGCGGTCGGCGGTCTTGAACGATCCGGCTATGATGAGCGCGTTGTGGAGCACCCTTGAAGTGTGATCCCAGTCATGGCAGCCGGGGAGCTTCCCGAGTATTCTCTTCGCCTCGGCGCGGACTTTTCCATAAACGCCGGAAGAGTCCGCCGTCCGGCGGACTCCGCTTGGCCGGCCACCGACCTGGACCGCCTGCTTTATTGCTGCTTCTCCTCCGGTATCCTCATCGAATAGAAGGATCTGTAGACGAAGATCAGCGCGACGATGAAGAGGAAGAATCCGATTCCCTGCTTGAGCTTGACGTCATCCATCGTGACGGCGATCTCCACCGCGAGCAGTCCAAAGAGCGTCGTGAACTTGATTACCGGGTTCATCGCGACCGAAGAGGTGTCCTTGAAGGGGTCGCCGACCGTGTCGCCTACGACCGACGCCTCGTGGAGAGGCGTGTTCTTGGCACGGAGGTCCACCTCGACGATCTTCTTGGCGTTGTCCCAGGCGCCGCCCGCATTGGCCATGAATATCGCCTGGTAGAGGCCGAAGAAGGCTATGCCGATCAGGTAGCCGATGAAGAAGTATGGGTTGAAGAACGGCAGGGCGAGCGCGAAGCAGAATATCGCGATGAAGATGTTGAACATCCCCTTCTGCGCGTAGAGTGTGCAGATCCTGACGACCTCCTTGCTGTCCTTGATCGACGCGGTCGAGGCGTCGAGCTTGATGTTCTCCTTGATGTAGACCACCGCCCTGTATGCGCCGGTCACCACCGCCTGGGTCGACGCGCCCGTGAACCAGTAGATAACGGCGCCGCCGAGGAGGAGGCCGAGGATGGTCTCGGGCTGGACAAGGCTGAGCTTCGTGACGACGTTGTGGTTGATGTTCTCGAGGAGCATGATGATTCCGAAGACCATAGTGGTCGCGCCGACGACGGCCGTGCCGATGAGCACCGGCTTCGCGGTCGCCTTGAATGTGTTGCCCGCGCCGTCGTTCTTCTCCAGGCAGAGCTTCGCGTTCTCGAAGTCGGGCTCGAATCCGAACTTGGCCTTGATGTCCTCCTTGATGCCCTCCCTGGACTCGATCTGGCTGAGCTCGTAGACGGACTGGGCGTTGTCCGAAACAGGCCCGAAGCTGTCGACCGCGATCGTCACAGGCCCCATCCCTAGAAAGCCGAACGCCACCAGCCCGAACGCGAAGATCGGGGCGGCAAAATTGTAGTCCGCCGGCATGAGCTTCACAAGATCGTCGTTCATCGAGAACATGTAGGCCACAAGCATCAGCGCCAGGATGAGCAGCCCCTCCCAGAAGGCCGAGAAGTTGCCCGCAACGAACCCGGAGAGGATGTCAAGCGAGGCGCCGCCCTGCTTCGCGGAGGTCACGACCTCCTTCACATGCTTGGAGTTGGTGCTTGTGAAAACCTTTGTGAATTCGGGAATAAGCGCGCCGGCCAGCGTGCCGCAGCTTATGATGACCGAAAGGACCCACCAAAGGTTCGGGTACTCCGTGAGCGGATGGAGCAGCACATAGCTCGCGAGGAACGTGACGGCGACGGAAATCGCGGAGGTGATCCAGACCAGCGAGGTGAGCGGAACCTCGGCGTCGAACTCCTTGGTGCCGCTGTATTTGGCGGCCATTATCTTCTCATTGATGAAGTAGGACACAAGGGAGGTGAGGATCATCAGTATCCTCATGAAGAATATCCAGATGATGAGCTTGCCGCACATGTCCGGATTGCCCGAGAGCGCCAGCGCCAAAAAGGCTATGAGCGCGACGCCCGTGACGCCGTAGGTCTCGAAGCCGTCGGCCGTCGGCCCGACGCTGTCGCCAGCGTTGTCGCCAGTGCAGTCGGCTATCACGCCGGGGTTCTTCGGATCGTCCTCGGGCAGATGGAACACGATCTTCATGAGGTCGGAACCGATGTCCGCGATCTTGGTGAAGATTCCACCGCAGATCCTCAGCGCGCTCGCGCCGAGCGATTCGCCGATCGCAAAGCCTATGAAGCAGGGGCCGACGATCTCCTTCGGAAGGAACGCCAGGATGCAGATCATGAAGAAGAGTTCGACGCTGACCAGCAGCAGTCCGACGCTCATCCCCGACTTCATCGGTATCGCCAGCGCCTGCCAGGGCGTGCCACGCAGCGCGGCGAAGGCCGAGCGCGAGTTCGCCTGCGTGTTGATCCTGATCCCGAACCAGGCCACGCCGTAGGAGCCAAGTATCCCGAGGATGGAGCAGAGCACGATTACAAAGATGTCGCCGACGCCCTTCCGCTGGAGTATCCCGAAATAGTATACCATGCAAAGGAAGATCAGGAACCAAAGCACGACAAGAAGCTTGCCCTGCTGCAAAAGATATGTCTTGCATGTCTCCCAGATCGTGCCGGAGACGCTGCTCATGCAGTCATGCACGGGCATGTTCTTAGTCTGCTGATACTGTATCCAGCCGAAAACCACGCCGATGGCGCAGACGACTATGCCGAACCAGAGCAGATGCATCCCCCCGATTTCGTTGCCGAAGACCGAAAACGAGGTCTTAAGCAGGTCCGGAAGCTTGATGTCCGCCTCCCCCGCCGTCAGAGCAGTCCCCGAAAAAACCGCCGACAGCGCCAATAGCCCCATCCAGAGATTCCGCGCCGAAAACATTTGCAACAACTCCTTATTTTTAAAAGTTGATCTGGTTGAAATCCGATGCCGACAAAAAAGACCACATATAATAACAAATCATCGCGATTTTTCAATAAGCAATATTATTTTTATGCAATTCTGGTATATATTGTGCTTAACATGCTTTGGTCGTTTGCACTTTTCACACAACATATGGGAACAGCCGGGAGAACAGGCACAATATGCAGGCAGGCGCGCAGCCAGGATTGGCAAGGAAGACCTTCTCGGGGGAGGTGACTGACAGATATTTCCCGGCCAGAAAGCCTGTCTCGATAGGTATTCCGGAACTGAAAGTGTTCACCTGGGCCGGCAACAAATGGGACTCCAGCAAGATACCCAAGGACAGGCTGACTGTCAAGTTCGGGGAGGACCGGGAGAAGAACGACTTGCCGCTCAAACCCTCGAAATCCTCCGACGGACGCAACCTGACCGCCCAGCTTGTATGCCAGGCTATAAAGGGCAACTGGATTGCGCTGAAGTCGGGCAACACCGGAACCATCTGCTTCAACGGCATTTCGAAAAACCAGGAGATCATCTCCGCGGGCGGATTCTGCCTCGTCCAGTCTGGGGACAACACACTCCTGCTCTCCACGCGCGGCGAGAAGTTCCTTCCACATCCTGTCAACAAGGGGCTTAAGGTCTCTTTGAAGGCCAAGGACGCGGAGCTGACCTTCAACCTGACTAATTCGGTCCTGATCGGAGGCAGCCCGATCGCCGACCTCCACATGCCGGGCGCCGACTTCGCGGCGGTCATCAGCCGCATCGGTAACGATGTCTACCTGCAGCCGTTCCACAGCAGCGAGCTTCTGACGGGCGCCACCGGCCAGAAGCTGCCAATAGATCTCAGGCAGAACAAGAGCTTCATGCTCTGCGGGCATCAGTTCACCGCGGAGATCGCGGACGCCGGCCAGACCCCTGAGCCCGGCTCCGGCGTCAAGCCGCACGAACACCTCGGCCTTCTGCTCATAGAGGAGGACAACTCCGCAGGCGTCTTCATCGCAATCGACCCCAGGAAGAGCTCGATGTATGTCGGGCGCACCGAGGAGAACGACATCTCCATCGGGAGCGGCTCGATATCAAAGCAGCACGCACAGATAATAAGGTATGAGAACTGCATCAAGCTGGTCGACTGCAAGAGCACCAATGGGACATTCGTCAACGGCGACAAGATCGGCATGAAGACCGTCTGGCCTGGCGACATCATCGACTTCGCCGACGTCAAGTTCCTGCTCTGCTACTCCGATCCCAGGCTTTCCGAACTCACCCCCTGAGGAACTGCCGGAAATGAAAAGCTTCATGGTCGAAGGCGGGACGCCGCTATCTGGCGAAATTACTGTTTCCGGCAACAAGAATGCGGTCCTGCCGATGATCGCCGCCTCTCTGCTCACCGACCAGGAGCTGACGCTCAAGAACGTCCCGCACATCCTCGACGTTGACAACATGCTGAGGATAGCGGACGCGCTCGGCGTCTCGGTGTCCTTCAGCGGCTCCGTCGCAAAACTGAAGGCCGCCGCCGTCAAAAGCTCGGAGATCCCGCAGGAACTTTGTTCCAAGACAAGGACTTCCATACTGTTCGCCGGTCCGATCCTGGCCCGCTGCGGGAAAGTGAAGTTCCATCCGCCAGGCGGCGACGTCATCGGACGCCGCCGTCTCGACGCCCATTTCTACGGGCTAAAATCCCTCGGCGCCGTCCTGCAGTCGGAGGAGCCCCCATATGTTCTTGAGTCAAAAGGGCTTGAGGGCAAGGATATCTTCTTCGACGAGGCGAGCGTCACCGCCACCGAACACATCCTCATGACCGCCGTCCTGGCGAAGGGCAGGACGACAATCAGGAACGCCGCATCCGAGCCGCACGTCCAAAACCTTGCCGAACTCCTCAACAAGATGGGCGCTAACATCACAGGCATCCACACTAACACGATGACCGTCCATGGCGTCGAAAAGCTGCACGGCGCGGAACACACGATAATCGGGGATCACATCGAGGCCGGAAGCTTCCTTGCGCTCGCGGCCGCCACCGGCGGCGGCATGACCGTCCGCGGAACCAGGCCCAGCCATTACTGGATGACCAGAAGAATCTTCGAGCGGTTCGGAGTCAAGTTCGAACTCCATCCCGGATTCATAAGAATGCCGGTCGGCCAGAAGCTCGCCATAGAGCCTGACTTTGGAAACGCCATCCCAATCCTCTCCGACGGCCCATGGCCCCAGTACCCTACCGACATGATGAGCTGCACGATCGTCATGGCGACCCAGGCACAGGGCGTGGTCCTATTCTTCGAGAAGATGTTCGAGAGCAGGATGTATTTCGTCGACCGCCTCATCTCCATGGGCGCCAACGCGATCGTCTGCGATCCGCACAGGGTCGTAATCTCCGGCCCGTCCAAGCTCAGGGGCATGGAAATGTCCAGCCCCGACATCCGCTCAGGAATGGCACTCCTCATCGCCGCACTCTGCGCAAAAGGCCAGAGCGTCATCCACAACGCAGACGTCGTCCGCCGCGGCTACGAAAACATCGAGGAGAAAATCCTCAGGCTCGGCGGGAAGATCAGAACCTCCGAGCGCTAAGGCGCTATATTTTCATATTTTCCGGCCTGCCGTATATTATGGAAATATTGGGTAAATGATTCTTGAGGTGTTTCGGAGACGGGCTCCGAAAATCTGAACTTTAAATCTATAGCAGGATCGATATGTCATCACATATCTTTTTCCCATAGTATCGGGAAGCTTGGAATTTATCAATTGAGGATACGTGACCATATTCGTTTTTTCTGCCCCGTGAGGGGCTATGTTCTATCAAGCCTTGGGTTTCAACCCAAGGAAAGCGCGACAAACATATTTCCCGCCCTGAATGGGCGGAGGAAATATTTTCCATTGTCCCTTCAGGACGAATGTGAATTGGGAAATACCTGTTCCCGTGGTTGAAACCACGGACTGAAGGACGCAAAGTCTATTCCGGAAGAGTTGAAAACAGAACAGTTTGTCGGCTCCTTTCATGTCAGGGCATACAAGGAAAAGGCCGTTGAAGATTTGATTGAAGAGCTCGAAAAACTCAAGGCAAAGATCGGCGATAGCTTTAAAAATCCTAAATCGGAGGAATAGCCCGCCCAGGCGGGTAAAAATTCCGCCCTCCATCCGCTGGGTTGAACATCCAATATCGAACACGAAATATCCAGCCGAAGAAATCAAACATTTAAGGAGAACATACGGATGAGCAGGCAGAAGGACATCGGGATTCTGAGGGAGCTGGGCAGGCAGAAGGCGGAGATCGGAAGTCTCCCGGTCCAGAAGGAGAAGTTCGAGCTGTGGCGGCGGCTCAACAGGCTCGAAAAAGTCCGGCCGCTCGTCTGGATAAACGAGATACCATGGCATGAGCTGAAAGTCTCTCCCGAGCTTGATCTTAAATGCGAGGACGGATTCATGCGCGGGATCGAGGATAGGCTCCGGATGGAGCTCTACCAGTGGAATCACTTCGCATGCGACATGGTTGTCGAGCCCGTCTTCTATTCGGGTATTGTCGGAGGTCCCGGAAGCAGCTATGCCGACTACGGGATAGCTGAGAAGCTACACAGGGAAGAGAACGGCAGCGACGTCGGCTACATCCCCGTCATCAATTCCATCGCCGACGCGGACAAGATAAAGACCCCCAAGGTTTCCTTCGACTCGGAACAGACCGAGAAGAACTTCGTCCAGGCATGCGAGATTTTCGACGGCGTCATGCCGGTGAAGAAGCGCGGCATCGTCCATCAGTGGCATGCGATTTGGGATCAGATCATCCACTGGTACGGGATCGAACAGCTCTACATGGACATGTATGACAGGCCGGAGCTTGTCCATAGGATTCTCGGCAACTTTATGAAGGCGCTCCACGAAGTCCTCGACAGGCAGATCGAGCTCGGAATGCTCGATGTCGGGAACGGCAACTGGCGCGTGGGCTCGGGAGGGATGGGCATCACGGACGAACTGCCTTCTGAAAATCCTGACGGACACAGGGTCACGCCGGTCGAGCAGTGGGGCTGCTCCACGTCGCAGATATTCTCGGAGGTTTCGCCGGAGATGCACGAGGAGTTCGCATTACAGTATGAAAGGCCGCTCATGGAGAGGTTCGGCCTCAGTTATTATGGCTGCTGCGAGCCCCTGCACAAGAAAATGGGGATACTCAAATCGGTCAAGAACCTACGCAAGGTCTCGATGAGCACCTGGATCGACATCGATGAGGCTTCCGAAGCCCTCGGCGCAGATTACGTCTTTTCCTTCAAGCCGACGCCGACGCACCTGGCCACAGGCTCCTTTGACGAAGCCCTTGTAAGAAATTACCTCAAGAATTTCCTCTCCAAGACGGAACGGAACCGGAGGGAAATCATACTGAAGGACATTTCGACGACCGCTAATGATCCTCTGCGGATTGACAGGTGGGCGAAGATTGCGATGGAATTGGCCGAGTCGGCATAAGCCGAGCTGGGATCCGGCGTTCCCAGAGTTCAGGTGTCGCATTTTTTCCAGGTCATGTTCAGGATTCCGCCCCCGGAATCCTGAAAACGAAAAGGGCGGGCCGGCGC
>CAZWRV010000018.1:0-78501 GCA_964636325.1 uncultured Victivallaceae bacterium | reverse complement strand
TGAAACTCGATTCCTTTCGGTGGAGGGTTGAGCCAAGCTCAACCGCGGCTCAGCATGGCTTCGCCCTCCATCGAGTTTCTGTTCGGCAGAACTGCGATATTCGCAGAGCACCACTCCTCTGAAACTCGCCCATCTTTGTCGCGAACTTTGTCGTTATCTTTGTCGTCTTCCGGAGGGTTGAGCCGAGCTCAACCGCGGCTCAGCACGGCTTCGCCCTCCATCGAGTTTCTGATCGACAAAACTGCGAACATCGCAGAGCACCACTCCTCTGAAACTCGATTCCTTCCGGTGGAGGGTTGAGCCGAGCTCAACCGCGGCTCAGCACGGCTTCGCCCTCCATCGAGTTTCTATTCGGCAGAACTGCGATATTCGCAGAGCACCACTCCTCTGAAACTCGCCCCATCTTTGTCGCGAACTTTGTCGTATTCGGGGAGTACCGAACCGTGCCCGACCGCTCCCAAGAGTTCAGCATGCCGCCGACTCCCTTCCGTGGTTTTATAATAATTGAAATAACAATATAATAATGCTGCCGAAGATACCTGTCAAGAACCCGGTTGCGAAAAAACAGCAAAAAAAGGCTCCGTATGCGGCGGCGGGAACACTTGCCGCCCGGCGGAATAGAATTCCGCCCTCATGCGCCCGTGGGGCGCACATCATAGAGTTTCTCACCGAAAATATCGACCGCAATCGACTGCGGCCGATTGCAGTTGTAAAAGTATTTTTCTCCTCCCGGATATTTTTCTTCTTTTTTTTTGCACCATCCCTCTTGACATCATCTTCGCTGGCATTATGGTATTGTCATGGTCTTATCATGGTATTATAAACGGGGAACTTATGCTTGGCAGGGAGAGAAAGCAGGCCGGGCACAGGCTTGAACAGGATTTGACGCGGATGATAAAAGACGGCTCCCTGGCGCCTGGCAAGGCGCTGAAGCCGGAACGCCAGCTTGCCGCCGAATATGGAATAAGCCGTGTGACTGTCCGGCGAGTCCTTGACTCCTTCATCAGGCGGGGGTTGCTCTGCCGCCGTCGGCCGGTGGGCACATTTGTGTCGGAGCCCGCGCCTCCTGCGGTGTCAGAACCTTCCTCGGGAAATGCGGAATTTATTGAACCGAAGGAGGCTGTGAACAACATATTGATGCCTTATATCGGCGGTGGGAGTGTCTGCTCCCTTCGCTTCCGCATAAGCGAGCCGCGGAACTATCAGCGGGACGTATGGAACAGCATCATAGCCGAATTCCACCGCCGCTTCCCCGAGATAAACGTCGAGCCGGTCTATATGGATTCGTCGGCGGAGCTGCGCGGACCAGGCGGGTGGGACATCAGGCAGGTGATGAGCCTTACGATGGGTCGGGAGCTTGGTTTCTCCGACAGCGCCCGCCGGAGGCCTCCGCAGGCGGATCACGATCTTTACCACCCGTTGGCCGCAGATCTGCTTTATTACGCGGACGCGATCCGCGGCCTTCCGTTCTCCATCTCAATCCCCTGCCTCATGGTCAATGAGACACTCTTCATGGATCTCGGAGTGGAGCCTCCGCCGGCGTCCCGTCCGCTGGGTGTCCTTGAGTGGCTTGACAAGGCGGGGGATCTGACCGCCGCCGCCAGGAGGAGAGGCATGGACGACGTGTGGGGGTGCGTCCATTTCGGCTGCATCAGCCTGCTGAGACAGATGGGCGTTCCCTTATATGACGCGGGCAGGGAATGCTTCTGCTTTGATTCTCCATCCCTGAGCGGCGTTTTGAAGGATATAATTTCCAGAAGGGAGATTGCGTATGAGACATCCAAGAACTTGACGGCCTTCCACGGCCAGTTCAGGAAGGGCAGGATCGGCATGCTTCCTAGGGGCACGTTCGAAATGCCTTGCTGGATGGATATGCCCGGCTACCGCGTCTGTCCCGCGCCATTGGATCCGGGCGGCGCATACCACGCGGTGCTCCTTATAAACACCATTTCAAAGAACAGCCCCTTCCAGGAGGAGTGCTGGGAATTTCTTCATTTTCTCCAGTCGAAGGAGGCGCAGGACATCTATGCTTCCGGAGCTTTCAACCTGCCGGCGCTCCTCGAATCGCAGGAGACATACTTCCGTTCCGTCGGCAAGAAACACGCCTTCCTCAGGGACACACTTGCCAGGTCCGGCGTCTTCAACGAAGGCGGATGGGGCGTCGCCGAATTCCTTTCCGCGACGGCGGAAAAGGAAATATGGGCTGCGACGCTCGGAAGGCAGTCCCTTGCGGACTCGCTCCGCAGGATCAGCCTGTCCGGAAAGGCATTTCTTGAAGAAAGGGAACATTCAACCAGGAGCCAGGCATGAGAAGTATTTTTCCCGGTTCGGCGTTTCTTCTCCCAATCGGTAAAAATTTTCCGGGACGGAAAATTTTTACGCTCATCGAACTGCTGGTCGTAATTGCCATCATAGCGATTCTCGCGTCGATACTTCTGCCATCCCTGCAGAAGGCCCGTTTTCAGGCAAGGCACCTGACGTGCAGGAACAACGCCGCCCAGACATTTTCGATAATAAGCCACTACGAGATGGATCAC
Source organism: uncultured Victivallaceae bacterium (assembly GCA_964636325.1). Classification (GTDB taxonomy): domain Bacteria; phylum Verrucomicrobiota; class Lentisphaeria; order Victivallales; family GWF2-50-93; genus CAZWRV01. The sequence goes on along the minus strand of CAZWRV010000018.1, from coordinate 75,964 downwards.
GATGGATACATACTGCCGAACCATTACTATGACACGTCATACAGGTGGTGGTGGGGCATACTGGCCACCAGCGGCTACTGGAACGGCGATCTTTCATATGGCCTTGAATGCCCCGTCCTCCCCGACATATATGAGAAAGTCCCTGGATGGCCGGGATATGCCGGCATGGGGCATTGGCGCTACTATACGCAGGCGAAATACACCGACACGAACTGGCGCAGCGACGCATACTGGATAGGCTGGCCGCGATACGGTTACAACAGATGGTGCGGATACTACGAGACGTTGAACGCGACAAACTGCTTCTTACGCAGCGTGATGGTCAAGAATCCCAGCGGGAAGATCGCGTTGGCGGACGCCGAGCCGCTGTGGAGCTGGGCGAACCCTGAGAGCAATGCAAGAATGCCGTATTGCATGAATTCGGTCACAGACGTCGACGGGCATCTTCAAGGCGGATTGCGGCCGGCCGTGCCGTTCTTCCACAAGCGGCGTCCGAATCTGGTCTATTTCGACGGCCATGCGGACTCGAAGCACATTCAGGAGCTGTACAGCTCATCCGACGTATGGGGGTACAACAATATAAAACCGCAGCAGTAAGCTTCAGATTTCCTGACCCGCCGCTCAAAAGAGGTTAATGATGGCGGGAAATACTCTTGTTGCATTTCAGAGCGGGGCGCCGGAAATCTGAACTAAAGGAGGCGACGATGGGCGAGGTTTTGACAGACGGATGGGGAACGGGCGATCTCCGTTCCGGGGGAGCGTTGATTGTGTTCGCGACGCTGCTGCTGGCTTGCCCTGTTGCGTTTGGCGGCGAGAACCCTGAGGCCGCAGTCTCCTCGTCAGAGGGGAAGACCGCCTCGGGCGGGCGGCAGGTGACCATCGAGAACGATTTGTACCGCCTGAAGTTCGAGCCCGACCGCGGCGGGCGCTGCGGCAGCTTCCTGATCAAGAAGTCCAACCGCGAGCTGGTCTACGACGGCGACACCGCCGGACTCTTCCAGGATCACTTCGCGCATCAGGGCTACCCGGGCGAGCTGCTGGAAACCAAGTATGATTATGCCGTCGAGGGCGACGGCAAGACGCAGGTCACCTTGCGTCTATGGACGGCGGCCAAGGCCGATCCGCTCACGGAGGGCCTGAAAGTTCAGAAGGAGATCACACTGAAGGCGGGACGGCGCGAGGTCGAGGTTAAAAACACCTTCGCAAACTCCACAGGCACGGGCAAAAACGTCGGCATGTGGGTTCAGCAGTGCTTCAACTACGGCGGCGACCGGCTGTATGACGTTTATTACCGTCCCTCAGACCAGGGCGTCCACTGGGTGGGGATGGACGACACCGGACACGGCAAAATCCCGCCGGGCGGCGACGACTACGCCAAGGACTGGGTCGGCGCCTCGAAATACAGCCCGGCCGACGGACGGAAGGTGCTGGCGGGCTGGACCGCCGGCCGCGACCGCCGCACAGACGAGGGCGCCGTCTTCCTTCTCGACCGTAATTATCTGGCGACCTTATACAACTGCGCCGGCAGTTGCACAACCGAGTGGTTCATGGACAAGGTGCCGCTGCCCGGCGGCAAGAGCTGGAGCACCGAATACGCGATGATCCCCGTCGACGGATTCACGGGATTTGCGCATGCCAGCCGCCGCCTGATCGCCAACGTGGAGGTCAAGCCTGGCGACGACGGCGTAGAGATCAAGCACCAGGTGGCCGGAGCCATGGAGCCTCTAGGAACCGTGACGCTGAACGTCGCCGTCTACGGCGTCCGCTCCAAGAAGGAGGAAAAGCTGGCGCCTGAGAAAATCGAGAACGTGGGAATGACCCCGTCGTCCGTGGCGCAGCTCTGGAAGACGCCGTTCACCGAACCGATCGTGGTCCGTGTCGAAGCCGCCGGCCAGGACTGGAGCGAACGCTATGAATATGTTTGCATGGGCAAGTTCGCCGCTGCCGGCATCGAAGGCGCGGGCAGCGTGGCGGAATACACTACGCCCGTTCCCAAAAAGGTTAAAACCTTCCTCAAGCCTGACACTTGGTCCCGCCCGAACAACCAGCATTTGCGGGTCGGAGTGCTCTACGGCCTTTGCACCCAGCACTACCGGATCGAGGAGGCCGTCAAGGCGCTGGATCCGGCGGCCGAGGTCAAGCTCTACGACGGCTGGGATTTCTTCCCGCCTACCTACGAGGAGCTGCTGGCATATGACGTCCTGGTGCTCTCCAACATGCCCGCCGGACCGGATTTCGCCGTCGAGATGGTGGCCGACTTCGTCCGCCACGGCGGCGGCCTGATCGCCTTGGGCGGCATGCTCGCATACGGATCGGGACAGTGGCGGGAAACCGTGCTTGAGGAAATTATGCCAGTATCCTTCCCAGAGTCTTTCGACCTTAAATGGGAGAAGCCGGGCGCGGCACCCCGGAGTAGCGCCGACCATCCGGCGGTCGCGGGCGTGAACTGGCCGGATCAAGCCCGCTTTTTCTGGATTCATGAGGCAGAGCCGAAAAATGGAGCGAAAATCGTGCTGGAGGCGGGGAAACGCCCGGCCCTCGTGCTGGGAGATTGCGGCGAGGGACGCGTGGCGGCTGTCCTGGCCACCTGCCACGGCGAGCCCGAGGCTGGTCAGACCGAGGCTTGGAAAGGTGGAACATGGACCAAACTGCTCTCGCAGACAATTAAATGGCTCAAGGAGGGGAAATGAGCATGAGAAAACATTCTATGTCCAAGTTTGGCAAAGTGATCGGTTGTCAGTCATCGGTAATCTGTGAAAACAATGCGGTGTTCAAACTGATAACCGGTCACCGGTCACCGATCACCTGGGCCAGGTTGCAACGACAGTTGTCCAACTTATGGAATCTGGCCGTGCTGACAGCCATATTGATGGTGGCGCGGTCTGCGTCCGCAGCTGAACCTTACCTCGAGATCATCTCGCTGAAACCGAACAAGATCGTCTATGACGACGGCGAGGCGGGCACGGCCGCCGCGCTGCTGGCCAACCCGTTCGACAAGGAGGTGGCGGTGACCTTGAAGCCGACGCTGCTCTGGGACTTGGAGGAGTCGCTGCAATTGCCCGAGGTCATGGTGACTGTGCCGGCCAAGGGCAACGCCGCGGCCACTATCCCCCTTCCCGTTCCAAAGAGCCGCTGGGGCCGCGAAATCCGCGTCGAGGCGCTCGTGGACGGCAAGGCGGTGGACACCGGACGGCAGTTCTTCGGCGTGAACTCGGACTGGATGGATATGATTCTGCTGTCGTTCCCGCGTCAGGCCTGTGCCGACAACAGCCTTTTCATGCAGGAGGAGCCGTTCACCTCCTATACGACACTCCAGCACTGGTTCGCATGGGCGCCGGGCGACTACACCGAAAACGCTCCGCCATACGACGAGTGGTGGTCCGGACAGGCCGGCTACCATATCTTTAAAAAGGACATCCGGGAGGCCGTCAGGAATTTCCAGGCGAAGGGAATACACTGCACATTCTACAACAACTCGTTCAGCAACGGCGCCGCAGGATTGGAATGGGCGCGGCGGCATCCCGAATGGGTCTGCCGCGAGCGGAACGGCATGCCGAAGCTGGGAGGATCCGCCTTTGCGGCGGCCAAGCCGCCCTCGGCTAAGGAAACCGGGCAGATGGGGCATGTGCAGATCGATTTCTACGATCCGAAGGTGATTGAGTGGGGGGCGGAAAATGTCATCGAGTCGATAAAGATGTTCGGCTGGGACGGCATGTTCTGGGACTGCGGCGGCTGCTGCCTGTTCCCGGCGTATTCTTATGACGGCCAGCCGGCGCCCCACGGCCAGGATCCGGATCATATCTCCATGCGAAACCACCGGATGTTCCGCGAGATCGTCCGTAAGGAGTTCCCGCGCTTCGGCATCTGGATCAACGGCGCCATCGAGTTCTACCGCCTCCCCTTCTGGAGCGCCTTCGGCAACGGCGGAGGCATCCCGACATACAAAGATCAGATGAGCGCGCCGCAGACGGCCATGCTGGCGGAATTCCGCCATCATGACGCGCCAGGCACCGAGTTCAGCAACTGGCGGCATTGCTACGAGAGCTATGCGCAGCAGCGCGATGCCGTGACGGGACGCTACGGCACGCCGGTGGTCGCCGGCTACACCACCCCGTGGGCATGGACGTCGGAAAGCCACCTGGGCGCACTGCTGCTGGCAACCCAGATGCACCCGGCCAACTGCCACCAGGAAGGCACTTGGCCCATGACTCAGTTCATGACGCGCTACTCCGCCATTTTGTGGGCGCGCGACGTCAGGGCGATCGCCGATCCCAAACCGCTTTTCACCGTCGAATCAAGCCGCCCGGTATGGTGGGAGAAGTCCGTCTACCGCCGCCCAGCGCCTAAAGGCGAAGACATCCTTCTCCACCTGGTGAACGTCCCGGAGACCGAGACTGTGGACGTTAAGCGCAAGGAGAATCCGCCGTCGGCCACGGGAAAGGTGACCTTCTCGATTCCCGCAGGCAAGAAGCTGAGAAAGGTGTTTGCTCTCCAGCCGCGGCTCTACCGGCCCGGCGTCGACAGCAAGCTTGGATGCGGCCTCGATGTCGGCGGCGCACCGGCCGTGGCGGTCCAGGAGCCCGACCCGAAGGATCCGGCCAAGCGTATCTGGGTTCACAAGACCGGCTCCCTCTGCCGCGGCGGCCCGAGTCAAGTCGAACTTGCGGCAACAATCGCCGACGGCAAGGCCGCCGTGACCGTGCCGGCGTTTGTCTATCACACGCTCCTGGTGTTCAGATTGGAGGAATGAGCGGATGTTAAAGGTGATAAGTGATCAGTTAACGGTGATCGGTAAATATGCTTCATGCAGATAGCTTTAGTCCCTTACGGTGCGACTTGGAAAACGTTTTTACCAAAAGTAGTTTGCGCGCGCCGCGCGCAAGCAACATAACACAGCATTACTCGTATGCAGAGTTTGCCCTTTGCGCGCGGCGCGCGCAAGCTACCTGCGCGCCGTAAGGGCGCATTTTTCCCGCAGGGAAAAACCTAGAGACTTAGTTGTTTACCAGAAAGCGCGCGCATTGGCATTTCGTAAGCAAAATGTCCGATTCGGACGGCGAGCAGATGGAAACCCAACACTGGGTTGATACAGCGATGGACTGTGGATATCTGACTCAAAAGATGCGCGACGAGCTTGTTGATGAATGTGAAAGAATTGGGCGAATGCTTCATTCCATGACCGACAAAGCTGATTTGTTCTGCGGCACATCTGTTCGTTCCGTTCGCGAAGACGCGGCTAAGTACCGATCACCGACCACCGATAACTGATCACCGATTACATGAGCAGCCACATACATATTCACACCATATCTTTCTTGATGGTCTTGTGCCTTGCCGCCGAGGCCGAGGAGACGGTTCTCTATAATGCCAAGTGGGGACAGGGGGAGAACGGCCTGGACGGGTGGAAGCTGACGCCTTCCGGACAGGTCGTGGCGGATTCGAAGCAAGGAACCTGCATGGCTTTCGGGCCGGGAGGCGCAAAATCCCCCGTGATTCCGGTCAAAGGCGGCCACAGCCTCCGTTTCCGGTATTCTTTCCGGAAAACGCTCCCAGGTATGCTGTATGCTTCCGTCAGGCAATACGCCAAGGGCAATCAGATCGCCTGGCGCGAGCTGCAAAAATTCGGGGAGCCGTTTCCGGATCCGAAAACCGTGGAACTGGGAGTCTTGACCGAGCCTGAGGCCGAGCAAATCGGATTCGAATTCGGCCTGGGAGGCGAAGCCAGCCAACGCCTGACGGTGAGCGGCTTCGAGGTTGTCGATCTTGGACCGCCTGCGGACATTGCCGTGGACGGCAAGGAGCTGCTGGACGACCCCGGCTGGGAGGCGCGGAATCCGCGCGAGGCTCTTCCCGCCGAGAACTCGTATGGGATCGGCACGTGGATGGGATGGGGGCTGCCAGCCGTGATGGTGATCACCAACTTGCCGAATCGCGTCCACGACGGCAAGCGGGCGCTGATGATCCGGCCGACCGCCGACACTTCGCAGGGACATAGCGGATTCCGTTCCAATTTCAGCATCCCGGTCAAGCAGGACGCCTGGTATGATTTCTCCGTCTGGGCGAAGGGCGAGGGTACCGCTCAACTTCACTACGTTGGCGACCTTGGCGGAGCCCAAGTGCTGCTCTCGCCAAGCGAGTGGCGCCAGCTCCATCTGATTTACTGCGTAGACAACCCTGTCCGCAAAAGTTTCTCGGTCGGCGTGCTGGTGAGCGGCCGCGTCTTCATCGACGACATGTCTGTCAGGCAGATCACCCACGCCCAGGCGACCGAGCTGCGAAAGACAGCCAATCAGTGGATAGTTCCTCCGAAGGTCGCGATGACCGTGCCAGAGGGGGAAAAGCGCTCCTCAGAAAATGTCCTTTTGGAAAATCCGCACTTGCGCGTGACGCTGTCGCCGCTAGGCGGCGGGCACATCGTGGAGCTGGAGGACAAGGAACATTGCGCGGCGTGGGAAAACGTGTCGCTGCTCAATCTCGTCTTTCCCGGCCAGCCGGTTACCATTGACTGGAACATCCCGTTCAAGACGGCCAAATCGGCGGACGGGTGCGAGGTCGTCTTCAGCCATACCGTGACCGGCGGGGCCGCCGCGCCTTTTCTCGATGGCGTGAAAATCGAACAGGTTTTCAGTCTCCGCCCGGACGACCGGCTGCTGAAAGTGACGTGGAGCCTTACCAACGCCAGTGCCGGTGTGCGGCTGCCGAATCCGGCGGCGATGAACAGTTGGGGGGCGGATGCGTCCGTCCTGCGGCTGGCGGCGGAGGGCGAGACCGGTTCGCTGTTTGCCGAGACCAAGCCTGTGACCACCGCCAATCTCGTGGCGGGTTGGATGGCCGCGTCCACAGGCAAGGCGTCCCTGGTCTGGGGCTTCGACATCCGCGCCGTCCAGGAGGGGGCGCTTGATCCGGTGAAACGCCAGACATCATGGAGCTATCTGCGCCTGAGCCTTCCGCCGGGAGGCGGCGCCTGGCAGACTTATGCCTGGGTCGCCTCAGTGCCTCTGTCCGATGTCAATTACGCAGACGATACTGCGGCGGTGCACGCCGGACTCAGGAAAGTCGGCAGACAGTTTGAACTGGAATTGGGGATTTCGCAGTTTGCTCCTGGCGCAACAGATCTCAGGGCCGTGGTTAAGGATTACGACAACAAGGAACTTGCGTCAGCCGTTCTGAAGAAATCGTCTACCGTCCGTTTCGACCCGCCCGCAGGGCGCTTCATCACCGCGCTCGAAATTGGCGCCGGTGCTGGAAGACGCACGGCGGAGCTTTTCAACGACCCGCGGGCGCGGGAGCAGAAAGACGCCGGCATAGAAGGCGCCGGGCAGACCCAGTATCGTCCGACGGTGCCGATCCGGGTGCTGCGCCTGCCCGACGCGGGCGATCTGCGCCAGACTATCGCCGGGAGCAAAACCGTCCTTTGGGCAATGGGACTGTTCTGCCAATACTACCCTCTCGACGCTCCCTTGAGGAAGCTGGGGCTCGAGGTGGAATCGCTCGACTGGGCAAACGGCTTCCCGGAGGAAATCGAGGAGCTGTCGGCTTACCGCATGGTGATTCTCTCAAACCTCGGGGCGGCGCATTTCTCGCCGCTGGCGCGTGCGGCGCTGTCGCAGTATGTCCGGGCGGGCGGCTCCCTCCTGGTGATCGGCGGCTCGATGGCTCTGGGCAACTCGCTCACGACCGGTACGGACCTGGAGGATCTCCTGCCGGCCACATTGGGCGGGCCGTTCGACGTCCGTCCCTGTGCCGGGCAGCGCATGGAGCCGTCCGGCGGATCGTCCTTCTGGCAGCGCCTTTTCGGCAGCGCCGACGAACCGATCCCCGGGCTGGATCCGCTGCCATGGGGGGATAAGCCGCGCCTCTATTGGCGGCATTCGATCATGCGGCGTCCGACAGCCGTAGTCCTCGCATTAGCCGACGGGTATCCAGTATTACTCGAGTGGCAGTGCGGCCTAGGAAAGGTGACGCTTTTCGCCGGAACCGTAGAGGGGAATCCTGAAGGCGGAGAAGTGGCCGCATGGGATTGGAAAGGCTGGCCGGAATTATGGAGGCTTACACTGGAAAGACTGCTTAGAGGATGAGAGGGCGGGAATAATGAAGATCAAATTCTTTCGAACCGGTATAGGTGAAAATTTTCCGCGACGGAAAATTTTTACGCTGATCGAGCTTCTGGTCGTCATAGCGATTATCTCGATTCTGGCGGCCATGCTGCTGCCGGCGCTTAAGGGGGCGAGGGATTCGGCGAAGTCGACAATCTGCAAGGGCAATCAGAGGCAGCTCGGTTTCTCCTTTGCCAACTACATGGCCGATTACAATGAATACACAATGTATTATTGGGATGCGGCCGGCGGTGAATGGAGCAGGGTCTTGAATATGAACGGCTATGTCGTCTTCGAATCAAGGAAATGGGGATATATGCCTGCCTGGGGGAAAGGCGTGTATTATTGTCTGAACACTGAAAAGGAAGCGGAGCCTCTTGACATCACTTACAACTGGTATGGAAGCTACCTTCCGGAAGGCGGAGCACGAAGCGTCAACCATAAAAACTATGGCGTACTAGGTTATAGGCTGAACCAGATTCCGCATCCCAGCTCATACTTCATATTGATGGATGGCAGAGGTGATTTGGGCTATTTTTTAAATGAGTTTGCGCCTCAAAAATACACCTTTGCGAGGCATAACAGAAGCGCAAATGCCGTTTTCATGGACGGACATACGGACAATGTCAAGTATCCCCCTCCACCGCGTTCCGAAATTGATGACAGCCATTTCTGGGGGAATCTTTCGGGGCTTAAAGGGACAGACCAGGGCTGGGACTGAAGCTGTTGCCGAATCGCTTCACAAATAATAAACATAATTGAAAGGGGACAATCATGCGCAGGAAAATGAAATCATGCCTTGCTGTGTCGCTGGTAATCGGGCTGTCATGGATGAACATATGTGCCGGAGATGAAAAGGCCTCGCAGGGCATTGAAGGCAAGCGCCCTTCCATACTGATACTCCCGTCCGAGAAGCTGGACTATACGTATTTGAACGAACTTCACGGCAAGGGCTTCGACATTGACTTCGGGCTGGACAAGGACAAGCCCCTCGACTGGGACAGGCTGAAGAAGTTCAACTGCCTCGTCCTAACAGCGTTCCCTAATCCGCCGCAGGACAAGGCGCATCAGCACGGGATGCACGACCCCTGGCGCTTCCCGCCGTTCCGGGACGAGTTCGGCGCCCTTCTCGACCGTTTCCTCGCAGCCGGCGGAGGAGTGCTGGTGCTGCTCGACACCGCGGACACCAACACATCGCCCAGCTACGAGACCAACAACATGTTCCTGGGGAAATGGGGGGCGAAGCTCCCATTGGAGGGACTGAACGACCCTGTCACGGAGACAAACCACCCTCACAGCAATGCGCCCTTCATCTTCACGGACAAGATACTGCCAAGTCCGGTGAGCGAAGGCGTCAAAGGGATTTGGTATCCGTCCCTCCACCGCAGCGGAAACAGCAATTTCCACACCTACGGCCAGGCCATCGAGGTTGACAAGGACTGGACTGTCGTCCTGCGGGGCTCGGACAGCAGCTACTCAGAGGCGCTGAAGCCCGGTTTCGCGCTGAGGGAGAACGAGAAGTTCACCCCATACGTCCGGGAGGGGAAGATACAGTCGCCGATCCTCTTCGCTGTCCGCGATTTCGGCGGAGGCCGCATCGGGCTGGGAGTCCTTAACGAGGTCTTCCACCTCGCCAGCGGGACTACCTGGGCTCATGACCGCGTGATGCTTGGCAAGGGCATGGCGAAGCGGCCCGGCGATTTCAACATACTCATCGAAAACACGATGCGCTGGCTTTCCCAGCCAAGCCTTGAAAAGGGCACGCTCGGCGGCTATCAGCAGGACCCCTTGGTGCTGAAACATCCCCACTTCCACAAGGCTCCCGCCGAATATTTCCCGCTTTTCGACTCGTATCAGAATCCGGTGCCGGGAGGACAGGTGTTCAAGGGATTGGTCGGGGCGCAAAGCGCGCTCTCAAAAGGCAAGGGGACTGTCGAAGAATATGCCGCCGCGGCGAAAAAGGCGGGCCTCGACTTCATCGTTTTCCTCGAAGAATTCACAGAATTGACCGAGGATGAGCTGCGCCAGCTCGACAAGGACTGCTTGAAGTTCTCCGGAAAGGATATCGCCCTTATCCCCGGCTATACGATGCGGACTAATCTCGGTAACCACATTTTCTTCATCGGATACGACCTGGCATACCCGAAAGGGAACCAGCTCGGAGGAAAGGATGGCAAGGAACTGCGGCTGCAGTGCTTTGACGACAAGGGGCTTCTCACCTACAACGACGAGGCCGCGAAAAATCTGCTCTGGGCAAACGCCAGCGGAAAACGCAACATCGGATACTTCAACTTCAAGAACAGCGACTCCGGCTCGGTGCCCGTCAGAAACCTCAGGCTCTACGGAATGCTCGGCGCAGTCACCTATCTCGACGGAAAATTCGTCGAGGACGTAACCGACGAATACCTCAAGCTCACACCCCAGGGAAATCCGCCCCGCATGTGCTCCGTGAACATAATAGGTTCCCCGGACAAGATTCAGGCGGAACTCGACGGCAGGCATTATCTGACCTATGTCGCGGCGGAAGATATCGGGAAAATCATGGACAAGATGGTCTACGGGCACCAATACGGACGGGACAACGCATACCCTTCTAACGGCCCTAAAATACATGCATGGTCCGGCAACCATAGAGTCACGACGTTCGCAGGCGAACCCTTTGTCCCGTCGCGCTACCTGATCCCCCATCTCGCGCAGGTCAGCAGCGATGCAGGGCTCAGGGAAATACGTATTTATTCCGACGGGAAGCTTTTCCGCCGCTTCCTGCTGGACGGGGCGAAGGAGTTCAAACAGGTCTTCCAATGGAGCTTCGACAGGCAGCGCGGCATGGTTCTCGAGGCCGTTGACGTGGACGGAGGACGCGCCGTCAGCACGTCCTTCGAGACCTGGTCCGACACAAATGCCATGAGCTGGTGCAGCGATAGGCAGAACGGCGAGCTCTGGCACGGTCCGTTCCAGCTGTGCTCGGTGTGGCAGAGCGGTGTTCTCGTCTGGTATTCCATCGGTAAAACCTGGGACGGTGGCGGCGCGCTCACGCCCTTCTCAGGAATCAATTTCAGGACGCATCCCGGACTGACGGAGAAGGACGGGAAAAGCGAAAGCATGCCCGGAGGCTTCCCGCGTCCGATGGAAGGATACACCTATGCAACGTGCGTCGACGATTCGGTGAGAAACATCGCAGGCGAGGCGTGGAACGTATATGATCCCGGAGCTATCGGGAACGCATACCACACGCTTGGCCCCATCAAGCCCGCCGAACAGATGTCGTTCAAGATTAGGCGCACGATGTATCTGCCGCGCGTCGTCGGCCCCCTCATGGACTGGCATGCGATGTGGAGCGAACGCAGCGGCGGCGGAACCGCCCTCTTCGAAGGGGAGATGACTTTAAAAAAGGATATGGAACCGCGCGAAATCCTGGCCGGCGCGCTGTCGCTCGTCAACTTCGACGAAAAGGATCGCATCCCGATGTGGGCGATCCGTGGCGACAGCAACTCAAACCCCGTCTGCGGAACCAGAGGCTCAATTATAGGCCCCGGCATAGAGATACGCAAGGAGCTCGGCCAGTCCGACAGAACCATCACCCGCCTGCCTCTGGGGCGCGGAGGATACGTGGCGACGTTCGGCGTCGACTACGGCAACCCCTCCGCCATCTTCAACGTCGGCGACGGTAATCTGGAATACGAGCCCGGCCACATGCGCATCTTCCTGGCGGACCTTCCGGAGAAGGCCAAGGCCGGAGACAAGTTCACGTGGAGGCTTTTCTACGTCTGGGACTCCTTCGAGCATGACGCGAGAAACCTGGCAAGAGTCGAGAAGATCAAGTCGTATTTCGGCCTCGACGGGAAGACAGGCAGCGGGATCGATGTCAAGCGCGGAAGGCTCGTCTCGCATCTCGGGCTCGTCGACCTCGCACCTGAAAACGGAATAACCGAATTCGTAGTGCCGGAGCCGGCCTTCAACTTCGACGTGCCGCTCTGCATGCGCTTCATAGGATTCAACCCGAACTGGACCGTCGGACAGCTGCAGATCACTGGATATTCGCCGGGCTTCTACAGCAATGGAAACAACGTCTACAGGAATTTGGCGACGGACGACCGCGACATGGTGCATCTCGCCGTCTACACGAAAGGGGTGCCTAAAAGCCACAGCGTCGTCGGCCACCCGGTCCAGTGCGACGCAAAAGATATGATCATCGAAGTCACCCAGCTGAACGACAAACCTGAGCGTTGGCACGTGGCCGTCAACAACCCGACCGACAAGCCGATCAAGACCACTCTGAGGAAGTGCATGGACTTGCCCGGATTCGATTTCCCGGACAAGGAGATAGAGGTCGCGCCCGGCGGCTATCAAGTGGTTCTAGACCAACTCCCGCCTCCCCCGCCGGAACGGGTCTCGGTGATCAAGAAACGGCCCGATTTCATCGCACAGGTGCCGCGCGAGAACGGGGGCAAGGCGTTGAGGATCTCCATGAATTCCTTCGACAAGGTTGCGCATTATCAGGCAGGGGCGTGCGCTAAGCTCAAGGAGGAGCTCAAGTCCGAAAACGCCAAGGAGCCCTACCACGTCATCGTCAAGTTTGACGCGAGGCTCGTCGACGGCGCGCCGAATCTCGTCGTCAGCCGTCCATGGGGCGGTTCAAGCCAGGCCAACTTCAAGCTGACAAAGGAATGGAAGGAATATTCGGGCGTTGTCGAAGGCGATCCGAGATTTACGTCAAGCGAGCTTTTCTTCACACTGTCCGACGGCTCGACCGCCGCCAACGGCACATGCGAGATCGACAACGTCCTAATACAGAAGGCCGGCAAGGACGGCAAAGGCACAGGAGAAAATCTTGCCGTGAACGGATCCTTCGACGAGGATCTTAAGGGCTGGGACGGAACGGCCACAACCTGGGAGAACGCCCCCTCGAAATAATCAAATATAAGGACAGTTATGCAGACATGGATTGATGTTTCACGCGACGTGAGGGTCCAGCTTCTGCTGGATGGGAAACGCCTGCTGGGCATAGGCGAGGTCCGCATCGGCGGCGTCGCCATACGCTCGGCTAAAGTCCCTCTCCGGCCCGACTTCTCAACGCCGGACGCCGTCCACTACCAGGACTTCGTGCTTAAGAAGACCGTGACCCGCGACGGGGCCGTAACGCTGCGGACCACCGCGTTGGGGCGTCCGGAAGTCCTGAGCAACGATCTGATGGACGAATACGATTTCAACATCGCGTTCCCCAGGATACGCGGCGTCCAGGAGGATTCGCTTGACTGGAAGCTTTCACCCCGGGAATTGGAGCTGGACGGCCAGCGCTACGTCGGCTTTTCGCTCGGATTTGAATTTAAGAGCAAGGCCAATGAGATTCATCGCTTCCTCGTCGCCGGCACCTGGGAAATCGGAGGGAATGCCGTCGGAAATACGATATACCATCAGTCGCAGGTTGGGGAGCCGGTCTACACCGCCGCAATTGGCACCCACTACACCACCGCCTGCCTAAAACGCCTCGACCTTTGGCACAGCCCGATGGGATATTCGTACCAGTTCTCGCCGCGCTGGGCCAGCATGCAGCCATTCGATTTCCAATCCGCCAAGGAAGGAGTTCTCCTCGGATACTGGAAGGACATGCACAGCGTCAAAAGCCTGATCCACAAAAATCCCGGGGAGGACGTGATCTTCGTCATCGACGAATACGACTTCGAGCTGACGCGCCATGCAGATGTTCCAGCAAAGCAGATACTCTTCAGCGCAAGCCCGTCCGGAAAGCCGCGCCGGAAGCACGAAGTCGTGAACATGTGGACCAGGGCCATGGAGCACACGGGCGACATCATCCGCGGATTCTACGGTATAAAACCCTCCGTCCCCTTGGCCGATCCCGTCCTGGAAAACAGGCCCCTGCACAGGGGGAAGGTCCATATAGACCGCGAGGAACTGGCCAAAGGCCCGCAGGACGACTGGCTGTGGCGCGAGGAGAACGGCAGATTCTACTTCATGCTCGACGGCGAAAAGGTCGAAAGCCACGATCTGCTCCGCTGGACCGCCGACAAGACTCTCCCGCTCATGCACGAGAAGGGCATTAAACGCATGTATTCGCACACCGTCCACGAGAGCGATTTCACCGCGCTTGCATTCGCATACCACGCCCAGACCGGATGGCACGGCGATCTATATTGTTCCAGCGTCTGCGGCTCGCACCGCTATGTCCCGGCCGAATTCTACGGCGGCTGGACGGCGTGGCGCTATTTCGCCTCGGAGGCGCGCCGTTTAGGAATCAGCCTGGGCCATTGGATTGGGTTCCATCTTACTCCGCGCGCTCCGATACTCCGGGAGCATCCGGAATACCTTGTGAAGCACGCGCATACAAAGCATTTCGGCGGCGGATACGGGCATCAATGCATATGCGCGATAAACTGGCGCTCAGGTGCGAGGGACTGGTTCCTGAACGATCTGCGGCGCTGGTTCGACGAAGGGCTTGAATGGCTGTGGTTCGACTCATGGCCGAACCTGGCATGCCTCTCCTGCAACTACGAGGACCGCATGGCCCCCATGCAGGCCGAAACACCGAAAATCCTGGCTGAACTGCAGAAGATAGGATACAAATGGTTCGGATTCGAGGGGACAAGCCCCTTCGGTGTTCACGCCTACGGCCTGGCGGATCCCATGCGGGACTACGAAGGACATGTCCAGCAGGGGGTCTGCGGCCAGAACGATTTCGGGAAAAGGATCGGGCACGAATACATGGCTTACAACGAGGCGCTGCTGGACCTCCGGCCGAATCCGGCCCGCAGCAAAGATCAGGTTCCCGAGTGGAGGTTCCGCTTCATCGCCAACAGATCCTTGAACATGGTGTCCGACGATGAAGCAAGAACATACATGGCGTTGCTGCCGCTCATGAAAAAGCGCATCCTGCTTCCCGACGACCATGGCGTGCTGTGGGAGGACGGATACGGAAAGCAGGCCCTCTTCGCCTATGCGTCATTCCAGCATCCTGTCCCGAAAGGCGCCATGGTCACGGCCGTCAAGGCGGGCGTTGAAACTCCCGTCGATCTGCGCGGCAAGACTCTCAAGACCCGGCCGTTCACAGCATACCGAATCGGATGAGCTTCATCGGTCTGAATTGTTGAGTTGATTTGAAAACATTAGAAAATTGGGCAACTTTCTCATGGACAAGCCGATGCCCACCGGACTCCTCGGCCAGGCCAAACTTTCGGCGCGGAGGACTTCTGGAAGTTAAGACATCCTCACATTACTCCTTGCAACTGCGTAATGATTATGCTTCATTACCGCTTATATGTCGGGGTATCCCTATTATTTCGAGGTTTGAAATGCAGAGGGAGCCCAAAAACAAAAAGGGAGGATGGCCATGATTTCGCGGACGACAGCAAGGAATGCATTATCGACGATTGTTTATGTTTTCTCAGTCCTGGCGGCCTTGGCGGTCCATGCGCAGAATTCTGTTACCTTGACAATGGCCGTCAACGACGCATCCTGGGGCACTACGCTTCCCGCGCCGGGCCAGCATGAGGTCACGGCGGGCGAGGCCGTCCAGATTAGCGCGGTTCCGAACAACGGATACCAGTTCTCCAAGTGGAACGCCGGAAACAATGCGACGGTCGCCGATGAAAATATCGCGGATACGAGCGTCATACTGACTAAGAACGCGACGGTGACGGCAATTTTCACGGCTTCGTCCGGAACGACGGTCGAGCTCACGATGGCCGTAAACGATCCGGCGTGGGGCAGCACCAATCCTGCGGTGGGAACTCACACGGTCGACGCCAACCAGCCCGTTCAGATAACGGCCACCCCGTCCGCCGGATATGACTTCAGCAAATGGACCGGCGGAACCAATGTCGTAATCGCCGACGAGAATTCGGCGAGCACCACCGCCACACTCAGCAAGAACGCCACCGTCACCGCAGTTTTCGCGGTCGAGCCGAAGGAGGTTCAGTTCATAATTTCCGTCTCCCCTGCAGGGGCCGGCACCACCAATCCGGGAGAAGGCACATACACATACGAGGCTGGTGACAGCTTCGCGATCAACGCCAATTCCGCCAGTGGCTACGAGTTCTACTGCTGGTCGGTCAATGGCGGCGTCTCGGTAAAGGATGCCACAAGCGCCTCCACCACCGCTACAATTATCGACAACGGTTCGGCAACTGCGGTATTCGTGCCGACGGCGTTCGTCGATCTTCAGATCGGGCTGGTCAACG
The DNA here is from genome assembly GCA_964636325.1 of uncultured Victivallaceae bacterium. Taxonomy (GTDB): domain Bacteria; phylum Verrucomicrobiota; class Lentisphaeria; order Victivallales; family GWF2-50-93; genus CAZWRV01. The sequence continues at coordinate 59,673 of CAZWRV010000018.1, read as the reverse complement.
TCAAGACCACCAATTCGGCCGTCAACAAGGACACCATTGTCCTTAACAAGGGCGTAATTCCAGAAGGATTTCCGGCGCTTTCCGCGGACAGCGTGGTCACAGTCGTCGTCGGAGGCTATGCCACCGACTGTACGAACTTCGCAATCGACACTGAAAAGGGGAAGTATGTGAGCAAGTTCGCGAAAGCCGACGGGACTAAGATCGATCTCAGGTTCGACACTTTGAAGAAGTCATGGAGTTTCAAGGCGACTGCCGCAGACGCGTTCGATTCGCTGATCTTCAACTTCGATCCCGTCAGCATGAAGACGGAAATCCTAGTCTACATGAGCGTCGACGGCGTCAACTACGGCAGGACATACGACACCGACGAGAATACCACTTGGAAATGGAAGGCCGACGAAAACCTGTCGGAGAAATTCTTCATCGAAAAGTCGTCGGGGAACTTCAAGACGAACACCAACATTGACCCGGCCGCAAAGAAGGACAAGTTCGGGGTCCCCAAGGCCACCCTTACTGGCCTCACACCTGTCAAATCCATGTTCAGCAACGCCGCTGTCACAATCAGGATTGATAGCCTCACATACGACACCGGCATCACCCTCCTGCAGCCAAATCCGGACAAGGAGGTCTACAAAGCATCTGTCGACACAGGCGCCGGCCTGGTCAAGATCATTCTCAAGCAGGACGAAAACCATTACGTACTGAACTTGAACATCAGCAAGGCGGACTGCTCCGGGATCAAAGGTCCGGACATCAATGTGAGGATAACCTTAGGCGACGTCTATAATGGGAACATGAAGATCTCCACAAGCCAGAAGACAACTCTGAAATATAAAGTCCCATAGGACTCGCATGAAAAATATCCGCGTCTTATACAACCAGGACTGCACCAATCTTTTTGCCATAACGAAGGAGCCGCTTGCTCCGGAACATGTGGACCGCATGGTTGACGAGGTGGCGGACGGCGGAGCGGACGCGATGCTGATCAATCCGAACGCGCAGCGGACCTGCTATCCCAGCCGCGCATGGCAGACCTTCTGGGACGGCTATACGCCTGGAAACCGCGCTTTCTTCGGCCCCGTCAAGGACGAGGAGATGTCCGGCCGGGAAGCGTGGATACGGCAGATGAAGCATCTCGACGACTCGGGCTGCGACTACCTGGAACGCGCGCTCGCACGCTGCCGGCACAAGGGAATCACGCCGGGCGTCACCGTACGTATGAACGACATGCACGACGCGCCGACGCCGACCACCCACATGTTCAGCAGTTTCTACATTGAACATCCCGAACTCCACCTGAACAATCCGCCGTCGTGCGGCTGGAGCGCGGCCGGCCTCAGCTACGAACATGCGGAGGTCCGGGAACATTATCTTAAGCTGATCCGCGAGCTGGTCATGGAATACGATGTCGAAATATTGGAGCTGGACTGCCGGTGCGTGCGTTGCCGCTTGAGCCGGCGATGCTTCGCGGTTTCGCCGCAGGGCATCTCGCGGCCGGCGCCGACGGAGTAGAGCTGTTCAATTTCTTCTGCTCGCGCGAAGCAGGCTGGGAGAAGTATCCTAAGCAGCCGAGCTTCGGAACTCTGCGCGAAATGCGCAGCCTGGAAACGTTGCGCGGCCTCGCCAAGACTTACACGCTGATGTCCGGCTGGGCGGTCGGCGAGACCGACGGCCCAGTCCAGGTGACTGTCTGCTAGGATTATGCCGGCTTTGAGAGATCCGGCGGCTGACACAATCGCTCATAGGCACGGCAGATGGCCTCGATGTTTTCGAGCGGCACGTCTGGCCCGCATTCAGCTTGGAGCATGAGTCCGCCCTTCTTGGAATATAGACTGCGGAAGACCTCCTCAATGTGCGTTTCGATCTCGTCGGGCGTTCCGAAGGGGAATAACTGGCGATCCAGATCCTGGCTCAGTGCCACCTTCCCCTTCGCCACCTTCTTGAGACCCTCTAGGCCGTTGGCGCGGATCTGCGGATTCAGCACGCGAATGCCGACGTCGATCAGATCGGGTATTATTTCAAGGATATGTCCGTCGCTGTGGAGGAAGGCCGGGACGCCCTTGTCGCGGCAAGGCCCCACGACCGCCTCATAGGTCGGCTTCACGAACTTCCGCCACATCTTCGGGCTGACCGGCAGCGACGTCTGCATGCCCAGATCCTCGGCGAACCACATGAATTCCGCGCCGAGCTCGAGATATTTCTTCGCGACCGCCGCGCTGTATTTCTGGATGATCCCGATGACCTCGTGTATGCGCGGATCGTCTGTGGCGAAATCGATCATGAGGTTTTCGAAGCCGCGCAGGTAGTATAGCCTCATAAAGAAAAATCCATTCGAAGTCGACGCACCCCTTCTTGTACCACGGGAAGATGCGCGGATGCCTCAGGCATAGATCCTCGAGACGCTCGCGGTAGTGCATCCATGTCGCGGGAAGAAATCCAACCGAGCACGGCACCCATTCGGGGGTGTCGAACTGGACGACCTTTAGGAAGTTGACCGTCTGCCGGTTGCGGCCCGAATAGCTTATCATGGCTCCTCCTGATGCATGTTTCAACGTCGCTGGCAATAAACGGAATCGAGGCTAGTATTCCAGAATAACGGGGAAATAATTCTTTTCAAAGAGAAAATCGCTGAAAGGGGCGTGCGTCCAGTGACGTGCGGACTGGCAAAAACTTGGACGCAGTCCATAAAATAAGGATGATACAAATGAAACTCAAACGCTGTGCAATCGTCGGAATAGGCAACCGCGCACACAGTTGGATAAGCGGCATCGTCGAACAGCACCCGGAGGCGGCGGAGCTCGCCGGGCTCTGCGACCCCAACCTCGACCGATGCAAGGATGTGAACGAGGCCTACGGAACCAAGGCCCCAGTCTACACGGACTACGACAGAATGCTGGCCGAGGTCAAACCGGACTTGGTCATCGTGGTGTCCCCCGAACGCTACCACCGCGAGCACATCGTCAGGGCGCTGGACGCCGGCTGTCAGGTCGCCACCGAAAAGCCGCTGTGCACTACCATCGAGGACGCCCAGGCGATTATTGACGCGGAAAATCGGAACCGCCGCAAAATTTTCATGGCCTTCAACTACCGGCACATCCCCCTTTGTTCCAAGATCAGGGAGCTGGTGAAGAAGGGCGCAATTGGCACTCCGGTCTCCATGGATCTGACCTGGTATCTGGACTACCACGGCCACGGCGCGAGCTACTTCCGGCGCTGGCACCGCCTGATGAAGGAGTCCGGCGGCCTCTTGATCACCAAGGCCTGCCATCATTTCGACCTGGCCAACTGGTGGATGGATGACGTGCCGGCGACCGTCTTCGCTTTCGGGGAGCGCCGATTCTTCGGCGCGGGGAACAACCCGTATGTCGGCGAACGGTGCCGTAGTTGCCCGCATTCCAAGGATTGCAAGTGGCATACCGATGTCTGCGTCAAGGATCGCACCGAGGAGCTTAGCCGCGAACTTGGCTACCGCGTGAAAGGCGTCCGCTCCTACGTCCGCGACTACTGCCCGTTCGGCAAAGACGTGGACATCTTCGACACCATGTCGGTCAGCGTCCGCTACAAGAACGGAGGAATCCTCAACTACAGCCTTAACGCCTCGGTCCCGTATGAAGGATGGAACCTCGCGATCAACGGCACCAAGGGACGAATCGAGAGCAAGATCACCGACAACAAGCCCAGCCCCGGCTGGCAGGCGCGCCACCAGATCGTCGGGCCGGACGGCGCGGTTCTGAAGGGGAAAGGCTACCGCGTCACGGATTGGCCCGCAGACTACAGCGTCCATGTCATGCCGCACGAGGACGACGACTACGAAGTCAAACTGCCCAACATCGCCGACGGGCACGGCGGGGGCGACTTCAAGATCATGGACGCCGCGCTCGCGGACATCTATCCTGAAAAGGACGAACTGGACATCTTCGCCAGCGCCATACACGGCGCGCGCAGCACCGCAATAGGCGCCGCCGCAAACCAATCCATCGCCTCCGGCCAGCCTGTGAAGATTCCGTTTCACAACTTGCTGGATGCCACGTTGTAAGGGATCCGCTGAATCTTGTCGAAGCGGTTGGCAAACTTGTCGTACCGGACGTAAAATGCGATCCCCAGGCCCCATCTTTGCGCGTCCGGCATATCATTAAACCTAATTGCCTCAGTTGAAAATATGCTTTATAAATTAAAACTCTCATAATAAGGCATTTACATATTTAGGTTAATGAGGATCGTCACTGGTATGTTTTGCTCAATGAGGGGGAAGAAGCGCTTCAACCCGCTTGCAGTATGACGTCGAGTGGACAAGATATCTCATAAATCCCTCATTACCAACGGAAAGCGTGAAGACAGACAATGATGAAATCCGCCTCCGTCCTTTCCAGGCCATGCTCATCACATGCTGTTAATGTTTAGTCAGCAAGAATAGAATAAGAATTATTCTTAAATTTGCCACTTGAAGCTTCCTACGGACATAATCTGGCATCGCTTAAGCTATTATACCGCCAGCATCGGAAATGGTGGAGCTTTTTGGCGGGAAGATCGAGTTTATAGAAAGGAGGTTGTCCAAGTATCCCATCATGCTGCCTGCCATTGATGCATCATGAGGAAAGGATTACGAACATGAAAACGCATCTTGTAAGGTCGGCCGCATCTGCGGCATTCGCAGCAGTCCTCTCAATGGTCTGTGTCTCGGTGTCCGCGGCAAATCTAGGTCCCGTAAAGGTGAACGACAGGCTCGGCAACGGCTGGCATATGTATACTGAAGCTTATGTTACCGAACAGGGGCTTGTCTCCGGCGTGACTAAGATTGTCAACTACAACAACGCCTTCGGCTTCACCGGCGGCCTCTTCGTCGTGGTCGTAGATGAAGGCATGCAGCCGATTTACACAAGCCAGGTACGGAAGTGGGGGATCAATGCGGCGGGCTTCTCCTCGAAGAAGGTTCGCACGGAAGTCTGGACCGAGCAGATTCCCGCATCTGTCCTCGCAAACGCCTTCAGCATGGCCATAATCCAGCAGCACACTCCGACGCAGCGCGTATGGGTGTGGATACTCGAGCACAGGGAGCTCCTGCTTGAGAAGGCGATGGACTTCATCGAGCTATTCCTCAAGATCAAGAACGACCAGCTTACCGAGGAGGACGTCTGGAGCGCCGTGTTTTCGGTAGCGGAGATTCTGCAGGCGACCGAAGGCGACTCTTGGGCGATAGATCATGCTCAGGATATCTGCATGATAATAAAGGAATTGCGCGACCTGGGCGGCGACATCAACGGTTGGAAACCGAAGAACCACGACGAGATCAAGGCCGCGGCCGAGATGATCGTCGCGGTCGCGAGGGACGACTTCGACTGGGGCGACGAGGCGCAGGTCGACAAGCTCATACAGAGCTTGGTCGGACTCCTTCAGGCAGATACCTCGCAGTTCATGCCGCAGAACGTAGACGCACTGCAGTCCATCCTGGAGAAGATATACGAATTATCGAACGACTCCAGGGTTCCGGAAGAGGTGAGGAGCGCCATCGCCGACGCGCTTGCCAAGATGAAGGAGCTCAATCCTTGATGGAAACCGTTAAGCTGGGTGTGTACCTATGACAACACGACTATAAGTATGGCGACTTCGCCGAAGGCGGCATACTTTTCGCAGGCGGACTGAAATATTCGTGCCGCCCCCAGCTTGACATTTGCCTTTGAACCTAATTGCCGCAGTTGAAAATATGCTTTATAAAATAACACTCTCATAATAAGACATTTACATATTTGGAGGCTTTCACCCAATGAGTGAAAGCCAGTTTCGGCATATTTTCAACCCCGAAGGGTTGGTCGCATTAGCCATATCTACTTCGTCAGCTGCAACTTGCAGTGGTCACCACAGCTGTGTCTTGCTGCCTGGTAGCTACGGCGAATGCGGCCAACTGCGGCTATTAGGTTGGAGGAGGCTCGAAACTGGCGGAATCAGTCGGGAGAAGCCGGAGCATATGCCAGCTTCAGCCCGCAGTTCCGCCAATGATCTTTCTGACCGCCTTAAGCTCCTCGGAATCGGAGTCCGCGCCGGAGACGGCCGCCTTGACGATGGCGACGATCTTCTCCTGCTGCCCGTCGCCAATCCCCGCCTTGCCGAGCAGTCCGTGGATCTCATCCTCGCGCATCTTTGCGCCTGCGGAAAAAAGTAGTAGCGCAAGGGAGGTCTTCACCACGCACGGATCGCACTTGGTTCCGCCCAGGATCTCGTCGGCGAGCCGGCAGGAGTTGTCAAGCTTAGCCATGGCGTCCGCGCCGGGCTTGAACTGCGAGCGGAGCAGCGCCTTAATCTTCTCTATGACCGGAGCCGCCGATTCGCCGGGCGCAGCCCTTCCGAGGCACTGGTCCGCGAACTTGCACCACTTGGAGCAGCCGAGATCAATCCTCGGATTCTTGATTTCGTTCCTGCATTTCCTGCAGAGAAGGAAAGGTTCGTCCTTCCAGAACTCCATCTCGTTCCCGCAATGGGGGCATTTGAGAGTGAATATGTCCTCCGGCTTCCAGAATCTCATGTCCTGGCCCGGACATCTCGGCCTGCCGCTGTCGTATTTCATGGGCCTACTGCCACCTTGCTGTCCCTGCTGTCAATGTCCTTATCATCTGTAATCTTGACTTCCATTTCCAATATTCAATATTGAGACAATTATTTTACGGTGTGAACAAAACGGCGACATGTTCCGCGGTTTCCAGGCCGCCCGCGCTCAGCTTCCCCTTGCCGTAGTTGACAAGGACGGTCCAGGCGCCTTCAGGAGTGGAAACCTTGCATGCGACCCCTTCGCCTTCGACCGGTAGATTCTCAAGCGACGGCTGGCCCGACTCGCCCTTGGCGTAAGGCCAGAGCGCCGCGGCGAAGTAGCAAGCCTTCCCTTTCTGCCGCCAGACTAGTCCCTGGCTTGGTTTTGTCGCGTCTTTTATATCGGTCAGGAACATATCCCCCGCAGGCTGCATGGCCATCTTCATCCCGCTGCCGTCCTCGCGCTTCCAGGCGGCCGCGCCGACGGATGCGAATTTTCCCGCTGGAATGAGCCCGGAATAGAGGGGTGTGTCGCCGAGGCGCTCAGGCCCTTTCTCCAAAGAATCCTTCGATTCCAGTGAAAGGCCGCACCAGTTGGAGTGGTAGAGCCAGTCGTAGATGTGCTCCGTGTCGGCCTTGCATCTGTCAATTATGATCAGCGGCCCCTTGGTCAGGACAACGGTTCTTTCATGTTCGACGTCCGTCCATGCGGCGACTTCCCTGGCGCTTGCGATCTCGATGCCGTCGGCGGACTTCTTGAACAGCAGTTCGCCGGTGTCGCGGTTCGCGTTCTTTCCGTCGACCATTATCGATGTGGAGGAGGCGATTGTTTCGAGGAAGTCCTTGAAGTTGTGGTTGTAGCCGCCCATGACGTTGCGTATATACCAGCCGCCTTTTCCGTAGGCCTGGACGGAGAGCTTGTTGAGGTGTCCGTGCGTGACTTCGCGTCCGTATTGAAGATACGCGTAGGCGTCGGTTCCCGGGATCCGCATCGCTATGCCGCCGTAGTCGGGGAAGTCCACCGTCGCCGTGGCGATCGGACTTACTGCCTTTTCCGGAGGTACGAGTGGTTTTCCCCCGCCGATGACAGCCATCAGATAGAGTTCCCCCACCCAGGAGACGGGCTTCCGGTTGTAGGATACCCATGCAAGCCGGGGATCGTCGATTATCGGGGCGAACACATGCGCGGCGGTGTCGTTTAGACCGACATTTCCACCGTTTCCAGTACCGAGTTCGGGAGTGAAAAGATCCGGTCCGGCAAGCCTGTAGAAGCATGTAAGCATGTCGGCAATTCGGGAGCTGGGCTTCATGATCCCAGTCCGAAGGCAGATCGCCATCACCGGATACGCACTGATGTTCATAACCGTCTGGTAGCTGGGGTTTTCCCACCAGTTGCCGTCCGGAAGATAGCCTATTTCGATCAGCCTGAGTATCCCATGCCCGTCATACATGGAGCGCGCCACCAGGCCGGGTTCGCCTGAAGCCAACCCTGCATACAACGCCGAGGACTGTATCATCATCTGGAGGTTCATGACGCCGACCTTGTGGTCCATCATGTTCATGGCGGACGGGACGAATATCCTGTCGGCGATGTCCTTCAACTCCTTTTCTGAGAGCATCTTGGACGGGCGGATGCAGTCCAGAGCCACGGCCAGGTCGCCGAGCCAGATCCTTTCGCGCATGTAGGTGCCGTCGATGCGGACCGACCCGGAACACGCGCTTCCGACGGGGCTTCCCGGCTCGTAGCAGTTGATTGGGAGCGCGAGATAACGGTCGATGTATGCGCGGAGTATCGCTGCCGCGGCCTGCGCGAACTCCTTCCGTCCGCTGATCAGATATGCCACGCCGAGATCCTGGGCCTTTGCAGCGTTCTGCATATGTTTCTCCTTCCACCCTTTCATGCCCGCGTCATACAACGGGCCGGAATAGCTGCGTCCGCTTATCGGATCCTGATACACGTCGAACGGAAGATTGGGGACATCGATTTTCTGCAGCTTTCCCCCGCTGACCGGATCCGTCGTCCTGCCGGGGGAGGCGGACGGGGGATATTCGGGGACATACGCCAGCGCGGCCTCGCCGACGGTCACCATGCGCAGCAGCTCCGGCGGCATCGCCTTCCGCTTTTCCGGATCGGCATACTGCGACTGCAATTCCTTCATCCTTGCCTGGTTGCAGAGGAGGATCGGATGCGCCTCGTCCGCAGGCCTGCTCCCGGCGACCAGCTCGGAATAGATGACAAGCCCCGGAATTTCATCGACCGTGAATGCGACTTTCGCAGTTTCCCCATACCACGGATTGATCTTCTTGAGGTCTTCCGCCGAGACCGTCATGTCCGCGTTCATCGTGCGCGTCTCGCCCGGAAGGAGGCTGATCGGCTTCTCTGGCAGCCTTAGCTTAAAAAGTTTCAGCGTGCCCGGATCTCTTCCGTCGAGAGCTGCGCTGACGGTCAGGACGCGGTCGCGTCTGTTGGAGAGCGTGATTTCAAAATGCGTCTCCTGCGATCCGTCCGGGATAAGCCCCCATTGCCCCGGATACGACGGTTTCACGCCCAGCGGATTTTTCAGAAGACGGATGTTTGCAAGGCTGATTTTTGTCTGCCCTGCGCCGGCGAGCTGGGCGATCTCGAAACGAAATTCCTGCTTTTCTGTGTTGTAGGTGTCTGGCCAGGCGTTCTCCCATCTCGACAAGTCCTGCGAATAGGTGAACCACTTGCCGAAGGGATGCATCGTGTCGACGCTGTAATAGAAGCCGCGGAAGCCGTAGACCGCAGGATACTGCTGCAGGATCGGCCCCACGTTCCAGATCGGACGGCCCTCGACCTTCATGTCGAACATCAGGATGTCGTATTTGCTGAAATCGACCTCGCTGCGGTCCAGTTTTTTAAGTACGATTTGGCCGACGCTGTCGTCCGTGGATGTCCAAATCATGGCCTTCTCGCCTTTTTCCGGGCCTTCTCCCGGCGCGAGCTTTCCCGTGTCCTCGTTCTGCCATTTCTCAATGCCCGCAGAGAAGTCGTCGATCACAAGGACGTCCGGCCAGATATTTACAGGAGGATCTTCCGCCATTGCGGGAAGAAGCACAGTCATCGCGCATATTTCCAACAAAAAGATTTTTGCCGGTCGACACCACGAACTGTTCCACGACTTGAGACATAGAGACTGCAGCGCCACCACTCCCGATGTGATTCTTTGTTCGATCTGCATTGTTACCTCATTTTTTACCAGTGAATTTATTAGACGGTCATCGCTCGAAAGCGAGCAATTTCCATTACGCCTTAAAGCCGAGTCATGTCATATTTTTGAAACGAGCGGATGCCATTGCCAGGTCTCCGGAATGAATCCTTTGCACAGGGGCATCGAAGAGAGGGAGCGTCCGCCAGTCCTCATTGTAAAGCTCCACAAGTTCGCCTGACGGCCGTTGAGCAAGCCGTATCATCAGGCCACCCGACTCTTTCAAGATCAGATGCCGCCCGTCGATCTGCAGTTCCAAAGTCCCTTCCACAGGCATTTCGTAATCGGGCAACAGTTCGGCTAGGCATGCCAACCAGACAACTTCAGGATCTGCGCGCCAACCGGTAATCTGCTGGCCGCCCGCCTCCAGTTTTTCCATGGTCAGCCGCGAAGATACCAAGAGGTTGTTCTTAATGGCAAAAGTCCGCAGCAGGAATTTATAGCCGCGTGCCGACAAGATCAGGCGCCCGGAATCGTTGAGTAGCATTGTCCATCCTTCTGTCGCGCCCAAACATGGCGGTTTAGTCACCGGCGAAGGCAAATCCTCCGTATACTGGCACAACTGAGTCAACTGATAACTGCTGACGGTGCGCGTAAACAAGCAGAGGGCACGTCCGTCACGTTGACTGACATAACCGTTGATGGGATTGAAACCGTCGGCTTGGAAAAAGACGCAGGAGCGCTCCACCGGAGACGATCCAACAGCCGCCATCAGATGTATCTGCTGTCCAAAGTAGTTACCGCCGGTCATTGAGCCCATGGCAGCATCGCTCAGTTGCCACGTCTGGAAACGGAACGGCGTTATACCGGCCCGGCCAGAGGCACGAAATGGATATTCGCGACGGCGGAATTCGTCAATAATAGGCGACGGCGGACAATAAATGTCGTCGCCCGCATGCTCGAGGAACCGGAAAGCGCCGCCGCCCGGCCTGACAAAGAGCCGGTAGTCTCGGGACGTCCCACTCACTCCCACCCGCAAAACAGGATGGGTAAAGGCGTGTTGCAGCGCGAACAGGTGATCCAAAACCATACGTGCGTCGGCTTGGATATGAGCATCGGATGTCGCCGACATAATTCCCATCAACCCCTCATACACGACTTCGTTGTAGGTCGAGGAGCAGAATTCATCGATGCCGTAGGTGGAGACATGGTTGAACCAGCGCCGCCACTGAGCCTGGCCGTCACGTCGGAGTTCCTCGTCGTCCAGGAACTGGCCGAGCAGAAACAGGGCCTGGATATAAAGGACGAAGATGTTGCTGTAAGCCTTGAAGTCCCGGTGTATGTCAAACACCTCGTCGGCCCAGCGGCGCTTTACCGCCTCAACCGATTCATGCACGGCGGCCTGGAATCGGACCGCGAGGCCGGATGGCAGATGTGGAAGCCATCGGGTGTAAATCTCAGCAAGGTACGGTACCATGAACAAGGTCGCATTTAGATCCCGCCAGCTTTCAGGTAGTCTCATGGGAAAGCGACCACGATCCCAGGCCGGTGTCTGAATCTGGGCGGCAAGGATGGCCTCAATCACGGCGGCGGCCCTTTGCCGGTCGTCAACGCTCCCTCGTCGAAGCATCAGGACAGCATATTCCAGCGACAGTTGTCCTATGCAAAGCGATTCTCCCGTTCTGATCAGATTTGCCGTAGGATCGAAAGATGCCTCCAAGTCTTTTATGCGATGCGCAGTTTCAATTGACCTCATATACATCTCCTTGATTCATGTCTTTCATCAACGTCCGAATATCTTGCCCAGACGTTTCTCGGTTTCTTTCGAATTGTCGCGCATGTAATTTCGTGCCTTCTCGTTGCTGAAGTCGGGGAAGAGCCAGAGCACCCACTGAGCCTTGAAGCTGCCGCCCGCGGGGATGTCGACCGTCTTCTCCAGGGTCGGCGACGGGGGAGTGAAGACGACCTTGTCCCACTGACCCGGAATTATCATCATTGCGGCTGGTCCGGCGCCTTTTCCGAAGGCCCGGTCTTCTAGGCGGTCGCCGGTGATGGCCCAGCTTTTCTCTTCCGGGTCGATTTCGATGAACGAATTCGGCCTGCCTTCTCCGCCCCAGTCGTAGCGCCTGAAGGCCAGTCTGACTTTTTTGACGGGTGCCGACGGCTTTATCTCAAGCTGCTGGAAGAGCCCGATATGATCCGGCATCATGGCGAACGATAGGATCAATATGCCGCGTGGCGTGTCGAAAGTCGCATCAACCCGTCCATTGTTTCCATCCTTGATCTGTTCAAGCTTGCTCATTGCGAAATCGGCGGCGCAGAAGTCGTCGAGCCAGACTTCGAGGTAACCGTTGTAGTACCAGGCCATGGGATTCGGCCTCTGGACGCCGAGGCCGGGCCTGTAGGGGGTCCATATCCGCCTCGGATCGTCCCATCCGTTTGCCTTGGCGTCGCAGCAGACCTCGTATTTCATCTGGTAAGAGGCGTCCTTGTTGCTCAAGGTGAAGCTTGCGGTCAGCCCTTTCTGGTTCGCATACTTGTCCCAGTGACGTGGAAGTGCTATCTGCTTCAGTTCGGCACCTTTAACCTGGACAGCCTGTTCCTTGTTCCTCTTCTCCTCCGCTGTCCGTTCGGCATGTGAAATCAGTCGTCCTTCCGGCCAGTCTAGTGCGGTACGGCGGATTTCCGGTTCCGCGAAAGCCAGAGCCGGCCAGCCGGGGGCATCGCCATCCTTCACAAGAAGCTTCGCTGCCGCCTCTGTTCCTGTGACGGTATCCCGTGCGTCGATACGCCATTCCCCCGGAGTTGCATTGAACGGGATTTGAAAATCAAGTTCACTCTTTCCCTTTTCGAGTGCGATGTTGAATCTGTCGGAGGGTGCCTGTTTCCCGGCCGGGTCGGTAAGCGACACATGGACGACGTGCATGCCCGGCGTTGCGTCTTCCGCCCGAAGGTTGAGCGAAAGCGTCAGCTTGTCGCCTTGTCCCGCTTCCGCGGGGGCCTCGACGCTCAAGCTCCCGATCTTGTAAGGAAGCACCGCAAAAAGTTCCGGCCGTCCCGCCTGCAACTTGAACTTGGCCTCCGAAGCAAATCCCAGGTAAGCTCCTCTTCTGCTGTCATAAAGATGCGCCATTCCCCCCAGATGGAGAACGGCCTCGCGTTCGCCCCATATCTGAGGGCCGTGATTATAATAGAGCACGGTCTCCTTTGAGCCGGCGGATTCGGCAGGTTCACCATCGGCAAGCACATCCCATTCCGGCTGGACGCGCCAGTAGTCCTGTACGACTCCGAGCATGCGCATACTGCCGCTCGCGAACGGATAAAGATAGACCGTATCGTCAAGTTTCCCGTCCAATGTCACCTTCATGGCGGGCGTGGGAATTCCGGCTTGGGCCATGAGTGCAGGAATAAGTTTTTTGGTGGACTCAAGATCCGGCTGGAACGCCAGGTAGAGCGCTTGCCCTTTTCCATTTTCCATGACCGTTGCGGCGGGGGTGTCGAAAATTTTTTGAAGGAACTGGAGATCCTTCAGACCGTCGCCCTTCTTGAAGCCGCCTATCTTTTCAAAGCTGCCGGCTGTGCGGGCACCAGCGCAACGTAGGCCGTGCTCACCGGTGCTTATTCCTGTCAAGACCATTTCATACTCATCTTTTGACGAGAGACGTAGTTTTATTTCCGAATTAAGACCTCCGTAAATCTGCATGTCCTTCTTCATTTCATCCTCTGTCGCAGGAACATAGGACCTCTCGATGCCGAAGAGCTTCACAAGGCGTCCTGGCGGAGCGATTTTCCCGTCCGCCGTCATTCCTGCCGGGCATGTCACGACAAGCATGTTGCCGCGGTTCACGAACGCCGTTAGGCGGTCAAGTTCACTGTCGGTCATATCAAAGGGCGCCGGACAGATCAGCAGCTTGACTCGGCCGTCAAGCCCGGCAAGCAGCTCCTCCCTGCTAACGAGGGAGTATGGGATGTTGAGTCTGTTCAACGCCCTCATCCATATCTCCGATCCTGAAGCGTTCCTGCTGAAGAGGATGCGGATGGCACCCGTGTCACGATTCATGGCAATGAGCTGCTTCCCGATTCCACGCCGCAGCTCCTTTACCTCTTCGCTCCACCAGCGTGTCTCGTGCGTCGTGCGGAGGTCCTCGCTAAGGACCGCGAACTCGCCCGCAGAAGAAAAATACGACACGCCGTTCATTCCCTCGAAAAGCCAGAGCCAAGGCACGGTGCGGCTGTAGGCCTCGTTGTCGGCCCACGGAGCATAATGCGTCCAACAGGTCAGGATTCCCTCCGGGTTGGCGAATGATCTGTAAAGGTCGCGTTCGACGCCCAGCCAAAGATCAGGAGTGTAAAGATGATGCGGACTATATGCGGTGACATAGTTGCAGGCCTTGAAGAATTCCGGCGCGTCCTGCTTGAAGCTCATCCAGACTCCGCTCCAGCCGACCTTCGCGGGGGAATCCTGCCGACGGATGATTGCCGCCGCGTTTTCCGTATATTGGACTACGTCCTCCAAGTCTCCGGGCTCGTCCCCGAGCATGTAGCCGACCGGGCTGAACCTTCCTGCGATTTTCGCAGTTTCTTCAAGCTTTTCCTCTGCCTGTGCGGCGCTGTATTTAGGATTTTTCCTGTTGTTCGGGTGGAAGATGTTGCAGAGAACGACGCGTAGCCCTTCTTCTCCGGCCATCCGGCAGAACGCCTCCCCGCCAGTGCCGCTGATTGACGTGATTCCCAACTCCCGCAACAGTCGGCAGCGGTAGCGGCCCTGCCAGGTTCCCATCCCTCCCTCGAAGCCCCAGACATTTGCCACATAGTCCTTGCTGTCGTTGCTTCTGTCGATCAGTGCCTGAAACGGAATGCGCTGTTCGTCAAGGATCAGTCCTCCCCTTAGCATCAGCACACGCAGCTTGTGTGAGACCCCGCTTGCAATCCATGGACTCAATCCGCCTTCCCCATTCTTTGCCGGAAAGCTCCCTTCGGCCATCAGCCGTCCGTCCGGATCATAAACCTGGAAAACAGCAATGTCGTCTTCTGCCGGAACACCTGCGATCTTCCATGACAACGGCAATCCCTTTGCGACATCGAGGGGGTTCTCCGGCCTGGCCAATTCCAGCTTGGCCGGGGATTCGACGGAGAACACTGACGCCCCATAGTCAAGAGTCCTTCCGTCCCGTTCCAGGCACCAGCGGCATGTCAGTTGCCCTGCCTGACGCGGAATCATCTCAATCATCACTTCCTTCTGCTCGGATGAAAGATCCGATTCCCCTTTATCAATTCTATCTCCGAAAGTCGAATACAAGAACCATTTCAGCCGGTCGCCGGATGCCGTCTTTCCGGATATAAGGAGCTTGACGGCGGTCTTCTGCTCCAGCGGGGCGGGCTTATCCGGCGCAACAGTCTTTGTCACGAGGACTTGCGATTCCTTACCCGCCGCCCTGCGGAGCCAGCGCGAGGCCACCGCGTAAAAAAGCTCCGGAGAAACCGGATCGTCGAAGAAGGCGCCGGGATTAGAATGCATCGGGAAATTCACGTCCTCGCCCAGGAAAACATTGAATGATGTGAAATGCCCGGCAGTCCCGTAGTAGTATACGATCTTGCCCTTGCCGAACGGCAGCGTAGCCGTCGAGAGGCCGCCCCGGTAGACAAGCCGGCCGGCACCGCCTGCCGCAGGTTTTTCCGTATCGGCGGAAACGGGAAGAGCTCGCGCGACCGCGGCCGCCTCTTCAATTACAGGTTCGATTTTGGGGCTCTCAGGATCGTCAAGCTCCGAATCTGGACTCCCGGAAGCCTTGCCTTCGCTGATGAAGCCTGCAGAGCTGATCCATTTTCCCCATCCCATAAAGATTACGAGGGCCGCTCCGTTCCTGGTCTTGGTCAGTATCGCATCCCGGTTCTCTGGGGACATGCGCTCCCAGATGTCCTTCGCATAGTAGCAGGCGATCACATAAGCGTCGTAGTCCTTCTTGAGCAATTCACCCAGCTTTTCCTGGTCCAGGCTGAGGCCGTTCGGCGGCTGGCCAGACACGCCCATGACCTGGGTTTCCACGTCAAACCGCTGCGCAAGCTCGACCGGCTCACGGACAGCAAGCGAAGGAGTGATGAAAAGCGCCTTGACGGTGCCGCAGAAATTCTTCCCCTCCCACTGCCAGTGCGGAGTCTCCACGTCTTCCCGATATGCGATGTCTTTCCCTGCGATCTGAAGGGAGATAATCAAAAGCAGAAGCGTTGAGGCTGGAATATTTTTCATATCATTCAATGAGTTCTATTTCTCCGATCAAGCCGTTGATTTCCGCCGCTGTCCATACGCGGCGCTTAGGGGTTGTCCATCAATAAGTTTTACAATTTGGCGGGCTCTCTTCCGCCTTTTTCCTGCGTCACTCAATCGTTACATATCCTTGGATATGCTCCTCTTTCGTTCCTTGGCAAAAGCCATAATAGCCGTCGGCAAATGTAAAACTTATTATTGAACAACTCCTTACTTGGCGCCGGCCAATGTCCGTGCGAGATGAAACTGGACATCCGGATCCGAAGTCTCCTTTGACAATGCATTCAATGCCTCGATCAGCTCGCTGTCGGGGCATCTGCCTATTTCGATGACTGCCTCAATCTGCTCCCAGCGGGTTCCGCGCTTAAGCGTTTCAAAGAGTATTTTGTGCCGTTCCGGCTCTTCGAGGATGCGGCAGTTGCGGACAGCCCAGGCCCTGCCCATCGCGTCCTTTCCGCCATACCATTCCATCACCGCTCTGCGTATCTCCTTCATCTCCTCGGGGTTCGGCCCCGAGGCCGCGAGGATGTCGAGCATGAGCTGCCTCATGTCCATGTTCGCGCATCTGAGCGCTGGGATGAAGTCGGCGACGCGTTCTTTCGTCATCATGCTAGGAAGCAGGCGGTAGAGGACGTCGCAGACGTTCGGATCCGTGGCCTTTATGATGACGTCGGCCATTTCTTTCGGGAAGAGCGGGCCGATTTCGACGATGTGCGCCTTGAGTGCCTTGAAGCGCGGGCGCAGCGTCTTGAGCTGCTTCTGCATCTTTTCCTTGATGTCCGGCGGCGTGTAGCCGCTGGCTATCGTCAGTATCGCTCCGGATATCGCGTGCGAGGTGGAGGCTGTCTTCGAAATCAGAGGGGAAAGATACCTGAAGTCGCCCAGGTAAAGCATGCCCAGCAGCAGGCTGTCGGAGAAGTCATATGCGGAGTCGGACGACTTCTGGTTTCCCAGCCTGCCGAATTCCTGCTGGAGAAGAGGAAGCTGGGACTTGTCGCCCAGCAGTCCGATGCCTTCGGCCGCGGCGCCCTTGAGGATCATGTCGTTGCCTTTGAAAAAGCGGAGGAGGATATCCTTGGCCTCGGGATTGCGTGTGCGCCCGAGCAGCCTGACCAGCAGTCCGGTGGTCGGCGAATCGAGCGCTGCGCCCTGCGCGCCCGGCTTCTGCTCGGAGACCTGGAGGAAGCTGTCGTCCACCTTTAGGAGCCTGCTGAGCGTCGCGGCATGCTCCGGCTTGACTCGCGTCTTGACGGCTTCGTAGAGGGAAGAAGCCTTGTCTATGTCGCCGAGCGCGGGGTGGCCTATCACCTGGATGGCCTTCTCCACGTTTATGGAAGCCGGATCCTTGAGCATCTGATCCGCGATCTTCCTTACCCCTGCCTTGTCCGTGGCGTCGAACTCGAGCCCTACGTCCAAGTCGTCCAGCCCGTCGTTTCCCGCGGCGGACAAGCCGCTTCCAGCAAAAATGGCTGCAAGGCACAGCAGAAATATTCCTTTCCGGCGCGACATGACAAACGTTTCCGCCGAAAAGTAGCTTGCAACATACCTGGCGCAAGAGAAGTACCATGGCAACACTCGTATGCGGAGTTCGCTCTTTGCGCTCGGAGATCGCAAGCTACTGTGCGCCGTAAGGGGGCGTTTCTCCAGCTGAGAAAAACTTAGGCTGTTCATGGCTGCACCTCCCATTTGACCTCGGCTTTCGTCCCGCTGGCCGCCTCGGTCAGGAGGATTTTCCATTCCCCTGACGGATCGTTAGGTGCGAGCGGCACCTTCCATTCCCCCGTCCCTTTCCGGATATATACGACGCTGCCGTATTCCTCGCGCTCCCGGCCTGAGGGTTCGAAGAGCCGAGCCCTCACCGCATGGCGTTCCGACGGCCCTTCGGAACTTGCCACGCAAACAGTGATCGTTGCAGTATTGCCGGCGCGTCCGGCAGACGGATCCGCCTCTACCTTCTCCACCTTTCCTGGAAGATGCGCGAAGAGGTATGCGCGGCCCGGCGCCAGCTTCATCTTGATTCTGTCCACGTGCCCGAGATATTTTTTTTCGCGGACGTCGTAGAGGTGGGACTCGAGAGGGAACGACACTTCGACTTCGCTGACCTGCTTCAGCTCCTCAGGTGTCATCTGCAGCTGCCCCCAGCCGTGCCGCAGGCCGCCGAAATGGATTATCCCCGAATATTCCACTGGGCCGTCTTCAAACCGGAAAGTTTCGACGCCGCTCATCTCTTCTCCGTCCTTAATGACGTTGGGCGAACGTGTTAC
Source organism: uncultured Victivallaceae bacterium (assembly GCA_964636325.1). Lineage (GTDB taxonomy): Bacteria > Verrucomicrobiota > Lentisphaeria > Victivallales > GWF2-50-93 > CAZWRV01. The sequence goes on along the minus strand of CAZWRV010000018.1, from coordinate 41,455 downwards.
GCCTGCCGCCGAGAGCAGCGCCTTCATGATCGCTTGTGCGGCGGAGGTTCTACCGGGTAGGAAGTTCAACGTCACCGCCCGCCCTTTCCCGAAGCTTTTCACTATCCATGCGGGGAACTCCTGGCCGCCGTATTGGATAGTCCCGTTCGGCTTGCCGTCCGTGACCTTCGCCATCCGGGCGTATGCGCCTGCAGATTCGATCTCCCGGGGAACCCCTTTGATGTCCAGGGAGATTTTCGATTTTGCGTCCTTAGGGGCGGCCGGCGCCGCAATCCATTCGCATCCGAAGATATCCGCGAGCTGACCCGGGCCCGGGGCGCCGCCGAAGCCGTCGCGGGTGCCGCATTCGGAGTCTGCGACAACGGTTCCGCCGTTCTCCGCGAATCGGCGGACGGCTGACGCTTCCCTTCCGCTCAGGCATATGCTTAGAGGCAGGAACAGGATGCGCCCCTGCCATCCGGAGCAGAATCCCTGCTCAAGCTCCTCGTAGCTGATCCAGCGGAACTGGTGTCCGAGTATTTCAAGGCTGTCTTCGACGCTGCTGCCGGCCGGCCATGCGGCGCCTCCCCACTCCGCCATGCTCGCCATCTGGCTGGCGCGGGAATAATGGATGCCGATTAATGGAACAGACGGACTGCTCTGCCTTATCAGCGTGGCGGGCCCGGCCCATATCTCGCGCAGCTCCTCGGCGGTCGCGAGCGGCGCATCCCTGAGCGACATGTCGCCGCGCCAGATGGTCAGGCCGCTTCCCCATTCGCCGGACCATGTCGCGTAGACGTTGCTGTTGTGGAAAAGCTGGTTCCACGGAAGGAAGCGCCCGGTCGCGACATCGTCGGGATAATATCCGTCGCACCAGCGCCCCAGCAGCATGTCGGAGCGTGCCCAGAAGCGGTATTTCTCCCTGTTGCCGGTATGCTGGCGGATGTGGCATGTCTCCATTTTCGAGGACTTCCATATGTCCCATCCGTCGGCGAATCCGCCGCCGTCAGTCGAGAGCCCCAGCTTGACGTCCGACATTCCGCACGATTCGGCGACCTGGCGGTCGAACTCGACATGGTGCAGATATGCGGTGTCCATGAACATCCTGTGCTCGACCATCGGCGCGAGGCTCGCCCGCCCCTTCACCTGCGCTAGGCGGAGAGGCATGACCTCGTCCCACGACTTGCATGACGTCTGCCATATCTCGTTGAGCTTCTCGATGGAGCCGTGCGTCCGCTGCAGGAATTTACGGAACTCGTGGAGAGTCGCGGGATGGAAGCAGTATTCTCCGCCGAGGCATTCCTCGTCCTGGTCTATGATGGCCGGGACGTCGGCGCGCAGCAGTTCCGGCACCTGCGTCGGAATAAAGTTCAGGCGCCACTGGTGGAAGGTGGGACCCAGGGTGCACGGGTTGCGCTCGTAGTCCATGGCGGCCGCATGTTCGCCCAGCCCGAGCCCGCCGAAATTGAGAACCCAGGGGCGGAGCCCGTTCGCCAGGCAGCGTTCGTAGTCGGCGTTAAGCCAGTCCGTCTCGGCCTCCTTCAGCATGCCGGTCATAGGCGGGCACGTCGGCGCCACGGCCCATGAGACGTGCGGGAACTCCTTCCGCGGCGGAGGGACATCCACGATCCACGGCTTGGAGAATTCGGCGACAAGGCGGTCGCCGCGGCGGATTTTCAGATTTATCCTGACGTAGCGCCACAGGGGGTCTCCGACCTTCACATGCAGTTTCGGAGCGGCCGGATCCAGCGGCGCCTTTGCTTCGCCGCACAGCCTCCCATAGTGGTCAGATATCTGCAGCTCCGCCTTTGAGTCCGGAGGCGGCGCGCCTTCGAGCTTGATTGAAATTTCCATCTCGTCTCCGGGACGGTAGGACGGCCGGTCGAAGATCATATCCTGTATTACGGGTCCACCGTCGATCTTCAATGGGAAGCAGTTCCAGCCCAGGCTCGCGCCTTTGCTGTCGCGAGCGACGATCTCCGCGAAGAACTGGCCGGAGCAGAAACTCTCCAATTCCACGGGGATTTTCAAGCTTTCCCCGGCTGAAAGACTGAACTTGGCCCGGCCTTTCGCCGATATTTCTCCGAAAAGATTTCGCAGCCCGGCATGAAGTTCCCCTTCAACCCGCTGCGTCCCTACGCCATGGACGGGGACAACAATTTTGCCGCCTTCCATGATCGGCGGCCCTTCGACTGCGACAGGCGGCTCATGACCCGCCGCCCACGCGATATGCAGGACAATCCCCTGCGCCCATTGGTCGAAGGGGTTGACGCAGGTTATGGGGCCGAACGCTCCAGGCGTCATATGGCATTGCAGGGGGCCTCTAAGCCTCGGCACCACGACTATCCGCCCTCTTCCCCACTCGATCCGTTCGACATTTTCGAACGGCGTCAAGGGAGCGGAGCTTCTCTTAAGCTGTTCCGCTTCCATGTGCGAAAACGGATTCGGCTCTCCGGCCACTACAAGCCCCAGCCCCTTGTCGCGCACCAGGCGCAGCAATGTCTCCTGGTACTCGGCCGGCAGGTTCGGCCAGTTGATCGGATAATCCCTGCTGCCGGAGCCGCTCAGGACGATCACGTCCCGCGGAGCCGCGAGTACGCGTTCGAGTATTTCCCAGCAGGGAGGCGTCAGCCGTCCGATCTGGACATCGTTTGAGAAGCCCTGCTTGGCCGCCCATTCGAACGGCAGATGCTCGTATTTCATCTCCAACCTCTGGGCGAACTCGACGGCGTCGCGTCCGTTGTTGCCGGGAGTGATGACGCACACGTTCAGCGGGCCGCCGGCCAGCGGCTTCCCCCAGGGGACATGCTGGCTTTCAAATCCTTCCCTCGCCTGCAGCATCTTGAGAGTGTCCGCAGGATCCCTGTCCTGGTGGTGCCAGTTGAGGTTTTCGATCCACGAATCCCTTTCCGGACGACCTTTCTTCGCCGCAAGCTGCACGTTCAACGGCTTGATCCCTGAGAAAATCACGCGTCCGCCGCCGAGCACGCCTTCCTGGATCACGGCGGCGGCCTTCGCCGAATTCCTGCCGGTTCTCAGCGGGGCGATCTGCCGCGAGCCCCAGCTCTCCCAGAAGTTCTCCGCGTTGACAAGCTCCGAGACATCGGTGTAGAAAAAATCCATGGGATATGCCGCAAGGCGATGGAAGTCGGCGACCGCCAGCGTACAGGGCTCGAGGGCGGACGCCGCGCCGCCGTCCTTCGGGACAACGACATCGAGCTCCTTCAGGAGATCCAGCAGATCGGGCTGCGAAAGATCCTGAAGCTTGACCAGCAGAGTGCCGCCCCTGCCGAGTGCCTCGCGTACCTTTGCCGCACCGTCCTTGGGCGTGACAAGGGGTTTCGCCGTCTTTTCATTCGCCCCGTCCTTCAACTGACCTGTCTGCCAGCGCAGACGCGACTCTGCGAAGAGCGCTGCCTCCTTCTCCGGAAGGCTGGCGGCCTTTGAAGCGGCTTCGGCCACATACGGCAGGGCGTCCTGCAGCATGAGGTTCGCCATCGCGCGCAGGGCGCCGTTGCGGAGACGGGGATCCTTCTGTTCCAGCCTGATGGCCTGGAGCTTCGAAAAACCTTCCGCGCCGCAGTAGCCCAGCAGATCTATCAGCCAGTCCTGCTGGACCGGATCGGAAGTCTTCTTGAGGCGGCCATGCAGATATTCGGCGTCCTGCGGCCGGACAAGCATCTGCGCGCGGCGCTCCAGCTCCGGGCGGAGAAGCTCGACGCTCTCGTCGCTGCTCAAAAGCGCGCATACAAGCAGACCGCAGTCCTTGACGTCGCACTTGGCAATCGCCTCCTTCAGCCTGGCGGAGCGCTCGGCCGGGGAAAGCGTAGAAACGGCGCTCAGCCACTCCACTTCATCCATTGCCCGAACCGGAATGCACAGCATGGCCAGCGCACAAATCGCCGCAAAGGCAAACAAAGGCCGCCTGACGCTTTTTCTCATAGATTCATCCAATCCTTGATGTGTTATACCATCTTTGAACCTAATTGCCGCAGTTGAAAATATGCTTTATAAATTGAAACTCTCATAATAAGGCATTTACATATTTAGTCCCTTACGGTGCCACTTGGAAAACGTTTTTTCCAAAAGTAGTTTGCGCGCGCCGCGCGCAAGCAACATAACACAGCATTACTCGTATGCAGAGTTTGCCCTTTGCGCGCGGCGCGCGCAAGCTACCTGCGCGCCGTAAGGGCGCCTTTTTCCCGCAGGGAAAAACCTAGAGGTTTTCACCCAAATAGTCAAAGCCAGTTTCGGCATATTTTCAACCCGGGAGGGTTGGCCGCATTCGCCATATCTACTTCGTTAGATTCAACTTGCAGTGGTCACCACAGCTGTGTCTTGCTGCCTAGTAGCTACGGCAAATGCGGCCAACTGCGGCTATTAGGTTGAATTCGTCTCAGTTATACTCCATCCGCTGCGGGATGGCCGTTAAAACACTTCAATCTTGAGGGAACGATCCAAGTCCGCGCAGAAACGGATAATACCAGTTCGGATTGTTGCTGTCGTAATTGGAGCCGCTATATGATCCCAGCCAGCTCCGACTCCCCTTCTGATGCCCCACGCTGGCGTCAAGGAAGGCCGCGTTCATATAGTTCGGACGATGGTTGATGCCTGTGTTCGTCGAATAATACAGGGCGTTGTTGCCGCTAGGCAGAGGGAACCAGACCGAATCGAAAAACAGCGGCAGCGAGGAGGGTTTCAAAGCCTTCCTGTAATTGATCGGCCCTGTCCCTCCGTAGCTGCCGCGATTGTATGTGTTTGCAAGAATTGTCAGATCGCCGGAGGAAAGCCCCCACGTTGAAGAGGCCTGGCCCCGCGAATAATATCCGTTGACAATCGTTCCGGAGAGATATGAGATGTCGTAGTAGTCGCGTATGCTCGGGGCCATGTTTGCAGGGCAGTGGAAAACTCCGTAGTCGGCCGTCGTGCGGCTGTTGTTCCTGTCAAGCCTGGGGCATCTGAGGTAGTCCTTGGAAAATTCCTGGAAGGACAGCGCGAGCGGATTATGCAGATCCCCGGCGGCGCCGCCTCCCACGCATGTGATCATGTAGAAGAGAGGCCCGTATGAGTTGCCCGGCACTTCGCTCGCGCAGAACAGGCCGTCGTTGTCGCCCTCGTAACTTGCGGCACCCGTCCCGATCTGCTTCAGGTTCCCCGCGCAGCTCGCCTTCTTGGCCGAGTCCTTCGCCTGCTTCAGGGCGGGAAGAAGCATGGCCGCCAGGATCGCGATTATCGCGATCACCACGAGCAGTTCTATCAAAGTGAAGATTTTTCCGCCCAGAAGTCTTCCTTGGCGCAGACAAGCATCAGCTTCTTTCGTCTTCATAATCCCCTCCTGTTTTGCAAATTGATTTTTCTATTTGCCTCTGTGTTTTTCGTATCCGGATTTTGAACGATGCGATTCCGAAGGCCGGGACCGAGGCCGCGAATGAGGCCCCCCCGATCTGGATTTTCGAGCCTTTCAAGGGACGCTCCATGAGGTCAACTTCCTCCACATTGCCGATGGCGCCGGCAATATCACGGTTGATTTCAACATCGACTTGAGTTGCCGAATCCCCCGTGTTGTAAAGGCGGATTATTATGGCGTCCTCCCGTTCGGCCTTTTTCAACGCGGTTAGGACTATGGATTCAGGCGAGACCGAGAGAAGGCTGGCCGAGGCCGGCAGCTTCCCCGAGTGGACATCGGTGCCTGCAACCCTCAACGGATGATTCAGGTTGCGGCCAAGCCTTGTTGCTTCGGCGGCGGACATTTCCTGCTCTGGGAAAAGGAGTCCGAGATTGATTTCGTGCTCGCCGATTTCAGGAAGGGGATCCGGGCTGTATGTGCTCCTGATTAGAGTCAGCCTGAAAACTTTTCCATCGAACGAATGCCCGTGCTTCGAGTCGTTAACGAGAAGACATCCGATCCTTTTCCCTTTCCTAGTCCCTACGATCTGTGCCCATTGGAGCGCAGGAAGCTCCTCGCCGTTAGCATGATCCCCTCCGTTTTCCCCGAAGGGGATTTCATAGCGAAGGCATGGATTTTCCAGATCCATCGGCAAGGCTAAGCGCAGGACCGGGACTCCCGACAAGGCCGACCCCCTCTGGAACCAGGTACCGCGGATCTGCACGTAAAGCTGGGGATCGTCGGAGCGAAGTTCGCAGACGACGGAGAAATCGGATTCGTGGATATTGTATTTCATCTCAATGGATGCCTTGTAAGGCCCCTTCATGATACGCTCCACTGCAACCAACTTCGGGTGCTCAGGCGGCCCCGAGTGATCCATGATCCACGAGGTCATGGCGTGCGCCCTCTCCACGGCATATTCAAGCAGAGGGGGAGGGTTGTCGGAACCTACCATTTCAGTTCCGGAAAGCTTGTTCCTGAAATATCTTATGCCTCCGGTCCGCATGTCGAACTCAATCCGCACAAGCTTGTTTTCGAGCCCTTCGACGCCTCTTCCTTTTTCGACCTTTGTGTACCAGCAATGGTGGACATGCCCGGTCTGCCATACCTCGAAAGGAGGTTTACCGCCGGGGAATCCCACCCTGATGCGGCAGATGCGGTAGCCTATGCCGCCGACCTCAATCGGGAACGAGACCCTGACGAACCTGTGCCCGTAGAATTTTCCGGATCCGGACATCTGAGCGGGAATTGTTGCGCCGTCCGGAAATTCCACGGAGAAATTCGTCTTTTCAAGATCGGAGGAGTTCGCGGACAAGGAATTGTCCCAGACAACCGCCTCGACAATATCCTTCCTCTTCCATGGGAGCGGATTGAACACGAGGAAGGGCCTGAAGCCGATGCCTGAGCTCTGCTCCGCCTGGCTTATGCAATATCTGTCCGAGAAGAATCCGACGCCTGCGCCGAAGGCGTCGCTGCATCTCGGGTCATGGCCGGGCTTTTCGGCCGCTTTCCCTGCGAAAGAAGTGTCGACATTAGAAGCCAGCAGCCTGAGGGCGGATGTCTCCGCCGAAATGACAGACGCCATGGTCTTCTGGAACAGTCCGTGCGCATAGGTCCTTGAGTCATGGACGCATGAGCCAGGTAGTATGTCGTGGAAATGTGACAGCATTATATCGTGCCAGGATTCTTCGAAAAGCCGGGCTGGGTAGCTTTCAGCCAGAGCCGTCCATGCGAATGCCGATTCAATCTCCGCGTCGACAGTCCTGTTTTCAGCTATGCGGTTGCATTTCTTCACAAGCGACTGCGAGCTGTAGCAGCCTGTATATTCGAAGTTCAACTCGTAGTCCACGGTCGGGAGAGTTTCTGCACCTTCCATTTCAAGACGTTTGAAGAAGTCCGATGCCCTTGCGAACTTCACATTGGGAAATAGCGGCCAGCTGTTCATTTCAAGAGCCGTAAGGATGTCGCGCCTTGTCGGGCCTCCGCCGTGATCGCCGACACCGTAGACGAACATTGCGAATGGCAGTCCCGTCTCGACGGTGAAATGGAAAAGACGGTCGGCTATGTCCGGATCAATTATCCCGTTGTAACCATGCCCGGCGTCATTTCTTACCAGGATCCGTGTTCCATCGCGCCCCTTCCACCAGAAGGCCGACGGACGTTCAGGCCCGGTCTCGCCGGGTCTGCTGATGTAGAGATATTTAATCCCACCTTTTACCAGGTATGAGGGGACTGTTATGGCATGGCCGAAGGTGTCGGGCGCCCAGTCTATTTCGATGTCTTCAGGCCTGAGCCCGAAAAGTTTCCTCATGTATTTCCTTGTGTAGAGGACATGCCTGCAGAGGGCCTCGGCGCCGGTGAGGTTCTTGTCGCATTCCACCCAGTGGCTTGCAGTCACCTCCCAGCGGCCATCGCGGATACGTCTTGCGATTTCCGGGAGGAGCCTGGGGCAGTAGCGCTCGACAATGGAATAGGTGCTGGCCTGGCTCTGGCTGAAATGGAATTCCGGAAACTCGTCCATGAGCTTCAGGACTGTCGAAAAGGTGTCGCGGGTGACGGCGACCGTCTCCTGCCATGACCACTTCCAGTTCATGTCTATGTGGGCATGGCCTACGCAGTAGACGGTGAATTCCTTCGCGGATTTCGCAATGGGGGAAAGAACCCGCTCGGCCTCCGACACGGCGCAGGGAATCCCTCCGATCTCTCCGTCCGCGTCAGAGACAATCTTTTCCGCCTTATGCAGGAGTTTCCGCCATTCCGCGGACTTTTCTTTGCGGAGATCGCAGAGCTTCCGCGCGAAATCAAGTTCCGCCCCGATGCGCCTTGCAAAACCTGCGGCCTTGTATTCCGACCTTTTGAATGGTTCGATATTTCCTGGTGAAACGTTCATTTCTGCTGAACCTTATATTCCAATGCGGCGCCGTCGGAGAGGCCGGCCGCGAGATCTTTGACGTTGACGCTCCACTTGCCCTGCATGTCGTTGATTCCCAGTGTGAAAGAGCCGGAGGACTTTCCAGAGAGGGTTGCCTGGCAGACGCTGTAGTCCGATTTTATTCCGCGGGTATCCAGGATTTCTACTTCAAGCGGAAGGCTGACCGGCATTACGTTGCCGTCGCGGTCCAAGACCTGAACCTGCCAGTCCACCTTGCGGTCGGCCAGCTTGGCTTCCAGCTTGACTGATGAAATCTGGCGGGGGCTGAGCAGGTACCACTGCCAGTGTCCGGGCTCGACTGAGAAATCCCAGCGCCTCTGTCCGTTTCCTGCGGACGCCGTCTGCTGGAGCGAGGCGGTCCGGAGATTGTATATGTATTCCGAGGGCGCTGCAAGCTCCACGGTTCCGTTGCGCGGGCTTTCAAGATTGGTGTTGAAGATGAACAGGACTGTTCCTTCGCCGGCCTTGGCCAGATGCCAGACAAGGTCGGGGCCGTCCAGCTTCACCGCCGGGGTTATCTTTTTCAGGAGTTCAGGCGCGACCATGAGGGCGGATTCCCTTTCGAGCCCTTCATAGCGGCGGCTGATGATGTCGAGTCTCCGGCCTGTGCGGTACTGCGCCCTTAGGCCGAGATTGATGACCTTGGTCCATACCGAGAAGTCCCACGGCAGGATGACGCTGTTGGCAGGCTTGATCGCAGAGCTCTTGTCCGCGAATACCGTCTTGTTTTTTGCGAAGTCCTCGATGGCTTTGACCACGGACTCCCGCTGATACTGATGATCGACGAGGATCAGATGATCATAGTCGCTGAGGCGACCAGCCTTTATCTGGTCTTCGAACACGATGTCCACGGGTATGCCGGAGAGGGACAGAGCCGAATAGGCAAGATCAAGGCTCTGGGGGTGTTCCCACGGAGTTTCAAGCCATCCGCCGTTTTTTGCGAGCTCCTTGGCCTTTTCCCAGTCGAGGATTCTCTGGAATCCTTCGGTTGTTTCGCTGTATAGGAGGGCTGTCTTCTTTTTCGCAGGAGTCAGATTCCGCAGGAACGGCCCGAATTTATTTATGATGACGCCCAGTTCCCTGATCTGCGGCTCGATGTGGTGGCAGCCCCATAGAATATCCGGGTTGAATTTTGCGGAATTATCCCCCAGCCAGCTCATCAGGGCAAGGTCAACTCCTTTGACAGATCTGGACAAGGAAAAGAGGCCGGAAAGCCGGATGTAGTTGCCGGTCCAGTCGGGCATCGGCAGCCCTTGGAACCATCCTATGAGCGGGATCAGGGGTTTCTTCTCCTTGCCGCCGGCAATTCCAAGCATGAGGTCGGCCTGGAAGGCCGCTCCGATAGGGGAAGCGCCATACGGATATGAATAGACCTCGTAATGGACGAAATCCAGTTCGCCGCGGTAGGCTCCAGGACACTGTAGCGCGAGAAGCCCCGGCCGCGCCTTGTGGACGACTTCGGCGAGCTGGAGGTTGTACGCCTGCATGATTGGACTGTCCATCCCGGAGAAGCCGATCGCCTTCTCCATGTATAGCAAAAGGGGGTCGTCGTCCTTTATGACAGTTCCGACCGGGCGGTGCAGCGCTGGAGCGGGCGCCAGGCCGGTGATTTTCTTGAAGAAATCCTGGGAACTCGGGCTGTAGTCGCCGCATCCTCCTCCGTTGAAGTCGAGGCCGGAGACTCCGACTTCATCGTCCAGCGCCACCGCCTTCAATCCGGGCAGATCCGATATTTGTTCCAGGTTCTGCCTGAGGAAATCGCAGGAGTCCTTGATGTTCTGCGGGTGGCTCAGGGTGGGGGCAACCTTTCCCCAATACATCTGCGGGTCGCCTGAGGGAGAAAGAATGACCGCCCTGTTTTCCTTGACAAGCTGTTCCTTGACGACCTGGTTTACGTCTATGTTTTTCTTCTCCTGCCTGGCCTTTTCGCCCGCCAGGAAATACGGCCCGAGGAAATAGTTGCCGTGCAGTATGATATGAAAGCCGTATTTGTAAGCCGAATCGATGCTTTCCCTCCAGACATTCGCATATCCTTGGTTGAATCCCAGGTCGGCGGCCTGCCGCCATGCCCGGTCCGGATCAGTGCGGTAAGGAAGGCCGGGATAGTTTATGTTGCCGGAGTCCGGAACGCTGAAAAGTCCGTAATAGACGTCGGGCGTCCGATTGTTCACCACGCTGAACGGCTGTTCTGCCGACTGGCCCGAAGCCATCTCAACCCTGAGGACATAATTGCCTGGCGCAAGCTTCTCGGTTTCTATTGCAAAGGGCTGCGCCTTGTCAATTTTCCCAAGGGCGAAGACGCTTTGCCTGTCTGATTCCTGAAATAGTGAGACCGCAGCCGCAGCCGGCACGTCGAATACGACCTGCTCGCCGCGGGTATAGGCGGTTCTTTTCAGCGGGATCTGCCAGGGTTCGGCGGCGGACAGACCGAAAGCAAGGATCATCAGTGTTAGAAGCGGCACGAGCTTTTTTGTTCTCATTGTATTAACTCCTTTATTATGCACGATTTGTATATTGCACTGGCTGCAGGACTGAAGTTTCATATGTCATCGCATATTGCCGTTACCTAGCGATACCTTTCGCTACCAATCGGCACCCATCGGCCCCTGCCGTTTTGATAAAAAAATCTCCATTTTCCATCGATCGTATCCGGCATCTGTCATCTTCACCGGGGTTCGGATGGCGTGGCCGGCTCGAACTCCCAGACCTTGCTCGTCGGATAGAGACGCTCGTAGTCGTGCCAGTGGTCGAGCATTACTTCGCGCTTGCGCCGCAGATCCTCCACCAGATTCGGACCTAACTTGAAGACGCTTTCGGTCTCCGGGGAATCCGCGCAGTCGAACAGCCTATTCCCAGCATTAGCATCGATCAGGTCGATGAGCTCCTGGGTGTTGTCGAGCTCGGAGCGCGCGATCTTGCGCATTTCGAGCGCCCTTTGGTCGAATTGGATGTTGTCGTCGAAGTCAAGCGGGTTCGCTGCGAACCTGGGCTGGTCGGCTATGCCGAGCGCATGCTGGTATAGGACGGCGCATCTGGCCGTCTCCAGCGCGCATGCAAATGCGCCCAGGCGGGCGTCGTATAGGAGCAGGGCGTCTATGGCGGCACCTTTTCCCGCCGCGGCGATGATCGGAGCAAGCTTGTTCCTTGCTGTGCGCAGGATGCCTATCGCCTCGTGCAGGCACCACCGGGTCATCCACACCACCCCGTCGCCGTGGAAGACCGGCTTCCCTAGGACGTAGCACAGATTCGCGTTCTGCTCATCTGTCCCAGTGCTGAACAGGAACTTCTTGTAGCTCGAACTTTCCGCATCTGTAAGTTCCAGCGGCTTCGGAACCAGCGGGCGTGTGAGCCAACGCGCCGTCGTCAGGCAGAACGGGACAGCCAGACCCAGGCCGCGCTGGCGAATCTGGCGGACTGCATGGCACGCCTGCTCGACCGACTGCCAGACCGAGATCAGCGCCTCGGCGTTATTTTCCCCGGCCAGCATAGCGGCGACTCGCCGAAGAACCTTGAACTGATTGATGCAGTCTGTTCCGGGCGACTCCATGAATGCGGCCAGCAGTAGCCGCGCCATCTCCTTCGTGTCAGGATCGCAAGCAACGGAGAGCACACCCGTTCCGCCTTGCGCCTGAAGCATTTCCTGCAATCCTTTGACGAACTTCACTGGGTGGCAGATACCCGCGACCGGCCACGCCGCCGCATCTCCGGCGCACGATGCCGAAGCGCCGCTCAAGGTCTTTCCTTCCCCGTTGATGCCGTTCAAGAAGAGCTTGTCTCCGAGCCGCGCCCTTATCGCCGCAGTCTCGGCCGGAGGAAAGCTGAAGCTGTGTATGTGCACGGTCACATCGCAACCCGCATCGCACGCACCTTCCCTTATCGCGTTCAGCCAGTCCGCCATTCGCTCCCCGGGATTGCGGCCGCGATATTTCGCCGGACCGTTCGGCCCGGGATAGGCATAGGTGGTCCATGGAATTCCGGAGCCGCAGTCGTTTGTCCAAAAGCTGAAGCTTGCAGTCCTAGGATAGGCTCGGCACCACTCGCGGGCGGCATGCCTGTAGAGTTCCTGCACTTCCGGCTCGTCGATCGACGGGGTGAAATACGGCTTTCCGGCGATGCGGCCCAGCTCGCACTGGCTGCCCCTCCAATGCGGATGCTCCCTGTAGACGCCTTCCGGAAGCCACATCGGCTCATGGCCGCTGACCGCGAAGTCGAGCCCCCGGCGGCACGCATCGGCATAAAGCCCGTCAATATGCCTCCGGTTGCTCCTGACAGTCTCCGCCGGAATCCACTTCTCAAGCGCGGGAGGCGGGAATACTCTGAACAGGCTAATGGCACTCTGGGACCATGCCGGATACGGATCTGAGTTGTCAGGCAGGAACGCGTCATATCTGAACGGAAGCTCCGAAACCGCCAGATGCGTACCGCCGAACTCCGAGGCCAGCTCGGCATCCGAAAAGACAACCGGACGCCCGGGGAGCAAATCTTTGAATGTTTTATGTGCCGACATACGCTATTCCTTTCCCTATGTCATTGCGCTCGAATTTTCAATTCGTTGTAAGCCCTTATCTCATAGATTCTTGCCTTGTCGTCGCCGTTGGCCGCGGAGATCCGCACCCTGATAGCCTTCGCCGAAACAGTTCTAAATTTGATGATCCTGTGCCTGAGGTAGTTGCCCTTGATATCTGCCTGTCTACTCCAAGTGCCCATCTCGCCCAAGCATTCAATCGAAAAATCCTTGACGCATGTAGGGACGGCTCCGAGTACCGGCCTGTCAAAGAATCTCTTTTCACGTATCATCGTGTCGAATGTCAGATGGACAGTGTTAACTTTTATAGGCTTCTTCCATTCAAGCGTGACGGACGGAGCTTTGTCCTTGGAAAAAGGCGCGGATATCCACAGGTTCTCGTTGCCGGGCCTGCCTCGCGAAAGGCCTTCGATCACCTTGTCCGCGGAAAACACATAGCCCGACTCGGAATCGCTGTGGCACGAGGACGCCGTCACCTCAGCCGATCTCGCCAGATCCATTCCGTCTGTATTCTTGATGCCCGGGATATGACAGTCATGCTTCAGGAGCAGCTGCTGGAGCTCGTTTATGTGATCCTTGCTCAGGTACCTGGGTGATTTACTGTGCTTGATGCAAAGAACCGCCGCAGTTCCTACCGCCTGGCCTCCGACTGCGCAGGTTCTTATCAAACGGGTGGAGCCGTGTGCGACATGCGTGGCGCTTATATTTCTGCCGGCCATGAAGAGATTGGAGATGTTTTTCGAGTAATAGCATCTGTAGGGGATGGTATATGGTCCGCCGAGATGCGTATAGTCCAGCCATTTGTTCTTCGCGTAGAATCCGTCGGGATTGTGTACATCGATCGGCCAGCCTCCGTATGCCACGGCATCATGGTGTTCACCGGGGTTCACCAAGTCATGTTCCGTCAAGATGTAATCACCGACAATCCTACGGCTCTCCCGTTTGCCGGGCACCGACCCGACCCATGAAAGAGCGAGATTTTCCGCGCCGTAGCTGCCATGGTTCTTGAGATGATCCCAGACGCCGTAAAGGATTTTCAGCAGTTCCTCCCTGATCTGCATGTTGTCCTTTATCGTATCCAGCCTGGCACCATGCTCGATCCATAGCTGCGGGGATTCCGCCGAACGGATTTTCACGGGAAGATCATCCGGAGACAAATATTCATATGCCCAGGGCGGTCGGACGAACGGAACCGGCCTGCCGAGATCCTTCACCCTGAACATCAAGGTCGAACCCATGGTGACTTTGGACGGCTTCTCCGGCGCCAAGCTTTCGCCGAACTCCTCCCTGCCCTCGGAGCCGCTGCGATATTCCGCACCTGACATCGCCGCCAGCGAACCGTCCCCTGTGGCATCCACGAACAGCGGTGCCGAAAACCGGAATGCCTTTTCGGTGGACTGCTGTGATGCGATCACTGACTTGATGGTATTCCGGCCGTCCATCACAATGTCATGGACATGCGTGTTCAGATAAAGGGCCACGCCCGCCTCCTTCACCATGAATTCCAATATCGCATCAGAAATGCAGTTCCTCCATTGGACTTCATGGTTGTGGAAACGGTTCATCAGGTCAATCTCCTCGACGATGCCGCTTTCCCTCGCATGAGTGAAATCGCGGTCCGCACCGGCCATCAGCAAACCGACTTCCGAAGATGCGTTGCCGCCCAGGACTGGCCTGTTTTGGAGAAGCGCCGTCCTTATTCCAAGCCGCGCCGCGGCGATCGCGGCGGCGCAGCCCGCAATACCCCCGCCGACAACGACCAGATCAGCCGGAATCTCCATTGTTGTAACTTTTGTGTCCACTCTGTCGTACTCCTTAGTCCCTTACGGCTGGGACATGACAAGTAAATTTGCCAAAAAGTAGTTTGCGCGCACCGCGCGCAAGCAACATAACACAGTATTACTCGTATGCAGAGTTTGCCCTTTGCGCGCGGCGCGCGCAAGTTACCTGCGCGCCGTAAGGGCGCCTTTTTCCCGCAGGGAAAAAAGTAGTGTCGTTGTTTAGACTCCCATGCATTTCGCGGTTAAAACTCAAGCCTCTAGCCACCTCATGTTGAAGCTGTAGTGGAGCCTGCTGGAAAGCAGATGAACCATGCCGTCCGGAGACTGGGTCGCGGCCAGATAGCCCTTTGGCTCCGCATGATTCCTGTCGAGAATGAACTTGCCGGTCCAGCCTCCGCCGTCCAGTTCGACCGGCGCAATCCTGTCTGAAACAATCCTTTTCAACGGCCAGCTTTTCCCTTCGTCGTAGGACAATGCCGCATACATGCCGTAGCAGATGTCCTCCTTGCCCTCTGCATCCTTGGCTATCAACCCCGACGGACCGGCGGCGCCGCCGGATCCTTCCCGGTCAATCTTTGACGGTTCGTCCGTGAACGAGATGAGCAGTATCGGTCCCTCGGCAAGGCGCATAAGGATCAACCGCTGGCCGCATCCTATCGGGGGAAAACAGCTTGCGTGATATGACCAGCTCCGGCCCATGTCCGTTGACAGGCTCATGGGCATCCTGCCATCGATGCTGTCGCCACGTCCAAGAGCCATAAGAGCACCGTTCTCCAGGGAGACTACGCCGGCATGTATTCCGGCGATCCTGCCGCCAGTTTTCCCTTCGGCGAATTCCGTCCCGCCGCAGATGCTGCACGGGCGGATCCATTCCTTCCCGCCTTCAAGCCCAAGGTGAACGACAGTTCCGCCGTCGGACTTCCAGTCGGCGTCGCAGGGCTGGACAATTATGTTCTCAGCCGTCATGCTTGTTCCGCTTATGACCTGGTTGCCGCGCTGATGTTCGGGATGGATAAACCGCGGACGGGACCATGTTGCGCCGTTGTCCTGCGAAGTTCGCAGGACGAGTGCAAGGTTGGCCCAGCCCTCGTTTGTTCCGAGGCCGTTGAAATGATAAATCGTTCCACGCCCGTCGTTGAAAAGGCTTGAGCCCGTCATGTTCCGTGACGGAGCATTGAAAAATTCGCCTGCGGGCTCCCATGTTGATTTTCCGCCGCGGAGACGGCTGGCCAGGATCGCCATCTCCCTCCCGCTCTCGTTGACTGTGGAGAACCAGACTGCCAGCAGATCCCCGTTGTCGCACCAGGTGATTGACGGACAATGATTGTGACGGTGAAAAGGCTCACCGTTGCCTTCCGGCGGCGGGATGACATACGGCTTTGGAACCGTGAAAAGAGGTTTCCTGCAATCCGAACCCATGATCCAGTCGTATCGAGATTGAGATACCTCTTTCTGCCAGAGTTTCTCAATATTTGCATTCCACGCGGAAGGAACCGTCATTTCGGCCTGGACAATCCGGAATCCGATCAGCCAACTTCTGTCTTCGGGAAGAGTGCCAAATCTGCAAGAGCTGCGCAGGAATCTT
Source organism: uncultured Victivallaceae bacterium (assembly GCA_964636325.1). Lineage (GTDB taxonomy): Bacteria > Verrucomicrobiota > Lentisphaeria > Victivallales > GWF2-50-93 > CAZWRV01. The sequence continues at coordinate 25,267 of CAZWRV010000018.1, read as the reverse complement.
ACATCAGTGTTGTGGCTGCCTCCTCGCGAAACCTTGAATGTCCCGTCGGCCGGACCAGCCGGATCTGTTTGTGCAATCGCCTGGTATGGCGCATACCAATCCAGGCACCATTCCTCGACCAGGCCGTGCATGTCGCGCAGGCCCCATGCGTTCGGAGAAGTCCTACCGACCGTCAAGTCTACCGGGACAGGATTCCAGTTGAAGCATTGGCTCCTCAGATGTTCTTCAGGAAGACTGTCTCCGGTATTGTACGCACTTCTTGTTCCGGCGCGGCATGCATATTCCCATTCCGCTTCCGTCGGCAGGCGGTAAGGTCTGCCTTCCTTTTTGCTCAGCCACCGGCAGAATGCTTCGGCATCGTACCAAGACACGAAGATCACCGCCTCGCCGTCGCCCTTCGAGAGTCCGCGCTTCCCGCGAAGTTCGCGATGCGCGGGGTCAAACTGCTCATACTGTGCGTTGGTGACGGGAGTATCAGAGATGTGGAAGCTTTTTGAAATCCGAACCTCGTGGGCCGGACGCTCGTCTGGCTCGCCTTCCGGCGAACCCATCTCGAAGAGGCCGGGGTCAATCAAGGTGAATTTCATACCGATGGAATTTATTGATCTTTTTTGCATTATACCAACACAGCTCCACTTCAGTCATGGTATCTGGGCCGGATCGCGCGGCGGACAGATGCTGAAGCGGTGCGGGCTGCAGTTGTACGCATACGCGCACTGGAATTTGCACACCCCGACGCTGTGCACACGCACATGCGAAAACCAGAAGGCGGAGCCGTCCGCATATACGCCGTTCGAGCCCCACGGATTCTTATGTGCCACTTCCAACACCCCGTTTGCGCGCACATAGGGCAGATGCATGCCCGCTTCGGCGACCACATCCGTGTCACTTGTGCAGAAAACATCGGAAACCAGCAGGCGTCCCAACCATTTCCGCCGCGTGGCTCCGTAGGCGCGGGAGCCGTATTCGGGTATGTTCTTGGCGATGGCGTATGGCTGCTCGCCATTATAGCCGTACATGTTCGGCGTATTCTGGAAGTAGCCCCAGACATCGGGGTAGCTGGTGCTGGTGATATGTGCCATGGTGATGCGGAAGTTGCCATTGTAGGCCGGGCAGTTCAACACGTTGCTGTTGCCTTGCAGATAACCTTCAACGAGCTGCGGCATGGTCCCTGTTATGGTCTCACTACCGACGACTTGGCGCCAGAAAATCGGGAAGCCCTGGCTGCCGGTCGCCAAAATGGGGAACCAGTCGGCGTTTTCGTCGGCGTAGGTGTTGAACGCCTGCCCTATCTGCCGGAGATTGTTCAAGCAGGCGATCGTCTTGACATGTGCCTTGGCCCTCTGCAACGCAGGCAGGAGAATCGCCGCGAGTATCGCTATGATGGCAATCACGACCAAAAGCTCGATGAGCGTGAAGGCGTGCGATTTTGCTACGCGCATCGCAGGAGCGAATGATTGTTGATCCGGCGACTTCATGGCTCGATGGCTCCTTGATTTAGGTATTCATGCTGATTCTCTAACCTTCAGCTGCGGCGGCACCAATATCCTCGCGCCTTTCCGCCTCTCCTCCAATGTCTTCACGGCAAGCCTAGCCACCTCCGTCTCGTCGACGGACACGCTCGTAAGGGAAGGAGACATCAAGGTCGCCCACGGGGTGTCGAAGAAGCCGACGACGCCTAGATCGCCGCCGATCTTCCTTCCTTCTTTTTCCGCAAGGTCGTATATTTTCTTGGCCATGAAGTCCGCCATGCAGATCACGCCGTCCGTACCCGACAAGCCACGCGAAAGCCTGCTGTCCGAATCGGTTCCGGTCGACTCCACAAGATTCCTGGATGGGTCGAGGCCGGCCTCGTCCAAGGCCCTGCGTATCCCGGCATAAACTCCCCAGTGATACGACCACTTCGGCCCCATCGGCTCGGAGTCCGGCGAACCGGGATACCTGAACGTCCTGAACATCAGCTTCTTATGTCCCTTGTCAACGAGGTGGACGGCCGCCAACCTCCCGCCCTCCTCGTAGTCCGGAAGAACAAAGTTGGCGCCGTCAAAGCTCAGCGACGTCTCGAACCTGTGGTAGAACGTGATCCTCTCGACTTCGCGCAGCATATAGTAAAGCTTGTCGAACGGAAACGTGGCGTCGCCGTCTATAAGCATGGCGGACGGACGCGACCGTATGATGTCCTCAAGCTGAACAGCCTTCTCGGCGACCGACAGGCTCGACTCGGCAACCATGATCCTCCGACTCCTCATGTGCCTCATTATCGCGCCGAACATGTTCCCGTATAGATGCCCCGACGTCCCGCCATACACTCCCACGACATCTTCGACGGAAGCCTTGCGGCTGTTCGTCTGCGCAACAAAGGTTCCCTTGCCCTGGATTCGATAGAGGAGATTTTCGTGCTCGAGCTCCTTGAAGGCCTTGACTACGGTGTTCTTGTTGACCTTGAACTCGCGGCTCAACTGGTTCTCCGACGGCACGCAGTCGTCCGTCTTCAGCTCCCCGGAATTGATCTTGTTGACAATGAACATCTTTATCTGATGGTATTTCGGCGCCACCAAGCCGTTGCCGCCATTATCCACTACCGCTGTAACCATGTCTTTCATCCCGTAGAAATTTTAGCATTTGCTCAGTTAGATGGTTGACTATCTAACTTATTTTAACTCTTCCCGTACCCGATGTCAAGACCTTGACAAGAAAAATTACTCCGTTTTATTCATGCCGGCATGGAATCTTGAAACCCTGATTGGAAGTAACGAGGACATCATCATGCAAAAGCCATGGAATCTGAAGTTTCAGCGCGAACGCAGCGCGCACCTTTTCGCCGTAGTCCGTGAGAAATGCCGCGAGTTCTTCGACGCCGACGGACGCTGCTTGATAAGCGACGGCAGGAGCGAGGGCGCGGCCGCCGGCAAATATCGGAACACGCCGTTCTATCTGCGCGAGATCGTGCACTCCGCCGTGGCCTTCTTCGAAGGTAGTCCGGCAGACGCTGTTTTCGCCAATCGCATTCTTGACAACGTGGAACTTCAGAGCTGCGATTTCACAACGCAGAGTCTAATCGAGATCGTGCTGAGATATCCCAATAGGCTTTCGCCTGTCAACCGCCGGCGCATCGTCAAGCACGTGGCGAAGGAAGTGGAGCATGTGCGCCGTCCGCACAACGCCTTTGTCGGCTACAACGACAACTTCCCCGCCATGGGCACGTTCATACTCGCAGTGGGCGGTGAACTGGTCGGCAGCAAGGCCGGCCTGCAGGCGGGGCTGGACAATCTCTACTCCCTGCGCGACATGCTGACGCGACGCGGCTTCTTCTCCGAATACAACAGCCCGACCTATGCGGCGCCCACGCTGCACGGGCTGACCGAGACCGCCATTCTAGCCCGCCATTCCGAAGCGAGGCGCCTGGCGCAGTCGGCCGCCGAGCGCATGTGGCTTGATCTGGCCGTGCACTGGCATCCTGAAATCTCATGGCATGCCGGCCCGCATTCACGCTCATACCACAGCAACTCCATAGCCTGGGACGGCATCGCCGCCGCCATGATGTGGATCGCACTTGGCGACCTGGTGGTCCCGAACCCGCTTGACCGGCTTTTCGGCGAGAACGAGGCCCGGAGCTGGGAGGCGCGCGCCAACAACCTTCCCTTCTGCCAGGCCGGATGCGGCGGCTACGCCGGCACACTCCACCGAATCCCCGACCGGATCGGCAATCTGTTCCTCCGGAAACAATATCCCTACCGCGCACAGGGCACCACCGAATCCGGCACGTTCCACTCCGGCGAATACAGGCGTTTGAAGGGCGGCGGCGTGGCGCACATACCGGGACGCTGCGCCGACTTCGGCGCGTCCGACAGCCAGCTCGTCACCTATATGGAAAAAGATTTCGCCCTCGGCACCGCCACAAGAATGTTCCTCAACGGCGGCCAGTGCGAGACCTTCTACATCATCCATCGGCGCCGTTACCCCGTAAAAAAATGGGACGACATGCGCGCCGTATTCTCGCGCTACATCCAGAATGAAGCCCAGCCGGAGACGCCCGCGACCATGGGTCTGCTCCACCAGCAGGGCGTAACGTTCACGGTCCAGGACGACCGCCGTGCGCTCCTGCTCGCGCATCCCAATGCGGCGCAATACACCGGGATCCGATCGCTCAAGCTCGCCCTGATCCTGCAGGAACTAACGTCGCCCGTAGACGAAATCTGGATCGGCAGCCGCCGCTTGAAGGACGGTGACGGAGATTGCGCCACGACCGACTGGGTCATTCTGTGCGACGGTCCTGTACTGCTGGCATTCTACCCATTGCCCGCCAGCAACCTTGGCCGGAAATCGGTGGTACGCAGCCGCCGCGAAAACGGATACCGCGTCATCTCCTTCTATAATTATGAAGGCCGTCCGCGCGACTTCGCCCAGGCCGACCTGAAACGGGTGCAGAACGGGTTCGTCTGCGAAATCAGCACCACGCGCGAACAATCCTCCGCCGGCGCATTCCTGCGCGATCTGCGGAAAGCGGAGATTTCCGACACCACGGTCATGGAGGCCCGGCGTGTCCGCTACCGGCGCGGCAACAGGGAAATGATGCTCTGGCTGGATCCGCTCCAGCAGTCGGTGAAGGCGGCGGTCGTGAACGGCCAGGCTGTGGCGGCGCCGCCGCTGGCGGCGGACGGCGTCGATCTTGCGCACGTGCCCTGGATCGGCCGTCCCCTGGCGCACCGAAATCTGGATTGGTGGCGGAGGATAGCCGAAAGACCGACCGTCCCCGGCTTGGAAGGCGTCGGCGGCAAACTCGTCGAAAAAGCTCCTGCCTCCTGAGTATAAACAATATCACTATCATCCCATTCGCCTGCGTCGATCTCGGAATCGATCCGCCGACATGCGTGGATGACTTCGTCCACCAAGGCTTCAAAGGGATCAAGTTCATCAATCCCAAGGCGAACTACGATGATCCTTCTTTTATGCCCGTCTATGAATGCATCGCCAAGCACCGTATCCCGGCCATATTCCATACCGGGATTTTCTCTCGGACCCCATCAGACCGCGAGATGGACGTCAACAACGGCCGTCACCGCCCGGTGTATCTCGACACTATCGCGAGGTATTTCCCTGAAGGCACGTTCATCGGCGCGCGCCTCGGTAACCAGTGGCATGAGGAGGCGGCGATGGCATGCAGGTGGAACCCGAATACCATGAATAAAGTGACCCCTGCTGCGGTCTCCGTCAGCAGAAGGCGCATGTCGAGCCAAAATGTTTCATTTTATCGATTCGGCTTTTTGCCGCCTCTACCCATTGTCCTCGTCTTCGGATTGCCTGCAATTTTGCTTTTGCGTCAATTATTTTCCTGGTTTTATCCCTGCTGCCTTTGCCAGGGCCGGATAATTGGCGGCGCCTGGCTTGAGCGGCAGTTCGACAGCCTGCCGCTTTAGCGCGGACTCATACCAGGCGTAGATGACTTCCGTGGCGCGCAGAGCGTTTTTCATGGAAAGCTCGGGCTTCCTGCGTCCGGAGAGGCCGTCCGTGACATCCTTGATCACCGCGTGTATGTGCTCGTTGGTCTCAACGCCGTGCAGATGTCCGGCGATTTTCAACGGCTGAAGAGAGGGCTTCCCTTTTGCGCGGACGCGCAGATGCGGCTTCTCTTCCAGGATTTCGATTTCGCCGTCGGTGCCGATAAGCCGGAACCCGAGGACCATCTCCTTGTCATCGCCGGACTGGATTACGGCGGTTACTCCGTTTGCGAAAGTAATACGGCCGATCGCGGACTTCTCGAACGGTATGCCGAACCATGCCCCGCCCGGTCTGGCGTCGACCTGGCCCAGGACGCGCACCGCGGGCTTGTCTCCGTTCATGTTGAAGCACATGTCGACCACGTGAGTCCCCCAGTCGAGGATGTTCTGTGGATTGAATGCCTCGATGCGCTGGAGCTTTCCGATGGCTCCCTTCCTCAGCAGTTCGCGCGCCTTCAGAAATACAGGCAGCTTGCGGCGCTGGTGGTTGAAAGTGAGCTGAGTTCTTGACTTCTCGACGGCCCTTGCCATGGACAATGCCTCGCTCCATGACGGCGCCATCGGCTTTTCGCAGTGGATGGCGGGAACTTTCGCCCTGACGCAGTATTTGACTACCTCGGCGTGCAGGCCGGTCCAGAGGCAGATGCTTACGATGTCCGGCCTGATCTCGCGGATCATCTTCTTGTAGTCGGAGAATATCTTGGCGTCGGCGTATCCGTATTTTTCGGCTAATCCCTTCGCGGCATCAGCCTTGACGTCGGCCAGCGCGACGATCTTGCACTGCGGATTGCCCTTGTAGCCGTCCGCATGCAGGCAGGCGATGCGCCCGCAGCCGATGAATGCGACCTTATATGTCTTCATGGAAACCCCTTATTTTAAGTTTGGTTTTGTGTGGTTGGATGAGTGGATGGTTGGTGATGGATTAAGATAGAAAAACAATTTTGAAATAAGGATAAGGAGGTATTCGTCCGATTTTATCTGATTTTTTGGATTCATCCCCATCCATCCAATCCCCATCCATCCAATATCCATCCGTCCAAGCATCCTTCCGCGATGACGTTACTTGACCTTTCCCTCTCCGAGCTTGTTGTCCACCAGATACCTGTAGCTGGCCTCGACGGCCTTGACGCGGTCGCCCTCGCAGCGGTCTATCTCTACGACCAGCCATTTGAGGACGTTCGGATCCGCGGCGGCGATGCCTCCCTTGATGTTGACCCTGCCGGCGCCGACCGCGGACATCGGCCCGCCGTAGGGCTGGCCTTCCGGGCGTTCCATCATGCCGTCCTTGACGTGCAGGATTGGCGTCCTTGCGCGGAACTTCTTCACCTGCTCGGCTGCGTCGCACGCGCCGAAATTGGTGACCCAGTATAGATCCAGCTCGAACTTAACGTCCGGACAGAGCTCGGCGATGTATTCCATCGCGATACGCCCGTTGACGCGATCGAACTCATAGAAATGGTTGTGCAGGCATAGCTCCAGGCTGTGCGGCTTGACCGCCGCCGTCATGCGGTTTACAAGCTCCGCCGTCTTTTTTATCGAATCCATCGTCTTGAACTCGTCCCATCCGAAGCCGCCGAAGAGCTGCTTGAAACCGAAAAGCTTGCTGAGCATGGCGATTTCCTCGACGTTGGAGAGGTCTGCTTTCGGCCCCGGCCCTGTTATCATCTTCAACCCGAGCTTGTCAAGCAGTTCCTTGTATTGCCCCGGCGTCATCCCATACTTCTTTGCCTCGCCGAGACCGCCCTCGACACCCAAGAATCCGATTTCCGAAACATGCTTCATGGTCGACATGAAGCTTTCTTTCGACTCACCGAGTAGTTCCCTGACCGTGTAGAGCTGCAGACCGATCGGCTTCATCTTGCTTTTCTCCATGGCTGAATGATGCAGATTTATGGTTTGAAAGTCGATGAAGATAAACCATTGTCGCCGAGTTTGCAACTTCAGATTTCCTGACCCGCTCACTATGCAAAGCTTAAAAACGGCTGGAAAATACCCATGCGGCTTTTCAGGGCGGGGCGCCGGAAATCTGAACTTATGAATTCAGCAAACTACGCACTTTTGCTGAATTCATACTTGAAGATATGGCAGGAATTTTATCTGCAAATCTAAAGTTTGCCTTTCGCAGTCCAGCTTACCAGATCGCTTTCAGCCTTGCTGTGGTATTTGGCGCTTTTCTTGCCGGAGTAGCCCACGGACTGACCCGCCGTAAACTCCGCCCCGAAATCACCGAATACTAGGTAGAAGGTGTCAACGGTGCCGTTTACAGGCCCGATGTCGCTTCCGGAAAGGTCGAGGATGTTGATTCCGGAGCCGACGGGGGGGATGCCGGTTATCTTGATCGTCAGTTTTTTCTTCTTGTCCCATGCGAGCGATATCTTCTCCGAGGGAACGAGCTTGTCCTTTATCATGTCGTAAGCCTTCAAGGTGAATTTTGCGGAACCGCCTTTGTCCCTCTTCGACTTGAATGTCTTGACCGTATCCTCGGATGTCCCGTTTCCGAACGTGTCCGAGTAGGAATAAATCCCGAAATTGAATATGAAATCCGATCCCTCGACTATCGTCGCCGGATCGAAGTCCGGAGGGAACTGGATTGTCACCTGCATGGAGAACCTGTCCGTAGAATAGATTTCATACCAGCAGTCGCCATCCTCGCATACCTTTTTTGCGGTCTCCTTGTAGGACGAACTGAACGAAAGCTTCGAGATAGTGGCCGACATCTCGACCTTTTCCGAGATGAAATCGACATTGCCCACGTCGGTTCCGTCCACGGTCACATTTTCGGACGAGGGATCAAATATGTATCCAGTCAGGCCAGGTGTCACAGTATAAATGCCGTCTGGAAGTCCGGTGAACGCATAAGTTCCGTCCGCTGCAGTCGTCGCGACCGAAACACCTGCGCCGGAAAGGGTCATGGAAACCCCCTCCGACACGTCTCCCGTAACAGTTCCGCTTATGCTGTGTAAGCTCTGGCCAAATGAGAATGAGGACAGCACAGACATCAGGAGAACACACAAAATCTTTTTCATTTTAACGACGCCACCTTTCTTTTTATTCTGCTATTGGTCTCGAAGAGCCTTTCTTCGACGACTCTAAAAATATAAACGGAGATTTTGAGAATTATTCTCATCTAATTGCAAAAAAATTTCAATTTTATAGGCTTTCCATAAAGTCACGTTGTCGCGGATTTCGCGGGCATCCCCGTTCAGCGCCGCCGCCTGTATAATTCCATCGCAGCCCATGCGGCGATCTGTTATCCCTGCCATGTCAAGCAACGTGGGGACTATATCGACGAATGAAAACAACGCTTCTGAGACGAGACCTTTCCTTTTCGCCTTAGGCTCTGTCAGCATCGTCCCATGGGTGGTTGGATGAATGGATGGCCATGTAAAATATGCCCGTTTTAGCCCGCGGACAATTGCCTTGGCGGATCATAGTTGATATATTTTCATATGAATCTTTCGGCATGGAAAAAACCTGCTTTCAAGCTTTCCAAGCTTGAGGCCTTTCTCTTGGGAATGGCGGTATCAGGGATACTGCTGAGGTTCTATTCGCTGCTGTTCTTCGAGTTCAAGGACGACCAGGCGCTCGCCGTCATTGCCGGCCCCGAGGTTTTTAGGCGCGGATTCATGATCTCGCACGGGATGATGTCCGGCGTCGGAATTCCGAATCCTCCCGGATTCTACTGGGCCATGGGTTTGTTTTCAATTGTCGCGGCAAGTCCGCCGGCCTTCGCGTTCATATTTGCGCTGTGCTCGGCGGCGGCGGTAATCGCCTGGCTCTTTCTCATGAAGGACATCCTTCCGCGCGAGGAAAACCTCTGTGCGGCGGCCATTCTTTCCCTCCTGCCTCCATTGATCCTCTACAGTTCCAATATATGGGCGCAGTCATTGATGCCGCTCTTTTCCGTTTCGGTCTTTTGCCTGGCGGTCCGATTTTTAATGTCCGGCGAAGAAAAATGCTGGATGCTAGCCCTCTGGGCCAGCGCCGTAGCGGCAAGCGTCCACATGTCCGGCTTCTTCCTGCTGCCGTTTGTGATCTGCTGCGCGGCCTTGAAGAGGATCAGGCTCAAGACATTGCTGCTCGGCGTCCTGCCGGTCATCCTGCTTTTTCTGCCTTATGCGGTTTTCATGCTGAGGTCGGACGGGATGCGTCATCTTTCGGCCGGCCGGCCTGAGTTCCTCTCAAACTCGATTGAGACAGTCTCCAACCTGGCCGACTTTTACTCCTGCTCGTTCTACAAATATTACTTCAGGAGCGATCTGACGAAGGTCAATGGCTGGATATTCGGGCCTGCGGGAGCTGCTGCATCCGCAGCGTGCTCGCTTATCATGAAAGCTGCGTTGTTCGCGGGGATTGCGCTTCTGATCGCCGGGCTTGTCCGCCGGAACAAAGCCGAGAAGGCGGTCGAAGACTGCGGTTCCATGATTCCTGGGCTTGATGATGGTGAAAAAGATCTGGCATACCGGACCGCAGCGATGCAAATTCTTACAATCGCCGCAGGATATATCGTCCTCGGCATAAAAACATACCCTCATTATTTCCTGATAAGCCTCCCTTCCGGCGCAGTAATTATGACGTTGGCATTCCGACAAATCCGACATCTCGGCTTTTTGAATCTGATATTCCCGGCGCTGCTGGTGGTTGTTCTCGCCGTGAACCTGTCGTCGCTGGCGTTTCTCGACTCGGCGGGCGGCCACCCGTCGGAATACGGCCCGCATTACGGGCTGATAAGGAGCTGGGGTGATGAATATGCGAAATCAGCAGATGAGAACGGAAGGCTTCCGAGCCTGGACATACTGGTTTCGGATCGGGCCAGGGGCAAGTTCGATGCCGACGCCATACTTCTAGGAATCAGGATCAGCTCGAAAGGAAAATCTCTTGATTCCAGCAGGAAGTGCCGACTCCTCGTCGACTGGAACCCCGACAAGATGGCATACGAATACCGCTGGGAGAGATGAAGAGCTTGGATGGATGGGTGACTGGCTCTCTCAGGAAATCTGAAATTGTTGAAAAACTTGGAATGCCGCATATACTACGTAAATAGGTGGGAAGTTATTGGGATTCAATAACTGATAATCACTGGTGACGGATCACCGATTACTGCCCACTGATTACTTCCCATCCAGCGGGGTGAGCCATGTCGGACACGGCGAACAAGGCAGTCCGGATTTGCATGGGAATATGCATTCTGCTGTCATTGCTGGTCATACTCAGCTGGATTACGTCAAGCTGGAATCTGCTTACCTTCGAGGCCTCCTACATTCCTATGGCGCCGAGCACGGCCATGCTCTTCATCGCGCTCTCCGCATCGGTCTTGATCGGCTGCTCTGCCGAGCCGCGCATGAAGCTTGGCATCCTCGCATATGCTCTTGTCTTTCTTTCAATATCCGCCAGCCTGCTCGAACTGGCCAGGCCAATTGTCGGCGACATATTGTCTGTTGACGCCTGCTTTGCGCCGTCGCCCGGATGTCTTGAAGGCTTTCAGGTTAGAAGGATGGCTCCGTTGACAGCGTTCAGCTTCCTGCTCCTCTCCGTTTCGATTCTTTTAACCATGCTTCCGACGGCAAGAAGGAGAAGCTTGAGGCAGACATCCTCCCTTCTTGCCCTTGCCGTCATGATCGCCGGCATATCGGTCATATTCACATATTTAATAGGCGAGCCGCTGCTTTATGGCGGAAGAAGCATACCGATGGCCCTGCTGACGGCGGTGCTGTTCCTTCTGCTCTCAGGCGGAGTCTCCATGCTTGCCGGGGATGATGTCTGGCCTATGTCCATTTTTTACAAGCTTGAAGGGATGGGTGGGCGGATCGAGTCGAGATGGTCCGTCGCCAGGCCTCTATCCATATTCCTTTTCGCAGCCATCGGCATAAGCATAGTAGGCTTTTCGTTCATCAGGCATCAGATGAAGCTTTCGAGAACGGCGGCGGAAAAGGAGCTTTCATCCATAGCAGACCTGAAAGTGGGGCAAATCTCAAGATGGTATGAAGACCGGATGGACAGGTGCAGGTATTTTCTGGATCACAAATGCATTGCCAACGCCATATCGGAACTGGATAATGGCCCGACGGATTCAGACAGAAAAAAAATTGCAAGCCTCGCATCGCCGATTTTGACCGACCTGCACTTCTCAAGAGTCCTTGTGTTTGATTCGGAAGGCCGGATGCTGTCGTCCGTTCCGGAGGGAAAGGACTGGTGCGGCCCCACGGCCAAGTCGTATGTCGGCAGAACTCAGGAATCTGGGAAGATCATGGTTTCCGATCTTCATCAGAGCGAGATGCTTCCCGGAACGATAGACATGGATTTTTTCGTGCCCATGTTTCCGGAAGCACAAGAAGCCGGCGCCGCCCAAAGGCCGGCAGGCGTGCTGATGCTGGAGGTTAATCCCGGGGAATTCCTTTTCCCGCTGATCCAGGCCTGGCCCACCAACAGCCGGACGGCGGAGACGCTTCTTGTTCGCAGGGAAGGGGACGAAGTCGTCTTTCTGAACGAGCTGAGGCACCGTAAAGATACGGCCTTCAAGCTGCGCTTTCCCGTTACGCCGGACAGCAGGCTCCCGGCTGCGATGGCTGTCCAGGGAAAGGAAGGGACTTTTGAAGGGGCCGACTACCGGAATGTTCCGGTACTGTCGACTTTGCGCGCTGTAAAAGGCACCCCCTGGTTCATGGTCGCGAAGATCGACGCGGACGAGGTTTTCGCCCCGTTGAGGAACCAGGCGAGAACAGCCGTCGCGTGCGTCTTTGCGCTGATTATTGCGACAGCGTTCGGCGTCGGTTTCATGTGGCGGAGAAGGGACGAGGAATGGATAAGGAAGCAGCTGGAGTATATGGACGAACTTGAAAGGCGCGTCGCCGAACGGACTTCCGAGCTGGCTGCGGCAAACAAAAGCCTGCTCCGGCAAAGCGATGAGCTGAAGGCCGTCAACCGGGAACTCGAGTCTTTTTCATACTCCGTATCGCACGACCTCAAGGCGCCGCTGCGTTCAGTGGATGGATTCGCGAAGATAATCGAGGAGGATTACGCGGAGAAGCTTGACGAGGAGGGCAGGCGCCTCCTCAGAATAATCCGCGACAGCGCCAAGGACATGGGCCAGCTCATCGGCGACCTCCTCGAGTTCTCACGCATGAGCCGAAAAAACATCGAGAAGTCGACCATCGACATGGATTATCTTGTGAAGGACATCTTCAAGCATCTTTCCGGTGAAAACCAAGGCAGGGAAATCCGCCTTGAAGTGGCCGTTCTGCCTCAGATATACGGGGATCCTACCATGCTCCGCCAGGTCGTCATGAACCTGATGTCGAACGCGTTCAAGTTCACTAGAAAGCGTCAGGCGGCAGTGGTAAAGGCCGAAAGCATTTCCGGCGAAGACGAGGACACCTTCATTTTCAGGGACAACGGCGTAGGTTTCGACATGGAATACAAGGACAAGCTGTTCGGAGTGTTCCAGCGTCTGCACAGCGCGGCCGATTTCGAGGGGACGGGGATCGGACTGGCCATAGTCCAGCGCATCATCCAAAGGCATGGCGGCCGGGTATGGGCGGAGGGAAAGCCGGGCGAAGGCGCCTCGTTCTACTTCACAATTCCTCATAAATAGAGCTATTCCAAATTCAGCAAAAGGGCGTAGTTTGCTGAATTCATACGGAAGCCGGGGCGGTCCGACGAAAAACAAAGGCCGGTTTATAAAGTCATGGGAATCAATGTGAAGGGGCTGCCCGTCCGTGTTGGCCGCGGTCCGCCGCGGCGGGCGCAGCCCGCCTCAGACGACGGCCTTCTGCAGCGCGGTTTTAAGCTCGTTCATGTCAAACGGCTTCTGTATGAAGCCCTTGGCTCCGGCGTCCAAAATAGACTGCGCCTCGCCTTCCACGCTGAATCCAGATGAGACGATTACCGCGACTTCCGGATTGATCGCCTTCAACGCGAGAAAAGTGCTCTTGCCGCCCATCTTCGGCATTTCCATGTCGAGGATTGCCATGTCGTAGTCCTGCGGAGACTTGCCGTACACCTCGATCGCTTCAGCGCCGTCCTTGCAAGCCACGACCTTGTAGCCGAGGACGTGCAGCATCTGGGTGAGCATGTCCCTTACCATGCTTTCATCGTCGACAACAAGCACGCGGAGGCTTTTGCGGAGAGGCAGAACCTCCTTGATTTCGTCGCTTGCGGCAGTCTCGTCCTGAGTTATCTGCGGCAGGTAGATAGTGAAGACTGATCCCTTGCCCGGCTCGCTTTCGACGTTTTGGAACCCCAGATGGCTTTTCACCGTTCCATACACGGAAGCCAGTCCCATTCCAGTGCCTTTGCCGACATCTTTCGTGGTGAAAAAAGGTTCGAATATGTGCTTCATTGTCTCCCTGTCCATCCCGACGCCGGTGTCGGCCACGGAGACCTTGACATATCCGCCGTTCAGCACGTCGTCCGGGAAATTGCTGCGGTTCGCCTGGTCGACGATGAAATTCTCGGTAGATATGGTGATCTCGCCCCCTTCGGGCATTGCGTCGCGCGCGTTCAACCCCAGGTTCAAAATGGCGTTCTGGATCTGGCTCGGATCCCCCATGATTGTCGCCGGCCTGGCCTTCAGTATCCGCTTGATTGCAATCCGCTTGTCGATGCTGTGCTCAAGAAGCGATACAACTTCCTCTATAATCTTATGGACGTTTACCGGCACTGTCTGATATTTGCCTTTTCTGGCGAATGCGAGCAAGTCGCGGGTCAGGTCGGCCGACCGCCTTGCAGCGCGCAGGATGTCCTCCGCATACTTTCTCAGCCCCTCGTCCTGAAGCCGTTTGCTGAGCATTTCCGCGAAGCCCATGATGCCTGCGAGCTGGTTGTTGAAGTCATGCGCGATGCCGCCCGCGAGCTGGCCGATCGCCTCCATCTTTTCGGAGTGCCTCAGCCTTTCCTCCAACCGCTTCTCGTCGGTGATGTCTCTGGCTATGCTCAAGACCGTCCTGACCGACCCGTCCGGGCCGAATTCGGGGACAAGCCTTGATTCGAACGACCTCATGCTGTCTATAGAAGGCACTTCAAACTCTATTAATTCAGGCTTCCCTGTTTTGAAAACCCGTTCCAACGATTGTTCCCACTTCTGCACAAGTTCGGACGGCATGTCCAATTCTCTGTTGGTCTTTCCGATGTAGTCTTCGGATTTAAGACCTGTTATCGATTCAATCCTGGGGTTCATATATATATGCCGGAACTGCCTGTCGAAGCGGGCGACGACATCCGGCAGATTGTCGGCGAGGAGACGAAAATTGTTTTCGCTTTCTCTCAGAGATTTTTCGGCCAGTATTTTCGCCTTCCTGATTTCCATGTCCTGGATTTCCCGCTCGACGGCCATCGGCAGCCGTGCGAGCTTATCCTTCATAATGTAGTCGTTTGCGCCTGCCTTCATTATGGAGACGGCGATTTCCTCGCCGATTGTGCCCGATACGATAATGAAAGGGATGTAAATGCCTCTTCTCTTGATTATTTCGAGCGCTCCCATGCCTGTGAAGCCGGACATCTTAAAGTCGGAGATGACGATGTCCCAGGAAGCGGCGGCCAGCGCGGCTTCAAGGTCGCCCGCGTTGTCCACGCGCTTATAGTCCACGGCGAAGCCGCCGCGCTTGAGCTCGTAAGCGACAAGCTCCGCGTCGTGCGGCGAGTCCTCCACGATCAGCATGCGCAGCGGCTTCAGTTTTCCGGGTTTATTTCTACTTTCGCCCATAGATGCCCATATCCAATGCATGACTCTTACGAGTGCACGAAATCCAATCGGGGGAATCCATAATGATAATTCTTCGCGCCTTTGCGGGAGATATTGTTTTTCACCCCGCCGGCTTGTTGATCAGCAGCCAGTAAAGCCCGAGTTCGCCTACCGACTCCATGAACTTGTCGAAGTCGACCGGCTTGACTATGTAGCTGTTGACGCCGAGCTTGTAGCTTTCGATCAAGTCTTTCTCCTCTTGCGAAGAGGTTAGGACGACCACGGGGATGATCTTCGTCTTTTCGTCGGCCTTGATTTTCTGAAGCACTTCCAGGCCGCTGACCTTTGGAAGCTTGAGGTCGAGAAGGATCACCTTAGGTCCGTTCAGGACGTTCCGGCTTGCGAACTTTCCCCTTGCAAAGATGAAGTCCAGCGCCTCGGCGCCGTCGCTCACGACCTGGACATTGTTCGCCAGATTGCGCTTCTTAAGCGCACGGAGAGTCATTTCCACGTCGCGCGGATTGTCCTCCACCAAGAGGATTTCGACGATCTGATGGTCGCTTCTGCCCATTTTACACCCCCTACTTATTAGTCCATTGAGCTGATTTCAAAACCGGTTTTTGCATCCCGGGCGCCGGGTGTCAGGATATTGTTTTCTCGATCGGCGGCTTCCATCCGCCGACCTTCTCCCTGAGCCATTGTATCGCCACATAGAACATGGGAGTCATGATTGTGCCGAGGACTTCTCCGACGATCATTCCTCCGAAGACGGCTGTTCCGAGAGAACGCCTGCTGGCGGCGCCTGCGCCGATGGCTATGACCAGCGGAAAGACGCCGAGTATGAAAGCCGATCCCGTCATGACTACTGCCCTGAAGCGCGTCTTCCTGGCCTCGATGGCCGACTCGACGATGCCGAGCCCCTTCTCCCGCATGTTCTTCGCGAACTCGACGATCAGGATTTCCGTCTTGCATGTCATGCCGAAGAGGAGGACGAAACCTATCTGGGTGTAGATGTTGTTCTCTACCTTGAGCATGAGGAGGAAGGCCAGCGATCCGAGCAGTGCGACAGGCACCGAAAGCATGATCGCGATGGGAATCATCCAGCTCTCATACTGGCCGACCAGGAAGAGATAGATGAAGATAAGTGCGAGCGCGAAGATCGCGCCCGCCTTTCCAGCGGCCTGCAGCTCCTGGTAGGACATGTCGGTCCATTCATACTTGAAGCCCTCCGGCAGGACCGACTTTGCGACGCTTTCGAGCGCGGCCATCGCCTGCCCTGAGCTCATGCCAGGCGCCGGCGCCCCGTTGACCCTGGCCGCCTGATACATGTTGTAGCGGAGGATGGTCTGCGGTCCGAAGACAGTCCTTGCGGTCGCGAAGGTCCCCATCGGAACCATCTTTCCCTTCTTGTTCCTGACGTAGATGCCCATGATGTCGGCCACGTCGCTCCTTTGATCGTCCTTGGCCTGGAGCATGACCTTGAATACCTGGCCCAGCTTGTTGAAGTCGTTCACGTAGTATGATCCGAGATAGGTCTGCAGGGCGTTGAAGACGTCGGAGAGGCTCAGTTCGAGCTTCATCACCTTCTCGCGGTCGATCTCCAGGTAGATCTGCGGGATCGATGCGTTGTATGTGCTGTAGATGCTTCCGATCTCAGGCCGCTTCTTCGCCTCGATGAGGAACGACATGAGCACCTGTGAAAGTATCTGAGGATCGACGCCTCTCAGGTCCTCGAGGATGAACGAGAGTCCTCCGGCCGTGCCCAGGCCCGGGATGGCGGGAAGCGGATAGCAGAAGCTGGACGCCCCGGCAATGCTGTCCAGCTCCTCCTGCGCCCTGCGCATGATCTGCCCTTGGAAAAGAGCCGGAGTCTTTCGTTTGTCCCAGTCTTCGAGCACTATGATCAGAATAGCGTTGTTGGGGTTGCTCACTTGGTCTATCATGTTATATCCGGTGACGGACATCACATGCTCTATGCCCTCGATGGTCATGAGCTTGTCTGTGGCTGCCCTGACGATCTCGTGCGTCCGAGGGACGGAGGCCGCCGGCGGAAGCTGGACGTTGGCGAAGAAGACGCCCATGTCCTCGTCAGGGATGAAGCCTTCGGGCACCTTGTGGAAAAGCCAGCTGCAGCCCCAGAAGCAGAGAGCCAGGAAGACTACTCCCAGATATGCCCTTCTGGCGAAGATTTCCGAGCCTGCTGCGAAGCCGAGGGTCACCCAGTCGAAGAACTTGTTGAACATCCTGAATGGAAGCGCCGGCTCCTTAGTCTTCGGCTTGAGCAGTATGGCGCAGAGGGCGGGACTCAGCGTCAACGCATTGATGGCCGAGATGAATACCGAGCAGGATATGGTGATCGCGAACTGCCTGTAGAGCGCGCCGGAGATTCCAGGGAGGAAGCAGACGGGGATGAACATCGCCTGCAGGACAAATGTGGTCGCGATGATGGGGTTCGTCACCTGCTCCATCGTCTTTTCGGTCGCCCGGACGGGATCCAACCCCTCGTGCTCCATGATCCGGTGGCAGTTTTCCACAACCACAATCGCGTCGTCCACCACTATCCCTATCGCCAGTATCAGCCCGAAAAGCGAGACCAGGTTGATGGAGTAGCCCATCGCCATCAGGGCGGCGAATGTTCCTACGAGCGATACGGGAACGGCGAGCGTCGGAATTATCGTCGAGCGCCAGTCCTGCAGGAAAAGATAGACAACTCCGATCACCAGGGCTACCGCAATGAACAGGGTCATCACAACCTCGTGGATCGATCTTCGGACGAACTTGGTCGTATCGTAGTTGATGGAATATTCCAGGTCGGGGGGGAAATACTTCTTCAGCTCATCCATCTTCCTGTATGCTTGGTCGGCGATCTCCAGGCCATTGGCGTCGGCGAGCTGGTATACGGCCAGGTTCACCCCGGGCATGTTGTCGCGTTCGCTGAAGGACTGGTATGTGAAGGCGCCGAGCTCGACCCTGGCGACGTCCTTGATCTTGATCTGCGAGCCGTCAGGGCGCGAGCGAATCACTATGTCCGCGAACTCCTCCGGGAACTCGAGCCTGCCTTTCACTTGGATAATAAGCTGGTTGGCCTGTCCGGGCGGGCACGGCGGCAGACCGATCTGACCCGAGGCCACTTGAACGTTCTGCTCGGAAACCGAATTGATCACGTCCTGCGGCGTGAGGTTCAGGCCCGCCAGCTTGTCGGAGTCCAGCCATACGCGTATCGAATAGTCCAGCTCGCCCAGTATCTGGGCGTCCGCCACGCCGCGGATGCGGAGTATCTCGTTCTTCACGTAGATCAGCGCGTAGTTGCTCAGGAAGATGGAGTCGTAGCTGTTCTTCGGCGAATAGAGGTTGATTACCATCAGCATGTTCGTGGACTTCTGCTTCACCGTCACGCCGGTGCGCTTTACGGTGTCCGGCAGCTGCGGGGTCGCCAGGCTCACGCGGTTCTGCGTGTTGACCGTGTTCATGTCGCCGTCCGTGCCGGAATAGAAGGTTATCATCGTGTTCTGCGATCCGTCGTTGCCGCCGGTGGACGACATGTAAATCATGTTTTCAACGCCGTTTATCTGGTTCTCCAGCGGCTCCACGACGGTCTTCGTTACGACGTCCGCGCTCGCCCCGGTGTAGGTCGAGTTCACCTGCACTTGCGGCGGAACAATGTTCGGATACTGCGAGACCGGAAGGCTGAATATCGACACGAGACCGGCGATAGTGAGGACTATGGAGATTACGAACGCGAGACGAGGCCTGTGGATGAAGAGCTTGCTGATCATGAAAAGTCACCTCGCAGATTCCCCTCGCGGGAAATTTCGGACAATAAGATTGTAAGAATTCAGCGCGCTTCCGGCTCCTTCTGCCCGGGCTTCGCCGGTTCCGGCGCCTTCTGCTCCTGACCGGCCGGCTCCTTGGCATCTTCCATTGTGACGTTCACGGTGATTTCGGGCCTTACCTTGAGGACCCCCTGGACGATCACTCGCTCTCCCTCGGAGAGCCCTTCCAGCACGACCAAGCTGAGTCCGTGACCCTGGCCTGTCTTGACGGGCTTGCGCTGGACCTTCGAGTCGTTGTCCACCGTGAATACGTATTCGCCTTTCTGGTCGCGCTGAACCGCCACGGCAGGGACAAGCACCGCCGGCGTCTTGATCTTCCTGCCCAGCTTCACCTTCACATACTCCCCTGGGGTCAAGACCCCCTTGGAGTTCTGGAACCGGGCCCTGATAAGCAGCGTGCCCGTCGAGGTGTTGACCTCGTTGTCGTAGAAGTAGATAGTCCCCTCCTCCGGATATTCCGACCCGTTGGCCAGCGTGATCCTGCAGGATATGTTCGGCCCCGCGTTTTCCATGGAAACCCCCTGCTCGACGAGGCTGATGATCTTCGGCTCCGGCACGCTGAACTCGACCTTCACGGGATCCATGCGGACGATCTTGGAGAGGTTCTTGTTTACCGTCGGGCCGACCAGGTTGCCGACGCTGATGGGGCACACACCTATCTTGCCGTCGAACGGCGCGGTGATCTTAGTGTAGCCGAGGTTGATGCGGGCGAGGTCCAGCTGCCCCTGCGCCACCAGGATGTCTCCCTTGGCGCGCCCCTGCTCCATCGTGGCGTCGTCAAGATCCTTCTGCGCGGCCGCGTCGCCCTTCACCAGGGTGGTGAAACGCTGGACCTGTATGTTCGCATTGACGAGCGAGGCTTGCGCCCTCGCTAGCTGGCCCTCCGCCTCCTTCACCTGGGCCTCGAACGGCGCAGGATCTATCTCGAACACCAGATCGTTCTGCTTGACAAAGCTGCCCTCCTCGAAGTTGCGCCTGATCAGATAGCCCTCGACGCGCGCAACCAGATCGACCCAGTCCTCCGCCACGATCTGGCCTATGTATTCGAACGTGTTCGTCACGTCCTGCTTGACCGACATCGCGCAGACCACCCCGGGCGGAGGAGGCGGCGGGGGCGCAGGCATCTTCCCGCAGGACGACGCAAGAAAAACCAGGATAAGAACGGCTGACGCCTCAAAATAACGGCTCATGGCAGTCATCTCAGTCTCGAAATAGGTTGGATTTTATTGTTCTGAAACCTGAAAGCCGATGTCCGGGATGCAAAATCTAATTCTGCCTATAAGTATACAATCTTCAACCCGTTATTTCAACATACTAATCGTCTCGAAATTGTATAGGGGCACCGGCGGGTTCATCCCGGCGGTGAACATGACTGGGGATTCAGCAGGGAAATTGCTAAAGGAGTATAAGCCGAGCTGGTGCTCGGCGTTCCCGGGTTTGTGAAGTTCAATGAAGAGTCGGGAAATCTGAGCCTACCTTCTCGGCCTTGGGCGGCGGTCCCTTCCAGGGGGGCGGCGTCCGCCGGAGTGGCGTCCGCCGTGCCGCGGATCGGAATGGTGGCCGCCGGTGTGCGGACGCCGCGAGAGCGTCCGGCTCTTGTCGGCGACCATCTCCTCCGGCGGCAGGACGCATGGTATCTCCTTGCCGAGAAGCTTCTCGAGTTCTGGGACGAGATGGGCGCCGTATTCGCAGAGGAGGCTGACCGACTGGCCGACCTTGCCGGCGCGGCCGGTGCGGCCGATCCGGTGGACGTAGTCCTGCGGCTCGTGAGGCATGTCGTAGTTCACGACGTGGCTGATGTTGTCCACATGGATGCCGCGGGCGGCGACGTCCGTCGCTACGATTATAGGGGTCTCGCCGGAGCGGAACCGCGCCAGTATCTTGAGCCGCTTGTCCTGGGGGATGTCGCCGGATATCTGTTCGCAGCGGAAACCTTCGTCCCTCAGGGTCGAGGAAAGGGGGCCTGTGAAGTCCTTGCGGTTGACGAAGATGAGCATCCGGTCAACCTTCTCATTGCGGAGAATCCAGAGCAGAGCCGGCAGCTTCTCCTCCGTCGACACTATGTAGAACTTCTGGTCGATGGAGCCTGCGACGACCTGGTCCGGCTCGATCTCGATGAAGAGCGGATCCTTGAGCCAGGAGCCGGCGAGCCGCATGATGTCCTGTGTGAGCGTCGCGCTGAAGAGCATCGTCTGGCGCTTCCCGGTCGGCGGAAGCTGGGCGACGATGCGGCGGACATCGGGGATGAAGCCCATGTCCAGCATCCTGTCCGCCTCGTCTATGACAAGTATCTCGGCGTGCATGAGCTTGAGGTGGCCGCTGCGCATGTAGTCTATGATGCGGCCCGGCGTTCCGACCAGAAGGTCGATCTTGTCGTTGAGCGCGTTGCGCTGCTGCTTGTGGTCCATGCCGCCGAAGACCACCAGGTTGTTGAAGCCGCAGTATTTGCCGATGTCCTCGGCGTCCTTGTGTATCTGGATGGCGAGCTCGCGGGTCGGGGCGAGCACGAGCATGCGGCATGCGCCGGGGATGTCCTGCGGCCGCGGACTTTTCAGCATCCGCGTGAACGCCGAGGTCAGGAATGCCGCCGTCTTGCCGGTCCCGGTCTGCGCCTTGCCGAGGACGTCCCTGCCCTTCAGCGATTCCGGCACGCACTGGGTCTGGATCGGCGTGCAGTATTCGAATCCGAGATCCTGTATTCCGCAGAGCACTTCGTTCGCTATGTCGAAATCAAAGAAGCGCACCTTGCCTTCGGCGGGCGGAGGCTCCACCAGGGCCGGTTGCTGGAGAGGCGCCTTCTTCGCGTGCGGCCTGTGCTGGTAATGTTCGGGCTTGGGCTCATGCTCGTTACTGTGCTGGCGTCTGTCTTCCTGATGAGAACGCCTTTCCTGTCTGCGGCGTTCGTCCTGCTGCGGCTTGCGTGGCCTATCTTCACCAGTGCCGGAATCATGGCGCCTGCCCGAATCGTGAGCCTTGGCATGGGAATGGCCTTTTGCGGCCGAATGTCCTCCGGCCATAGGGGCATCTGTAACGGAATGCCGCCTTCCTTCGTGGGATTCGCCGTCCTTGTGCTTCGGATGTCTTTCCGGCGGCGGTTCGGAGGAGCTGCGGCCGCCGTGCGGTTTCGCTTCCTTGTCCTGGCCACCGAAAAGACCCTGCAATTTTCTTTTAATCAGTTTTAGCATTGAAATAAATTATAGCATTTTTTCTCATTAACAAGAGCATCTTGAAAAAACAAGGGCATCCTGTTATATTACAAGTGCTTGAAAGGTGTTAAGGCAATTCCAGAATCTGAGTCCCAATGAAAGCCAATATGTGAGATTCGCATCATTGTCGGACATAAACTCGACGGAGGGCGAAGCCGTGCTGAACCGCGGTTGAGCTGCCGTTTGCTGGGACAAGCCTGAGAACCATAGCAAATACGGGAATATTCTTTTCACGGCGGATTGGCAAGCTGGAGGATAGGCAGGAGCGGACTGGATTGAAAAGACAAATTAAACAATGTTAAAAGCATCTGACTGCTTCGGCGAACCGCTCTCCCATCCCGGCCTTGATCCCTTCCGCGTCCGGCCGGGACCTGGCGACGGCGAAGAGGCTCGAGCCGCTGCCGCTTATCTCGGCGGCGAGGGCGCCAAGTTCAAGCAGGGCGTCCCTGAGTATTCCAAGCAGCGGGAATTTCCGGTAGAGCGCGGGCCCCAGGTCGTTGTGGATTATTTTTGAAATGGACTCCGGCTCGTTTGTCTTCAGGGCCTTGATTACGTCGGCCATCTTCGGCGTTTCATCGCCGGTGCGGAGCAGGTTCTTATACGCCCAGGCCGAGCTGACAGGGAAGAGCGGATTGACGATCACGACGGGAATGTCGACCTTGAATTCGAGCGGCTCAAGTATCTCGCCCTTGCCCATCGCAAGAGACGGCACTGGATTGATAAAGAACGGGACGTCCGCGCCGACAGAGGAGGCAATATCCTTCAGCGACCTGTCGTCGACGCCGGGATTAATCTTCTGCAGGATTTTCAGCACTGCCGCCGCGTCGCTGCTCCCGCCGCCAAGGCCGGCCGCAACAGGGATCCGCTTCTCGATATGGATCTTCCAGCGCGGGCTTATCCCTGCGTATTTAGCAAATGCGGCCGCCGCCTTCCAGCAGATGTTCGGTTCGCCGCAGGGGAGATCGGGATCGCTGGAAGTCACGGCGATTCCTTCGCGGTCGGCCGGCTCCAGGGAAATCTCATCCGACGGCGGCGAGACCGGCAGAAATATCGTCTCGATGTCGTGGCAGCCGTCGGGCCGCCTACCCTTGACCCGCAAATAAAGATTTATCTTCGCCGGAGCGGTTAATTTCATTTTGTGTTTATCGAGAGCGCTCATCTGCGAACCTCGCAGTTCTGTCGGACTGAAACTCGGTGGATGGCGGAATTCTATTCCGCTTGGCGGCGGGAGTTCCCGCCGCCGAGAAGACGGTTGAATAGAATTCAACCCTCCATCCGCCGGGCGGCGGATATGAAAAGGACAACCGAGTTTCAGAGGATCTTAAGTATTTCCCCTGCGGGAAAGATTTTTCAAAGAATCACCTTCCTGTTTCGAATATCTCATGGCTCTCCGAATATTTTCCGATTTCCTCTACGACCTGGAGCGCGAGCCTGAGGGCGTCGAGGCCGTGCCGGCCGGAGGCCTTCATTCCGTGGAGCTTTCCGGTGCTGATGGTCTTCAGGGATGAATCGACGAAGTCGCCGATCTCGGCCTCCAGCGCGTTGCAGTCCCGAACCGGTACATTTTCCTTGGCGACTTCGCCGTCCTTGGTGCTGAAAAGCATGGCCGTCCTCTTTCCAAGATCGAGCGAGACGTATGAGTCCTTGTAGAAGACACGGAATCTCCGGGACGCCTCCTGGCTGAGCCTGCTCGCGGTGACGTTGGCGATGGCGCCGTCCGCAAAGGTGATGCGCGCGTTGGCGATGTCCTCGTCGGGGCTCAGTATCCGCATGCCGACGGCCTCGACCTTCTCAACCGGGCTTTTCGCGAGTCGGAGCACCAGTTCGAGATCATGGATCATGAGATCAAGTACAACTCCTACTTCCGTTCCGCGCCGGTATGTGCCGGGGCGAGGCGGCGGATACGCCGCGAGACGGTGGACTTCCATAAAGAGCGGACGCCCGGCGATCTTTTCCGCGGCGCAGAACGCGGGGTTGTAGCTCTCCACATGGCCGACCCCCAGGACGAGCCCGTTTTTCTCCGCCGTGCGGACCAGCTCCTCCGCGTCGCCCAGCAAGGTGGTTATCGGCTTTTCGATGAGCAGGTGCTTGCCTTTCTTGAGGAGCTGGATCGCTGTCCCGTGGTGCTTGTCCGCAGGGACGGCTATGCTCAGCGCATCGCAGCATTCCGCGAGCGCATCGGTCGAGTCGAAGACTTTTGCGCCGTATTCCTTCGCCACCTTTTCCGCGGCTTCGCGGCTCACATCATATATGCCGGCCAGTTCTGCGTTGGGGTTCTGCCTGTAAATTCTTGTATGGTGCCTTCCCAGGGCGCCTGTGCCTATCACTCCTGTCCTTAGCTTCATCGCCTCTCCGAATCATGGTTGCTGGAATATCCGTTAATATACATTTGTCCGCAGGGGTTTCCATTCTCCTGAGGGAAAGCAGAAATCGTCTCGAAATTGCATAGAGGCACCGGCGGGTTCATCCCGGCGGTGAACATGACTGTGGATTCAGCAGGGAAATTGCTGACCAGATCCCCCGTCATCTTCACCGCCGACGCAAGGTCGGTGGCGTCCATATTACTATGAGACGATTAGATGGCAGCGCAGGTATTCCTACATGCAATGCCGCAGACAGGAATGTCTGCGCTACTTGGGGCGAGTGTCAGAGGAGTTTTGCGGATGCATGAACCGCCAGCCAGGCGGCCAGGACGATCCCGGCGTGGATCAGGGCGAACTTCTTGAAGTCGGCCATGGTCGCAGGCCTGCCGTCCCCCGTCGTCCCTGCCAGGAATCTGATGTCCACATACCTTGCGGAAATCAAGGACGCCTCCAGAATCAGTACGCAGGGGTCGAACAGCTTGAATCTGCCGTAGTTCTCGAATTTGAACAGCAGGGCAAAGGCCAGCATCGCGTTGCAGCCGAGCATCCAGTAAAGTCGGACGATTGCGGCTTTGACGGACGAGCTTTGCAGTTGGGGTGCCTGGTCGTTCATTGACGCCTCCAGAAATTGAGAGTAAATATTCAGTAAACTACGTATAAATTTAGCCTGCCAAAGTAATTTTTCACC
>CAZWRV010000017.1:0-78965 GCA_964636325.1 uncultured Victivallaceae bacterium | reverse complement strand
CCGCGGTTGAGCTTGGCTCAACCCTCCAGAAGACGACATCGCTCGCGACAAAGTTCGCGACAAAGATGGGCGAGTTTCAGAGGAGCGCCGCTCTGGCGGGGAAATCCGCCAGTTCTGTCGGTGTGAAACTTAAAGTAGCGCAGGTATTCCTACCTGCGATGCCGCAGGCAGGAATGTCTGTGTTACTTCAGGTGAGTTTCAGAGAGAGCGTCACTTCCAGCACCGCCTTTTCCTCCGCCAGTTCCGGACTGTGTATCTGCGCAGTGATGTCGGTGTTCCCGAGGAACGCCCAGCGGGAGTCGTCTCTGAGCACCATTCCGGGATCCCTGACGGGGCCGGAGGATTTCGCGACCTTTGCGGGATACAGCGTTTCCGCCGGGCTCTGCAGTTCGACGAAGGTGATTCCCTGTCCTCCGTAGCCTGTCACCTCGAATCTTACGGCGGCAGGACGCTTCTTGGAGGCGAAGGGCAGGCAGACCGTATAGTAGGCGTCGAGGGAAAGCAGAGGCGGCTTGTAGCACCCTTCGCCTATGGTTTTCCATGCACCGTCCGCCAAGACTTCGACCTTGAGCTTCGGCGCGCCGTAGAAGTCCGGCAGGAAAAGCCTGATCTCCGCGAGCCATGAGGATGCGGAAGGCTTTGCCGAAAGCATGGTGGAATATTTCTTGAGGTCGGCCAGGACGGACTTCAGATGTTTTACGCCGTGGTCTTCCGGATGCATTCCCGGGCGTATCCGTCTGTGCAGCGGTGCGCGCAGCCTTATAAGATCGCCGAGCTCCTTGACGGCGTCCTTCAGGCGTTTCCTTAGCAGCGGGAGGTCGCCGGCTGGCCTACGCGGGCTTGCTATCGACGGCAGAAGATCCCTCAGCCGCATCTGCAGAATATGTAGGCGCATGGTCTGCTCGAGATCGTCGAGTATGCGTCCCTGGAGGCCCTTCAGCGGCTTTCCGGCTTCCATGAGCAGGTCCAGTGCATTTCTGGAAAGGAGCAGGTTGGCATATTCGGCCTCGGTAAGGATCCCCTGCTGCGCGCTTCTCCGGGGGGATGACGGGAAGCGCCTCGGGATTTCCGAAACCGCGCGGACGGCGTCCTTCAGCCGGCCCGATGCGCCGGGGAACACGGAGTCCAGAGACTGTTTCCATGCCAGCTCCGGATCGTATGAAGCGTTGTTCCAAAGCCTCCCCGCGAATGCGACCAGGGGCATGCATTCGTCGTGGAAGCGGGTTGAGAGCTCCCACTGCGTCATGAGGCCGCCGAGCACCTTGCGGCGCCGCGCGTAGTCCGTGAAGGTGGCTATGTTCCTTGGGGACGAGGTCCAGGGGCAGATCAGCGCGTCGAAACCGAGCCGTTCGTATTCCGCCAGCCAGTCGCGACGCCATTTGTTCGCGAAGTGCGCGCTCGTGCCTTCCAGGTCCACAATCTCATTGTAGTTCCACAGGCACATCAGGATGCTGCGCGGAATCTTCCCGAGCTGCTCGGGGAAGAACTCGAACATGTCGTCCCATATCCACATCCGCTTGCCCAGCCGTCGGCAGATCCCCTCCATGCGGCGGCAATGCTCGGCGAACATCGCACCCAGGCCCTGCTTCTTACGGCGGGCGGAACAAAGTTCGCAGTAGCCGAAGTTCCAGACCTCGTCGCAGCCGAGGTGGAAGTCGGCCCCCGTGAATACCTCTGAAAGCTCGCCCAGGTAGCGTCCGAGGAAGTCGTATGTCTCGTCCAGCGACGCGCAGAAAGTGCTCGGGCTTTTGCCGCCGAAGCGCGTCCTGCCGTGGCGCTCCTCCGCGAGGTGCGAAAGCTCGCGGCATGAAAGGAACTGCTCGGAGTGGCCCAGGCTCGATACGACGGGCACGACCTCCATGCCCAGCCCGCCTGCATGTGAGACGACCCGGCGCATGTCGTCCGGCGTATACGACTCATCCTTCCTCCTGAAGGGGAAGGAATCCGTGCGGACACGCCCTTCCAGGTAAAGGACAAGGGTGTTGAAGCCTTGCCCCGCCGCGAAGTCCGCATATTTCCTTATGCAGTCGACGGTTTCCATCTGGCGCGCGAGATCCATCTGGACCGCGCGGACTTTCCACGGCAGTCCTGCGCCGTTTTTCCCGGGATTTCTCATGGATTATGATCCTTGTTTTTGTAATTGGAGAAGCGGGAGAATATATCCGGCCAAATGAGTTTTTCGATGCTTGGTTTTCGCCGCTAACGCCAGCAGTTGGCCCCGCCGTTCCAAGTCCAGTTGAGCTTGTTGCTCGGACGCCATAGCACCCTGCCGCTGAGGCATAACGAGTTGCTTCCCAGAGGCTTCGCAAGTGGATTGTTCTTCGGAGCATGGTTGGCCCATGGCTTGATGGTAGTCCACCAGCCCCCTCCGCTGTCGGTTATAATGACAATGTCGTCAGGCCCCCTCGAAGTAGTGAAACCTTTGCCGTTGATATACGTCCCATATCCGTCGGCACCCCAGTTGCCAGCGATCACCTGCGGCGTATCCACATAGTTCCCGTCGACATCGAGCGATCCGCCCCATCCGGCATTCCAATACCAAGTATACATATACCCCGCCCCTTCCTTGAAGTAGGGATCCCAAGCCAGGCCTTGGACCAGGGGACATCCCCAGACACTGGAGCCGTTTTCGACGATCTTTATGTAGTCGGGGGACAAACGCCCCCTGACAGTCCAGTGATCATGCTGGCGCCCGTCGTTCGCGCCTGGCAGCATAAGGTTGAAGTCGAGGGAATATGTGTGCAGGGCAATGCCGACCTGCCGCATGTTGCTTCTTTCCAGTGTGAGCTTGGTCTGCTCCCTGGCCTGGTTCAAAGCCGGCAGAAGCATCGCTGCAAGGATCGCGATGATCGCGATTACGACTAAAAGTTCTATCAGCGTAAAGCCGGCCGGCCCCTTGCCATTTTGATCAACGCGACGCATATGTATTATGTTATTTATATGTTGGTGTAATACGATAACATTATATCCTTCATGGCAACTCTTGTCAAGGGCATACCTTGGACTTCTTTCGCAAATTTTCAATTTCCCCAGAGTTTAAAGCTTGAAATTACGCTACGCCCCGTTATTGTTATCTAATCAAGCATATATAAAGATAACATATTAATGAAAGGAACGGCCCATGAAACACCGACTTGCCCCGCTTATTATGGCATTCCTGTTGATCAACGTACTGCCTTCGGCTTCGGCGCTCCAGACCGACAACCACGGAATCCACGCGGTGCCGGCGGGCGGGAAGGTTGTCATCGACGGGAAGCTTGACGACTGGGATCTTTCCGGGCGGATCACGATGTGCTACGACGTGCTGTCGCTGAAGGACATATATTCGGGAAGCGTAGCGATGATGTATGATGCGGATGCTTTGTATGTCTCAATATATTGGAAGGATCCGATACCGATGGGCAACTCGCACGACCCGCAGTTCCAGGCCGGGAAAGGCTGGGCCGGGGACTGCGTGCAGCTCCGTGTAAAGACCGACCGGATCACGCATGTTACGGCCTGGTATTTCGGGCGGAAGCAGGAGCCCTTCATCAACCTGGACTACGGCAAGAGCCTCACCGAACCTTTCGGCGGCGGCAGCAAGAACCTATTCCGCAAGGATGGATGGAAGCTCGACGACGGTGCGGAAATGGCCTTCCTCAAGGACGCCGACGGAAAGGGCTATGTGCAGGAGATCAAGCTCCCGTGGAAACTGATCACTCTCGACAAAACGTATGCCGCGGGCCACAGCTTCCGCTGCGGCATCGAGCTCCTCTGGGGCGAGGCCGACTGGCCAATCCACCGCTACGCCGACAATCTCGCGGACGGCACGACAAGCCGCGAATTCTTCTGGACCGCACACAACAGCTGGGGCCAGGTGATCCTCGAGGACAAGGGCAGGCTCACGCTGCCGCCACAGCCCTGGGACAATCCGCCCGGCGCGGAAAAGATGGAGGGACCGGTCGCGATCGGCTACGATCTGCCCAAGGATTCACGCGTGACGATTGCAATCGACGACCAAAACGGAAAACGTATAAGAAACCTTCTCCCGTCCGCCGAACGCAAGGCCGGAAATAACAGCGACCTCTGGGACTGCCTCGACGACGACGGCAACATCGTTCCCCCGGGAAAATATTCCGCGAAGATACTCACCCATGACGGACTGCACCTGAAATACGTCCTCTCCTTCGCAAGTCCGGGCAACCCCGGATGGCAGACGGCCGACGGCAGAGGCGCATACTACGGAGACCACACCGCTCCCCAGGCGGTCGCCGCGGGAGGCGAATTGCTAGCGCTCGCATGTCCCATGGGGGAAGCGGGCCAGCACCTCATCGGCATCGACATGAACGGACAGCGGCAGTGGGGCCTCGCCAACAGGATGTTCGGAGTCAGCGACCGGGTCTCGCTCGCCACGGACGGAAAAATCCTCTGGATAGCCTCCAGCGAGGGCAAGGGCCGCTTCTTCATATGGCGATGCGACCTCAAGACCGGCGCCTACGCCGCCTGGAACCAGAAGGACAAGGACGGCAAGGACGTGCTCGATCTCCTGATCTGCGAGAAGGACGGCGGCGCGCAGTGCAGGACGATAGCTCTTCACGACGGCAAACTCGCGGTCATCATGGCCGCCGACAAGAAGATACTGGTTCTCAACGCCGACACCGGCACAGTCGAAAAAGAGTTGAAGGACATGCCCGAGAACATGGCGGCCTGCGCATACACACCGGACGGAAAGCTGTGCGTCGCAGCAGGGCTCTCCCTATATAATATTGACATAAGCTCAGGCAAGGCCGAGAAGATCATGGACGGCCTCGAAGATCCGCGCGGAATCGCCGTCGACAGGGACGGTAAAGTCTACATCAGCCAGCGCGGCCATAAGATGAACGTTGAAATCTTCGACGCAAAAGGCAAGAAGCTCGGCGAAATCGGCAAAGTTGGAGGCCGCCCGGCTTTTGGATTCTTCGACGAGAACGGCATGCTAAATCCAGCGCAGATCGCAATAGACTCCCAAAAACGCCTGTGGGTCGCAGAAGAGGACAAGCAGCCCAAGCGGACGAGCGTGTGGAACTGCTCCGATGGAAAATTCGTGTTCGATCTCATCGGCACCACTGCATACGCCGCAGGAGGAAGCATAAACCCCTTCGACCACACCCGCGGATTCAGCGAGCAGGTCGAATACAGGCTCGACCTTGAAAAACAGAAGTTCCGACCGCTCTACACCCTGTCCGACTCTCTCGGCACAGGCTGCGATTGGGTGACGCAGTATTCAAGGGCCGACGGCCGCGAATACATCCAGATCAGAAGCACCGCGCGCGATTCATCGATGGTCAAGATATACCTTCGCCAGAAGGACGGAAGCTGGCGGC
Source organism: uncultured Victivallaceae bacterium (assembly GCA_964636325.1). Classification (GTDB taxonomy): domain Bacteria; phylum Verrucomicrobiota; class Lentisphaeria; order Victivallales; family GWF2-50-93; genus CAZWRV01. The sequence continues at coordinate 73,623 of CAZWRV010000017.1, read as the reverse complement.
ATGTCGCCGAGTGGGGGAACGTCGGCCTCGGCAAGACGATCGACGAACCGTACCACAAGGACTGGAACCAGAAGTTCAACAAGCCACTCTTCGAAGGGATCTTCGGCAAGGCCTTCCTCTGGGTCGACAGGAACGACGACGGCGCAGCCCAGCGTGAAGAAATCCAGACGAAGGACATCAGCCTCGGCCGCTACTACTGGGGACAGGCGATGGGCGACGACCTGACCGTAGTCATACCCCAAGGTGGAAACACAAAGGACTTCCTCGTATTCAGGCCGCAGGGGTTCACGGCAGGCGGAACTCCGCTGTTCAGCTTCGACGCCATGACAAAGATAACTCCCCAGGGCGATATGGGCGGCGAAGGGATGATCGCCGTCGGCCGCGACGGCCGGGTCTATCTCAACCAATCGCCGCTTCAGGCGATGGCGCCCGACGGCAAAATCCTCTGGACATATCCCAGCAAGTATGTCTCCGTCCACGGCTCCCACAACGCGCCTGCCGCCATGCCCGGCCTGCTCATCGGCCCCTCCAGCATATACGGCCGCGCCAAGATCAACGACGACATCGGCGAGGTCTTCTACCTGAACGGCAACCTCGGCCAGAACTTCATCTTCACCGAGGACGGCCTCTGGGTGCAGAGCCTTTACAACGACTGCCGCGGATGGTTCGACGTCCCGGCGCAGGCAACCCCGGGAATGCCCTGCGACGCCATGACCGCCGGCGGCGAAAGTTTCGGCGGCGCGTTCTGCAGGTCAGACGACGGCAAGTTCTACACCGTCGGCGGTGGCACGGCCGCCATCGTCATGGAAATCACCGGACTGGATTCACTGAAGCGTTCAAGTCGGCCCGTCGAAGTGAAGGAATCCGACATAAGCGCGGCACAGGATCTCAAGATCAAGCGCGCAGCGCAGACCACCGGGAAAAAGACATACTCCATAAAGCCCGCCCAGGCTCCGTTCCCGGCCGACGGAAACATCGACGCCTGGGACATGGCCAAGAACAGCATCGAGATACAGTCCGGCTACAACAAGATCGCCACGATAAAGGCGGCATACGACGACACGAACCTCTATTTGGCGTACCAGGTCAGCGACGGCTCGCCGCTTAAGAACGCAGGGCAAAACGAGAAGCTCATGTTCATCACGGGCGACTGCGTCGACATGATGCTCCGCGCAGATCCCGAGGCAAAAGATCCGAACTGCGTCAAGGGCGACATGCGCCTCCTGATGACGATGAAGGACGGCAAGCCGCTCGCGGTGCTCTACGAGCCGGTGGCGCCAGGCGCCGCCAAGGAGCAGAACGCCGTATTCAGCTCGCCGTGGCGCTCGATCCCGATGGACCGCGTCCGCATCTGCGAATTCCCGATCGCGATGAAGCCGGTGCAGGGCGGATACGTCGTCACAGCCGCAGTTCCGCTCAGCCTGCTCGGAATAGACTCCTTGAAAGGCAAGACGCTGCACGGGGACTTCGGCGTCCTCGGCTCCGACAGCGCCGGCCAGGAGTGCACATCGAGGAACTACTGGAGCAACAAGAGCACGAACAACACCAACGACGTCCCCGACGAGGCGATTCTCGCACCTTCGCTCTGGGGCGAACTGAAATTCGAGTAAGGGGATGACATGGACAAGGCATTCTACATAGATGATGTCGGAGCCCTTCGCGAAAAGATGTCCCGCGCCAGGCGTGACGGGACGCAGATGGGCCGCGTATGCGATTCGCTCCTGCGCAGGGCCCGCAACGCCCCCGAGAACTTCCCGTGGTTCACGCCCTTCGCCGCGCTGGTGACCGGCGAGAAGCAGGACATTGATAACGCTAAGGAGGCGATACGGCACTATGTTGCCACTTTCGATCCCCAGTCGTTCGGGATGGGCCTGCAGTTCCACTTCTGGTGCTTCTCCTTCCCGCATGCGAGGTGGTCGCTCTACTTCCAATGGCTTTCTGCGATGGGCGCGTGGGACGCGGAGGAGGAGAAGCGGATCCGCGAAGAGCTGATGGTCTTCCAGTTCGTCAACTTCTTCTATGGAATGCGCACGAAGCCCGAGCCGGAATGCGTGGACAACCAGACGATGTCGCTGTGCTACAGCAACGCGCTCCTCGGCCACCTCTTCAAGGACAGCGCCATGGCCCGCAGGATGTATGCCGACGGCATCAGGCGCCTGCCATCGCTCATCGGCGGAATTCCGACCTCCGGTTACTCCGGCGAAGGAAGCACATACATGGACTTCGTAGTCGGCCCGTCCATACCCTTCATCGTCGAGCTTCTCGAACGGACCGAAGGCGGCGACTGGTTCGGCAAGTCCCTTCCGCCGAACGGGGGCAGCGCTGAAAACGTCTGCCGGATGATCGCCCGCGAATGGATGCCGAACGGACTACTCCTTCCATGGGATCACTACGGCTACGCCATCCCGGTGCGCTCGTGCATCGCGTATGCGGCCCGCCGCAGCGAAGATCCTTTCTACGGCGAGCTCCTGGAGAAGCAGGCGAACTGGGCATCCGACCAGGCAATCGGATGGGGTTTCGACGACCTAGCCTGGTCGCTCATCTGGTGGCCCGAAGAAAGGAAGCCGGGAGCTGCGAAATTCGCATCCTGGAGCGAGCCGCAAGTCGGAGCGGCCCTCGTCTCCGACGACTCACAGCTCTACCTCATGCAGATGTGGGACAAGTCGGCACCGGTCCATCCGACCAGGGAGCACGTCAATCCCAATTCGCTGATCCTCTGCGCCTACGGCAGCCCGCTCAGCGTAGACGGCATTCCGGAAAAGGAATGCACGGTCTTCAATTTCGACGATACATGGCGCGAGGTAGGCTACATGGACATCGGCAAAACGCGCAAGTTCAACTTCGGCGCCGGCTGCGGCGGCGCGCACTCTGTAATCCTCCTCGACGGATGGGAGGGCATGCGCGCATTCGAGGAATATCCTCAGGCGGAGATGATCGAATTCTCCTCCAAAGAAAAATCAGTGACCGCCGACGTCACACCTATTTATGCTGCGAAATTCGCAGACGTGGAGAAAGTCCGGCGCCGTTCACGCCTCTGCCACGAGAAGTTCTGGCTCGTCGAGGATCTGATAGTCTCGGGCAAGGATCACGACGCCACGGCCAGGTTCTTCCTGCGGCCCTCGCTGCTCTCTTCCGAAGCAGGCGTCACAATTGAGACGGCCGAAGGAGTCCGCCTCTCCCTGATCCCGCTTCTCGGCCCCGATAAAAAGACTGTCAAAACGCTCGAGGGATATCCCGAGCGCCTTGACGGTGAATCGCTTATGGTGGACTTCAGGCAGCGCGGCAAAGAGTGCCGCTGGCTCTGGCTGGCATATCCTGAGGCGACAAGGGAAGTCGAAGGCGATGTTTCCGCGCAATGGCATGCCGTGCCCGATCCGGAAGGAAATCTTGATCGTGTATCCGTAAGAAAGAAGTCCGACGCTGGATCAATCGAGGTTTTCTTGACAGTCCCTCCGTATATGCAGATGGATCTCCCGGCTGTGCGCCGCTGGTGGTTCCGGCGGAACATCGATGTTCCGAAATGCAAGTGCTGGCTCCGCCTTCCGAAGCAGATGCTGAACCTGCGGATGTGGCTCGACGACGGCGAGATCGAACTGGGCACCCACAAGATGCGCATGCAGCTTCTCGAACCGGAAATCGAAATTCCGGAACGGTTCCGCGGGAAAAAGGCCGAGGTTCTCCTGTGCTGCGACACCGGCTACAGCCAGTATGCGCCGGACGGAAACGGAGGCGGCGGCTTCTTCGGCAAGGCGCTCATACTCGCCCAGAGGGGCGCGGATGGAGCATCAAAGGCGTCGTACCGTAACGGAAGAGTCAGCTTCGCCGCCGGCGGGAAAGAATGGATGATCGAACACAAGCTCATGGAGGCATGAAGCATGCAGACGGTTTACGACAAGATGGAATACTGCCTGGCAGGCGCGGACAGGCAGGGGCAGAACTCGTTTGAAAGAATTGTCGCATTCCTGTCCGACGGCAGCTGGAGAGTCAGGTATGCGGCCGCTGTGGCGCTCGGTGACCGGCGCGATCCCAAGGCGGTAGAACCGCTTCTAAAAGCTCTGCAGAAAGAGATTGGAGAACCGTTGTTTTCACAGCCACCTCTCGAAGGCGGCGCGCATGCCGGCTCCAACTCGCCGTTCTCGGTCAAGTTCCCCGAAGGAACCACTGAAGACACAAAGGAGGCCTGGCGGCGCCGCGGACGGCTGCTGCAGGCGATATGCCTGGCGCTGGGCAGCATAGGCATATCATCTCCGGAGGTACTTGAGATTCTGCACCGCCTCGCGACAGACCAGGGATGCGACTACGGCGTCAGGGCCGCGGCTTGCAAGGCGCTCGGCCAGATCGCATCCAAAGACAGCATCCCGATACTTGAGAAAGCCGCAGCCGACGAGGAGTGGTGCACGAAGACAGAAGCGAAAAAGGCTTTAAGACGGTATTGAAATCTTTGCCGTTCGCAAGGACATTGAAAATTTGGGGACGCCATGAAGACACTACAGGCCGAGGACGCTGCGGAAGTTCGCCAGGTTCGCGGTGCTCATGTCGTTGCTCCCCTGGAAGCAGTCCATGCCGGTTCCGTCTCCGGTGCCGGCCCAGCCCCTTCCGGATGTGATTCGCGAACCGCCGGACGTGTTGTAGACATGGCAGGTCGCCTCCCTGGGAACCGCATCTCCGTTGATGTAGAAGTTGCTGGAGCCGGCCCAGGCGAACCAGCGGACGCTGCCGTCCAGGAACGCCGTATTGCCGCCCGCAGGCGCAAAATACGGGCCGTGGTTGTTGTAGAGCCGCAGATCATACATTGAATACTGCCATGGCGGGACATATATCATGGTTCGGTCTGTGAACAGTATCCACGGCTGTTTGCCCCATCTCTGGGCCTTCTCCAGATTGCGTATTCTCATCTGAGGGAAAGGCCTGCTGCTCCAGGCCGAGCCCCCGGTGTCGCACATGCAGTATGAGCCGAAGTTGTTTGCGTGCCACACATACGACGAGTCGTTGTCCCACCAGTGATCCGGCCAGTTGCCGGGCTTTGTGGCGGACGGGCACAGGACAGTGCTGTCATACGGATAAGAAGGCTTCTTGAGATAGTCGATAAGGAACCTCTCCACCGTGGAGGATGAGCGCCAGGCGTTGCAGCCGTGGCCAAAGCTGTGTGTCAGGCATATCAGCGGCACGCATTCGTCGTAGTCTCCTGTGTAGCTGAAGAGTGCGAGGCCGAGTTGGCGCAGGTTGTTGGCGCATATCGTCCTCCTGCCGCTTTCCCTGGCCCTGCTAAGGGCGGGAAGAAGCATCGCCGCAAGGATCGCTATGATCGCTATCACCACAAGGAGCTCGATGAGCGTGAAAGGCAACTTGTTGGACTGTTTGAGCATGTCCTCAACTCATGCAAATTATGTTATTTATATTATATATATTAATGATAACATTATAGACCAGAACCGCACCCCGAAAGCAAAGACTGAGCCATTACCCGGAATTCACACCAAGACACCGTCATAAGGTCTGGCAGCCATTAGCAGCATTTGAGCCAATTTCAAGGCCCGTTTTGGATGGGTTTGCTCATTCCGACGCGGTGCATACGCTTTCGATCCTGAGCTGGCCCTTTTTGACGCCTTCCGGGATCACAGGAGCTATCTCAAGCACATGCTTTCCAGGCACCAGCTTCGTGATGCTCTTCCGCCAAATGAACAGGTTACCCTGCCCGTATGGCATCTTGAACGGCCATACGGGGGAGTATTCGATCTTGTCCTTCTTCTGGATTGCGAAAGGGAAATCCTTTCCGTCAAGCTTCAGCGTGAAGTCGAGACCGTCCTGGTTGGCCTCGCCGAAAAATCCCAGGAATGTCCCTTCGAATTCGATTCGCAGAGGATCGATCGCGCCGGCATCCTTCGCGTCGCACATGGCGACATCGCCCATCCAGCGGCTCGAAAGGCCGTCGTACCAGAGCGACGTCCTGTATGTCTTCGCCTTTGTCCAGCCCTTCGGGAGCGGGCTGTCCGCAAGGATCGTCCGTCTTACGGACTTCATCTCGCCGAAGACCGGCTTTTCCGGAACAGCGCAGACCAGACCCTCCTTGACCGCCTCCTCGAAACCGAGACGGGCCGCCTCGAAGAATATCTCGTAGCCGGAGTCGTCCGGGTGTGCCCCGTCGAAGGGCCAGAGCTGGTCGGCGCTCTTCCTGCCGCTTTTGACAGTCTCCTGCATAAGAGGATAGATGTCGCCCTGCGCCGTCCGGTATGCGTCCGCAAGCTTCATGTGGTCAAGGCGGCGGTAATATTCTTCGGGCTTGTAGGCGTCTCCAAACTGCCATTTGAAGCCGAAGTAAAGAAGCTCCATCGGAATTCCCCGGCCTATGACCTCGCGCATGATGGTTTCATAGCATTTCAGTGTCTCGACGTCCTTCCCGTCGTAGCCGTCGTTCGCGGTGAAGTCAAGGAATACGATATTCGGATTCTTCGAAAGCACATCCCTTTCCAGCCGGAATATGCCCAGATTGGAACCGGTACCTCCGATTGCCGCATCGTGGAAACTGAAGACGGCCTTCGGGTATTTTTTCTTCAGATAGTCCATCATCAGGCCGCGGTAGCTCGTCAGATTGGGATCGCTGGCGTTCGCGCCCCACGTCAGAGAGCCGCCGAAGAACACGACCGACAGCGCCTCGCCGGCCTGCGCTTTTTTGTCAAACTCAGCGAAGGATGCCCCCGCCTTCGTCTTCGATCCGGCATCGGCCGCATTCATTGAAGATGCAAGGCCGGCGATAAGCGCTGGAATCATCAATACATATCTTGCAAGCCTGTCCATCGTCCGCCTCCTTTATTGATTTTACCATGATGTTTTGGTCTTCAGGTTTATTTTCCGTTAATCGGAGCCTGATTATTTAGTTACTATATATCTTGCTTTGGTAGATAACAAATTGACTGCGACGGGTGATGCCGAAATATTTTACGAAGGCGGAAAATATTACGAGGCTGTCCTCTCAGCTCATACGGCGCAAGAATCACCGAGCTTCTGGGCGAGCAGTGCGGTTCTGGAGGCGGAGAGGGCGGCGTCGGTATCGAGGCCGCCAGCCTCCTTCTTGCAGGCTATGTCGTCCAGGAAGGACTTCAAGCAGTTCCCAGGAGTGCCTGGAGGAAGCGGCTCCTCCCGAGTTTTTCTTTCTCCGTTAATGGCGACAAAAACACACTGCATGTTGCACGAGCTTTCAATCACGCCCTCGCTCCCCCAGAACGTCATCCGCCAGTATTGCGGAAGCGAGTAGCCGTGGCTGTCAGGCGTGAAATAGGAGACATCACCCATGACTCCCGCTCCGTTGTCCATCTCAAGCATCAGCTGCGCGGCATCCTTGAAATGAGGACATCTCTTGGCAAGCGCATTCCAGCATCGGGCGGCAACTATCCGCTTGAACTTATGTCCGGTGATCCATGGGATCAAGTCCAGGGCGTGGACAGCGATGTCGTTGATTGTTCCTCCATGCTTGCCCTCTTCATCGCATTCCGTTTCGGCAAGCATGGCGTCAAAGTCATGGTGCGTCACAACGGCGGCCTTATTCTTCTCCAGAGCTTCACACGTCGGAAGATCATCCTCAAATGCTCCGACGATTTCCATATCCGGCGTGCTCTTGACCAGATTCAACAATGCATGAATATGCCCATGCCTGAATCCTGCGAACGCAAATTTCATGCTCATGCCATTCATCCCTGTCTATTATTTATCATCGATCCGCAACCTCCAGTTCAAGTTAAGAGTTGCAGAATGCCACATCAATCCAAATCCAGTTCTCCCATGAGTTTTTTATCTTCAGGAGACATTCCGCTGTTTGAGATATCCCCTGGTTTCATCATGGCAGGCCCTCTTATCTTGTCGTGGAATCTTATCCATCCCCACATGTCGGGTTGGATGCGGGCTTCTGATGGTATGTCGGAAACGGTCTGGACGAGAGGATTTGCCCAATAGCGGCGCCGGACGGTCGTTCCTCCGTCTCTGTCGGCCTCAAGGATGCCGATGTCCATCTTGAGCCTGAGGCCGTCGCAGGGCTTGACGCCCAGCGCGTCGAGGGGGATTTGCGCCTCGAAGCCGTAGCCTTGGAATCCCTCCTCAGCCGACGGGACGGCATAGATGTTTCGGGCGGCGATTCTGACGCCGTCGATCTTGGAGACAATATCCACTACGGTTTCGCCGGTCGGGGATGCGACTTTCCACTTTTTGTCCTGAGGGACGCCCGGGACGATCATGTCATAGAGAACTGCCAGCGGGCCGCCTTCCACGGCGGCGAGGAGGAGGCGGCGGTCTCCTTCAACAGGCGCCTGCCGCGCCGGATCCGCAGCTTCGTCGGATCCGATCTGCAGATCGATCGCCGCCCCGCTCTTGAAGCAGATATCCCATCGTCCGCCGGCGTTGCAGAACGGCCCGGCTCCTTTAGCTTCAACCGCGACATAGAGGCTGTTGCTGTCATAAGCGAGCAAGAATCTGGAACCGCCGTCGCCTATGCGGTATGACGGCATTCCGGCCCACTCGTCCAATATTCCGTCGATCTTGATGGGCATGTTGCTGCGGTAAGCATCGGCGACGCGGACGGTTTCCTGGATACGGCGTCTCGCTTGTCCGCGCTCCCATTCGCCCGCCTCGTCAAGGTCGGCTCGGGAGACTTCGGCCGTGCCTGCATATCTTCTGAATTCACTCATGCCCTGAACCTCGACTATGCTGGCCTCGGCCTTTCCGGCGACTGCGTAGCAGCGGCCGTCGTCCCGCATCCTGACGAAGCATCCGTTGAAGGTCTCCTCGAACTGGCTGAGGTTGTCCAAGTTCATCCCGCGCTCATGCCGCGGCATCTGCCAGAAGACGCTCCTCGGGTCGCGGTTGTCCCGGAATATGCGGCTTGCGAGAAGACCGTCCGAAGTCCAGACATTCCATTGCCCCAAGTTGTTGTTCAGTACGAAATATTCGCCCAGGTCTCCGGCCGCCGCGGACTCATTGCCGATGACTCCGAACTCGCATACGACCTGGTCGGGCCTGTATGGGCCTGCCGTGCGGTTGGGGCCGACGCCGGCGCCCAGGCTTGGATATCTCCAAATGACTTTGCCTGCGGAATCCCGGCATTCGTCAAACTCTCCTGCCTTCCATCCGATGCTGAAGAAAGCTCCGCTTCCGAGCCGGAAATATCCGCCGCCGCTTGATTTCGAGGGGGGCGGGAGGTCAAGCAGCTTCTTTTCAAAGACCGGTGTCCCGCCTGGCAGGAAGCTTTTGACGGAGTAGCGCCACTGCCCAGCCTGGACGGAGAGGTCGTCGTTGAACCGTGTAAGCGATGATATCCGGCGGTCCTCCAGCCTGACCTCGTCAGGTTCGACTTCGCCGTCCTCGTCGGCGTCCGACCACATGAACTCAAGGCTCTGCAGGGTGCGTCCGTGAAGCATTTTTTGGAACTTGCAGGCTTGGAGCGGCTTCCACTGGTCGGCAAAGCCCATGGCGGCCGAAAGCTTAATACGCTGATTATCATATATATATACTGCTCCGACCGGCATGGTGTTTCCGGCCGGCCGTATGCGGGTGGCCAGGTATAGCCTGCCGTTCAGGTGTATCGGGTGGTCGCCTGCGGCCCATCCGTCCTCCGGCGGCCAAGTGAGGCTCTTGAGGCGCGATGTTCCGTTGTCCCAGTCGAGCTCGAACTCGAGAGGCCCGTAGAACATGCGCGAGCGATCCCACGGATCCAGCATTCCGCCTCCGCCGTATTCGGCCGGTCCGAGATATTCGCGCAGGAACTTGCCGTCCTTGTTCCAGACGCTGACGCGCTTGGGCCAGTATGTGTTGTCGGCGGCCCATACCTTGCCTTCGCGGTCTACGGCAAGCCCGGTCACGCAGTTCAGCCGGTTCTGGTTCCATGGGCCGGGCTTGTAGCCTCCCTCCTCGCCGATTCGGCGGAGGAAAGTGCCGTCCCTCCCGTAGACTCGGATGTTCCGGCGTTCCGGCGCGGCATCGAACACGTAAAGGCATCCTTCGGAATCGAAAGCCATTGAGCGGGGGCTTACTAGATCCTTGACCAGCGGCTGGACTGCTGAAGAGGCGAGGTCGTATTTGCCGACGATCTTGCCGGAGACCGCATAGAGGGTGCCGTCTGGCGCGAGGGCCAGCTCTCCGCCTTCCGGGAGCGGCAGTTCCTTTTCCAAGCTCGGGTGCGGACCGTCCGTTTTCCATACTTCGAGGCGTTCTGACATGAGGCTGTCGAACGTTTTTTCGCCGCCGACATATTGGAGGGGGGCAACGCCGAAGAGGCGGCAGCGCGCCAAGTCAATGCCGAGAAGATCCCTGGCACAGCTGCCCTCGTAGGTCTCGGTCGCCCACTGCTCCATGACGCGGATGCGGACGGCGCGGGTTTTAATCTCCCGCCCGAAATCGACGGTGCCGTCCATGTAGCGGGCGTGAGCATTGTGGCCGCCGAAATTGGGATGGTTCATGCGGCGGCGGGGGATGTAGCTTCCGACCTTTTCCCAGCCTATGTCTCCTTTCATGTCCAAGGCCTGTCCGTCGGCACCGATCCACACATCAACCTCGGCGAGGCTGCAGTCTATCTCCTTGATCGCCAGCCCCCTGAGCGGCCGCGCCTCATCCCATTCCATCATGAAGTATTCCGGATTCTCGGCTGATAGAGGTTCTTTGCGTTCTGCGACCCATACTCCGTCCTTGTCAACCTTGCCAGAGCTGACCGAGACTTTGGCGGCCTTGTACGAATTTGTGAAGCGGCGGCGGAGAATCTTCATCCCTTCGATACGGCCCATCCACGCCTTGGCGTCTACGCCAGATCCAATATTCTCCTCCTTGGCTTCTGTCATGCCAAGCTCCCGTCCGCCTTCTTCCGCAGGCCGGCCTTGTTCTTCCATCATGTTGGAAAGCTCATCCCCATCGCCCTTTATGAAGGATATGAGAAGGGCCCTTGTCGAGCAGTTTGGCGGGGCGACGGCGATGTCCCAGGGGAGTTCGGCCTGTTTTTCGAAGTCCGTCCAATCGCCGGTTCTTTCCGGATTGGGCGGATAAGCCGCATCCGGATTCAAGAAGCTTAGCTTGACCTTGTATGGCGCATCCTGCGGAACCGGCAAGATGCAGCATCCAATACTGACCGGCTCCTTGAAGGCCAGCACTATGCTCTGGCGGCGCTGGGGGCCGAGAGTGGACTCGAGATATGTGAGCCCGTGATCTTTCCCGTAACCGGGCGGATCCCCCTTGAGTCGGAAAAGGCGCAGGAAGTCGTCGCGGGGGTCAGGGACAATCTCTCCGTTTTTTTTAGCGGGCCTTTTCTCCTTGTATCCCGGAATGCATCTGGCGATGTCCACGGCGGCCTCCCCTGTAGCGCCGGCAAAGAAGTCCTCGGCCGCCCTGATCGCCAGATACAGGCGGTTTCCGCCTGCCGCCATGCCGACGATTCCGACCTTGCGCTTTTCGTCGCCGCGCCGCTTTATAAAATCCTTGAAGACACGTTTTTCGGCGTCAACGAGCCAGACATGCTCGACGCCCTTGTCGTCGTAGGCCGTGCCCATCTTCTCGACGAACACGCGGCCGCCGTCGGCCGCGATGCGCCTGGCTCCGCAGGCCGGCCCGAACTGGAATATGCTCCACAGCTTCCGCCCAGATATGTCGCAGGCCGCGAATCCGTCGCCGGCCTCTGGGCATGGAGCGCCAACATATACTCGGTCGCCGGAGGCGCAGACGCCGTATGGCGGGGAGTGGTCTGCGAGCCATCCTCCGGAGCCGCCCATGCCGTTCCTCCAGGGGGTATTTTCGGGATGAAGCTGCGAGATGTTCGGATAGACCGTGAACTGGTATAGGAGGCGGAGGCCGGGGTGCCATATGGCCTTCCAATTGTATCTGCCCGGGGGGATGATGCCGCCTGAATCGTCGCGCAAGTCCCATGGTATCCGATTAGTTCCACCTTTCACTTCCTCCCTCGCGATCAGGTTCCGGACGCGGGCGCCGTTGAGATCGTCCAGCGAGACAGTCAGCATGCCGTCTCCGGGAACTTCCACGTCGATATGATATGGCGGACGGGAAGTGTCGTCTGCGACTGACGGCGCCGGAGCTTCGCCAAGGTCTGAGAAGACAACCAGGGCGCCGATTTCCGCGGACCTGAGCGGATTTCCCCGCGCATCCGTGACCTTGTCCGTGAAGAGGCGTAAGGCCCTGACGTCCGTCGGTTCCTTGAATTCGAGCCAGCGTCCGTTCCGAAGCGCGGATGCTACGCGCCCTTCCCCGATGGGCTTCCACTCCTTTTCCATGGCGACAAGCGGATTGATGTTATCCGGACCGCAATACAAATCGAGGCGGATACGGGTGAAATTATCCTCCATCCATACGCCCGCGACGCTGATCTGGCGCGGCCAGGAAAGTGACAGCCATGCCGGTTCCAGGTCGGATATCGGCGGCGCGTTTATGTTGCCTTCGGCGTTCTTGCCGGCGCTGATCCACTTGCCTCGGCCTTTCACCAGATCTGCGGCGGAGAAAAGCTTCCCCCCGAAGATTTCAGGCGCGTCATATTCGCGGCTGGCCGCGGCCGACGCGTCCGGAGCAATGTTGTGCAGGCGGCGTCCAAAAAATCGCAGAGGCGCCAGGGAGGACCGGCCTCTGCCCTTCAATTTGTCGGTGAAAAGAAATGCGCGGGTTCTGAATCCCGGATCGAAAGTCACCAGTTTCACCTTGGATTGAAAAGGCGGAATGTCCAAGGGCAGCCAGTCTTCCGGACGCTCCGGATCGCCCGGATATCTTCCGTCGTCCTTCAGGGCGGCAGCCTCCTGTGTCGAGAAGAGCAGGCTGCCCACAGGGATCGGCCGCTTGAAAGCGACTTTGTAGCGGAAGACATTCCCCTTCATGTCTCCGGTCTCGACGGAGCCGGCCGACCATCCATTGTTCGGATTACGGGAATCCCTCAGCCCCATCACGTTCAGCATCAGTTCTACGTCAAGTTCGGCAGGCTTGCCGTCCGCATATGCCGCGCAGGCGGCTACATCCAAGTCGTCCTCCGAGATGGCCGACGTGAAGGTGTCGCCGCCCAGTATCCTTGTGGATGCGGCCATCAGGAAAATCAGCGCGCATGCGCCGGACCTGCCCGTAAAAAGGAGATTTCTCATTTTTTTCCCGCCTCAGACAGCTTGAAGTCCATAAGTTCGGTATAATTCTCATTGCCCCAGTTCGAGTGGATTGTCAGGCGGATGAAACGGACTTTGCGGGGAGCGAATGTGAAGCGCTGGCCGGGCATGCCCTTCTGCAGCTCGAAGTTTCCGATCAGGTCTTCGCACTTGTGGGGACTTTCCGTTCCGCCATATACGGACAGTTCCCTGGCGGAAATTCCCGGATACTTGTCCTCCTGGCAGGAATTATCAAGGACAACAGCGTCGGCGTCAAGAGTTCTGCCATAGTCGATGATGAAATCGAAAGGCGGCTTGGCGCCCTCCTTTGAGCACCATCCGGTCGTTGCCTTTCCGTCAAGCATGGAGGATGCGCTCCAGAATTTGTTGCAGCCTTCGCACTGCTCTGTGAGCAGCGGGAACTCCAGGAAGCGCTTCTTCAACGTGGGGGACAGCTCGCGGAAATGCCAGAATTCCGGGCTGGCGGCCGCCGACTGGTCGTCGTGGACCTGCGGGAGCCTGTCCAAGGTCTCTTGGATCGCGGCGGCGTCAACGCCGTCCTTTTGCATTTTTTCCAGCCGGCCCAAAGCCTCCTGAAAATTCGTCCACTCCAGCATTGCGCTGAGGCGGCCCCTGATCTCGGCGACATACTGTCCGGGGGAGAGAGGCGCGGGCCAAGGCGGCTTATGATCCGGATTGAGGGAGAGGCTCTGGAGTCGGGCGAGCGCCTGCTCGATTGCCGCTTTCTCTTCCGGGGCGGCAGGATATCTAAGCTGGAGGCTGTTGTTGTAGCGCTCCACGAGCGTCAATGCTTCCAGAACCGCCGGAGCGGCTTCTTTCCCGACATATGCATGGACGAACTCCGAAAGCAGTTTCTCCGCGTCGGCCCAGGGGTTCTGCATCAGGCTCCCAGCCAGAAAGAGGTTTTGTATGTTGAGCCCCTGGCACTCGTCTTCCACGCTGAACCAGGAGAGCTTGTCGCGTGAATCAGAGGGCAGCCTGAAGGTGGTCCTGTTTAAAATCACGCTCATGCGGGGCACGATTTCGACATCCGTAGTGTACCAGCTCCAGATCCCTGCCGGACGCCCTGAACGGACTACGGCCGGAATGTCCTTCGCATTGGGAAGGGCGATTCCGGAGGCCTTGTCAAGCTTCTCATTCGCGGCAAGCCTTTCAGCGCCTGCGTATTGCGGCCACGACTTCTCGCCGACGAACCACGTGCTGAAGAAAAACTGGATGTCCGGATTCTTCGCCCTGAACCTTCCGGCGATGGAATTATGCCGCTCTACGGCAGTTTCGATGGTGCATTCAGGACATGTGCCCTGTCCAGGATCAGCCCAGAGGGTGACAACGCGGGTCAGATAGGGGGCCATGAAAAGGTGCCTGTCGTAGAAACGTTCGACGGCGGCGCGTTCCTCCGGCTTGTGCCAGTCCATGACTTTGTATGATATTCCGCCGTCCGGGGCGATCCCGCCGCAGGCGCCCCACATGAAAAGCTGCGTATCCATGCCAAGCTCACGCGCCGCCTTGCACAGGGTGACTGCGGCCTCCTCGTAACGCAGACCTTCCCAGTCCAATGCCCAGACCTCGATGCCGTTGAAGCCGAACGCATGCAGCATCTCAACATACTGCCGGAGCTGCTCCTCCTTCCACAGCGGATATGCGTATCTTGCACCGCGTTCTTCCTTGAACATGGCCTTCCACCATGCCCCGTTTGCATTGCCGAGGTGTATCACCCGCCCGGAAATATATGGGTTGTCCCTGCCGTAGTCTTTCCCGGCCTTGTCAGCTTCCACCGCCGACGTATTGCCCGATGATGAAAACATCGCGGCCGCCAATGCCATCACATAAGCCATGCGCATGGCCGATTTCTCGATAAGGCTCTTCATCCTTCTGCTCCTGCCGATTATTGCTTTGCGTCCAATATCCTTAACTGTGTAAATTTCCCTTTGATCTTCTTTCCCAAGCGCCACTTGGCGCTACTGCCCGACGCCGTCCCACACGTAGTACGGGCCGTTGCCTGGGGAAGATGGCACCTGCTTGAGTACCGCGCCGGCGTATGCAGGAACCCAGGCGAGGTTCACCCGGAGCTGCAGGCATTTGGC
This sequence comes from uncultured Victivallaceae bacterium, assembly GCA_964636325.1. Classification (GTDB taxonomy): domain Bacteria; phylum Verrucomicrobiota; class Lentisphaeria; order Victivallales; family GWF2-50-93; genus CAZWRV01. The sequence goes on along the minus strand of CAZWRV010000017.1, from coordinate 58,418 downwards.
GAACTGTATCTTCACAATGCCTCCGTCCGCAAGAAGCTGATGGGCCGAGCCCCTGCGGCTGACGGTGCATGTGCTGCTGTCATGCGGATTGTAGTAAGGGATCGCCCTGCTCCACATGGTGCCGTACGTGGTGTTTTCTCCATCGTAAATGGTGTTTTTCGAAAGCCAGTCCAGCATTATGATTTCGCGCGGATCATTGCGGCTGTTGCGGCTGTCGTGATTGTAGGACGGATATACGGGATCGTTCATCTTGCGCCCGGTCAGGAACGCATAGGCCACGCCGTCCGCGTGCCATTTTATGTCGTGCGCCCCGGCAGGGATGATTGGAGCATATGGGAAGAGCGTCGGAACCGGGCACCGGAAGAAGGAAACGTTGTTAGTGGCCAAGTAATCCTTGTAGGATTTCAGCACGTCGGAGTCAAGCCAATTTATGTTCATGTATGTGCTGGACGGATCGCGCGTCCCCCAGTAATCATTCGGTCCGCCCCAGTTAGGATTATGTCCGTCGAAGTCCCCGGCATAAGAAGCGTGGGCTACCCCGTGCTGGCGCAGCTGGCTTGCGCATACACCCAGGCGGACAATCTTCTTCGCCTTCTGCAGCGCCGGCAGCAGCATCGCCATGAGGATGGTTATAATGGCTATGACGATTAAGAGTTCGATGAGCGTGAAGGCCGCCTTGCATGCCGAGCGCGGACGCAGCTTCCTGCAGCGTTCCGGCTTCATCGCCGGACAGATATGCGGATGCCTTCCCTCCACTGATGCCAGTTTGTCCGACATTGCTCGCCTCCTCCTCGTCTTATGTTGTTGCAGGAGTTTTTCCTATGCCTCTCGGGGGACCGCCGTGCGTAACAATCCTGCCTGAGCCGTCGAGGTTGAAAGACCACGGGCCGCGGCCTTCCAGCGCAGTTCCGAACGCTGCGATCAGATCGCCGTCAGGAACTAATGCCATTACGCTTCCGTCCGCCCTCCGGCGCATCATTCCGACTCTGCCTTTGAATCTGATATCCCCGGCAACCTCGTCGACGAGATCATCGTGCATGAAGACGTAGTCGGTATATTCCGGAGTCACTATCTTAATTCCGCTCGATCCTATCGATTGGAGACGGACATCGCGGCCCCGCTCATTTGCGAAAACCAATGTGCGGTAAATGCCGTCCCGGGTGTTATATATGCGCAAGTAATTCTGCGAGTGGTTCCTTCGATCCTGATCGCACCCGGAATGGACGTTCGGAATCAGTTCGCCAAGCTCCATGTCGAACTCGGCAGGATGCTGGACGAAGGCCAGGAGATCAAGGTCGAAACGGCCTTTTCCTGTGATCCTCTGCCCTTCGCGCCTTATGTCCGTCCCGGTGAAATGCAGGTTGTAGCGGTGCGGAACCTGCCCGTAGACGCGGTCGAAGAGGACGATGTAGTCCGGCTTGATGAAGAGCATCTTTCTGACCTTCCAGGCCTTCGGGCCGACGGGATTCTTGTCTCCGATGTAGAAGTAAGGCGTTTTTCTCCTGTCGATCTTTCCGTCCTTGTTCTCGACCTCCGCGAAGCTCCTGACCTTGCCCCAGAGCAGCTTCAGGGTCACAGGCACCTCGCAGTGCGTGTAGTCGACCGCGTCAGTGAGGAGCTGTGCGGCTAGGTAGCCGCGCCTCAGCGCGTCCTCGTCGGGAATTTCGACGACGTTGTGCGCTCCTCCGACGCTCGCCTCGGAGGTATATGTTCCGTATTCCATGCAGAACGGAGTCCCTTTCGCGTACCAGTTGAACGCCGTCTCGTCGGCTTCGTAATGATCCTTTGCGAATCCGATCTTCTGGAAAAGGTAGCTTTCGTCCGCTTCGGTATGGCGGTGGCGCATGGCAACTCCGACCTCGTCCATGACCTCGCTCGAAAGAGGTTTCAGGTTTCGGGTTTCAGGTTTCAGATTAGATCGAGCCTTCCCTGGCACCTGACACCTGGCATCTGGCATCTTCAATGGCGCCATCGCGGCCATGACGAGCGGGTAGTGTTCGCTTGGACGGCACAGCGGAGCGGTCTTTTCCCATACCGCAAGGCTTTCTTCGCGCAAAGGGTCACCCTCCGCCATTTCCGATGCGTAGCACAGAAGATATTCTCCTTGATTCTGCGGGAGGACGGAATTCCCTATCGCCGGCCAGGTATATGCGTTGAAGCGCTTGTCAAAGGGGCCGAAGAAGCGGCAGAGCCATCCTGCGAAACGTCGGACGCGCTCATCGTTGAAATAGTCTATGCCCCAGCGTTCCTTCACCGGCTTGAACGTTATTATGAAATATGAGAAAGTGTAAAGCGCATAGTTGATGGACTCCTCCCATGCGCCGCTTTTCCCGCAGTATGCGTCGAGCTGGCGGTCGATGTCGTCCAACGCGAAGCGCAGCCAGAACTTGGCGTCAGGATGATCCCTGAACATGGCCGAAATATGGGCCAGCCCGCAGAGCGGGTCGCTCTGGAAGTTCGGCAGACAGTTCGTCCAAACAAGCCGATCCGGCCGGTGCTCCCCTCCATAGGCGTAGAAATCCCGGGATGACTCCGGATGGTCCGGGTGCTTCCAGGTGCGCGAATGCGGCCAGCGCCCCTCGTCAAGGATCCTCCTGGCAGCAAACGCGAAATAGGAGTTCATCCTGCGGACCTGCCCGTCGCTCATCGCGCCGTCACGCCTCAGCAGCTCGTATGCCATCAGCATGCCGCGCAGATATCTGGAAAAGCCGATTACGCTTTTCGAATAATCGTGCTGTCCGCTTCTGTATCCTTGGAACTGGCGAACCCACTTTTCAAAGCGCGAATCCAGGAATCCATACAGGCTCGCGGCGTTTTCATTCGTCGGCTCGAGCAGGTAACGGAGGCTGGCGTTGTGCATCAGGCCGTTTTTCTTCATCCATTGATCCGGATCATGCAGGTTCCTGGCCAGGCACGGATACACCTTCAGCCTCTCCAGCGCCGCGGCGTGGAAGTCGCCCGCCGCGAAAATGCCGGGCGAAGAAGCGCAGGACGCATCGAATATCCCGTCCCCGGAGAGGTCGAAATGTTCGTCGAGCCGCAAGGCGTTGAATTCAGCATGAAGCCGGTGGAAGACAAAGCGGGTGTCGGAAGAAGGTTTCAGGTTTCGGGTTTCAGGTTTCAGCTTATCTTCACTGGCACCTGAAACCTGACACCTGTAGCCTTTCTCCACCGGCCCGGAATAGAGCAGCCAGAACCTCCTCCCGCTTGCGAGCGAGGCGTGCCACTCGACCGTCCCCTTCCTGTCGAATATCTCGGGCATGTTTGCGACCGGCTCCTCCCACTCCGCCCCGTAGAGGCCGAGGATTCCGAGCATTCCGGCGGCCTCGTCGCGCGAGTCGAAGAAGGCGAACCAGCCACGGTTGTTCGGTATGAAGTAATCGCTCAGGGGGGGCATCTGCAGGCGGCAGAGGACGTCGCGAGGATGCTCCTCGCCTAGCGGTTCGACAGTGGGCTGCGTCTCGCCCTCGAAGCTGTCGCGGCTGATGATATGCGTGAATTTTTTCTCCGGGTTGACGGTCCAGACAAGCTCCGCGTTCATCCGCAGCGAGAACGTCTCGCCGACCTCGACATACGGATCCTGCTTGTAGCACCTGAATTTCAAGAGGTAGCGCCTGTTTTCCGCAAACCGGTATTGAAGCTCGTAGTCGGTGAACAGAGGCCCGTCGTTGATCCTCGCCAGGGCTGCACCTTCGAATGCCGTCTCGCAGTGGATCCGGCTGGACATCGCGAAGTCCGCAAAGCCGAAGAACGGCGCCGAAGCTCTAACGCGCAGTTCGCGACCCGGAACCCCGACGAGCGCAGTTTTGCCGAGGGGAATGTCCTTCCGGGAAAGGTCGGTCGCAGAGCTGCCGTCAGCAGCGGGGCCGAATTCAAGCGTCCTGATTTGATCCTCGGAGAATCCCAGCCTAACAAGTATCTCGGCGCCGTCACCGGTGAATTGGAAAGGCGATGGCACACCGTCGATCTTAAGGTCCAACGGCTCCACCTTGTCCAGCGGAAGCCTCACATACTGGTCGGTCCATCCGGTAAAAAGCGGACTTTTCAGGACAATCTTTTTCATCTCAGTATAAGCCTTTCGCGTGAGAACATGTTTGCGCTGACATCCTTTCTATTCCACCACCGCAGTCCCCCATTCGGCGGGCTCGATGCGGCTTTCGTTGGGGATGTCCTGGGTCACGTTGGCCGAGAAGCTGTTGTTGGCCCAGTACGCCCTTGCCGTGACCTGGTTACCTGCTGCATTGCCGAAAAGATATCCCAAGTCCATTTTCAACTCCATCCCCGGCCTAGGTTCAAGGCCGATCAGCTTCAACGGGATTGTGACCACGGCGGTGAAACCGGACGGCGTCTTCTTGTGTTCCAGCAGGATGTCGTCCCTGGTTTCGATGGAGTCGAACGATTCCGAGCCGGTCGGCGAAGTCAGGACTGTCGGCCTGCCCTCGAAGCCTTTGACCCTGGGGCGGAAGACCACTGCAAAGGGCGCAGGCTCGGGATTCGCGGCTTTCGCATCTTTGTTGGCCTTTTCGCCGGCAGGAGCCGGCGCGGGCTTTCTTGTGACCAGTATCCTGACGTCGCCGGGGGCGGGCGTCTTGCGTTTCGGATCGGCGGAGGTGTCTGCGGCAATCTGAATGTCGATGCAGTTACCCCCCTTGAAGAGTATGCTTGGATCGGGCTGGGAATTGATCAGGTCGTTGAAGCTTTTGATGTCATAGGCCACATACATGTTCTTTTCGTCATATGCCGCACATGCGGTGAAACCGCAGCCCTCCTCGGACTCGCGCGTTACCGGGGCGGCCGTCTTAAGTCCGTCCTTGCCGCCGCGGGCGATCGAAAGGCGGCCCGATTTGGCCAGCATGGACTTGTATTTCGCCTGCTCGTCGGCCGCCATCTTCGCGTCGGCGTCTGAAATGGTCAGGCGGCCTTCCGGCAGATCCTTTATCGTGTCAAGGCCGAATATCTCCGTGACCCGCGCATCCGAGGCACCGGCGAGGAGGAAGTATCTGCTTCTTCCTTCGCTTCCGGGAAGATTGTCCAACTTGACAAGCTGGCCGGTGAAGGTTTCGGAGCATACTGTGTCCGCCCCGATTCCCTTTCCGGCGGCAGGGCGGCGCATTATCATGCCCACATATATGCCGTCCCGGCGGAAAAGATGGAATGTTCCCCAATAGGAGCACATTCCCGTGAACTCCCCGGCCACGCCCAGCGGCTGTGTAAGGCCGTAAAGGGTTCCCGGGCGCTGCCCCGGCATTCCGAGGCAGGTGGGCCAGCGCTTCATGTCGGGATACGCCCACAGACGCCTGCCGTCTGCCGTCCACTTCGCATAGGTGGGGCCGTAGATGAAGAACCCCTTGTCGGCAGGATCCTGGCAGAGCCTGAATTCCCATCCCGGCTTGCCGAGCACCTCCGCTGTATTCGTGCCGATAAAAGTCTTTTCATACTTCTCAAGATCGTAGAACGGCTGTCCGGATTCATCAAGCTTCTGCGGCCTCAAGATCGCCTTTCCGGTTCCTATCCATGCGTTGAGGTCTTCGTCCAGGAAATCGAGGCCGACGGATCTCAGCTCGTCCACCATTTTCTTCGGGCAGAGGGTCAGCTCGCTCGCCTGCAGCGTCTGATCATTGTTGGCGTCCTGCCAGAAATAGCAGCCGCTGGGGAATTTCGCGGCGTCGTCGAACACGGGCAGCTGTTTTCTCGCCTCGTCGGACGGTGCGTAGCCCCTTCCGATCTGGAGGAAGGCCGCAAACGGCTTGAAGATGTCGCCGTCACGGCGGAGGGCGACGGTTTCCAGCGCATGGGCGCGTGTGAAGCAGTATTGCCTTCCGTTCTTCGCCGTGAAAACGGTCGCGCCGCGCGTGCCGCCGGGGTCTCCGGTCGCGATGCCGACATTGAGCATGTCGGGCTTTGCTGCGCGCCAGACGGTGCTGTAGGGATAGCATGTGTTCTTGCGCCAGTCAATCTTCCAGATGACGTTGTGGCAGTAGATTTCGTCGGGGCGTTCCGGATCTATGAGGGACTGCCCGTGGTAGCCGCAGGCGCCGAAGAACTCGTTGGCCAGGGCGCCCGTCTTCGTGTCCCATACGCTGAAGCGCTTGGGGTAGTCGGTGGTCTCGGCGACCCAGAGCCTGCCTTCCTTGTCAACCGCGATCCCGCCGGGCTGATACATCCCGTCGGGCTCGTATCTGCCTAGCGCCGGCCTGCCGCCCTTCTTGCCGATCGAGCGGAGATACTTGCCGTCCTTGCCGAAAACAGAGACGTTCTGAAGCGCGCCGCAGTTCGAGACGAACAACGAGCCGTCGGAGCCGGCCGCTATCCCCTGAGGTTCGTCAAGGTTGTCCGCAATTGCGCCGACTTCCTTTCCGTCCCGCAGCAGCAGGACTTTTTCGGCGCTTATCACCGCCAACACTCCGTCGGAAAGAACGGCTATTCTTCCGGGGGCGTTGACGTCCCAGGTGGCCAGCAGATCCCCTTTTCCCGCCGCATAGACACCGATCAGGTTCCTGTCCCGCCATGATACGTAAACCTTGCCGTCGGCGCAGGCGACAGCCTTCGCCACGTCCTTCTGCGCGTCACCGCCCGGGGGCGGGTCGAGCACGAATCGTCCGTTGCCCCAGTTTACTGGACGTCCGTCCTTCAGGTCGAACATCTTGACGGAATTCCCCCCGTCGTAACCGTTGTCGCCTGCCACCAGCACATGGACGCCGTCCGTGGCGATGTCCTTGGCGCGGTGTTTCGAACTCCATAGCTTCTTGCCGGACGGCGTGGTGCGGATGATGCCGAACCCCGACTCGCACATGCTCCAGGCGAGTATCATCCCTCCGTCTATCACGCAGGCCGAGGTCGGATTTCCATGATCCCCGCCCCATGAACCGTTGTTGTCGTCCGTATGGTATGGGGGGGTGCCGGAGTTGTGCGGCGAAAAGAGGAACTTCTGCGCGAGTGGTTTGTGGTATATGCCCTTCATCCTGTATTCGCCGGGCGCAAGAGGCCGGCCCTGGTCGTCCATGCCGTCCCATCTTTCGACGTTCTTTCCGGCGCGGCGGTCTCCCTGCGCCACAAGCAGCCGCCTGACAACATTGTCCTTGTCCATGAGCTGGAGTGTTATCTGCGCATCCTCTGGAAGTTCATAGCTGAACTTGAGCGGAAGCGGCCGTTCAGGCGGAGCGCCTTCCTCGACCATCTCCCGGGGCAGATTCCCGGTCGCGGAGAAAATGATCTTGCCCCACACGCCGAAATTCTGGTAGGTGAATCCGGGCCCCGCCATCACGTCGTAAGACCAGGAGCCGCAGTTCCTAAGGCCGTTGGGCAGACTCCAGTTGAACTGGACTGTTCCGGCGACCAGGTCGCCCCCCTTAAGCGGCGCGTTCGCGCCGAGGATCGGCCAGGGAATGCGGTATTCGAAGGTATAGCCTGCGCCGTCGTCCGCCTTAAGATACTTGGCCTCGTAAAGATCGTTCGGCACCACCCCGAAAGGCTCCCATTCCTTGCGCAGTGGCAGGAATTTCCGGCTGCCCTGTGCGGTCAGGCAAGGCAGCTCCCTGTCCGTGTAATACCACAAAGTGAGCGTCACCGCATGCATGCTCTGGCATTCCCCCGGAAGAGGATACGGCAAGGAAGGATCGACAGAAATGCGGAACTGGCAGGAGTCGGCGTCCCACCCGATGTTCCCGCTGACGGCGGGATCATGACGGTTCATCATCGGATTGCTGTCGCGCACAGACGCGCCTAGGTAGAGGGCTTCCGGATCATACATGATCGCGAATCTTGCGCTCTCCGTCTCGGCCGATTCGGAATTGACATACGTCAGGATTTGCCCTGAGAGATCCCAGTCGTCAAGCTTTCCGTCTATCACAACCTTGCCTGGGACGGGGACGGCGAACATCTTCTTGTGCCGCGCCCACCCGTCGTCAGCCCCGCACGTGGCCGCAAGCATCGCCGCAGCGCAAAGCGCCGCCGAAATGGAACTCCTAAGCTCGAGAACATTGCCCATGTCAAGCCTCCTTCCTTTTATGCTGTTTTCCTTTAAAATATTCAAGGCCGGTCGGCCCCTCTGTATGACCAGAGATACGAATAGTCAATTACGTCCTCGCCATATTTGGCTGTATCGCCGAACGAAGTTCCGGCCCTGTTCCTGAGCAGGAAGGTGTCCTTGCCGGGAAACCAGAACACGGAGCCGTCGAGCACAAGCGCGTTGACGCCCTGGGGATTTATCGAGAAGGTGTGGCATGAAATGAAGTTGACTCCGCCAAAAATCTGGTAGTGGCATGCAAGGTACAGCGGATCATATTTCTTGTAGGCCCGTGTCAAAAGGCCGCCTTCCGAGTGGGCATTGCTGCCGGTGTTGGTGGAATAACCTGCGAACGAAGCGAGGCCGGCCTTCATCAACGGTATGTTCTTTCCCGGCGAATAGGTTCCCGTGTCCGAATGCTTCATCGACGGGCAGAAGAACAGTTCCTCCTTTGGGCGGTAGCTTTCGTATATGTAGCCGAGGGGATATGTGTTCTCGTAGAAGAACCTATGGCCATACCACCATGTCTGTCCCCGCGGCGGCAGATAGTCGTTGAAGTCCGTGGCATACATCAGGACCAGCACGCCGAGCTGTTTGACGTTGCTGGCGCACAGGCTCCTTTTTGCCTGCTCCCTGGCGTTCCTGAGCGCAGGCATCAGCATCGCGGCCAGTATCGCGATGATCGCGATGACGATCAGAAGCTCGATCAACGTGAATCTGGCGGCAGCCAGCTCCCTGATTATCCTTAGATATTTACGTCGGATCATATCGGTTATGTGTATAAACCGAACGATTATGGCAAGTGATGTATGCCCAGTCATCTGCATATTAAGGGTTCTTTTCTGTCAATAATATAATGATGCGTCATGATTGACTTTTGCGAAAAAACTGAGGCCAGGCCTTGGATCGAGATAGCCTGTGGAACAGTCCGGAATCAGATAGACTGTGCTGTTTGCGTATCCGAATGCATTCGTGTAGCCGGTGTTCCAAATGGTGTTCGGATTCAGCGTCCAGGCGTCGCTGTAAGCGTACCAGTTTCCCGAGCCGTCAACATGGAATACGTTTCCGCCGGAAGGCCGCTGGAACGGGAGATGGTTCGACTCGATGGGGTAGTTGCCCGCCCCGTATGTGGGATATATTGTCCTGTCCTGCCACAGCGCGGCCGCGTGGCCTGCCGAATAGCTCTTGGCCTTCGCCTTGAGGAACATGGACTGCTGCTTTTCGATGCTTACTGCCCTGTCCGTTACGCTCCCGCACATCATCCCGTATGCCAGTCGGAAGAATGCGGTGCTGTCGGGCCGCTGGCTTGAGGGGCAGACGATTGAGGGGGCCGGCCTGAACTGAATGCACTGCGGTTTAGTCAGGCCTGCAATGTTGAGGTTGCCCTTGAGGTAGTCCTGATAAAGGGCCTGGAAGGAATAATTGTCTTTCAATCCTCCTCCTTGAGCGGCCACCATGTGGATCATTTCCGGAAGCGAACCGAAATCCCCGGCGTAGCAAATGGTTGCGAACCCGATCTGCCTGATGTTTCCCAGGCAGGCCGCCCTTCTGGCCTGCTCCCTGGCGTTCTGGAGGGCGGGCAGAAGCATCGCGGCCAGGATCGCGATGATCGCGATGACGATCAGAAGCTCGATGAGCGTGAATGGCATTGAAGTTTTTTCGGCGGAGAAGAACTGCTTTTTCATACGCCCTCCTGCTTTTACCCCGTCAAGGGACAGTTCTCAACTGCCCTGTTTCAATTCCACCTTGAAATCGGTCACCAGCGCTTCGCCTCTGCCGTCGAGGACTATCTGGAACCAGATTCCTTGGTCGAGCTTGCCCGCGGGAGTTTCAAGCGGAGGCACTGACACCAATGTCCAGTCTCCGCTTCCGGCCGCCGCCTGCGATTCAAGAGGCACGCCGTATTCGATATGAGGCTTCGGCCGCCATTGGAACGTCTGTGGCTTTATGCGGATGAAACAGCCCTTTCCCTCCGTCTTCAACGTCCTTATCCGTGCGGAAACCAGCAGCCTGCTGCCAGGAGGAACCGGCGCAGGAGGACAAGGCGACCAGACAAGCTCCTGCATATTGTCGTTGACAAGGCGCAGAACCCCCTGGCCCTCCGGACCGCCGGAAGACTCCCATGTCTTGGACGGCGGCGCCGGATAAAAACCGGACGCCTCGTCTGGCGCGTCTATACGCACCGCTCGACGGAAGTCGTTGACGCCAAGCTCGAACCTGGCGCAAAGGAAGCGGGCGTGGTCTTCGGATCTGACCGGAATCCGTTTCGCCTTCTCGATGAAAGGCCGCGATTCCTCGGAATCCATATATTTGATCCGATAACGCCAAGTGAAAGATGCTCCGGGTCTAATTGCCCCGTCCGGCCTGGCGCCGCAGTGAAGGTCGTAATACATGTCGCATATGCGCCAGTCCGGCTCAAGCGGCGATTCGTCAATTATCACTACCGGATTGAAATCCTCGTTGAAGAATCCGGCGACTGTTCCCGGTGAGAAGCGCAGGGATTGAAACTTGCCCGCCACTCCGTAGTGCATGGCATGCTGGTGCGGAAAATCCCATACGTCCCCGTCACGGTCCACGACAAGGGTGCGGTCATATTTCTTGAGCGGCGCATAAAGCATGCAGTTCCCTGTCATCGCAGGGCAGACATTGTTGAACTCTATCCATTCCAGTCCGGCCGGAACTTCCGCCTCGCATGAAAGCGTCGTGAGAAGGCTCCAAGCATATTCTCCGTGCTCCCTGTCCATCTCAAGCTTCGCCGAATGGAAGCCCATGAACCTTCCGTCCTTGCTGTGCGAACGCGCTTGTATCTCGACACCATCGCCGCCTTCGGGACGCGGCATGGATATCTCGTCCATGGCTTCAGTAATGTGCGGCAGGTGGAGGTTGAACTTCAGCCCGAGGATATGCTCCATGTGCGTTTCCTTGTAGACGGACTTAAGAATGGCTCCATCCTGGTCAATGCGGTGAACAAGCCAGTCCACGTAGCCTTGAGGGCTCACCACGGCGACAGTGCGCCCCCTGTGGCAGAGAGCTCTACAGCCGAGATTCAGCTCGCAGATATTGAAGTCTTCAGATTCCATATTCCATCCCTTTCCCGCGCCTTTTCAGCACCGCATCATCACTGGGCCAGTTTGTGAAATGTCAGCTCATGCCACCGCAACTTTTTTTTCCCCGCAGGATGCCCTTGGGCAAAGCTTAAACCCGATCAGCGGCTTGACGCGCTCGCGCCCTTCAATCTGATTGGCCAAGTCTTTGACTATCGCATCAGCCATCTCTTGTATGTCGTATTCGACCGTTGATATGGGGACAGGAGAAAAAATCTCCACTCCGCTTGCCGCCCAGGACAAGACAGCAATTTCATCGGGGACACCGACCCCCAGCTCGAAGATGGCCTTGACCGCCCCCTCGCAGGCGCGGTCGTCAAAAAAGAACATCGCGTCATGACACCGCTCCCCTGATGCGAATATCTCCTTGGTCAGCTCATACCCTCGAATCCTGCCGACGCAGGCCTTGGTGACATGATATTTAAGGCCTGCGGAGGGATCGCCGTCGAATCTGCCGAGAACCTCCTTGAGCTCTTTGTCGAGTCCGTTGGAGACAATGCAGATATTCTTCCTACCCTGCGAGAGAAGATAACTGATTCCCGTCTCCGAAAAAACTCTCATGTCCAAGGACGAAGACGAGGAGTTCAATGTCCAAGGAACTGTACACGAGTTGTTGAGCCAGTTGAAAAGGCTGCCTGATATGGAGAGCGCCACAATCGCCTTTATCTTGCCGTCGGCAATGTCTCTCTCAAGTTCCCTGATAGTTTCGGCAAGCCTCTCGTTTGAGGCACCCAGGTAAAGCTTGCAGTTCCAGGACTCCTCTTGCGCAATCCGCTCGATTTCCTTATAAAGACTCGCCCAGAACACATGGTTCGGGTTTATCAGATCGTCAACTTGGACAACGATTCCGATTGTGCGGCAGCAGACGCCGGGTTTCACCAGCGTTCCCCTCTTCTGCGAACGGATCAGCAGTCCGCGCCGTGTCAGGGAGACAAGACTCTTGTGAACCGTGTTCTTGGTGACTCCGTATCTCCGGGCTAGCTCCTCGGTGGTCTCCAGGCGTTCGCCGCCTTTCAGCTTCCCGGAATAAATCAGCTCCTCGAAATGCCTCTCTATCTGCTTGTGAGGATAGTCCAAGGGACTTACACGGAAACCTGGTGTATTCATTTTATATATCCTTTTATATCTTATTAATTAATATATATGACACTATATTTTGCAGTGTCAAGCGGAAAACGCAAAAAAAAACGAAAGAGTTGAGATTCGAATCTGCTGTGAAATAAACAGGTTGGCCTGTTCAGCGCAAGCCTATCAGCAGCATCCTGAGCGGGTGGAGTTCATCTTCGAGGGCAAGAGGCATTTCGGACTTGCCAAGGAGGGAGGTCACGAACATGTCGAAGTAGTCCTGCGACGCGTCCTTGGTGTCTATGGGGCCGCAGTCCTTGTCCTGCAGCACGAGCCTGGTCTTTGTTCCGCCGTCTACGGCCTCCACAAAGCCCTCCGTGCCGAAAATCCTTAGGGCCTCGTTGCCCCAGCTCGGGAAGCCGCGGGGGTTGAGATAGTTGGCAATGATCGAGGCAACGCCGCCGTTTTCCAGCTTGATGAGATACGATGCCGCCATTTTCAGGCCGCCTATGCCAGGATTGCCGAGACTCGTCTGTAGGAGCTTGATTTCTGCGATTTTCGCACATGCGACATGCTCGACGAACCTCATCGCATGTATCCCGACCTGCAGCGCCAGTCCGCCGTCGATGTTCTCGTCCTGCGGACGCCCGTCGTAGTATGGATACGACTTCTGCGCCAGCACCTGGACAACCGTCCCGAGCTGACCCGACTGCACGATCTTCCGCATTGAAAGGTAAGGCTGTTCAAAGGCGGTTCCCGCCATTTCGTGGAATTTTTTCCCGGTTGATTTCGACGTTCTGATTATTTTGTCGAGATCCTTCTCCGACATCGCGCACGGCTTCTCCGCGTATACGTGCTTTCCGCCAAGCATGCACTGAACAGCATGGGTCGCCTGCTCCGAACGCTTCGGCGAGCACAGCGAAATCAGATCTATATCCTTGTCCGCAATAAGCTCCTCCAATCCGGAACAGACGCGCGGTTTCACCTTCAATCCTGAAAGCGCCTTCTCGTCGAATCCGGCGACCGCTTTCAGCTCCGCATAAGGATGCTCCTGAAGCCTGGCATGTATCTGATGGCCGTTAGTCCCGTATAGCCCGACTCTGATCTTATTTTTCATCGCTCCTCCATTTTTTGACAGGATGACAGGATTTTCAGGATATATTCCCATGGAAGGTCTCTGGCTGGCGTCCGTCGCATGAGTCTCCTGACTTCTGTGCCAGCAGGGCGATTCTAGAAGCGGAGATGACCGCATCCGTGTCGAGGTCACCGGGTTCCGAGTTCCCGGCGATATCCTTGAGGAAGGCCTTCAAATAATTTCCAGGAGTGCCTTCTGGAAGCGGCTCCTCCCGAGTTTTTATTTCTCCGTTAATGGCGACAAAAACACACTGCATGTTGCACGAGCTTTCAATCACGCCCTCGCTCCCCCAGAACGTCATCCGCCAGTATTGCGGAAGCGAGTAGCCGTGGCTGTCAGGCGTGAAATAGGAGACATCACCCATGACTCCCGCTCCGTTGTCCATCTCAAGCATCAGCTGCGCGGCATCCTTGAAATGAGGACATCTCTTGGCAAGCGCATTCCAGCATCGGGCGGCAACTATCCGCTTGAACTTATGTCCGGTGATCCATGGGATCAAGTCCAGGGCGTGGACAGCGATGTCGTTGATTGTTCCTCCATGCTTGCCGGCTTCGAAATACCATGCCGGCCGGGAGTTGAATGCGAGCGGATGCTGGCCGCCGAAGGATACGGCATGTATCTCGCCTATGCGTCCGCTCTGAATCAGAGAGCGTACGCAGATGAACTGCGGCTGATCGCGGAGGTCGAACATGCAGCCGACCTTCAGATTCCTGCTCCGCGAAATAGCTTCAATCTGATCAAGTTCATCCGCCGACGTGCAAATGGGCTTGTCGCTGATCACATGTTTTCCGGCCGATAGCGCCTTAATTATCAGCGCCCCTCTCCGGCCATAGTAGTCCCCGACAGCGACGGCATCGCATTCCGTTTCGGCAATCATGGCGTCAAAGTCATGGTGCGTCACAACGGCGGCCTTATTCTTCTCCAGTGATTCACACGTCGGAAGATCATCCTCAAATGCTCCGACGATTTCCAGGCCCGGCGTGCTCTTGACCAGATTCAACAATGCATGAATATGCCCATGCCTGAATCCTGCGAACGAAAATTTCATGCCCATCCCATTTATTCCTTAATTTAACTGCCTTACCCCCACGAACGCCATATATGTGCTTAGAACGACGATCTCGTTGTCGCCTTCGGCTAGTCCAACCTCCATGCTTTCTGCGTCGGGATGATACCCGTGGCTGAATTTGCCGGCCTTCCAGACCTGCCGGCCGTTGAGCCATACCGCCTGCGGCGAACCTCCGAGCCGCAATTCCGCCTTTCCGGCCTTCGCCGCCCGGAAGTGTGTACGTCCGTAGGCCGCCATGCCCGGAACCGGCTTCTCCGGAGCGAACGGCATCCAGCCGCCGCGTGCTGCAAACGGCGAGTCCCACCACGGCTGCTTCTCCACAGCCGTCTTGCGATCGAAGGGGTTCCATGCTTTGACGGCTGCGGGTTCTGGTGCCTCCTTTAGAGGGAAAGGCGAAGAAGTCTCCCAGTCCAGGAGCAGGAACGGCCAGGGGCGGATCGTCTTTTCTATCGGAACATTTTTAAGGCCGAAGGCGTCCAGCACGGCCCTGGCCATGCCCTCGAATCCGTCCTTTCCGTGATGCACTCCGTCCGCGCCCAGCATCTCCTTTCCAGCCTTGGCGCCGTCCAGGAAGACCTGATGCGCGTCTGCCACCGTAAGATGATGGCTGTCCGCAACCTGCTGTATTGCGGCAAGATTGTCCTGGAACTTTTTCTCCTGCTCCGGATTTCCCAGCGGCGACGGCTTGACAAGCAGAACCTTGATTCCGGCATCCAGCAGGCTTGTCACAATCGCCTCCAAGTCGTTTTTATACGCGGCGATTTCCCTTTTGACCAGCCGGTCGTTGGTGCCGATGCAGATGCTCACCAGATCGGGCTTGCGATCCAGAACGTCGTTTTTGAGGCGGCGAAGCAGATCTGCGGCGGTGTTGCCGCAAATCGCCGAATTCATCACCTGGAATCCGGAGCCGGGGAATTCGCGTTCTAGGGTGTTGACGACGTATTCAGGATAGTCGCTCCCATCGGTGAGGCTGTCACCGTAGAATAGAACCTTCCTGACTCCCTTCAATATCTCTGGCTTAGCCATTTCAACAACTTTTCCGATTTTCCGCCATTTCCGGATTGCTGAGATCACGGCTTCTGCGAAGCTTGTTGCGCAGAAGCAAATCAATAATAAACGGCGGCCGTTTATTATTGATCCTAGGTCTTCTTCTTTGTGGAGATGAAGTAGCGCTTGCCCTTGGTGCCGTATTGGAGTATCCAGGAGCCGGCGGGCTTGCCGTCCACCTCGGTGGAGATTTCCAGCTGGCCGAGGATGTCCACTGTGGGGCGGTAGATGACTTTTCCCATCTTGACCGGCCTGTTGGCCTCAAGACGCTCGGGATCCGGAAACTTCGTCGCCTTGACATCCTTGACTGTGATACCATTGGAGAAGAATATCTGCTGTTTTTCCGCGAGGTTGGCGGCAATCTCGTTCTCCGGTATGTCCTCCCAGTAGCTCAGTTCCCTGAGCTTGGCAAGGTCCTGCGCCCTGCACGCCTCCTTGAACATGGCGACCAGGGTGTCGACATCCTTCGCCCCGCCGGAGACGGATCTTGAGCCGCATCCCGGGCATGAGATCAGGATGCAGCAGGAAGCGAATGCTAAGATGCCAAGGATATGCTTTGTCATCCGGTCACCTTATTTCCAGATTACCTGGCCCGCTCCGATGAAATGGCTTAAACTATTGGAAATGCCCTTGTGCTTTTTCAGCGCGGTGCGCCGTAAATCTGAACTGAAAGTATGAATTCAGCAAAAGGGCGTAGTCTGCTGAGTTCATACCTGAAACCTGGCACCCGACACCTTGGATGCGAAACTTAGTTTTGCAGCAATTTCACCCAATATATCCTGTCAAGCCCGGGAAGACAAGATAGGATGAGACCTGAATAAGGTCTCGCGCCGCTGGCTTTGTTACGGAATAGCCGCGGGGTTCCGCATGCATTCCAATTGTTTCCGCTTTGATTTTCCAGATTCTCCATTCTATCTTCAATCAAGGTGAAAAATGTAATTCCTGTAGGTTTTTCAGCAGCTTGAAGAAATTGCAGTGGGAATGGCATGAGATACGACTGTGTGATAATAGGCGCGGGGATGTCGGGGCTTGCGGCCGGAATACGCCTGGCCCATTTCGGCAAGAAGGTTTGCATCCTCGAGAGACATTCCCGGACGGGCGGGCTGAACTCATATTACTACAGGCAGGGATACGAGATCGACACTGGCCTCCACGCCATGACGAACTTCGTCCCCCGGACCGGCGCGAAGTCTTCGCCGCTGCTCAAGCTGCTGCGCCAGCTAAGGATAGGCTACGACGAGCTTTCCTTGCGCGAGCAGTGCGGGGCGGCTATTTCGTTTCCCGGCGTAAAGCTGCGATTTTCCAACGATATTTCCTTGCTCGAGTCGGAAATAGCTTCTTCATTTCCTGCGGAAAAGGACGCCTTCGCGCGGTTAGTCTCCTTCATCGCCGGCTACGACGGGCTGGACATGAATGCGCCTTACGTTTCCGCCCGGGGCAGGGTAGGGGAGTTCATAAGGGATCCGCTTCTTCTCGAGATGCTTTTCTGTCCGCTGATGTATTACGGCAGCGCCGTGGAGGACGACATGGATTTGGCGCAGTTCGTCATAATGTTCAACAGCATCTTCCGGGAGGGATTCTGCCGTCCTGCCGGCGGAGTCAGGCGCCTTCTGGACATTCTGGAGAAGCGCTTCGTGGAGTCGGGCGGGGAGCTTAAGCTTAAATGCGAAGTCCGCAAAATCATATCTACCGCGGGAAAAGTCTCGGGCGTGGAAACCGGCGGCGGGGAGTTGATAGAGTGCTCCAGCGTCCTGTCCTGCGCCGGTTCGATAGAGACGTTCTCGTTGTGCGGGGAGAAGCCTGCGAATTTCGCGGAAATCCCCGCGGGGCAGCTCGGATTCGTCGAATGCATCCTAGTCCTGGACAGGCTTCCTTCCGAAATGGGATTCAACGAGTCCATCGTGTTCTTCAATGATTCCTCGAAATTTTCCTACAGGAAGCCGGAGGATTTTGTTGATTTCAGGAGCGGGGTGATCTGCTGTCCGAACAATTATCTCCGTCTTCCCGCCGATCATGCGAAGGAGCCTCCGATGCTGCGCTTCACCGCCCAGGCGAATCATGCGCTCTGGAAGGCGCTTTCCGGAGAGGCCTGCAGGGAGATGAAGGAGAAGGTCTCCGCCGAACTTGCAAGTAGCGGAGGAGTGCGGTCCGGCATCCGGGACATCCAATCCCATGTGCTTTTCAAGGACATCTTCACTCCCAGCGCGATAACGAGATACACAGGCCACATGAACGGAGCCGTATACGGTTCCCCGATGAAGTTCAAGGACGGAAGGACGCACCTTGAGAATCTCTTTCTCTGCGGGACGGACCAAGGCTTCCTGGGAATCACCGGCTCGATGCTGAGCGGGATATCCATCGCGAACAAGTATCTCCTTTAGGTTTTTCGGATTTTCGTCCTGCGTGGATTTCTTGGTGGAACGTAGGAAAATCCGTTGTGGCTTGCAATCTGATGCGCTGAAAATCTGAAAATGAAATTCCGCCGGCGCCGGAATTTCACCCGTACGCGCCGAACCCGAAGAACCAACGCTTCTTTGCGAAGCGGTAGAGCCAGTGCTTTTCGGGGATTTCCCTTCCTGGGATGTTGTGGCCGGGTAGCGGGCGCATCGCGTCGAGTTCAGCGATCCCGGCCGGGCGGCCGGACGTGGATTCGGCGTTGTTGCGCAGGACGATCTCCTTGAGAAGGGCGGGATTCTCCAGCAGGATGCAGCCTCTTGATGCGGCGCGCGTCGTCCTCCTGAAATCGTCCAGGAACCTCGATCTTTCAAGGACTTCCGCGGAGTCCGCGCCGATGGATAGCCTGTCTTTTGCGAACTGGACCGGCGGACAAGGCTCGGCATATCCTTCCGGATTTATGTGGTGGCTGATTCCCGTCGCGGCGGGGCATAAGGCGCGGCCGAGATGGTCCCAGTAGGCGTCGACGATGAGGGCCGGCGCCTTGCATCTGATCTCGACCATGAATTTTCGCAGGCGAATTATCTCATCCTCGGAGAGCGCCAGTTCAGGGCAGGGGGTTCCGCCGGCCGGCCGGTAGATGTAGAACCAGATGTAAAGGGCTCCGCGCGAGACCATCTCGCAGACGAATCTTTCGGTCGCCAGTTCAGCAATGTTCGATTTGCAGATGCTTGTGGCCACGCCGGTTATGAGGCGGTGCTTCCGGCAGAGCGCGAGGGCGTCCAGGGCCGATCCGTAGACACCGGAGCCGCCGCGCCTCTCGTCGCTGACCTTCTCCAACCCTTCGATGCTGACGAGCGGGGTGATGTTTCCGCTGCGGCGCATGGCCATGGCTGTGTCCTCCGTGAATACGGTTCCATTGCTGAAGACCTGGAAATAGCAGTCGCGGTGCCTTCCGAGGACGGGAAGAATGCTTTTGTGGAGCAGCGGTTCGCCGCCGAGGATACCGAAGAAGCTCGAACCCCTCCTCTTAAAGTCGCGAATGATTTTGTCCAGCATGTCGGGGGGCATGTCGCGCGGCGGGCTCTTTCCCGTGACCCAGCAGCCCTTGCAGGAAAGGTTGCACCTGTCCGTGACGGAGATGAAGACGAAGGCGGGGCAGAGCGGGCCGCCCGCCGCGGCGGCTCGCTTGAACCTGTTCACCGCCGACATCCCTTTCAGCGCGAAGCAGCCGGCGAATTTCCAGAGGAGAGCAGGGGAGGGCTCCGTTGCGAACCTGTATGCGAGCTGCAGAAGCATGAGAGAACCTTTTCAAATGGTGTTCATTTCCCTCTTCTTCCATAGAGCTTCGCGTATATCTCCTCCCGGGTCATCTTTCCGAGGGCCGAGACATCCCCCTTGTTTTCGTTTGCCGGCGTGACTTCGTCGCCGTTGGCTGGCGGCTCGGAATGCTTGGGGAATATTATCGCGGTCGAGGGGCAGACCCTGGAGCAGGCCGGGCAGTTAGTCTTGCAGTTCCGGGGGCTTGAGACCGCCACCGTTCCGTCATCTCTGCGAGAGTAGACGCTGAAAAGGCAGAAGTCCAGGCACTGCCCGCAGGCGGTGCATCTGCCGTAGTCAATTACCGGGAACCAGGATATCCAATCGCCCTCCGCAAGTGGCGGAATCCGCGCCGGCTCGAATTCCCCCTGCCGCTCCTCTCCGGAAAGAAGAGGCTGCAGGCCCGCCATGATCTCCTGCTCGGAGTTCCGTCTCAGGTCGAAGAAGTGGATTTTCCGCCCGTCGGAGCCGAGGCCCGCGGCTTCGAGAAGCCAGCGCACAGCCCTCGGATGGCATGCGACAACCGCAATTTCCGCCGCCGCCAGGAGCCGGAGCATGCCCTCGTTCCTTCCGGCGCAGGCCCTGCAGAGATCCTCGGCCAGCAGTAATCCCGGCGCGCGGGCCTTGAGCCACCCGAGGACTGCGGCCTTCTTCCCCTCCGGGATGACCGTCCCGTAGCCGCATGAGCAGAAGACAACTTGGATATTCATAATTGCGAATTCCGCAAGCTTTTTTTTGAAGTGGGCGGAATATGACATTATATTTAAACTCAATCTTTTAAAGGGCGCAAGCGCCGAATTCTCGTTTTTACGCGGCGCCGCACAGGAGCCATGGAAAAGAAAAGGATACTGGCGATAGACGACGAGTTCTCCCTGCTGAGGCTGATACAGATCATCCTTCAGAGAAAGGGATATGACATAACCGCCGTCCTCACATCCATCGAAGGGCGCAACAGCCTCAAGAGCAAGGGGCCTTACGACCTCATCGTCCTGGATCTGATGATGCCGAACGAGAGCGGATTCGACTTCCTGCGGTGGAAGGACTCCGAGGAAGAGGCTATAAGGCGGATTCCGGTGATCATCATCACGGCGAAAAACCTCAGCCAGGAGGACTACGACTTCCTCACGCCGAGGATACGGAAGATCGTCCTCAAGGGGATGAGCTACGGGGACAACCTCAGCAAGGAGGTGGACAACATCCTCGGCGCCGGCTCCCCTCCCCCAGCTCAAAACCCCCCGCCCCCCGCCACATAGCTTCTGGCGGAAAATCATGCAAATTCAGGCTATCGCTCCTTCCGCTTTTGAATTCCTCCGCTGAACTGCTATATTATTTTTCCGTCTATTTTGAGGTGATTGCAAATTCAGCCCAACGCCAAATCCCGTGGCGGTTAAAGGGGTCGGAAGATGGCGCGAAACGAGAATCAGAGGACGATCAACATATTCTGCGGCAACTGCAAGGCCAGGGTTGAGGCGGACGTGGATCCGTCGACGTCCGAAAAGCGCTGCAGGCAGTGCGGCAGGACGATAGTCCCCAAGGCCACGCAGCTAGATCCGGGGGTCGTCATCAACGGATTCCTCATAGAGAACAAGCTGGGGCAGGGCGGCATGGGGGTCGTCTATAAGGCCAAGCAGCTCAACCTCGACCGATTCGTGGCGCTCAAGATACTTTCCGACGAGCTCTCCAAGGACAAGGAGTTCGTCGAACGCTTCTTCCGGGAGGCGCGTGCGGCGGCGGGCCTGAGCCATCCCAACGTCGTGCAGGTATACGACGCGGGCAGCACGGCCGACGGCATATACTATTTCGCGATGGAGCTGGTGGAGGGAGAGACCCTTGAGACGCGCATTATGCGCGACGGGATACTGGCGCCGAAGGATGCGCTGAACATATCGCTCAAGGTGGCGCAGGCGCTTGAATACGCCTGGGACAAGCAGAAGCTGAGCCACGGCGACATCAAGCCCGAGAACATAATGCTCAACAGCAGCGGCGGCGTAAAGCTGGCCGACCTGGGGCTTGCCAAGTCGATGCACGACGAGTCCGCCTCAAGGGACGGCCTGATGGCCACGCCTCTCTACGCGCCCCCGGAGATAATCGCCGGCGACATCCACAGGATTGACTGCCGCGCGGACATGTATTCTCTCGGCTCGACCCTCTACCACATGCTCTCGGGCGCACCGCCTTTCAACGACACCGACCCCGACGTCGTCCTCAGGCGCCACCTGAACGACACGCCAAGGCCGCTTTCGGACGTCACCAAGGAGATCAACCCATCCATCTCAAAGCTCGTCGAACGGCTTCTGATGAAGAATCCGGAGGAGCGCTACGATTCCTGGAAGTCGGTGGTGAAGGCCATCGAGAAGGTCCATGATTCCGAAAGGAAGGTCGTGCACAAGCCGGCCGCAGTGAACATCCCCAAGGTGGATCTCGGAAGCATTTCGACGGACAAGCTCGGGGCGGACGAGGGGAGCGCGGTGAAGAAGCTGGCCGTCCTCCTCGGAATAATGCTCCTCGTCCTGCTTGCCCTCTACCTCCTCAAGGTCCAGGTCATGCCCTCGCAGCCCGGCACGCCCGGCGCCGGCGCCCCCTCCAAGGAGCACATGATGGAGGAGATGCGGAAGCTGGTGCACGAATCCCGCTTCATGACCGATCAGAACGCGATATCTCAGCTCGAGGCCTTCAAGCAGAAGTACGGCCCCGCGGCGCCGCCGGAAATCCAGAAGCTTATCAACGACAGGAAGAAGGGCGTCCAGGGCGCGGAGGACATGGTGCCGGATAAGGCCGAGTTCCAAAAGGAGCTGGCCTCCCTCCTGGAGACGCTGAAGTCTGACCATTCCAAGGATTCGGCCGAATCCTTGCGCTCCTTGAACACCCGCATCGAATCCGTCCTCAAGAGGAGGTCGGACGCGCAGGGGTTCCCCGTCTCGCAGGAGGACATCTCCTTCCTCACCGACAAGTCCGTCCATGTCACCAGGCTGATAGCCGACTTGGAGGCGGAGGCTCAAAGGAAGCATGAGCAGGAGCTCGCTAAGCTGGAGCAGGAACGGCTCGACAGGGAGAAGAAGCTCAAGGAGGAGTCCAAGGCAAGGCGCCAGCAGGCCCTTGCGGAAAACAGGATCGTCGACTTGTATTTTGCGTCGCTCGCACAGTATGCGGTTCTTCCGCGGCAGAAGCGGGATCTCGGCGTCCTGCAGGCATCCCTCGAAGAGCTCTCCAAGGCGGGGGCGTCGGCCAGGAAGGATATCTCCGCCAAGATCGACCTCCTTAAGAGGCTGTGCTCCAAGGAGTTCCATGTCTCATTCCTCCTCGGCTCCCATTCCGACGCGTTCGTCAACAAGCCGCTCCCCTTCACGATGCAGGACTTCGATCCGCAGTACAAGGTTGCGGAGATAAACGAGAAGTGGATCAAGCTTGTGAAGTCCGCCGGGGACAAGGGGAAGGGCGGCGTAAGCAGCGTGGCGTGGAAGCAGATACCCGATGAGAACGTCCTGGCGATGATCGACGGCATCTGCGAGAAGTCGTCAGGGATCACCATCCAGAAGGCGGAGAAGGAGGCCGTGGCCGGATTCCTGCTCCTCAACGGACTGGCGGATAAGCTCGACGCATACTTCGACAAGCTTGGCGATTTCTCCGACGCCGAAAAGGCGCTCTGGCGGGAAGTCAGGGCCGACCTGGCTTCGGCTCCAAGGCAGAAGGAGTGCTCCGACCAGATGGCCTCCCTCTTCAAGTCCCTCCAGGAAGGAAAGGACTATGAGGCCTCCCATTTCCTGGTCTCAATCCTGATGGCGGGGGATCCCGCCTTCGTCGAAAGATACAGGCTCGAACTGGAAGGCCTCTGCTCCGATCTGAGGAGGGCCAGTCCGCAGGTCGAGGCGGCCGAAGTCCTCAAGGGGTACCAGAAGTTCATGGACGCTAAGAACTTCTCTTCCGCCGTGTCCAGCGTGATGTCCGCGAAGTCAAGGTGCATGGGGCAGAAGGACGTCAACGAGCAGCTGAAGGAGAAGCTCGACTTCCTCCAGGCGCAGTCGGTCTCCGCGATCTCCGAGTCCATGCGTTCGAAGAGCCTGAACGACATGGTGCTCCCTTTCATCTCCTGGGAGAAGGAGCAGCCGGGGCAGTCGCTAGTCTACTGGGAGTTCATGAAGGACTCCAGCAATCCGGGCCTGGCCAAGAATCCCAAGGTGGTCGAGTCAATGCTCATGGCGTCTTCCCTTTCAAGCGGCAACTGGGGCGAGGCCCGCAGCATCATGGAGTCCGGAAAGGCGATGGGCTTCGACGAGGCGGCGTCGAAGATAGAGGCCCTGTATCCTTGGACGAACTCCCTCCTCTTCGCCGACTCCTTGCTGCAGGCCAGGTTCGGACCGCCCGCATCCAGGACGGACCGCCTTGCGGGGCTTTTCGCCGCCGCAGGCACCTTCAAGGACTCCCCGCAGGAGGCGGACGATCTGTATTACCCCTGCGAATACGCCCTCTCCCTGCGCCTTCCAGAAAAGGCGGCCGCTGCAATAGCCGCCTACAATTTCGCCGGCAAGAACAGGGAGTCGGAGCTAAGGCTGGCCCTGCTGCACATCCTCGCGGCCCTCTCGATCCCGGAACAGGACAACGATGACATCGCCAAGCTCGCGAAGAAATACGCCCAGGCCTTCCGCGGAAGGAAGGAGTTCTCCGAGGACGTGAACTTCATGGGCGTCCTGGCCAAGATCCTCGGCGAGGAAAAATGGATATCCCCTGAAAACGTCAACATGTTCAAGGCGAGGAAATTCAAGGCACAGGATCTCTGCGCAAGAATATTCTCCGAGCTGGCCGCGAAATACATGCTTCAGGGCTCCAGCCTCCACAACGCCGGAGAGATTGCCGCCGTCCTGGATTCGGTCTCCATGGGGCTGGCCACCGAGGACGCATGGAGGAGGGCATGCGAACTTTCCATCTCACTCCGGAACACGCTTCCCCAGCTCCAGGACGAACTTCAGGCGAGGCTCGCAGACACCAGGATATGCGCCATCGGCTCTTATCCGCGCCTGAAGCTGATGGAGGCGGGGCTCTCCATCGCCATGGATCCGGGCCTGAAAAAGGAGGCCGTCCAAGCCGACCTTGCCAGGGCTCTCGACGCGTCAACCGTCGCGACCGACCAGGACAAGGCGGCCGCGAAGATACTCCTCTCGGCCAATCCGGCCGCCGACATAGCGTCGCTCGCCTCTGCGGGCTCTTCCGACACCGCCTTCTGGGCGGGCATGATGGCCGCCCTGGCCGGCGGGGGGACCAAGGACGAGAATGACGCAATCACGGAACAGCTGCTCAAGATCAGGCCGCAGATCACCAGGAATCAGAAGCTGATGATGTCCAAGGTCATGCAGCTTTCCGTCCCAAGGGAGTCAAGAAAATAGAAGGTGAACCAGTGCCCAAGATACTGATCGTAGACGACGAGATAAGCATCATAGAAGTCCTGAAGCGGCTGCTCGCGAAGGAGGGCTACGAACTGTCTACCTCCTTCGACGGGGCCGACGCCCGCAACAAGCTCCGCGAAGAGGTCTTCGACCTGATGATAACCGACGTCCGCCTCCCAAACGTCGACGGGATAACGCTCCTCAAGGAGGCCAGGGAGCTCCAGTCGCACCTCGCGGTCATCGTCATGACCGCCTACGCGGACGTGGACAACGCCGTGACGGCCATGAAATACGGCGCCTTCGACTACATCACAAAGCCGTTCAAGTTCGACGAGATCGTGCTGACGGTCCAGAGGGCGCTCTCCTACGAGGACGCCCTGGCCGAGAACGAAATGCTCCGCTCCCGCCTCACGGCCGGATCGCATTTCAACCTCATCGTCGGCGAGAGCGAGCCCATGCTCCACATCTACAGGCTTATAGAGAAGGTCTCCAAGACGAACAGCACGGTGCTCATCCTCGGCGACAGCGGCACCGGCAAGGAGCTCGTGGCCAAGGCCATCCACGGCTCCAGCCCAAGGCATCGGGGGCCGTTCGTCACCGTGAACTGCGCGGCCATGCCCGAGGCGCTCCTGGAGTCCGAGCTATTCGGCCATGTCAAGGGCGCGTTCACCGGCGCCATGGGCAACAAGAAGGGGCTCTTCGAGGTCGCGGACACCGGAACCATTTTCCTCGACGAGATTGGGGCAATGCCGGTCTCCATGCAGTCAAAGCTGCTCAGGGCCCTTCAGGAAAAGGAGATCAGGCGGGTCGGCGGCACCGAGAACATCCCGTTCGACTCGAGGATCGTCGCGGCGACCAACGAGAACCTCGAGGAGAAGACGGCCCGCGGGCTTTTCAGGGAGGATCTCTACTACAGGCTGAGCGTCATCCCCATAAAGATGCCTCCGCTCAGGGACAGGCCTTCCGATATCCCGCTGCTCACATCCTACTTCCTCGACGCCTTCAAGAAGGAGAATTCGAGGATCGTGGACATAAGCAGGGACGCCCTCGCGATGCTCGAACAGTACTCCTGGCCTGGAAACGTCCGCGAGCTTGAGAACGTCCTCAAGCGGGCGGCCACTCTCTGCGAGAACAATCTGATCAAGGTATCCGACCTTCCGGAGGCGGTAGTAAACAGCTCCAAGCAGAAAGGTGACTAATGAAGTTCAGAGCCCGCGCACTGATCGCGGCCGCATCTGCGGCCATGATCCTCTTCACCGGATGCGAATGGTGGGACGACACCTACAAGCCCGCCTTCCTCCTCTCCATCCACCAGGTCGTCAAGTATCCGCGGGCCACGAAGATAGAGAGGGAGATTTACACCTTCGCGGGCAATCCTCTCTGGATCAACGTCAACTCCTTCCTCCACTCCAACTGCATCAAGGAGATCAGGCCTGTTCCGAGCGAGGACAACCCCGGCTTCTACGACCTGAACCTGGTCCTCGACGATAAGGGGCGGCTTCTCTGGCTCCAGCTCAGCGTGCAGTTCGCCAACGAGGAGATGGCTCTGATAGTCGACGGCATATGCTATAAGAAGTTCGTCCCCGACAAGCTCATAACCGTCGAGATCGGCGGAGGAGGTCCCGAGGAGAAGGAGGTCATCGCCAGGATAAAAGGCCCCTTCGACAGCATCTTCGCGGAGGAGCTCAAGGAGCATTCCAAGCGCAACTACAAGTTCTACCACAAGCTGGACTGGGAGTGAACGCAGCCCTATATCCCTAATGAGCGTCAAGGAACTTGAAAATATTATTCTCGAGGCCGCCGATCGGGACGCGGCCGACCTCCACGAGTCCATACTCCGCGCTCTGCCGCAGAACTGCCAGGACCTGGAGTTGATCCGCTCACACGTGCCATTCCTTCTGGAAAGCTGGTCGGAGAGCGGCGATATGTCCGCGGCAAGGGCGGCCTTCGCGTTGGACCTGCTCATGGCCGTCCCGCTGGAATCGCAGATATCAAGGGCCGTCCTTGAAAAGGCGCTAAAGACGCTTCTTGATCCGGAAATACCCAGGGCTGCCGCCGTCAAGGCGTCCGGGGCAAGGGATTCGCTTCTCCCCATCTCCGAGGCGGCGCGCAGAGCCAAGCTCCTCTCGGCCGTCCATCCTGGAACGGCCGCCTATTTCGCGGCGGCAAAGGAGTTCGTCCTCATCGCTGGCATCGATCCGTTGACGGGCGAGGTCGCCGCGGAAGGTGTCCGCTCAAAGACCAAATGGAAGATTCCTGTTGAGGACCTGCCCTGTCGGACGACAGTCTTTAAGCGTGCGGACGGGCTCATGGACACGATATCTCCCGCCGTGGCTCCCGGGGTGAGCTATCCTCTTTGGAAGGAGCGCGTCGCCTCCTTGTCCGTCGTAGCCCCGGCCGAAGAGGAGATAAAGCAGATGGCGGCGGCGGCCTTCCTGCCCTCCGTGATGAAGCCAGACGCTTTCACTTCCTGGATGGACGGGGCCGTCTCGGATGCCGCCGGAGGCCGGGAGCTTCAAAGGTCCGCCTCTTCCGCCCGGACTATCAAGGAACTTCACGTGATTCTTTCAGCCGCCGCATCGGGATGCAGGGACGTAGACGATCCGGTCGAAGTGGACGGCATCCGGACTGTCATGTCGAAATTTCCGCAGGAGCCTTCTCCCTCAGAGGCGCTCATGCTTCTTGAATGCGCCGCGCTCCTGGCGCCAAAGCTGCGCGACGAGCAGATATTGAGGATATTCGAATGCTTGAGAAGCCTGCCCCTGTGGAGCTCCGGCACCGATGAGAAATCCGCCGCAGCCAGGACCGCCTGGGAAAAAATCGACTTCAAGCTCGTCCCGTCAGCCTTGAGGGTGGCGAGGATTCTGCTTTCCGAAAGGGGCCTGGCGGCGTACTGCAACTTTCTTCCTGCGAAATGCTGGCAGCTCGCGGCCGCAGAATGCGGGATTGAAAACCTGATGAAGGAGATTGCCGCGGCGCCGCTCCTTTCCGCCGACGCACTTGCCTGGATATGGAAGAACAGGAAGACAAAGGCCTTCGCTCCGGCGATGCGCCGGCTGGACTTCAGGAGCTGCATCAGAGCGCTGGACTCCTCCGCTTCATCATCATCATCCTCGAAGAAGGACCTCAAGGCAATGCTTTCCTCAGACCAGGATTTCCAAACGCATATCCTCCACGGCGTCAAGGACGATCCGGTCGTCGTCATGGACCTCCTCGCCGCAAGCGGCTCCTTCGAGCAGGACGAGGTCAAGAGCCTCCTCGTCAAACTCTCAAGGGTCTCCGCCGAACTCCGGGAATTCATGCGGTCGGAGAAGGGCAGGGGGGTCGCGGCCCAGTTCAAGCCGCAGCGCGAGACGGGCTCCGACAAGGGGGGCGAACTGCTTATCACCTCGCAGAAGTCGTTCAGAATGAAGATGAAGGAGCTGGACCGCATCATCAACAAGGATATCCCCGAAAACACCTCCGCAATCGCCCACGCGCGCGGATTCGGGGATCTCAGGGAGAACGCCGAATATTCCGCGGCCAAGGAAAGGCAGCGCTTCCTAAACAGGCGCCGCGCCGAACTCGAGCACGAACTCCTCTCCGTCCGCCCAGTCGACTTCAGGAACATCGTTCCAGGCGACAGGGTCGTTCCGGGGACGAGCGTCATCGTCGAAGACGAGTCGGGCTCGACCACCACCTACCACCTGATGGGCGCCTGGGACGGCGATCCGGACAGGGGTATCCTTTCGTGCGGTTCAGCTCTTGCCAGAACCCTGATCGGAAAGATGCGCTCGGAGAAGTTCCAGTCCGCGGACGGGAAAAACCTCAAAATAGCCGACATACGAAAGCTCCCCGACGAGATGCTGCATGAGTTCGCCGACGAATGATCAGGAGACCGTCTTCGCAGACACCAGCCCTTGGAAAAGAATCTCCGGGTACGGCAGCAGGCGGTTCAGCCAGCACTCGTCCGGACTCCCCGCAGTGGTGATCCACGAATTCCCCGGCGGAGAGACGCTCAGGGGGCGTTGCATCGCCTTCTTCTCCGACCTTCACTGGCGAGGCCCCGGCAAGATTACAGAAGGGCTCGCATCCACAATCAACAGGATTTTCCCGGACTGGCTCGTCTTCGGAGGCGACATCGCCACATACTCCTGCCACGTGGAAGATGCGTTACGATTCATGGCCGCGCTGGACGCCAGGATCGGCAAAATCTCCGTCTTCGGCAACTGGGAGCGCAAACGCCATTCATGGCAGTCGACAGAATTCTGGAAAAAAAAGTACCGCGATTCCGGATTCACCCTCCTCGTAAATGAACATATCATCTTCCCGGGACTGGCTTTTTTCGGTTCAGACTCCTACCTGAAGGGAATGGAAGTCTCCAGGTTCCCGGTGAAGAAAACAGGAACATTCAATTGCCTTGTCACGCATGCGGCCGATACCGTAATCGAACATCCCGGCTCGGATCAAATCCTGGAGCGGACCGACCTTGTCCTTTCCGGCCATACTCATGCCGGCCAGATAAGAATGCCGCTCTTCGGAGCCATTCGGACCTCCTCAAGATATTGGAAGAAGTTCGAATACGGCCTCTTCAAGAACGAACGCCATATGACGCGGATGATCGTCACCAGCGGCGTCGGCACAAACTGGATCCCGCTCCGCATATTCTGCGACCCCGAAATAGTCCTCGTCAAGTTCACCTGAAAATTCAGATTTCCAGTCTTGTCCATCTAATATTTAGCTGCATCCTCCTCGATTCCTGAACCTCGCCATCTTCCTGAACTCCATCGGAGTTATCCCCTCGGCCTGCTTGAACAGCCTCGACAGATGGAACGGTGTCTTGAATCCAAGCCTGGAAGCCGCCTCTCCGATGTTGCATCCGGCAAGAAAAAGTTCCTTCGCTGCGATTATCCTCTCCTTCCTCTGGAACCGCATCGGGCTGCATCCGATCTCCTTCTTGAACTGGTGCGCCAGCGACGACACGCTGACCCCGCATCTGGCCGCCAGCCTCGGAACGTCGAGCGGCGATTTAAGGCCTTGACGTATCGCCGCGACAGCCTTAGCTGCAGTTTCAGACATGCCTCCGGAAGAAGCACCGCTGGTCAGACCCTTTAGAATGCCTATGGCCGCCAAAGTCTCTCCGAGCGCGCGCATCTCGAAGCCTGGTATGCGGAAATGAAGGCATTTCGCAACTTCCTTCATCTTGCCCACAAGTTCGTAGCCTCCGTCGACGCAGAACGCCTTTTTTTTGCTGAAAGGCATCGCTCTCGCCCCCTCCTTCAGCCGCAGAAGGAGGCAGGCGAAGCCCCAAGCGCAACCCCCAGTGTTCTTTTCTTCAAATGGAATTCCAGGCGGAACTATGTAGACCGAGCCCGGCTTCGCAGAAATTGCCAGGCCCGGGCATTTCACGTTCCCTTCGCCGGAGACCGTGGCGACAATAGCCCAGGAGTCCTTGATGCGATGCCTGAAATGAAAGACTTCGGCTTCGAATCCGCTCAACGCGGAAATGCATTCGAACCCCAATGCGCGCGCCGGAGCATATGCGCCGAGCGAGCCGCCCATCTTCCTCATAACCGAATTGATGGAATGGTCGAAATGCCGGATGTCAGTGTCCTTTCCCATGATTCAAGCTACGGCATTCCCGGCGCTCTTTCAAGGATAATTTCCGCGAAATAAGCAGGAATGGATATGTTTTATGCAGAAGCATGCATTCCGGGATGGGCATGGATGGCTTATTATGATCTACGTGAATCAATGAATTTCCGCAGTTATGCCGATCAAATACTCGATGGAGGGCGGAATTTTATTCCGCCGGGCGGTCGGAGTTCCCGCCGCAGAGAAGACGGTTGAATAGAATTCAACCCTTCGGAAGACGGCAAAGTTAACGACAAAGCTACCGACAAAGATGTTCAAGTTGCTAGGGATCCATGGGTAAAGCGCCTAAATCCAAGCAGATGACCAAACGGGAACGAGTGGAAGCGACTCTGGCCCACAAGCCTGTCGATCGCTGCGCCCTGCTGGAACAGCTCAGCTACAATCCTCGTGTAATCGCCGACTGGACCGGCAAGAAGATCGACGGATTCAACTACGCAGTGGACGACATCTGCGAGGTCATCAGCCGGACCTGCGACCTTGTGATGCCGCCGCTAGCACCGCGCGGTACCGCGCGGGTGACAGACTCCGACGGCTTCGTCACCCAGCACGACAACTGGACCGGCTTCTGCAGCGTCTTCGACTCGATGGGGCTCGAGATATTCACGTTCTTCCAGCTCCAGTATCCGGATATCCTCGACGAATTCATGAAGCTCTCATCTTCCTGCGAACTTCGCAGGATACATGCGGTGGCGGACAGTTCCCTGTCGCCGGTGATCCTGATTCCCGAGGACTTTGCAACGAAACAGGGCCCCATCTTTCCGCCGGAGAACTTCCGTGCGATGGTGGAGGCGGTTTGGCAATTTCATCGTTGATCGATCAGTAAAGAAATATTTTTGAAAGGCGACGGAATATGAAGCTCACGCAATGGAAAGTCCTGGACGACTCGGAGATAAGACGGATTCATGAGGCCTCGTTGGAGATACTGGCGACCTCCGGAATTAGTGTCGAAAGCTCCGAGGTGCGGCGGATTCTATGCGAGAAAGGTCTATCGGCAGATGGCGAGATCGTGAAGTTTCCGCGTCAGGTGGTTGAGGACTGCGTCGCGAAAAGCATTCGTAAATTTCCGGTGATTAACCGTGCGCAGAAGGAGGCCTTCCTCCTGGGCGACGGCAGCGCACGTTTCGCAGGCGGCCACAACGCCGTATTCGTCATGGACGACAGATGCGGCGGAAGGCGGAATTCCATCCTCAAGGATGTTTCGGATTTCGCAGTCCTGTGCGACAGGCTGGCGGACATCGACATGATAGGTGTGCCGCTGAACCCGTCGGACGTTCCGGCCAGGACGATGCTCGCTCATGCGGTCGCTGAAATTATGAGGAAATCGGAGAAGCCGATCTTTTTCTCCTGCGAAAGCAGGGATGTCAACCTGGCAATCATCGAACTTGCGCTTGCAGTGTCGGGAAGGAAAGACTTCAGCGGGGGCTCATATGTCATAAGCCAGCTTTCAACGACAAGTCCGCTTTTCTGGGAGAAGGGCGCCTCCGAAGCGCTCGTGGAATGCGTCACGCGCGGAGTTCCGGTCGCATTCCTCCCGCAGCCCATCGCCGGCCTCACCGCCCCTTACACCCTGGCTGGCAACATCGCAGTACACAATGCAGAAGTCCTTTCAGGCGTGGTGATTGCGCATTTTGTGAAGCCCGGAGCGCCGCTCGTCTACGCCGCCGCCTGGACCTCCTACGACATGCGGTCGAGCAATGTCGTGATTGGACGCCCGGAGGAGTCGCTGATGAGGATCGCCGGTGCACAGATGGCGCATTTCTACAACATGCCCTCGCATTCAATCGGCCCCGACGCCGACTCGAACGTCTACGACGAACAGCTCGGCTGGGAGAAGATGATGAGCCTGCTCGCGGGCGTATCCGGCGGAAACGATCTCATAGTGAACTCCGGAATGTTCGGGACCGGCATGACTGTCGCCAACGAGCAGCTCCTCCTCGACAACGAGATGAACCGCTTCGCGAAGCGGATGGTGCAAGGAATAAATGCCACTCCGGAAACAGTGGCCGTCGATGTGATAAAGGAAGTCGGACACCGCGGAACATACATCGACCACGAACACACCGTCGGACGGCTGAGGACCGGTGAACACGTTGAGCCGACGGTCATCGCGGCGACAAACTACGCGAACTGGCGCAAAGGCGGTTCCCCGGACTGCGCCGCGCTCGCATCCGCGAAAGCCGCAGAAATGCTCCGGCAGGCGCGGCCGACGCGCTTGGATGCCACAGTTTTGAAAAAGATAACCGAAATACTCGGCAGGTGGGACAATAATTAGGAAATCCACGGAAATACGGACGCTATCGGTGAATTACAAGGATAGGCCTATTATGAAAAACAAGCTCGTTCCAAGAGTTGCGATACTCGCTGTCTCCAGCCCCCTTGAACTCGGCGCGGCCAGGGCGCCGCATATAGCCAGGGAGCTGGAAGCCGTCATCAGGAGGGAGAACTGTGAAGTCGTTCTTTGCGAATCCCTTTCCAATTCTCACGACGCCGCCGACGCCGGCAGGCGGCTCGCCGGGCTTTCACCCGACATCGCCGTAATCCTTCCCGCCTGCTGGTTCGAGGACTACATGGTTCTGGACATGCTCGAGGAATGCGGTGTGCCCCTTCTCCTATGGGCTCTTCCCGGAATGGAAACAGGCTCCCTCTGCGGATGCCAGCAGCTAGGAGCATTCATCAAGTACCTCGCTCACCCGTTCTTCTATGTCTTCGGAGAGCTTGATGATCCTGATGCGCTCGCCGAAGCAATGAAATATTCCAGGGCCGCCGCCCTCTTCTCCAGGCTCCGCCGCTCGAAGATCGGCCTCTGCGGCACCAGGGTGAACGGGATGACCCACACGTCCCCCGGCGAGTTCATGCTCAAGAAGTCAATCGGCGCAAGGATCGTCCCCATTCCAACTGGAAAGCTTTCAGCCGCTGGAAATGATACGGACTTGGCGGGAATTTGGAATTCGCTCAAGAAGCGCTGCGGTTCGGTCAACGTATCCGAGGAGTCCGGGCTTGAAGGCGTGAGAATGTATTCATCCATCAAAAAACTCATCGACGAATACGATCTGGATGCTATAACCATAGGTTGCTATCCCGAGCTCATGGGCAAGGTCTGCATTGCCGCCTCCCTTCTTGCGGAGGAGGGCGTGCCGCTCGCATGCGAAGGAGACGCGCACGGCGCGGTCGCCCAGCTGATGCTTTCACTCCTAAGCACCTCGCCGACAATGAACACCGACTTTCTGGAGCCCCTGGACAATGAATCAATAGTCTTCACGCACTGCGGTTCAAGCTCTTTACGCCTGGCGGACAGAAAGGCTGATACTGCATTGAACTCTGTGCGTCTGATGGGGCAGGGCGCCTGTGTGCTTTTTCCGGCGAAGCCGGGCACGGTCACCTTGCTGAACATAACTCCTTCAGAAAACGCCTATAAGTGCGCGATGTTGACCGGCCAGGCTTTGCCTACCGGCATGGTCTTCCCAGGAAACCCCGCAAGGATCAAGTTTAAATATCCTGCGAAGGATGTCATAAGCTGGATATTCGACGAAGGGCTGGGGCATCATTGGATGATCGCCTACGGAGATTTTACCTCCGAGATGCGGGCCTGGGCCGGCCTAGTGCGCAACAATCTGATCTTAAAGGAGATGCCCTAAATCCTGTCAACCACTCCCAATCACCGAGTCAAGATGTCACCAAGTCATAAGGAGTTTATAACATGAACAAGGGAAAATTCTCAAGGCTCTTCCCTGTCGGATCGCATCTCTGCCGCGAACCGATGCCGCCGATGAAAGAGATGAAGCGCGACATGCAGATGCTAAAGAAACAGGGCTTCAACCTGATCAAGCTTCAGGAGCACTGGATGATCGACGAGCCGTCGGAAGGCCGCTATGACTTCACCCGCTACGAGGAGCTGATAGCGCATGCCGCCACCCTTGACATGGGAGTATATCTCGGGCTGACCTGCGAGCAGGCGCCGCATTGGCTCTACGAGAAGCACCCGGACTGCCGCATGATCCTGAGAAACGGAACGACTGTGGTGCATGAGGCCCAGACGACCCTTTCCGGATCCGACGGCAAGCCCGGGCCTTGCTTCGACCATCCCGGCGCGCTGGCGGGTCAGGGCCGCTTCATAACTAAGCTCGTCAAGACCCTCGGACGTTTCGAGAACGTCGTCATATGGAACACCTGGCAGGAGATAGGCTACTGGTCGGACGGATTTCTTGGCGGGCACGTCTGCTATTGCGAGAACACCTTGGCCGCATGGCGCGTCTGGCTCAAGGAAAAATACGGAGATCTCGACGCGCTAAACCGCAGATGGAACAGCCGGTATGACAAGTGGGAGGACATACGGCCGGATCGCGGACTCCGGCCCACTGCCTGCGCCCAGGAATTCGCATGGCGGTATTTCATGGGCAACGTGCAGATCTCCAATGTCCTCGAGGCTCGAGCTGCGGCAATACGCTCCGCCGATCCCCTGAAGCGTCCGGTCTTCGCCCATAAAGGCGGCCCAGAGTTCGCTTCGAGCCGAGACTGGACCTATGCCCGCAGCCAGGACTTCCTCGGCACATCATGTTATCCCGCATGGGGTTGCGGACATCCCTGGGACGACGGTCATTCGCGTCCCTTCGCACGCGAGCACGCGTTGCTAACCGAACTCCATGACATCGTCTACCGTATCGATTACATCCGCTCGGCAAACCCGGGGCAGGGCCATGAGGGCGGTGTCCCAATATGGGCCGCGGAATTCCAGGGCGGTCCGATAAGCACAGGCTTCCACAAGGGGCGTGTCCCTTCTCCGGAAGACATCCGCCGGTGGATGCTAGGTGCGGTCTCCGCAGGGGTGAACGCGATATCCTTCTGGGTCACCAGAGCTGAGATAATGGTCGCAGAACAGAACGGATTCAGCCTGCTCGACAGTGCCGGGGAAATTACGCCGCGACTGGAGGAGGCGGCCCGGATCGCCCTTGCCATGAACGCGCATCCAGATATCTTCGCAAAACCGACGCTCCAGCGGGCCAAGGTGGGAATAATCGTTGACGAGGACAACTATCAGCTTTGCTCGCTGATGGCGCAGGGCGGCGACAACCTCGCCTACGTCATCCGCGGCTGGCACCGCCTCCTTTGGGAGCTGAACATCCCCCTTGATTTTGTAAGCATGGAGCATGATAAGCTTTCGGAGCATGCGGTCCTGATACTTCCGTTCCCGCTATCGATTTCGGAAACGCATGCTGCGAAGTTCGCAGGATTTGTGAAGCAGGGCGGTTGCTTGATCAGTGAAGCTGCCCCGGGACGCATCAGCGAGGAGGGCTTCTGCAACCGTGGAGAACTGTCTCCGGCGATGGCCGCGCTTTTCGGTGTGCGCCAGACCGGGTTCACCATGGTGCGGGAACCGGATGGCGGCAGCCGTTGGTCGCCGCAGGAGCGAACCTGGGGCGAATATCTCGACGCGCAGACGCTCGAAGGTGCAGGGCCGATGGCCGGGCACAAGCTTAGGGCCAACGTCTATCTCGAAACCTTCGAATGCTCCGACGGCGCGCAACCGGTGCTTAAGGCCGGCGATGCGGTCGCCGGAGTCCGGCGCAAGGTTGGAAAGGGCCAGGCCTGGCTTCTCGGAACCTACGTCGGCCACAACGGCACGGCCTATCGCGACCCGTCGGTGGGCGAGGCTGTCCTTACCATGCTCTCCGAATGCGACGTGAAGCCGGAGCACGACGGCAAGCTGATCGTTCGCAGGCGCGTAACTCGCGGCAAGGAGGCCTGGATATTCTTCAATCCCACGGGCAGGCCAGTCACTGAAAAAATCGCGGCCGGCGGCAAGGTCAGCGACATGTCTGGGCAGGCCTTGACGGTAAGTGGTGGATCACTTCAGCTAACAGTTGCGCCGCTCGACTTCAAGGTGATTGTTATCTCCACTTGATTTGAATCATTCGATTCACTCGAATTCATCGAATCATTCGACAAATAAATAAGGAATCCTATGAATACTCTTTCAGGGCTGAAGCGCCCCTGGGAAATCTGGCTGGTCCATCACACGCATGTGGACATAGGTTACACCGAACCTCAGGAAATCATCCTCCGGAAGCATGCGGAGTTTGTAGCTCAGGCTCTGGACTTCTGCAATGCGACGGATCAGCTTCCCGAGGGCGAGCGTTTCTGCTGGACATGCGAGGTGGCTTGGACCGTGAAGGCCTTCCTGTCCAGATATCCTGAACGCGCTGATGAGTTCTTCCGCCGAGTACGGGAGGGCCGCATCGAGGTGACTGCGCTATATCTTCAGCTTACCGATCTCTTTACTCAGGAACTGCTTGAAGAGACCACCGACTACGCTCTGGCTCTGGCGCGCAAGCACGGCTTCGAGGTCGTGACTGCGATGAACGACGATGTCAACGGCTGGGCCTGGGGACTGCCGGACCTGCTTGCCTCGCGCGGCGTCCGATACATGGACACCGCCATCAACGAGACCCGGGCTCTCGGAGTCCGTCCGCGTCCGGCGATGTTCCGATGGATCGGCCCCCAGGGCGGAAACGTCCTATTCTGGCATTCCGACGGCTATCTCTTCGGCAACGGCCTAAAGCTCGATCAGGACGGCGCGGAGGAATGCGTTGCCGCATACTTGTATTCGCTTGAGGGCAAAGGTTTTCCAATCAGTTCGGTGGAACTGCGCATCCATGGCGAACGGCACGACAACTCACCGCCGGGGCTATGGATATGCGATGCCGTGCGGCGCTGGAATGCGGCGCATCCGTCGGGGCCGGGGCTTCGGCTGGGGACAGCGCGGCAGTGGTTCGAGCATGCGGCGGCGGCATGGCCGGCTTCAATGATGGATATCCAAGCCGCATGGCCGGACTGGTGGGCCGACGGCAACGGCAGCGCCGCGGCCGAGTCGGCGCTGGTCCGCCAGGCGCAGGCGGAACTCCGGTCGCTCGCTTCGCTTACCTCTGCAACTGGAAGGAAGCCGCCAGACGAGCGCATCGAGAGCGCCCGCGAAGCGGCCGCCTTCTTCTGCGAGCACACCTGGGGCGCATGGTGCAGCACGGACATGCCGGCCTGTCTCAACAGCAAGTCCCAGTGGAGCACCAAGGCCGGATACGCCTATACTGCGGTCGTCGAGGCGCATAGCCTTCTGCAGGAAACGCTGGCCGCAGAAGGACGCCTCCATGCCGATGGCAATCCGGCGATCCTGGTATTCAATCCGTCGTCCGCATCCAGGACCGATGTCGTCGATCTTTCCTTGGCCGACGCCGACCTGGGGCTCCCCGGATGCTCATGGTTGCCCGCTCCATTACGCTCGGAACCTGGCAAGGCCTTCCACCTGCTCGATGAGGAAAGCGGTGAAGCCATCTCCTTATGGCGTGTTCCGACGATTGCCGACTCCGCGCGCCGTCCGGCCCAGCGGATCCGCTTCCTGGCGCGCGAGATTCCTGCCCGCTCATTCAGGCGCTTCCGTGTGATCGAGGGAGAGGCTCCTGCTTCGCCTGCAAGCTGCGAACTTCGCAACAATGCCTTGAACAGCCCTTCATTAACAGTCCATGCCGACAGACGCGGAATCAATGCAATCTGCGACACCCGGAGCGGTTCCGGCTGCTTCTCGTCCGCGGAATACGCACTCGGCGAAGTGATATATGAAAGTATTCCGGGGCCGTTCGGACGAGAAAAGCTCTCCGGATGGGGCGTCGTACACCGCGACTGCCAGCTTGTTCGGACTCCGATACGTTTTGGCGCGCCGGAGCCGATTCCTTTCCCTTTCGGTGCCGGCATGCGCCTTGCCGCTGTTGAGCTCCCAGGCACATTGCGATCGCTGACATTGGACATCCTGCTTTATGCTGATTTGCAGCGAGTCGATCTTTTCTACCGCATGGAGAAGAATCCGACCAACGAGGCGGAGGCGCTCTATGTGGCCTTCCCCTTGGCACCCAACCCTGAACCCCGAACCCTGAACCCT
Organism: uncultured Victivallaceae bacterium; assembly: GCA_964636325.1. Classification (GTDB taxonomy): domain Bacteria; phylum Verrucomicrobiota; class Lentisphaeria; order Victivallales; family GWF2-50-93; genus CAZWRV01. Next base: position 20,343 of record CAZWRV010000017.1, on the reverse strand, counting down.
TCGACCGTCCACCTTGACACCCCCGGCGCCGTCATGCGCCCCGGCCTCGACCAGGTTCCCGGCACAGCCACCGACTGGCACAGCATCCAGAATTATTTCGCGGTCTCTGACCGCGCCAGGACAATTGTTGTCGCGTCGCCCGACATTCCCTTGGTTCAGGTCAACGGGATCAATACCGGCAAGTGGCAGGAATCGCTTCCGTCCCACAACGGCATTGTGATGTCGTGGGTGATGAACAACTACTGGTTTACAAATTTCCCGGCCGCGCAGGGCGGCGAATTCTCATGGATGTACAGCATAAAGATTCTGCCGGGGCCATTTGATTCCTCGGATACTTCACGTTTCGCCGGCCAAGTCCGCCAGCCGCTGATCGCCGCTGGCGTAGGAACACGCCCATCAGAGGGGTGTAAGGCATGAACAGCAAGCAGCGTATCAATGCTAATGCGATACGATACAATTCTCCTGCCTGCTTCCTTACGGATATTCCGGAGACGGTTCGGGCATTTGTCGCAGCCCGGGGCTGCGGCGACATCGGCCGTTACTGCTATTCCGCAGACTGCACAGCGCCGACGCTTTATTCATCGTGCTATGCGGCCATGGCTCTGCATCTGCTCGGCGACCTCCAGGGAATGTCAGCGGCGGATCGCACCGAGTGGGTCGCCTATTTGAAGGGTCACCAGGAGGGTGACGGCCTGTTCCGCGATCCAGTGATCTTCGATCAGGGCTGGTTCAAAGATGATCCTCTCTGGTGCGGTCGGCCGCATTTGACTTGCCACGTCATCACGGCTCTGGCGTGTCTTGAGACAGTGGCGGACAAGCCCATTCGCTGGCTCGATCCCTGGCGCGATCCTGATGCGCTTGTGTGTTGGCTTGAAGCACGCGACTGGGGGGCGCAGGTTGCCTGGACAGGCAACGAGATCATGAACGTGGGTGTGCTTCTCCAGTATGCACGAGACTTCCAGAACGACATCCGCGCCGGCAAGGCCGTTGCGGTCCTGCTGGACTGGCTGACCACGCACCACGTGAACCCGGCGAGTGGGGTCTGGGGCGATATCGACGTCGGCGATCCGATATGGCGCAGCAACGCAGTCCAGGCCGCATACCACTGGTGGCCGCTGTTCTTCTACGACGGCGTGACGCCCCCGTTTCTGGAACGTGCCATCGACACCGTGCTGGCAACGCAGAACCCGCTCGGCGGTTTCGGCTGCGGAGTGCACAATCCGACAGAACCTTTCATGAGCAGCGCATGCGAGGACATCGATTCCATCGATCCGCTCTGCCGCATGATGCAGCTTACCGAATATCGCCGCTGCGACATCGAGTCAACATTGTCGAAGGCGGCGGACTGGGTGCTGAGCAACCAGATGCAGGACGGCGGCTTCGTCTTCATCCGAAACGCGCCCTTCGAATACGGCCACTGCGAACTTCGCAGCGCAGACGGGCAGGGGGCGATGTTTCCGACATGGTTTCGCCTGCTGTCGCTAGCGCTGCTCGGAAAGGTTTTGCCGCAGCATGAGCTGGGCCATATCTCCTGGCAGTTTGTACGCTGCCCCGGGATGCAGTTCTGGCAAACGGATGTATTTTGAAAGAAAGATGCGGTCACGGGCTTAAATTTAAAAAACTCCTCACTATGAGCAACACAGGCATGATGCAGCGCTGCTGGGAGCATAACTACTGTTCTCCATGCTTCTACATGATCACAATCGTGACCGAGCCGAGGCGTGATTGCCTGGGTAATTTGGTGATAGCGAAGGAAGGGGCCGCTCCCGGAACCGGATTTGACGGCGGTCTTGCGAGCGTGGCGCTTTCGCCTATTGGCGAGGTCGTGCGCGAGGTCTGGCTGCGGACGAACGCCGTCTATCCCGGGGTAGAGGCTTGCGAGTGCGTAGTGATGCCGGACCACTTCCACGGTATTTTGTGGGTGAAGGAGCGTCTGGCGCGCCCGATGGGGCATATTGTGAAGGCGTTCAAGGTGGTGAGTGAAAGGGAATGCAGGAGCAGGGGGCTGCTCCTTCAACCGAAAACCGGGAGCAGATGGCTGCGGACCGGGAACACGGGGCTGTTCCCGGAACCGAACCCGGCGGCAGCCCCTGCTCTTGGTTCGGTTCCGGCGGCAGCCCCTGCCGCCGGATTATGGCAGACCGGCTTCCAAGACAGCATCCTGCTGCGCCATGGGCAGTTAAAGGCCATGACCGCCTACATCGCCGACAACCCGCGCCGTCTCGCCGCAAAGCGTGCTGCCCCGGCCCTTTTCACGGTTGTGTCTAACGCGGAAATATTTCCAGGCAAGGCCTGCGCCGGCATCGGCAACCGCTTTCTTATCGATCATCCGCTCAAGCGCGAGATCCAGATCTCCCGTAGTATTTCAGCGACCGAACTGCTTGCCCGCCAGGAGGAACTGCTATATGCGTCCGAACATGGCGCGGTGCTTGTTTCCCCATGCATCAGCCCAGGCGAGAAGGCCATTGCGCGGGCGGCGTTGGAAGCGGACCGCCCTCTCATCGTTCTGCTCTTGAATGGGTTCGCGCCTCATTACAAGCCGCCTGGCCGTTATTTCGATGCGTGTGCTGCCGGACGTCTCCTGATGCTTGCCCCTTTTCCATACCGGCGTCAGCGACAAAGCATTACCCGTGAACAATGCCTGGAACTGAACATGCTGGCTCAAACGATTGCAGGGAGGAACATATGCCAACAGAACGTATTGACTTGAGCGGAAACTGGGACTTCGTGGCCGACCTTGACCCGAAGTACCATGCCATCCACGGAGGATTTCAGAATCCGTCCGCGAACCGCCGCCACTGGCTCAAGGTGTCCGTGCCGGGCGTCTGGCAGAAGTATGCCGAACGCTACGGCATCTTCGAGGGAGTCTGCTGGTTCGCCCGGGACTTCGAGGCGCCGGACTCTGCGGAATCCGCAAAGGCCCGCCTCCGTTTTGGAGCTGTAAACTATTTGGCGAACGTCTATCTCAACGGCGAGAAGGTCGGCAGCCACGAGGGCGGCTACACGGAGTTTGTGATCGACGTGACCGGCAATCTGAAACCTGGGACGAACCACCTCGCCGTGCAGGTGGACAACCGTTCCCTGGTCACGAAGTGGCCGCCGTGCCTCGGCTACTTCAACTACGGCGGCATCCATCGTTGTGTAAGCCTTGAAATTCCCGAGGGGCCGGCCTTGGCGGACTTGCGCCTGGAAGGCGTACCAGCGGGAAAGGGCTGGGAGCTGGCGGTCTCCGCCCGACTCGAATCATTTGATTCACTCGACGGTTTGCTTCTCCGCATCTCTAGCGATGGAATTTACTGGGAAGAGCCCGTCGGCCCCGGCGGAATATTTGCCGTCCGAGTGCCCTCCCTCGACACTCCCAACTGGTCGCCGGAGAGCCCGAAACTAGTCCCGATCACATTAGAGTTGCTCGACACCGACCGTAAAGTGCTCGACCGCCGTGACTTTAAGTTCGGCTTCCGCACACTCGCCATGCGGGACGGTAAGGTGCAGCTCAATGGAGCCCCCTATCCTTTAAAAGGGGTCTGCTACGTATATGATTCGCCCGTGACCGGCCTGGTGATGACTCCGGAGCAGATCGAGACCGACCTGCGGCTCATGAAGGAGGCAGGCTGCAACTCCGTGCGATGCCACTATCCGATGGACGAGGCTTTCTACGCGGCCTGCGACCGTCTCGGACTGCTGGTCTGGATCGAACCGCCGGTCTACTGCTACCATCCCGGCGACCAGGAAAGCGGCACGCGCTTTGCAGACCCGGAGTGGATGTCTCTTGCGCAGAAGATGGCGATTGAAATGATAGCCGTTGCGCGAAATCATCCCAGCGTCGCCATCTACAGCATCGGTAACGAGTGCAACACGGCCAACCCCGAGGCGGAAGTCTTCTTCCGCCAACTTGCCGCTACCATACGCGCTGCCGATCCCACCCGCCTAATCTCCTACGCCGCGCTCTACGGAATCGTCGGCCCCATCGCGGACATCGTGGATGTGCTGGGCATCAATTCCTACTGGGGATGGTATGACAAGATATGGGGCGGGAAAGGGCTTGAGCCTGAGGAGGGTGAACAGGTGTCGGGTGCCAGGTGTCAGGAAAGCGTGAAGAAGGAGCCGATTGATTTGGCGCCGATGCGCAAGATGCTCGACGCGGTTCTCTCGAAGAAACAGAATCTCGCTCTGCTTCTCACGGAGTTCGGAGCCGACTCCGTGCCGGGCAGCTACTCCGCCAGCCGCGATATGTGGAGCGAGAACTACCATGCCGACCTCTTGCGCGAGGTGCTGGCACTGGCCAAGGAATACCCGCAGATCGTCGGAACCTTTCCTTTCTGCTTCAGCGACTACCGTGATCCGTCGAAAATCCATAACGGCTACTGGAATGAGCTTAATCTCAAGGGGCTGGTGGATTATAGACGTAACCGCAAACTGGCCTTTGCTGCAGTCCGGGGAGCCTATGCATCAGGCCGTGAAACCGAGAAAGGGGAAATATGAAGGCATCTGAAAAAACACTTACGCCCGACATCCGTCACCTCAGCCACGGACGCGAGATCCCGACCGAGAGCTACAGCGACCAGCCGTATATCGTCAAAACCGACGACGGCGCCTGGCTCTGCTGCGTCACGACCGGTCCAGGGCACGAGGGGGAGCAGGGGCAGCACGTGGCGACCATGCGCAGCAGCGACCAAGGGCGAACCTGGTCCGAGCCTGTCCCGGTAGAACCTGGCGACAAGCGGGAGAATTCCTATGCTGTGATGCTGAAAGTGCCCGCCGGTACGGAACTCGCGACCAGCGGCCAGCGACCAGCGACACCCGCCGGGCGTATCTACATCTTCTACAACCACAACACCGACGATGTCCGCGAAGTCCGCAGCCATGACGGCAAGCAGGTCTACAGCCGAGTGGATAGCCTCGGGCATTTCGTCTTCAAATACAGTGACGACCACGGCCGTAGCTGGTCGGCGGAACGCTACGACATCCCAATCCGTCTATTCCAATGCGACCGCGAGAACATCTACGGAGGCAGGCTCTGCTTCTTCTGGAATGTCGGGAAACCGTTCGTGCTGAACGGCGGCGTCTATGTCTCGCTGCACAAGGTGGGGCAGATGGGCCGCGGCTTCTTCCAGCAGTCCGAAGGGGTGCTTTTGAAGAGCGACAACATGCTAAGCGAAGCTGATCCTTCCAAGATTCGTTGGGAAACGCTGCCTGACGGCGAGGTCGGCCTGCGCACGCCGCCGGGCGGTGGTCCAATCTCTGAGGAACACAGCTACTGCGTGCTCAGCGACGGCTCCATTTACTGCGTATACCGCAGCATCGACGGGCATCCGGTTGAGAGCTACAGCCGGGACGGCGGCCGCACCTGGAGTCCGCCGCGCTACAAGTGCTATGCCGATGGCAGAAGGATGAAGCATCCGCGCGCCGCCAACTTCGCCTGGAAATGTGCGAACGGCAAATATTTGTATTGGTTCCACAACCATGGAGGCAAGGTCATGCGCCAGGCGCCGGGCAATGCCGACGGCGGCGCCTACGACGACCGCAATCCCGTCTGGCTCTCGGCCGGGATCGAGATCGGCACCACAACCGGGCGTGAGATCGTCTGGTCCGAACCTGAGATCGTTTTATATGACAGCGATCCTTATGTCCGCATAAGTTATCCAGACCTGGTTGAGGAGGACGGGAAGTATTACCTGACGGAAACCCAGAAGGACATCGCCAGAGTCCACGAGATCCCGACAGAGTTCCTGGAGGGCATGTGGACGGCGCTGGCAGCGCAGCTCGGACAGGCATCGGCAGGAACGGTCGCCACAAGCCAGGAGAAGCTTCTTCTGGCCCTGCCTGAGGCCGGGAATCAGATGCCCGAAAAGGCACCGCTGCCGCAACTTCCTTGGTTTCGAATACGTGACTACAATATCCTTGACTTCCGCGGCAAGGACACGGGCGAAGGTGTGGCGCTAGAACTGGAGCTGCGGCTGCCGGATTTGATGTCCGGGCGCGAGCTCCTTGACAACCGCGACGCCGTCGGCCGCGGCTTCTGCCTCAGAACGGCAGATGATGGTGGGCTGGAGCTCCTGCTCAACGACGGCCAGACAGAGAACCGCTGGACAAGCGACTCGGTGCTGAAGAGCGGACGGCGGCATCACGTGGTGGTCAACATCGACGGCGGACCGCGCATCATCAGCTTCATTGTGGACGGCCGTCTCCTCGACGGCGGCGACGCGCGCCAGTTCGGCTGGGGCCGATTCAGCCCGCACCTGAAGCACATCAACGGCGCACCCGAACTCCGCATTGCGGCGGAAGTGACGCACCTCAATGTTTTTCCCCGGATACTTAAGGCCTTCGAGTCGATCTTGCGATTCAGGCGGCATGTGCATACATGAATCAGGCCTCCCGCTTCTACGTCCAACGCCCGGATACTGCTTAGGGAGTATATGAGAAAATAATTAATTCATATAAAAGTCATATAAAACAGCTTGACATGCGTTCCATTGCGGCGTATAATCCCACATCAGCAAAGCCATGGAGCGTGTCGAAATGCCTGCGGGATCACAGCTCGGATACAGGGCGGAAGGAATATACAGGAGCCTGCGCGGGGAACTTGTCCGCGGCGTCTATCCGCCTGAAACTAGGCTTCCATCGCTGGAGAAGCTCGCGAAGCGGAGCGGAGTCACCGCGGTCACGATGAGGAAGGCGGCGCTGCGGCTTGCCGCCGAGGGGATGCTTGAGATAAGGCACGGTTCCGGAATCTATGTGAAGAGGCCTGAGGCTTTATCGCCTGTGTCCAAGACGATATCGGTGATGTACATGTTCGACGAAAAGAACATAAACATCATCCAGCGGGCAATTCTCGATCGCGGCTTCCTGATGAACATCTATTCCCAGACACAGCACAACTGGGACATCGGCAGCGAAAGGTTTTTTCTCAGGAGGGTGCTCGAGGACAGGCACCAGGCACTGATAGCGTTCTGCTCGCCGATCAAGCCCGGCAACCAGGATCTTCTCCGCGAGATCGCATATGCCGGAACCCGGGTCATCCATGTGGAGCACTCAAGCGTCGAAGTTCCTGAGCAGTCCTACATCCTTCCGGACTTCCGCAGGGCGGGGCATATGGCCGTGACAACCCTTCTTATTGCCGGATACAATCCGATTTTCACTGCATACCAGTCGGGCAACCTCAGGTCAGGAACCCCCTTCATGCGGCTGACCGCCGAAGGTGTCAAGTCCGCATGCGAGGAGCACTGCGGAGGCTGGAGTATCGAGGAGATGAATCTCGAGATGCCGACCCACGTCAACTTTGAAAAGAAGATCGCGAGGCTTGTCGATTCCATCCCGGACGGTGCCGGGATTGTCGCTTTCACACTGGCGTACGGGACTCATCTGCTTAAGGAGCTTGAAAGGCAGGGAAGGGCCGTTCCGGAGGATGTGGGGATTCTTTCAATTGATGTGGTGGACATCCACGGGACCAAGGATAAATGCACCGACTTGCTTTCCTTCAGAAGGGAGAGGATAATTGCCAGGGCGATCGAACTGGCCACGGCCGATAAAGCTTCCGATGTCAGGGAGCTTGTTCAGCCGACGCACGTCAGGAATGGAACCGTGAGAGTAAAAACGAACAGCCGTTGACGAATCGGGGAGGAGCAATGAAAAAATATCAAGGATGCTTCACTTTAATAGAACTGCTCGTGGTGATAGCTATCATCGCCATTCTGGCGGCGATGCTCCTGCCTTCGTTGAAGAAGGCGAAAGATCAGGCGAACATCATCGCCTGCACGGGAAACCTCAAACAGCTCGGTTCTGCAACGCATGTCTATGCGTCCGACAGCAACGATGTCATGCCTATGCAGCCCATATATGGGACTTCGGCATCCATCGTATACGGCGGCAATCTGCAGCTGATGTTTCTTGAATTCGCCAAGGACTATTGCGGCGTAGGCTACGAAACCAGCGGCTGGGGGGGATGCCCATATATATTGAAAACGGACAGGTGCATTCTTAACTGCCCTGCCCAAAAGGAGTTTTCTCTGGCTCCAGGATTCGGATGGGACGGGTTGTCCTTCAAGACGCGGGGAGTATCGTCGTATCTGTATCCCGGGTTCTGTCCGGACGACTACAACCTGGGGACTTACGGCGCCTGGAGCGAAATCCGAATGTTGAAGCTTGCCAAGTCCTTGGGGCCGTATGACGGATACAACAAGTTCATCGCGATGGACAAGTGCTTCCTCGACGCCAGCGGGTCGCTCGGCAGCAGGTATGACAACCATAAGAAAGGCGGCAATTATCTATATCCCGACGGCCATGTCGAATGGATAACATATAAGGCTTCGCAGTATGTGGGGCCGATCGGTACGGGCATGTGGATCGGCGGCGGTGGCATAATCCTTCCGCGGAAATCGTTGGTTCCGGACAGGTCGGACCTGACCAGGCCGGCGGCCCCGCTGGTGATAGTGAAGGTGACCGAGAGCGGCGCATTTTCCTGCCCTTACGGCGACGCGGACCTCAACGCGCAGTTCAGATGATTTAAATAACAAGGAGGAAGAAGGAAATGAATGAGCCAAGGGCCGGACTTCTGCCGTCATTTTTTGCAATGGTGATGCTTATGACAAACGCCAGCAGCCTCTATGCAGATTCACCTGAGAGAGCTTCCGAAATCGTCTGGATGCTCGAGCAGGACGGCGCGCCGCGTATCGGTCCGCAGAGGCCGCCGGCCTATCTCGACGTCCTGGAGAAGCTCGGTGTCAACGTCGTATATCCCGGCAAGAAGTCGGTTGTCCCGCTTGACTGGGAGCAGCTGAAGAAATGCAACATGGTCATACTGACCGGATTTCCCAACAAGCACGGAGTAGAGAACATCGAAGCTGAAGCCCTTGGGGCCCTGCTCGACCGCTATATGAGCGAGGGCGGAGGCGTCCTTTACATAGGTCAGGCGTCCATGGCGACCACCAAGGATCATGACGTCTTCAACGCCTGGCTTGCAAAGCATGGGGCCGAATGCGAATGGGCTACGGTCGAGGACGAAACGCATTCGTTCAAAAAGGCGCAGCCGGTTCCTTGGCAGAGGCCGTGCTATCTGTGGACGGAGAACATCCAAGATTCGCCGATCACCAAGGACGTCAAGAGGTTATACTTCCCCAACAATGTCTTCTACAGTCCTTTCCTAAGGCCGCTCAAGGTGAATGGCGACTGGAGCGTCCTTGTCAGGGCTGAGAAGAGCGACACAGTCTTCCCGCTGACGCGTCCCCTCGGCGGCGATGTCGGGCAGAAGATCGCCGGCAAGGAGCGCAAGGACGAAGCGGCTGTGCTTCTCGCGGCGCGGCAGGTCGGGAAGGGACGGCTGGCGGTGCTCGGCGCGGAACCGGGCGCGCTTTATTTCGATCTGGGCAAGCCGGTCGGTGCGCAGACGGCCTCGGTCCGCGGCGACGGTGAACATCCGTCCGACTGGCTCAAGCTGTTCAAGAACATTTGCCTATGGCTTAGCGAGCCTGCGCGATCCGCCGGTTTTCCCGGAGGCGCGGAGGAGCGTGCGGTTTGCTACGTCAATCCTGAATACGGCAACCGCATCCCGATCGACTGGGAGAGGCCGGACATATCCTGGCCTGACAGCGAAGTCAACCGTCTTTATGCGATGCATTCCTCAATGCTGAAGGAGGCAGACTGGCGGGCAATGGCAGCAGGACAATACAAGCCGTTCAAATTCCTCCTCGGTGCCCACACCGCGAAAACTGGCGGCAAGGGAACCGTGGCCGAATGGAAGGATGCAGCTTTGAAGGCTGGTTTCGACGGAGTGATATTCCGCGAGAAGATCCTGGAGATGACGGAGGAGCAGTGGAAGGCATTCGAGGCCGAGTGCGTAGCTGCAAGCGACGACAGGTTTCTCGCCGTGCCTGGCCAGGAGTTCGAGGACTGGGAGGGCAACCGCTTCATGCGCTACAACAAGACTATCGCCTATCCGAAGAAGGAGCGTCTTACCGAGGACGGCAAGAGGGTGAAGCACCAGCTCCACTTCTTCTTCGACGCAAGCTGGCCCGCCAACCTTCCGATTTCAGTCAAGTCGAACAGTGCGTTGTTCACCGACTACCGGGTCTACAGCGCCTTTCCCGTCGCAGTCTACCAGGGCGGCAAGCAGATTGAAGACAACAGGGCCGAGTGGGCCGAACTCGTGAGACGGATCGAATATCCCACTCCGGTCGGCCTGCATCTCCTGGAGGATCCGGCGGAAGTCGCCGCCGCAGCAGCCGAAACCAATCTTATGATGCTGGCTCCCAGCCTGGACGAGATCCGAAGCAACCCGAGGTGGGGGCGTTCGTCCATGGGGACCGGACTGCATAACTCGATGGCGGTCTTCGCTTCGGACGGTCCGGTGATCGAGGCCTTCCTGCCGTTGAACATGTACCGCACAACGCTCGGGGACCGAGGCGTCCCCGGAAGCTACCGATACCGCATCATCGTCCGCGCCAGATCTGATGTCACGCTGGAGCGCGTCGAGATATGGGCCGGCGATCGCCCTCTCAGGATTTTCCGCCCCGGCAGTGAGTCGGCGATGCTTATATTCGACGAGGAACACTCGATGGAAAGCGGTTTGTGGGTGAAAGTGGTAGACACAAAGAAAAGGGAGGCTTTTGCCACGAGTGTGATGGTCCATGACAAGATGCTGTTCTTCGGCTGGTGCGGGGACCATTGCAACGCCCTTCCTTACGGCCAGGGCGTCGACAAGCAGGGGAATCCTTCCGGGATCGGAATCGCCACGCATGTGAAGGACATGTTCAGTGCGGCCGGCGGGCCGGGCGTATCTTTCTCTGACGGAGCTTCGTTCATTCCCTGGGGGACGGACACATCGTCGCCGGGCCTGGATATCAAGGGGACTTTTGAACTTACGGCAAGCGCGGGAAGAATTCCTGCCCAGCACCAGAATCTCTTCTCCGACCTCAGCTTCCGCTACGCCACGCGTGATGTCATCCAGACGCGGCTTGAAACCTCGCGCTTCGCCGATCTCAAGAAGTATGGGCCCGACAAATACGGCCCATATATTTCAGGCTGGGGCCCCTATGTGAAGGCTGAACCGCTGGAGGAGATTGAGGTGATCAGCGATGACATTGATTTCCATCGCAACGACGGCGAACAGGCGCTGCAGCTCTGCCGCGGCGTGGTCCATTTCAAGAAGGATATCACCATGGCTGGCGGAGAAGCCATCAACCTTCTCCTGGGCCGGATATATTCCTGCAAGGGCGGAGAGCTTCTCTTCTCCGCAGGTGATGTGCCGAAATCAGGAAAGGTGGAAGCCAGGCTCCCAAAGGGCGCCTGCGCCTCCTGGGGGTTCGCATTCGGAAATGCCACGCTGATCAGCCTCGATGAGAACTTCGCCGTTTCGACCAGCGTCGATGCCGACGGGAGGATAAATGGACCTCTCCAATTTGGGTATGCCTTGGGCGGCAGGACATTCAAGAAAGGAGAGAGCTTCTCCTACCATTTCGTAATAATGCTATGGCCGATGGGAAGGCCGCTTTCAGAACGCATGGATTCCAAGCTGGTGGCCGCGTTAAACATGGCCTCGCCGGCGTCGGGCTATGCTATTTCCGCGGATTCCGGGAAAATCCTCGATCCCGGATTTGTGACAACTCTTGAGGCCAAAGACGGCGTTTTTATCGGCAATTTGAAAAATCTTTCCTGCGACATCCGCATCCCTGTAAGGATTAAAGGCTTGAATCCGAACTGGACCGCGGGCGTATGGACTCTGGAGACAGACGTCTTCGGCCCGATAGGGAACGATCCTGACGGATTCGCATGGACCAGCCTGGATCCTGTATCCGGCGAGGGCAAGTTCTTCATCGGCAATATCGTCTCATGCGCCGAACCATCGGTCATCGTCCGTGCATTCCAGCTGCAGGGCGGCGGATGGCGCATCACGGCGCACAATCCTGGAGATAAGGCAGTCGATACGGAAGTCAAGGGCAGTGCAGGCGGACCTTTGGAGGGCCATACTCGTTCTGTAAGACTCGCCCCCGGCGAGGAATTTTCATGGATTGCCGCTAAATGAAATATGCAGGACATCCAATGAGAAAAATATTCAGGAGCCTTGTTGTCGTCCCGTTCATCCTGCTCTTCATCATCCCTGTGTCAGCACAGGAGAAGCGACCTGCGATTCTGATCGACAGCTGGGGTGGCGAGATGGATATCGCATACATGAAACAACTTAGGGCCGCCGGCTTCGACATGGAGGCGGTTTCGCACGACAAACTTTCCTGGGATACGCTGAAGAATTACAACGTGCTTATGCTCATAGACTTCCCGTCTGAAGAAAAGGTGAAGCTGAATCCTTTCGGCGGACCTGCGGCAGGCCCTAATCTGGAGCAGACCCTCGCTCTTGCGGAGCAGTTTCTGAAGGCAGGCGGCGGAGTCATGTTCTGCCTTCAACAGCATGGAAACAATCCCGAAGTCTATAATGTGACTCAGAAGGCGCTTGCACGGTGGGGCGCGCGCCGTCCGCTCGAGGCGGTTTCCATGCCGCCGGACCAGATTGTCGATCACCAGCGCCTGCGCATCCCCTTCTATTACACCGACAATATTTTCCCGAGTCCGGTTTCCGAAGGAGTCAAAGGGGCCTGGTATCATCTCGCGGGGCCGTGGACTTACATGTCCGGTCCTATAGATGTAGACGATTCGTGGATCGTCGTCCTGCGCGCGCCACGCAGCAGCCGCAGCACGCCGATCACCTTGCCGGAGGCCAAGCCGGGGGTGCCTTATTACGACAAGCCGTTCTTCCGCCCGGACGGAGTGACGGCGCCTCCGCTTTTCGCGATCCGCGACTTGAATCCCGGCCGGCTTGCGCTTTTCCATGCGAGCCCGATCTTCCATGTTTCTTCAGGAAGTTCATGGATACACAACGGTGCGATGCTGGACAATGGGCTGAACGGCAAGCCTTCCGATTTCGGACGCCTGCTCGTGAACACATGGCGCTGGCTAGCCGCGCCAAGCATGGCGGGCGATCAGCTTGGCGGTGCGAAGATCGCAGCAGACCGCTGGGATCCGCCGCTCGAAAAGAAGGACAACCCCAACCGGCGCTATCTTGAGTCCCCCAACGTCGATCTAAATCCTGAAATCGCTCCGCCGCCCGTGGCAATATATAAAGGCATTGTGGGGCCGCGGACGGCCTTTTCCGGCGGAAAGGGGACAATAGCGGAATATGCCGATGTTGCGCGGCAGAAAGGCTTATCCTTCATAATATTTCTTGAGGACATGGCCGATCTTACGCCGGAGAAACTCGCCCAGCTCAGGGACGAATGCAAGGCCAGCAGCGGAAAAGACCTGTTGCTGATCGCCGGCTACAGGGTCAAAACCAACCTCGGCAACCGGATGTTCTTCTTCGGCGCAGATCCGCTCTTTGTCCACGAGAAATATCTATCTCCTGACAAGAAGACGCTGATCCTCGCACCGAAGGACAGCGATGGCAAATATATTCCGAGTTCATTCATAGATTTCATATTTGAGTCATTGCGCAACGATATCAACTCAGTTGGTTTCTTCGACTTTACCGGGCCGGTGAAAAGCGGCGGAATGGCCCTGTATGATCTGCGGCTTTTCAGCATGGCCGGAGTCGTCCTCTACGACCATGGGAAGCTGATAGAGGACGTAACGGATCAGTATCTGCTCACCAACGCCGGGACGATGGCCGGAACACCGGTCTCGATAAATCTTGTTGACTCGCCTGAGGAGATGGCCGCCGAAGCCGCTTCGGGCCGAGCGCTGACATATGCGGCGGCTCATTCCTTTGACAAGCTCTGGGATCAGGCGCTGCGCTGGAACCACACGTATATGGGACCCAACGTGTTCCCAAGCTCAGGCCCGCTTATCCGACATTGGCCATGGGGAATATATCGGACCGGAGCGTTCGCGGGTGAACCTTTCGCCGTGAACCGCATGCTTGTAACTCCTTTCCTGCAGGTCTCTTCGGATGCAGGCCTTAAGGAAGTCTGCGTGTATGACGGCACGCGCCTCTTCCGGCGTTTTCTTCCTGAAGGCGCGAAGGACTTGACCGTGCGCATGTTCCTCAGCGGCTCGCTTCAGCGTAACATGAGCGTCGTCGCAACCGACGTCAACGGAGGCAAGGCTCTCTCATTCCCCCTACGCGGATGGAACGACGGTTCGCCTGCCGCGGTCTTCTGCAGCGACCATGTGAACGACGGAGGAATGCGCATGTTCCGGGGGCCGGGATGGTCAAATGTCACGCTTGTCCCGTGGGTGCAGAATGCCGGAATCACCTGGGACGGCGGGCCGGCCGCCAACCTTCCTCTGATGGGATGGGGCGCGGTGCATCCTAACTTCCAGACGGATCAGGGAACTCAGGCCGGAACCATCTATCAGACTCCCATGATGGAATCCTGCGACGACAACGTCTGGCGCGGCCGGACATTGTTGAGAGGATACATTGATTCCGAGAAACCGCACTTCACACCGTGGTCCGGATTCGGCCCGATCAAGGAGGCGCCGCTTGTCGAAATGGTCGGGATATTCACCGATTGGATGCGCTACCAGACCGGAACGGCTACCGGCTGGGGGCCGATGGGAATCCAGGGCGGACCGACGGCCACGCTCTATACGCAGTTCAACACGTTCAAGAAGGATATGGTTCTGAAATATGACTACCTCGGCCACTGTTGGAGGCAGAAGATTCCGGCAAATGTCCTACTGCTGACAGGCGAAGGCGATCGTCTTTCTACCGCCCGCGACATCAGTCCGATAGTCACCCCCGGCTCAACGAGTTACGGTATCGGCACCGGCGCATGGTTCGCTGCCATTTCTCCGAACGAATCGAACTCCTTGTTGTTCGTCAACTACGGCGTTCCCCTCAGGCTCAGCGTCGAACCGAACAAGGTCGAACTGGCGGAGGATCTGCCCAAGGACGGGCTCAAAGTCATGGCCGGCGAAACCCGCAAGGTCGAATGGTTCACCTGCTGGTGGCCGATGGACAAACCGATTCAGGACAGCAATTCGATGCTGCGCTGGGTACGGTATCTCCAGCATCCTGGCGGAATGGAGATTCTACGCGGGAAAAGGCTGGATACACCACCGGGAGTGATCGAACTGACCGCCGACAACTACGCTGCCGAACTAAAGATTCCACGCTCCCCCGACAATCTTGACAGCAACCTGCCGGTGCGAGTCTCCGGATTAAACCCACGCTGGAGCGCCCTTCTCTGGCAGAAGGACGGCTATGTCGGTGCGGGCCGATACGGCCCACCGCAGAACCGATTCCGTTCTCTTGCAGTAGATTTCGACGGCAGAGCCTGCTTCTCTGTCTACTCTGGGCAGGCTGCCGTTACCCAGCTTGTCGCCGGACAGCCGATTGTTGCGGACGAAGCGGGGAAGGAACTGTTCATAAACGTCGTATGCCTCAAGGATGCCGTCGGCCAGACGCCGCCCCTCTGGCATGTCTCGGTGAACAATCCGACCGACAATCCTGTAACTGCGAATTTGTCCAAGACTATGCCGCTGCCGGGGCTTGTGTTCGCCGATGGCCCGCTGGTATTGAAGCCCGGAGAATACCGGATATTAGTACATCTTGGTGCAGTTCAAGACAACGAGCAGAAAGGGAAGTGAAATGATTTTGGCGTTCGGAGAGATAATGATGCGTGTAGCGACGGAGGGATTCCTGCGCTTCCGCCAGGCTATGCCGGGCAGGGTCGATGTGACTTTCGCCGGAGGAGAAGCGAATGTCGCGGCTTCGCTCGCAATGTTTGGCAATCAGGCGCGCTATCTTACCGCCGTCCCCGACAACGCCATAACGCAGAGCATGCTTGCGGTACTGCGCGGCCTTGGAATCGACTGCTCTAGCATACTCATGCGGAAGGAGGGCAGGCTGGGGATTTATTTCCTTGAGACCGGCGCCAACCAGCGGAGCTCGAACGTAATATACGACCGCGACGCCAGTGCGATTTCGCTGGCGGCGCCGTCGGAATATGATTTCGACGCAGCCCTGAAAGACGTCAGCTGGCTCCACCTTACAGGGATTACGCCGTCGCTGAGCGAGAACGCATATCTTTCGACGCTCGAACTTGCGCGCCGGGCGAAATCAAAGGGAGCGAGCGTCTCATGCGACCTGAATTTCCGCAGGAAGCTCTGGCGCTGGAAATCCGGCGTCGGGCCGAATCAGCTCGCGAAGGAGTGCATGAATCAGCTACTTCCTTTTGTCGACGTCGTAATCGCCAACGAGGAGGACGCCTCGGATGTCCTTGGCATACATGCCGAGGGGACTTCGGTCGAGGACGGAAAGATCAATGCGGCCGCATATGAGAATGTGGCCCGTCAGATCATCGCAAAGTTTCCGGGCACCAGGCAGGTTGCAATCACCTTGAGGGAAAGCATATCGGCCTCCCACAATAACTGGGGCGCTATACTCTTCGACAAGGCGGACGGACGCGCCTTTTTCGCGCCCTTGGACTGCGAAGGCAATTACAGGCCATATGAGATAAGGGACATCGTCGACCGCGTCGGCGGCGGCGACTCCTTCGGAGCAGGCCTGATACATGCCCTCAACAGCAGGGATTTCTCGTCTCCGGAGAAGGCGATAGCATTTGCCGCGGCCGCTAGCTGCCTCAAGCACTCCGTAAAGGGCGACTTCAACTATGTGACGCTCGAAGAGGTCAAGGCACTTGTGGCCGGACAGGTTTCCGGCCGCGTCCGACGCTAGTGTGGTGCGGCATTCTTGCCGCACGTTTATACATATAAGGAGCACATATGAAACCTTGGAGGGCCAAGGCCCAGCTTGAAAGACGCGACTGGCTTGCCGCCGAAATCAGACGCCGTTTCACCCCGCTCCTTGACGAGAAGGCTCATTCTGAAAAGCTCATCTGGTGGGACCAGGACCGGATGGAGATATTTGCGACGAACGCATATTTCCTGGGCGACAAGAAGGACATCGCTTTCGCAAACACAATCGTAAGGCACATCAGGGACGTCCTTAACCCGCAGCCCGGCCCGAACGTGTTCTTCGCGGCCGGAAGCGCCAGCGTCCTGGCACATCACGGTGACAAGCTGGAATCCGACACCGGAAAATTTCTTGAAGAATATCTTGAGGAGATTGCTCCTTTCGGGATGACAGCCGACTTCCAGTTCCATGGTTATAACGACAACATGCCGGTCATGTGGACCTGGGCTCTGGCATATGCCGGAGATCGCTTCGGCCGCAAAGACTTCCGCGAGCTTGCCTGGGCCAACCTAAACCAGCTCAAGGATCTCCTCAGGCGGCGCGGAACCGTCGCCGAATACGGCTGCGGCTACGCCACGCACCGGCTGACCGGCATCGCCCAGATCGCAGAGCTCGCCAAGGAGAAAAAGTTCCGGGAGCTCGCCACGGACATTGAAACACGTTTATGGGCCGAACAGCTCGGTCAATGGAATCCGAAACTGGGAATGATATGCGGCGCGTCCATGCGCGGCGGACCTCCGCTGCCTTCCGAAACATCCGCGCTCTACTGCCAGGTCTTCGGCATGGAAATTGAAAGGCCATGGATGCCGCTCCTCTCCCAGTTCGATACAAGCAGGACAGTATGGGAACTAGGAAAGGATTCTAAGGAATTTCTTTTCTGCTACCCTTTCTGCTACATGGCCGAATTCGCAGGCGCTGTCTACCACGTTCCAGACAAGATTGCGAAGCTCGCATTTAAGAAGCCGAAGAGGTTCCGCTTCCAGTGCACCGCCGAGAACGGCTACTATAATCCCGGCATATTCTGCAAGCAGATCCCCGTCTACGGCACCGGCGGAATACTAATCACTTCCAGGCTGACGGAGGAAGTCGTCGTAATCAAGGATGCTCCGGAACATGGCGCCCAGCCCCACGGTCTTGTCACATATCACGGACGGAATTATTCCATAGGCTCATCCACGACGAACATGTTCGGCACTTCGCACGCATTCCGCTGCTCTTATTCGCGCAAAAAGAATCCAAAAGTAAAGGCGGATATAGGCGACATCCTGATCCGCTACAACATCAACGGCAAAATTCCGGATGGCAGGAACAAGAACAAATATTGGAAGGACAGGGATTATCCGGCGGAGATGGAAAATTACTGCGGCCTTTACATCGACCAGGGCCGTCATGCCTGCCTCCAGCACGACAACACAGTCATGTGCCTAATGACCCCGAATTATCTAGAATGGTGGGATATCCGCGATCTCCGCGCCGAACTGTTTCTCTATCAGGGGGAAGGAAAAGTCAAAGGCGTCCATGCCGGCGGCAGGAGAATCGACAAATTCCCATTCGCCTCCGAGAAGGCCGAGAGGATCGATATGGACGAAGGCGAGGTCTTCTTGAGCGTTCATCCTCTGATAGGACGCAATCTAGAACGCAAATGTGCCATGAAGATATGGGAGTCGTCGCAGTTTCTGGTTATAAGCCTCTACAATTATGAAGGGCCGTTACGCCAGTTCACGCAGCACGAACTGCCGAAGCTCGGTAACGGTTTTGTGATGGAGGTCCGGGACGCCGAGGACTGCAAATCGTTCAAGGCATTTCAGAATGAGATGGGCAAGGCGCGCATCTTTGACCAATTGTACGGAGGCCGTAGAAGAGTCCACTATGCGAGGCCAGGCCTGCGGCTCTCTATGCATTATTGCCCATATGTCCACACAAGGATGCAGGCATCCGTCAACGGCGTCGAGCAGGTGATTCCGCAGTTTTCACTCAACAACGGCCTCGAAAAAGGACTGCCTTTCCTGGACGGCAAGGAGTCGCCCGGCTTCGCCGATTGGGACTGGATCGAGACGCAGATGAGTCGGTTCGTTGAGACATACAACCCCATAGAATAAATCCAATCCGAAAACCTTCGGCATCCATGCAGTTATTCCGGGGTTGCATCGTCGATTTCATCAGACATATGTATGGCTTGAGGCAAGTTTCAGGAGGTTTTTATGGTTCGCGTCGGAATAATAGGTCTTGGGCATAACGGGCTCCAGCATCTGGAGGCGCACCGCAGGGTAGGCAAATCAGAGATCGTTGGAATCTGCGACGCCAATCCTCAGCGGCTCAAGGAGGCGGCCGCGAATTACGGCATCTCTCGGACGTTCACCGATGCGGCGGAGCTTTGCGCGTGGGAAGGCGTTGACGCCATCAGCATCAACACCGGGGATCCGTTCCATGCGGAGCCTTTCGTCGCGGCGGTGGAAAATGGAAAGCATGTGCTGGTGGAGAAGCCGGTTGCCAACACACGGGCTCAGATCGAGAGCATGGTGAAGGCCGCGCAGTCCGCTGATCCGCACCTGAAGCTCGCCGTTGGCTACATCCTGCGCTTCAATCCCGTCTTTGCCGCCGTATATGAATATTGCAGGAGCGGACGCCTCGGACAGATTTACAATCTCGAGGGAGACTACATCCACAATCTTTTGTATCAGGCGAAGCAGACAGATACGAGCACTGGCCGGAACTGGTATCTGGAGGAAGAGGAGCCGATGGTCGGAGGCGGGAGTCATCCTCTGGATCTATTGCGCTGGTTCGCCGGGGCGGAAGTTGTGGAGGTAATAGGTTATGCAAACCACGTGGCGTTTCCGGCAATGCGCAAGGACGACTGCCAGGTCGCACTCTTCAAGTTCGACAACGGCGCAATCGCCAAGGTGTCGGCCCTCTATGCGCCGCGGATGGGTATGGCCCCGTATTACAACCTGCGCGTCTACGGGACGCTTGGAACTGTTGAGCGCGACAACGTCGCGGTCGCCGCAAACGAGGACGACGTCCATCCGGCCTTCAATCCGATCCCATGCGAGCGGGTAAAAGGGCATGCATACGATCCAGAGATCTCCGACTGGCTCGACGCCATCACGGAGAACCATCCTCCGCGCTGCAGCTTTTTCGACGGCGCGAACTCGACCGTCGCCACGCTGATGGCGCTTGAGGCTATAGCCAGCAAGACCGCGGTGAAAGTGCCGGTATATAAGGCCAGGAATTAACAAAAGGGGTCTGCCCCCTTTAGAATTAGAAACATACAACTTATTATATAACAATAGATTATATATAACTGGCATTGCAAAAGTGCCTCTTATAGCTGTTTGGTCCAAGGATTCTTAAGGGAAGGGAAAGGCGTTGTAGGAGTGCCTCATAGAGCATGCCTAACCATTTAATTTAAGGATAAAACATGAACCTCAAGGAAGTCCAGCTTTTCAATGTCGGAGCTTTGGAACCGGTGCCTGGGCTGGGTGATGCCGGCATGATGCGCATCCCTGAAAAAGTCCGCAACTGCTTGAACGAACGAGCCCGCTTCGTGGGCATGGATTCTGTCGGATGCGAAGTTCGCTTCGTAACAGACGCCCCGAATATCGACCGTAAATATTCAGTAAACTACGTATAAATTTAGCCTGCCAAAGTAATTTTTCACC